>JAZLBD010000001.1:0-112198 GCA_045613545.1 Christensenellaceae bacterium
CTCGCTACGCCCACCGCTCTTGCAATATACCGCAACGCCAACAAATTAAATTTTTCAAGCTCTTCTCTTTCGTATTTCATCTCTCCCTCCAAAAATAAAAAAGTGCGCCAACCGAAGCTGACGCACAAAAACGCAAACTCCGATTGTTGTCACACAAACTGATTCAGACGCGAAAGATATACACATTCTAATCGTAGGAATTTGCATTTTATCAAACTCTAAGATTAGAATGCGCAAAGAAAAGGTAGGTATTCCAAAAAATACCTCTTCACGTATTTCTATGCAGTTTGTGTGACGTAGTTAGTATAACACATATTTTTTATTTTATCAAACGTTTTTACGTACATAAAATAAAAAAGTGCGCCAACCGAAGTTAACGCACCAAAACGCAGACTCCGATTGTCGCTCAACAAACCTTATGTGAAATGGGTTTAACACTTACATAAAAGGAATCTGCATTTTAACAAATTCAATATGTAAGTGTGACGAAAAAGAGCGTCATTATCCCTTCAAAAGACAAATAAACCCAAATTCTACACATATTTAATTTGTTGAGCATAATTAGTATAACACATATTTTTTATTTTATCAAGCGTTTTTGTAAAAATAAAAAACTCGGCCCCAAAAAGTCGAGTTTTTTAGATTTTCTATTCAATCCTTGCAAAAAGAGAACGCCCTCTTTTTCTTATTCCAACCTTTCAAAATCTTCGGCTGGGTGTTTGCAAAGTGGACAAATAAAATCGCTCGGCAGTTCCCCCTCGTGCACGTATCCGCAAATTTTACAAACCCATTTTTCCCCTTTTACGCTTACTTTGGGATTGGGTTTTACGTTTGCTAAATAGTGCGCGTACGTCATCGGCGGATCTTCGGAAATAACGTTTGCGTCCGTCACTTCCGCCACGAACAAGGTGTGCGTGCCGTAGTCGTACGCGTCCGTCACTTTAACCCCGATCACCGCCGAGGCGTATTTATCCAAATATTTCAAGCCGTTTTCCGCAGTCGGACAAGGGAAACTTTCGAATTTATCCTTTTCTCTTCCGCTGTAAAAACCAAACCGTTCGATCACGGAAAAGGGCGCTTGTTCCGACAAAACGCATACGTTCGCACAGCCCGTTTTTCGAAGAGTTTCTTCGGTATAATTGCTCTTATTCACAAAAATCGTCACGCGCTTGGGCGTTTCCGTGAGCATTTGTACGGTGTTGACGATCGCCCCGTTGTCCCTTTTCCCATCGTTCGTCGTAAGAACGTAAACCCCGTAAGAAAGGGTAAATAATGCTTCGTTATGGATCATGTTTCTTCCTCCTACCTTGTATTATAAGCATTAAAGAGAGTATTTATAAATGATTTCCTCTAAAAACGTACAGGAACGCTTGATCGCGGAGAGGTCTTGATAGTCTCCGCTATACACCTCCACGAGCAAAGGTCCGTTAAATCCGACGTCCGAAAGCTGTTTTATAAGTTTCGCAAAATCGAAATTCCCCTCCCCCGGCAAGCGAATTTTTCCGTTTTCGTCGACGTCGGAAAGATGGACGTGCGATAAATTTTTACCCATACTTTTCAAGTAATCGTCTACACTATACCCCGAAATGCGGGCTTGCTTGACGTCGAGCACCGTCGAAAGATCGGGGAAATTTTTCAAAATTTCGTCGAACGCTTGCGGACGATTGGCGAGCGCCCATTCCACGTTTTCCAGCGAAAGGGCTATACCGTGTCTGCTTTTACAAAAATTATCTATCTCTTTGAGGACGTTTGCGTAGCGTAAAAAATCGTCGTCTTTACCCTCAATCGTCGCCTTTTTATAACGGGCGATGCCGTGAAAGGTGTAATATTTCGCCCCGAACGCTTCCCCCGCTTGCAACGCTTTATCCAAAAGGGAAAAAGAGTCCTCTTTCACCCGCGCGTTGGTGGAGAACAGTTGCGGTTCGATTTGGATATTCAACACGTGCATAGAATGTACGGGGAGATTGCCTTTATTTTTGGCGATCAACTCACCGAAAGATTTTTCGTACTCGCAAAAAGAGGTCAAAAACACCTCCGAACAGGGGATTTTCCACTCGTTTAATAATTCCACCGCCTCTTCGTTGGGAAGCCGGTTAAAAAGCGTTGCCGTCGATACCCCTACTTGCATTCTTCCCCCTCCCTATATAGCGTTTTCCCCTCGTCGGTAATCGAGGCGGAAACGGAAGCGCCGAGCATAATGACCGAGCCGATCAAAAGCGGATAGGAAAAATCCATTCTGCCAAACAGCAAACTAAAAGCTACGGCAAGCACCGACTCCAAGCTCAACAAAATAGCCGTGAGCGATTCGGATAATTTCTTTTGCGCTATAATTTGTATCACATAGCAAAAAGCGGAACTAAACACCGCCAAAAATAGAATGGGGAAAACCACCTCGTTTATCTGCATCGTGGCAAGCTCTTCCCGTTCCAAAAGCAAAGCGCCGACAAGCCCTAATCCGCCCATCGAAAACATTTGCGCGATATTAAAATTGATCGGGTCCCAGCCCTTGTCTTTTTTACCCAGCAACAGGATTTGCGTCGCAAAAAATACCGAGCATACGACGCACAAAATATCCCCCGTTTGGAAACCTTTTCCGCCCTTCCAATCGGCGATAAAAAGCATACCGATCAAAAAAACCACGGCGTTGATAAGCGCTTTCTTTTCAAACTTTTTGGAAAGAAAACAGGATATGACGGGCACTAAAACGACGTACGTACCCGTGAGCATTCCCCCGCGTCCCGGATCGGTGGTTCTAAGACCGACCGTTTGGAATAAAAATCCTAAAAAATTGACTCCGCCGAGAATCGTTCCCCAAACCCATTCGGATTTTTGGAACTTGTTCCGTTTTTTCCCCAAGCAAAGACGGGCGAGGATCAGAAAAAAACCCGCAAGCAAAAATCTACCTGCAAGCACGGAATACGGGCCCGCGCCCCCTATAAGAGCGTCGTCCGTCGCTATAAATCCATACCCCCAAATAACGGGTACGAAAGAAAGAAGTAGGATATACAGCCACTTCTTCTTGCTTTGTTTTGTTTTATTTTCTTGCATAATACCTCGATCACGCACTTTTACGCAGGGCGTTTTCCGTCCTCTTCGTTGGTTATTATTATATCTTATCCCGCTACGATTGTCAAGACAAAAAGCGAATAAAAAACACCGAACTACGGCGAAACGTGCAAGGGATTTTTTTCAGTCGAAAAGGCTAACGATATTTTTTCGTTAGCCTCTTCCGTTTGCCTTACAAAGACGTTTGATTTTTACTTTTTCCAAACCTTTTTGCACCAAGTTCGTTTGTTGCATTTCGGACACTTCAAGCGACGAGTTGTTCCTCTATGCATCGCCCACAACGCCTCCGTATAAGTAGGCACGATTTCATAACCGCAATTTTTACACTTGTACGCGCCGACGCTTACTTCCAGTTTTAAGGCGTAAAAGCAAGGTATCAAGAACACGACGCAAATTCCGATCATCGCAACCGCCTGCCACATCCCCTCGGGAATCAAAAAGGCGGAGGCCAAAAGCCCTAAAAAGAGGGCGATCAAGCTGACGATTATAATTGCCCACATAGAATTCCAAATCGTTTTGTTTTTTTGCTCTAATTCTTTCGCCAAATCCAGCAAAAGCTCTTCATTCGGCTCGTTTCCCTTTTCCTTACTATTTTTCTCCCCGCTTAACAATTCGTTTACGCTGATTCCGAGAATACTGCAAAGCGCAAGCATAATCGAAGAATCGGGCATCGCAATTCCTCTTTCCCATTTGGATATTGCTTTATCGGTAATACCCAATTTTTCCGCCAACTGCATTTGCGTTAAGTCTTTCCGTTTTCTGCATTCGGCAATGAATTTTCCTATCTTTACTTGATCCATAGCCCGCCTCCTTTCCTATATAGTATAAACCCCACCACGTATAAAGTACACCCACCAACGGTTTAGTGGAGAGAAGTAAACCTTTGGTAGAGAAAACGTCGAGCGTAAAATGCCTTCGTATCGCTATATTTAGTATAGCAAAAAAGAAAATAAAATGCATGTTGCCGTATTTAGACAAAAAACTCGACTTTGGAGAAGCCGAGTTTTGTCAACGATTCCGTTGCAATCTTTATACACAAAGGGATACGCCTGTCTTTTTATTCTACTTTCAAGCCCCAACAACGGTGGCGCTTGACAAGCTCCCTATCGTAGTTTTTCCAAAGATTTTGAATATTTGCGTTTTCTTCAAGTTCGGGACCCGTTTCCAAATATTTTACGCCACGAGAAATAAGTCCTTGTAAAACGCTATTCATCACGAGCGCTACCGCGCCTTTATTCGTTTCCGATTTCACGACGCCCACCGACATCATATCCGCTACGTCCGAATGGCTCATCGCTTGGATATACGGGATAATCCCGAACGGGAATACGTGTCCCTTGCCCTTTTGCAACACTTTGAGTAGCGACGGCATTACGAACCCGTACGAAACCACTTTATCGTCCTTAAGGACAGCCGCCGCAAATTCGGGAATCAACGCTTGCTTGATGGTTTTCAGCGTTCTCGCCTTTTGCTTTTCATTCAAAGGGCTCGTTCCGTACAATCCCTCGAACGCCTCGTCTAGTACGTCCAAGCATTGCATCAAATATTCGTCGAGTTTCTTCTTGTCTTTCTTCATCAAGCCCTTGATATCGAGAAGAGTATAGCCGTTTCGCTTGGCGATCACTTCGCTAAGGCGCGCCAATCTCTCGTCGCATTTTTCGGGGACTTTGATGCGGTAGCAATTCCAATCCACTACTTTATACGCGCCTAACTTTTCCATATGCGCTACGTAGTAGGGGTGGTTGTAAATTTCGATATACATACTGTCGCGGTCGAAACCGTCGATGAGCATACCCTCTTCGTTCAAGTCGGAAAAGCTCATAGGTCCGATGATCTCGTCCATGCCCAGCTCCTTTGCCCATTCTTGAAGCTTAGAAAAGAGCGCTTTCGTCACTTCAAAATCGTCGATGACGTCGAAACGGGTAAAGCGGAGTTGTTTCGTGCCGAACTTTTCGTTTACCCCTTTGTGCCAAATCCCTGCAACCCGCCCCACGATTTTTTTGCCTTTATACGCGAGGAACATTTTACATTCGCAAAAGCGGAACGCGTCGTTTTGACTGGGGTCGAACTCGGACAATTCGTCCGCGTATAAGTTGGGCGCGGCATGGGGATTGTTCTTATACAGATCAATATAAAACTTAAAAAACTTTTTTTGGTCTTTTTTAGAAGAAATTTCTACTACTTTTATCATTCGCAATCCTCCAAGGGTATAGGGCGTTTATCCGCTACGAACACCACGCCGAGCGTTCCCGCTCCGCAATGCGATCCGATCACGGGTCCGATAATTTGTTTTTCGATTTTCGCTTCGGGACGTTTTTCCTTTATCATTCGCTCTATGACGTCTGCGTCGTCCTCGCAGTCGGCGTGCAACACGTACACGGTATATTCCGTTCCCGTAAGCTCCTTGCAAACTTTGTCGGCAAGCACTCGAATCGCTTTTTTCTTGCCCACCACTTTTTCCGCAACGTTAAGACCGCCTTTGCTATCGAGCGTGAGCACCGGTTTGATCCCTAAAATCGTACCGGCAAACGCGGCGGTCGCCGTCAATCTGCCCCCTCTTTTTAAGTGCATCAAATCGTCCACGACGAAATACAGTGCCACTCGATCGCGGAAAGAGCGCAAAAACGCGAGGATTTCTTCGTCCGATTTACCCTCTTTCTTCATTCTTGCCGCCGCCTCGACTTGTAAGCCCGCTCCTACGGAAATTGCCTTGGTGTCGAACACCTTACACTCCCTTTCGGGGTAGAGTTCTTTGAGTTCTTTGAGCGCGGAGTTCAGTTGATTAAAGGTACCGCTCATCGCGTGCGAAAAGCTCACGTACAAAACGTCCTCTCCCTTTTCGAAATAGGGAGTAAGAATTTCTTTATAATCCTCGGGGTTAAGCGCCATCGTTTTAGGGATTGCGCCACCTCTTACCGCATCGTAAAAATAAGGAAAATCCGTCTTTTCTCCAAGATCGTAATAAAATTCTTTATCCTCTACCAAATACGGCATAGAAATAAAATCTACGCCGAATTCTTTGAGCTTTGAAAACCAAACTTCACTGTTGGAGTCACAAATGAGTTTGCTCATCGTCCTATCTCCTTCATCGATTGTTGTACAAGCGATTTGTCTTTCGTTTATTTTTGACTTTTATATTGTAACATTATTTTATGACTTTGTCAAATAAATGAGCATAAAAATGTTTCCTTTTTCTTCCTTGGGGGAAATTTTATTGCTTGCTACAATTTTTTTGAAAAAACACGTTCGATACGCTTGACAAAACGCATTTTTTTCTTTATACTTTCCTATATTCTACGATTGTCGCGCTCGCGCGAAAGAAAAAGGCGGTTTATTGCCTGAAAAATAAACAAGGAGAAGGTATGTTATTTGGCAAGCACATCAATCGGTACTATTTGCGCTTTTTCGCCGTTTTGCTCTTAGGGCTCGTTGCGCTTATAGCCGTTGATTTTATACAACTGGAAGTGCCTAAACTGTATCGAATGGTCGTTGATGGGATCGACAAAGGGGTCGTCGTGAAAAGCGGAAAAGAATACGCCTTTGATATGGATTTTCTGCTCGATGAAATTTGCCGTCCTTTCCTCTTCATTATTTTGGTTATGGTGGTGGGGCGGTTTTTGTGGCGCATTTGCTTTTTCGGTTCGGCGATCAAGGTGGAAACCGACCTCCGTCGTCGTATGTTCGACCACTGCAAAAATTTATCGCAACAATATTATCAAGTGAATAAAGTCGGGAATATGATGTCCCTATTTACCAACGATTTGGAAACCGTCCAAGAATGTTTCGGTTCGGGACTTTTGATGCTCTTCGACGCTTTGTGTTTAGGGCTTTTATCCCTTTACAATATGTTCCAAATGAACAAACTGCTCACTTTATTCGCGCTCGTGCCTATGTGCTTTATGTTTATCGTAAGCTCGATCGTGAGCAAGGTCATGATGAAGAAATGGCAAGAGCGTCAAGCCGCCTTTTCTAAACTTTCCGACTTTTCGCAGGAAAGTTTTTCGGGGATTGCGGTTATCAAAGCGTTCGTAAAAGAAGTGAAAGAACTTTGGGCGTTTAAGAAACTCAATAAGGAAAACGAAGAAAAAAATATCACCTACACGAAGATCTCCACCCTGCTCCGCATCTCCGTCACGTTGTTTGCGGAATCGGTTATTTGCATCATTTTAGGATACGGCGGATATCTCGTCTATAAAGGGGTATTCTCGGCGGGCGCGCTCGTGGAATTCACCGGATATTTCAGTTCTATTTTGTGGCCGATTATGGCTATTTCCGAACTCATTGAAATGCAATCGAGAGGAAAGGCTTCCCTTAGAAGAATCGGCGAGCTTTTAGAAGCGCCTATGCACGTCGTCGATAAAGCGGGAGCTAGTGAGGTGGAAACCCTCTCGGGGAACATCGAATTTAGAAATCTTACGTTCCGTTATCCGGACACGGATTATAACAGTCTTGAGGACGTTTCTTTCCAAATTCACGCAGGCGAAAACGTGGGGATTATCGGCAAAACGGGATCGGGGAAAACCACCCTCGTCGATTTAATTCTCCGCACTTACAACGTAGCGGACGGTACCGTGTTCGTCGATGGAATGGACGTAAACGACATCACCATTCATTCGGTGCGGAAAAACGCGGCGTACGTACCCCAAGATAATTTCCTCTTTAGCGAAACGATCGAAAACAACATCTCGTTCGGGCTTGAAACGTTCGAGGAAGAATCGGTGATAGAGGCGGCGAAACTTTCCGTCGTGCACGACAATATAGCCGAATTCACCAAAGGATACAAGACGGTTCTCGGCGAACGAGGGGTGACCGTTTCGGGCGGACAAAAGCAACGCATTTCCATCGCGCGAGCTTTGCTCAAAAACGCGCCCATACTCATTTTGGACGATTCCGTTTCCGCCGTGGACACGAACACCGAAAAGGCTATTTTGGAAAACTTAAGGAACAATCGCGCGGGAAAAACGACGATTTTAATCGCCCACCGCGTGTCCACCGTCGAGGGTATGGACAAGATTATTTTTATGGACGAGGGGAAAGTTTTGGCGGTTGGAAAACACGAAGAACTTTTGCGCTCTTGCCCTGCTTATAAACTTACCGTGGAACTCCAAAAATTAGAAGAGGAAAAGGAGGGAAGTGAAAATGTTTAATTTGTTATCCGTTCGCACGTACTATCCCCTTCTCATCGTAGGCGGTATTATCGGCGTGCTTTCCACGATTTTTATCGTGGCGTACGCCCTTATCAAAGACAAAAAGGAAGCGCTCGGCTTTGATCGGAATATGAAAGACGGCGAACTCACAAAGCGACTTCTCGCCTATGCAAAACCGCATTGGAAAAATTTCGTGTTCGTCCTTTTCATTATGCTTTTTTCCATCGCTTACGATATCGTTTCCCCGCTTGTGCTCGGTTGGATCATCGAAAGAATCAGCTCGGAATCTTTTCAACTTTCCTCTCTGTTTATAGCGGTCGCTATCTACGCAAGCTCGTTGCTCCTTTCCGTCGTTTGTTCGTATATCCAAGCGATCGTCTTGCAAAAAACGGGGCAAAAAATTCTTTCAAAAATGAGAGAGGACGTCTTTTCCCATATCGAATCCCTCTCGCACAACCAACTCAATAAAATCCCCGTAGGGAAATTGGTGACGAGAGTCGCCAACGACACAAACGCCATTTCGATGATGTTCACCAACCTCATCGTCAACCTCGTGAAGAACTGCTTCGTCATTTTAGGGGTGCTCGTCGCTATGCTATCAATCAACTTCGAGCTTACCCTTATGGTGCTTTGTTTCGTGCCGTTCATCGTACTGTTTTCCGTCATTTTCCGTAAATTCTCGAGAAAAGCGTACCGAAAAGTAAAGGATGGAACGACGGATATCAACACCTTCCTCTCGGAGAATTTATCGGGGATTAAAGTCACGCAAATCTTCAACCAAGAAGACAGAAAAATGCGTGAATTCCACCAAAAAAACGAAACGCTCGGCGCTTCTAAACGCAAGCAAATCTTCGTATTTGGCATCTTCCGTCCCCTCGTGTATATGCTCAATATCACCTGTACTATGTGCCTTTTCTACCTCGGAGGAAAAGGATATTTGGACGGCGCGACCTTTATGGGGAACACGATCACGAGTGGCGTCATTATCTCTTTCTATATGTATATCGGAAAATTCTTCAACCCCATTCAATCGCTTGCCGAACAGTTCAATTTCTTGCAATCGGCGTTCGCTTCGGCGGAAAAGATTTTCACGATTATGGATATGGAACCGGAAATCGTCGATCGTGAGGACGCCGTGGAAATCGACCATATCGAGGGGAATATCGAATTCAAAAACGTGTGGTTTTCCTATATTGAGGACGAGTGGGTGTTGAAAGACGTTTCCTTTAAGGTAAAAGCCAACGAAACGGTGGCGTTCGTCGGGGCGACCGGCTCGGGTAAAACGACCATTCTTTCCCTCATTTGCCGAAATTACGATATTCAAAAAGGTCAAATTTTAATCGACGGTATAGATATTAAAAAGATTAAAATATCCTCTCTTCGTAAACATTTTGGACAAATGCTTCAAGACGTGTTCCTCTTTGCGGGCACAATCCGTAGCAATATCCTCCTGCATAAGGACGGGGTTTCCGACGAGGAAATTATGGACGCTTGTCGATACGTAAACGCAGACCACTTCATCAATAAACTTTCGTGCGGTCTTGACGAAGAGGTGCGAGAACGGGGGAACAATTTCTCCGCAGGACAACGACAACTCCTCTCGTTCGCGCGGACGATCGTACATAAACCCGCCGTAATGATTTTGGACGAGGCGACGGCGAATATAGACACGGAAACCGAACAACTCATTCAAAATTCGCTTGAAAAAATGATGAATATCGGCACGATGCTCATCGTAGCGCATAGGCTTTCGACCGTGCAACACGCCGACAACATCATCGTCCTTTCCAAAGGCGAAATCGTAGAGCAAGGCAACCACTTCGACCTACTCAAAAAGAAAGGCAAGTATCATAGCCTATATATGCTCCAATACGAAAAACAAGCGCTCTCTACAAAAGCATAAAAATCCCCCCTATTCCGCTTTGGAATAGGGGGTTTTCGTTATCGTTCGTCCTTAAAAGGGGTTAAAAATACGGGTGGCAATTTTGCCGTCAAGGTGATCAATTCTTTGCTTACGGGATGCAAAAACACAAGCTTGCTTGCGTGCAGTCCAAGCCGTCCGATCGGATTTTTCGTGTAGCCGTATTTCTCGTCGAACACGACGGGACAGCCGAGCGTTTGCATGTGCACGCGGATTTGGTTTTTTCTGCCCGTTTCAATCTGTACGCTTAGCAGGGAATATTCCTCGCTACACTTCGTCACTCGATAATTCGTAATCGCCTTTTGTCCCGAGGGGTCTTTCGTCGAATAGACGAGGTGGTTTTTGTTTTCTTTGAGATAGGATACGATCGTTCCCTCTTTCTCCGCGGGGCAACCCTCTACGAGCGCTACGTATTCTCTTTGTTGTACCTGCTCGTTCCATTTCATTTTGAGCATCGAATACACTTTGGGGCTTTTGGCAAATACGAGCACCCCCGACGTTTCCTTATCAATGCGGTGCAAAATATAGGGACGCGCGTTTTTGCCCGCGCATTGCAAATAGGAAAATACTTTGGAATAAGCGGATTCTCGCTCCTTGTCGCTCTCGACGGATAAAAGTCCGCAAGGCTTGTCAATCGCAATCAAATCCTCGTCCTCGAAAAGGATCGCGGGCATATCCCGAGGGGGTAGCGCGCGCACCCCTTTTCGCTTCAACGTTTCCGTCTGTTTTTGCGGTTGCTTTGCGATTTTTACCTCGTCGTCTTTGCCGAGCGGGAAATCAAATTGCGTGACGACGCTCCCGTTGACGAGCACTTGTCTTCTTGTAAGCAAGTTTTTGACGTTGTTTCGGGAAGTATTGCATTTTCTGAGCAAAAATTCGAGCAATAAATCGCTGTGATTCGCCTTATATTGCGCCGTATAAACGATTTTTTCTTCCGTTTTCGGCGATTTTTCGTGTTCTCTTCTTCGTTGCATAAGCGCTCCTCTTTACGGTAGTATTATATCACAGTTTCCCTAAAAACGCAACCCGTTGCACTTGTACTACGCATAAAAAAACGGGCGACCGCCCGTTTTTTATCTTTCTATGTACCCTTTTTCTTGTGGCAAAAAATTTAAGCGACGTTTGCCTCTTCTTCCTTGGGCTCTTCTCCTAAGGAAAGTTTGCCAAGTTCGTTGCACTTCTCGCAAAGTGCCGAGCAAATCGCCTCGTCCGTTCCGTAGGTAGCCAAAAGTTCGCTATACTTGATTTTCTCGCCCACCATATGCACCTTATTATACTTGTTGAAATAGGTGACCACGACGGGTAAATCCACGCCTTTTTTATACATATGGCGCAAGAACACCAAAAATCCACGGTGGAAACCCTCAAGCTCGTCCAAATATCCGTTGTCCGACACTTCGGGGAAAATCACGAGGCTCTTGCCCTCTTTCACGGCCTCTTCACTCTCATGCAACGTTTTTCTAAACCGCAAGTCGGGATAGGTGGAAATCAAATCGAGCCCACCGTATACGATACTCGTGACGGGAGAGGCAATCAAGCAGTAGAGACGCGCCAAGAATAAGTTCCAACCGCGCTTTTCGTGATAGAATACTCTCGATTGATATTTATACATTTTCACAAGCCCGCTGTTCATTTGATACGCGCCCCAGAACGTGAAATTCAATCCCGAATAGAGTTGGAAAGAAAGGGGTCCGCTCGTATCGACGTGGTTGCTTAAAATCACGCAAGGCTCATCAATTTCGTCTCCTACGTACGTGAATTTACTCGGCTGTTTCGCCTTTCGAAGTATCCACATTAAAAAACGGAAACCAAGTGATTTTCTCTTCTTTTTCGCCATTTGTAAAACCTCTCGATTTTTAATATCCTTCTGTATTATAGCATAATTTTAACAAAAGTGCAAGGTTTTTTCGACACAAACTAATTCCTTTCGACAGAGCAGTATGAAAAAAATCGCACGTTATATTCACGCGCGATTTTTTGTATATTTTAGTTTCTTTGTTGTAATCGTACAAACGTCTCGACACTGCTTTTTTCTTCACACACAAAAACATAGGTTTTGTCAAGCGTTTTGTTATCCTCGCGCACAAGTCGGTTAAGTGCGTCATATTGATAACGGATAGCAAGCTCGCCGTTTTCATATACCTTTTCGATATTACCCATTACATCGTAAGCATATCTCAAGCTATCCACAAGCGCAAAGTTTTCACC
Source organism: Christensenellaceae bacterium (assembly GCA_045613545.1). Classification (GTDB taxonomy): domain Bacteria; phylum Bacillota; class Clostridia; order Christensenellales; family Borkfalkiaceae; genus Scatosoma. The sequence goes on from JAZLBD010000001.1 coordinate 12,343, forward strand.
ATGCTTGTTGCCAAAACGAATCGTTGCTGGTATATTCGTTGCATGGTCTCCCACCTTATGATACATATTACGGTTGATTATATTTTAGAATAAATAGGAAATTTTGTCAACAGTTACAAACGAAAAAGAATTGCAGGAACAAAGCCTGCAATCCCTTTACCTCATTAAATATATTGGCGATTTTTTATCATGTCATCGTAGTTTAAATTTAAATCAGTCTTTCGATTAATAATCTCGACCATTGCTTTTCTTTGTCTTTTGGAATGATAAAAGATAAATATCCACCTTGTTTTACCGCTTTTTAAAGTGAACTCGAAATACGTTTTTGGCGTATTTGAACTCATGGATTTAGCTTTAATATATTTTTTTTGGGAGTTTTTACCAGAACTTATAATTCTTACATTTATTATTTGAGAATATTCAATCTTATCCTCAAATTGAATTCTCTCCTTTTTGGGGAGCAAATCTCCAACCGCATGAATATAATCGTCGTAAAAAACAATACGATTGTATATTAGTTGGGTCATCTGAACACCAGTCAATCCTAGCGGTATTGCACCAAGAAGAATCATAAACACATTTCTTTCTATGATACCCATTACTATTGCAAATACTCCAATGCAAATAAATATACTAAATACAAACAATAAAAACATAAATCCTAAATGTAATTGAAAAAATACTTTCTTTATAAAAATCACCTCTCTATTTATATCCATTTTAAAAACCACTCAAAAATTCTTGATTTTGCCTATTTTAAGCCGTTTTTTGCTCATTTTCGCGTCAGACAAACCAAAGTCTCCACACTGCTTTTTTCTTCACACACAAAAACAGCCTCTTCACTATCTTCATATATTGGGAAGTTGAATTCGATTGATTTTAATGGTGATTTCTTTTTCCAATGCGGGTTGAGATTGATTTCTTTAACAAAATACATAAGCAAATTCTTTTGCTCTTGCTCATTCATTATATCAAATAACTCCGAAAAATTCAACAATATTCTACGTATGTTCTCTAAAGTTGTTTTCTCTTTTTCTAAAGCTTTCTTTTCAAACCGTGCGTTCACGATATACTCTTCTACTTCCGCAATCGCATCATACATCTTTTCAAGTCTCAAATTTAAGTCGTTTAACTTCTTGTCTCGATATTTTACATCGTATGGAAGCGTATCAATTTCCGTTTCTAATCGTGCTTTAGTCAAATTCAATTCGTTTAGTTTATCTTCAAAATTCTTAATCTCTTTATCAAGACGGTCATCTTTAGAAAAGTTTGATATTCTATTTTCTATTGCATTAGCAAATTTCTTTTTATTAACAAGTTCTTTTATTGCTTCAATAACAAGCGGTTCAATTACGCTCTTTTTTAAGTCTGCTTTATATTCGCAAAAATGCCCTCTATCGTGCTTGTTTCTACCACAAACGTAATATCCAACTTCTTTATACGTTCCGTCTTTCTTCGTCCAGCAATGTCTGTTTGCATACATCGGTCCTCCGCAAACAGGACACTTCAGTAAGCCCGTCAATAAATGTATCCTTTCATTGCCGTAAACGGAATTAAATTTTTTGCCCGTTTCCTTACGCTTTTCACTCACTTTATCCCACAATTCTTCGCTTACAATAGCATCGTGAACGCCGTCAACGATTATGTAATCGTCCGTATAAATACGCTTTTGTTTATCTCTTTTTCCCTTTACTTTTTCAAGAGTTCTACGACCATAAGCAATACGACCACAATAAACAGGGTTTTCTAAAATCATTTTTACACAATGCGCGTTCCACTCTTCTTTACGCATATTATCACGAACGGTTTTCTTAATACCTTGTAAGTTTAGATATTTTGCGATTCCCGTGTAACCTATCGTTGTATTTGCATATTTGTCGAAGATGAGACGGATTAACTTCGCCTCTTCCTCGTTAATATACAACCTATTATCCTTTAACGTATATCCGTAAGGAGCAGGTCCACCATTCCACAAACCTTGTCGAGCCTTTTCCCTGCGTCCGTTCATCGTTTGTTCTAATATATTTTCTCTTTCAATTTCAGCAACGGCAGACAGTACCGAAATAAGTAATTTTCCACTCGTTTGAGACGAGTCAATTCCTTCTTCAATACATATCAAATTCACGTCATACATTTGCAATAACGCCAACGAATTCAATATATCCGCCGCATTTCTTCCAAAACGAGAAAGTTTATAAACAAGAACGTAATCTACGTTTATGTCGTTTTCAATATCCGAAAGCATTTTCTTAAAAGCGGGACGACCATCAATAGACTTCCCCGATTTCCCTGCATCTTCATAAGTGTCAACCACTATCATTTCTTCTCGTTCCGCAAATCTTTTCAAGCAATTCTTTTGCGCTTCAAGACTATACCCATCAACCTGCATTTCCGTACTAACACGTGAATACAGCAAACACTTTTTACCTTCTCTATTCATATTACACCTCCTCATTTTCTTTTTTATCAAGTTTATCTAATACGGTTTGACCGTATTTTTGTATCATAAGCGCCATCATATCGATAAACGCATTGTAATATTCTTCTTGTTTCTTTTTATCAATTTCCTTTTTGTTTACATTATTTTGTTGTTCCAATTCTCCTTATTATTTTTGTGTATTACATAGGTTGCTTCGCTTGGGATTTCTGTCTAATCACATTTTTTCATTTCTTGTTTTTTCTCTTTTTCTATTTTACCGACTACTCTCCGTAGCTTCGCAGTTCCTTTAATTTCCTTTCCATATCCGTACTCTTAACGGAAAGATGAGTACGGTTTGCCCTATCACACATTTTTTCTCCTTGTCAATTCCCGACATTACGGGTGTGTTAAGCGCATAATGCGTTCCGCTGTTATTTGCTTTCTTCAAATTCTTTTCTTAGCGTTTGATATCCTAATCTAATCAAATCTACTTTTGAAATTCTTTTTTGTTTTAAGAAAGCCATTATTTCATCGTGCTCTTTCACAGGAAGCCTCGTGTTAAATTGTCTTGTTGCTTGTTCGCGCTCTTCCTTATGCACGATTTCATACTTAATTCTTGCCTTTTGTTTTGGCGTTAATTGTTTTTCCATTGTATTTTCTCCTTAAACATAAACGATTTCGCTTAAAATCTCTTCTTCTATCACTTGTTTCATAGCGTTGATTCTTCTAACGTCTTCCAAGTAATTACCCGTTCGGCGATACTGTTCGCTTTCAGAAAGCTTGTCCCACATAACGTCATACAAATCTTCTGCGGCTTTATCTACGCCGTGCAAATATTCAGGCAACTGCCCTGCCAAACTTAACAATTTACCGAAGTTATGCTCTTCAATATACTGTTTTGCAAGCGTTCCATACTTGCCGTAAACGTGCTTTTTAGGTTTAACTGCTTGTTGATATATTTTAATTTCTTCCACAGTTAACCCTTCGTTCGCTTCCGCTTTTTTAATGATTTCTTTTACGTTCATAAAACCCTCCCTTTAATTTATTGTAGCAACATTATACCGTGATATCACGAGATAGTCAAGCTGTTTTATATTCTTTTGAGAAAATAGTTTTATCTTAATAACAAAAGTGCCATTGCAATACTTTGCGCAAACAGAAGTATAGGAGTAGCCCAAAACATAAACTTTCTAAAACCGCCTTCCACTTGCATTTCTTCGCGTTGTTTTCGAATTTCTTCTTTAGTTTTTCTCAGTTCTTTATTTAGCCCTTCTGCTCCTTCGTTTATTTTTGCTACTGCCATATCCGTTGCATCTTTCACTCTGTCGTTTAATAGTTTTGTAGCCGAATCAATCGCCTTTCCCATAGCTGTGCTTACAAGTCGCTCGATTTCCGTTACTGTTTCCGTTATCTGGTTGAGTGAGAACTCTATCTCCTTCGCTAATCGGTGATTGCTCCTTTTCACGTCGTCTATCAGCTTCTCTACGCTTTCTTTCAGCTTCCTCTCTAGCCTTTCGTTGTACAATTCTACGTTCTTCACTTGCTGCGTCAGTTCCTCGACTCGCACATTCAGCCTCAAAACTAAGTCGTTGCATTGCTCGTTCGATACTGCTAAGGACTTCAATAGCATTGCTTCTCGTGCCTCCGCCGTTAATCGTTTTACTTCTTCGCACAGTTCTAATGCCGGCGGGTTGTGCGATAAATCCACCGGTTCGTCCTGTAATATGGGTTGAGGACGCTCTCCCGTTATTTTGTTTATCAAGTTGTTTTATTACCTCCGTTTTACTATAATTTGTTCTGAGCTTTTCCCCTCGGATAGGTTTTTGTTTTTCGGGATGCAGGTAAGAATAATCCTTACCATCCCTTGTGATTTTTACGCCGTAACACTTTTCAAGATAATCTTTGAACTTATTAGGCGTAGTAGAATTTTTAATCGCTTCCGCAATTACTTCTCGTAGTTCTTCTTTCCAACTAATACCGCCTTTGAGCATAATCTTCTTTTCAACTGCCGTTCTACTATTCTTACCACGCTTTCTAAAATCCGTTTCGGTAAACCCGTATTTCTTCCCTATACTATTCGCTTCGTCTTTCATCTTCACGTAGTCTTGTTTATTAAACTGCAATTTCTTACCCGTTATCGGGTCCACCGCGTTTACGATAATATGGCTATGTACCGTTTGTGTGTCCGTGTGGGTAGCGATTACGCACTCGTAGTTTTGAAATAATTTTGCCGTAAGTTCTTCCGCGTAGGCGTGAGCTTTTTCGGGTGAAACGTTATCTTGGCGCGCGCACGATAATTTACAATGATAATATTTACGTTCGTCAAACTTATCCCCTTTACCAAACCTGCTTGCCGTTTCGTCAAACTGCTTTGCGTAGTTTTCGTCTTCAAAAAGATTTCTAACCGACACTATCTTTGCTTTCTTTTCATCGGTGATATACGCGATACCGTTTTTCGGTTTTGCTTTGCTTGCACTACACTTAAAAAGCGGCATTATCCACCTCCGATTGCAATAGATATTTTGCGGTATAATTCTTTCAAACTTTTGATACACGCTTTGATTTTTTCTTCCGTAGCCAAGCCGTTATAACTGTTTCTAACGACTTGGTTTAGGTTGTTGCCTTGCCGTTTTAGTTCGGCTAAAATCTCGTTACCGTTTTCTATTACGGTAATCGGCTTGTCAGTAATTGACCGAATTACAAAGTCCGTTATCGTCAGTCCACTTTTTGCTATTGCGCTATCTATTAAATTTTTCTCTTGTTCGCTTGCCCTAAAATTGTAGGCAAATGATCTTGTTCTTCTTGCTATAATTTCTCCTCCTTTTTGTTTTAGAACCCATAAATCCAAGTTTTTACGCAAAACAAAAACGGAGATTCTCTGAGCCTCCGTTTTTTATTTTTCTATTATGCCACTATACAATCTAAAATTAAAATATTTTAATTAACTCTGTAATGCCCCAAATAATTGCTGAAGCAATCAAACTAGACACCACACCTGTTATCAATCCACCCCAAAATCCTTCTTTTTGATAAAATTTTTTTATTGTAGTATTTGTATTATTTTTACTTTTGTCAACATTATGCTGCTCGCTAATATTAGATTTAGATATTTTATTATTGTCGCCAATATTTATACTCATTGTTGTTCATCTCCGATCTTTGAATTTTTTATAGTATTTCCATCTCCAATATTTATAAAATTCATTTCACCTATTTCAACTATCAACTGCTTTTCAAAGTTTATAATTTGCGTCTTTTCTTTTCCTGAAACATCTATATCAAGCTCGTCCAAATTTCCATATTCTCTATCAAGCTTCATAAATATTTTGAACAAAATGTTGGATAGCTTATTTACTATTTCAGCATAAGCAGACGAATCAAACCTTTGCGTTATAGAAGTGAAAGCAATCCCCACCTGAATAACACCTGCAAGAAAAGTTAAATCCGAACTGTAAGTTGTTGTTGTTTTAGCTCTCTTTACAATATTAGCAATTGTGCTTCTCTCATAATTATTGCTAAGATCTTCCATAAAAGCTGAAGGAATCCATTGAATTGGAAATGGTTGATTTGTTAGTTTAATATGAGACATCATACTACCCTTAATACCTGAATATGTAATTTGTCCCATCCCCAAATTTCTATATTTAGGGACTGACTCTTCCCCCAAATATCCATTCAGTTCTTTTTCTGCCCATGAAGATAGTTCTTTATAATTTAAATCATCACATATTAACAGCAATCTTTTCAATGCAACATCTAAAGCAACTTCATTATTTGCTAGTTCTTTTAATATTTTACTTTTTGCCATTTTCGCCTCCAGAAGAAACATCGGTATGAGTGAATTTATTCCCATCACCAATTCTTATAGAGTTGTCGTGATATACGTTAAAACTCTTATGGCTTTCCAAATCGTCGGTGTCTCGAATTGTATCAAGATAATTAAATCCTTCATTGGTTAAATTTCCAACCGTAAATGACCATAATTTATTACCTCCATACTGCCCTTTATAATAAGATATTAAACCCTCGCCATATAAAAGTTCTACATGATTTGCTATCTGCTGAGTAGTATATCCTTCAATTTTCAATCCAAATAAAGTTGTGTTTTCATATTCCTCTTCAATTTTTAATAAAATCTTCTTTATCAACTGTAAATCTCTCTTCATAGATTACTCCTTTCTTTTTCATTCCATCTATACGTTTTCTCTATTTCTTATATATAAATTCTAATTTATAAACTTCTCTAATACAATCACTCGCTTATTTCAGCAAAAATTTTGCTTATATCCGAAAACACATGTAGTGCGTCATCAAATTTTTGTTGCTCATCAGTATAAAGTAAATCTTTGTGCAACGTTTCATAACGCAAACGAATCTGTGGTGTCAAATACTGTTTCCAAGAATCAAAATCATACGCTCCATTTGGATTGTACTCCTTCGTAATTCCTCTCTTTTCGAGATAATAGCTATCGGTTTCTTTAGTTATCCGTATCAATCTCTTGAGTTCAGTTTTATCACGCAAGAAATCCTGTATCTCTGGTAATGTAAAAAGTCTTGTCACGTCGTAAATATGACGAACTTTTTTATCCAAACTTTCGCAAATTGCATGGCGTTTTACAGACATTATTTTATCGATAAAAGTACGCTCAATATGAAGAACATTTAAAGTGACCGAAGCAAGCTCAAACTTTTGAATATCATCTTCTGCTCCCTGCTCTTCCAAGAACTCATGAATATATGATTTAAAAGTTTTCTTAGAATATGGATCTGGACGAACACTACTTCCAATTTCCAGTTTGATTTTATTCTCCTCGTTTGCAAACCATACGTACATACTCTTACTTCTATTTGAGCGCTCCGACTTTATCTTATCAGTTTGCGCACCCACAGTCATAATTGCTTCGATTTGCTTGATACTTTTATCGCAAGCCTTGTCCGATAATTCCATTCCTAAGAACGTTAAGTCTATATCCTCGGAAAATCTTTCTATCGAACCTGGATAACATTTGCTAAGCGACGTTCCACCCTTAAATACGCATTTATCCGCATACTCGCTATTTTCAAGGTTTTTCAATAATAAAACTATATAATAATCACGTTCAACCGCCGACTCAGGAATATGCAATTTACTCGCAACAATCGATATTAAATCCTTAAATTCATATTGATACTCGTGCAGTTTCATATAACTCCTCCATTTTTGGATATTTATATTCCGAAAGGTTTGATAAATACATATTTAAGTTATTTTCTTTACCATAGAAATTCAAAATTTCCTGCAAAAAAGCAATTGTTGATTTTTTATAGTTGATTGTTGAAATAACTTTTCTAAACGTTTCCTCATTGTATTCATTTGCTAGTTCTCTAGTAAAAGCTATAAAAGCAGAGTAATTCATGTCTTGTATTGTGTAATAATTTTGTAACACCTCTAACGCATGAATCATACTTTTAATACTTTTAGAATAATCAATTTGCACTTGATGCACCGTTATATTTCGAATCGTTTTAGTAAAACTTTCTAGTGCAGAGGACATAACTTCAATAGATTTTGCTATCTGTGTCGTTAAGTTTAAAGAATTGTAAAGTGAATACCCAACAACTGTGCCTGTTCCGTTCTCTATAAACGCCGAAACGATTTCCTTTTCGGAAGGTGGAACAATTCCATACTTGCTAATTTTAGGCAAATGATAAGTTCCTTTTGCGATTTTTACAAGCTCGCCGGACTTACACATTCTTTCTAATGTCTTATAAAACGCCGCTTCACTGATTTGATTGACAAGTTCTTTTCGATATAATTTGCTCGCATGTATCAATTCGTTTTCCTTATAGTTCAACAATGCAGTTTTTATAATAGCACTACTTTTCATATATAAGCCCTCCTTTTAATATTATTTTCACCATTATTATATGCTCTCATTCATGATTTGTCAAGTGTTTTTCTATTTTACTTGACATTTTATTTCGCAAAAGCGCTCATTATTTACAACTATATCTTAGCAATTTCGGGGTATTAGGGGTTTCCCCTAACGAGGCGATTTGAAAAATCGTGTATTTGGCAAGACAAATACGTTCCTCGCTATATCGACGAAACCAACCATACCCATGTCATATTAAATTGTATTTTGGACGTAGAAAAAGCCCGACAGTTTATCACTGTCGAGCCTTAATTTCCACGCTTTTGAAAAACGGGTTCTATTACGCCGATTACTCATTTTTAATTTTTGGCAAGCCCTTTCCTTTCTACGAAAGGAAAAACGCTAATTTCTAATTTGATTTACTTTGCGATTAAAAATAATTTTTTCACTTTTTACCATTTTCTTGCGAATTTCTTGCCATATACAGTGAACTCCCCATCCTCCTTTTCTTCCACACAACCAATAGGAAGCGCCGTGTAACGAGAAAAGTTTTTAAAGTGTGGAGTGTTTACAATGGGGGCATAGATTCGCCAATCGGAAGGACTATTTTTTTCGTAATGTCTAAGCACTAATATAAGCACGTTTTCATTCGTTAGCCATTTTGAAACTAATCTATCTCTTTCAGATTTTGTCTCTGCTATCTTATCGTAAACAAGCTCTTTTTCTTGGTCGTCCGCTATACGAAGCTCCATATACAAACGACTAATTCTTGCCTTACACTCATCGCAAATCTCAATGATTTTGTCCCTATGTCGATAATCGGTCGCGTTGTCCGAAGTTGTCTTTTCAACTATCGTCCAAGATATGGGAGCGTAAAACACCTTTTTTTGTTTTCCTTTTTGAAAGTTAAACTTTTTAACGGCTTGATAGATATAATCCATCGCCGTATCGTAAAACTCGTACTCGTTTTCCTTTCCCTTTTCGTCTATCTCCTTAAAGAAAGTTGGTACAGGACGATTATACTTTTTGCGCAAAGCGGAAAGTTCTTTCCCAACGTTTACGTTGTCGTAGGCGCGCTTTGCCTTATCTATTTCCAAACCTGATAAAACGGCAAGTTTGCAAACGTCGTTATAAATCTCTAAGATTTCCTCTATGGGCGCGCCGTGATGGATTTCGTTCCATATGATACTATTCAATTTTTGTGAAAGGTTTACGATTTCCCCTATTTTATTCTCACTCGTATCATGGTCAAGCTCGGCAAGAGTTTGACCGTTTTTACTCATAGATGGGATACCACAAACGGGCACTTTGAAATACTCTTTATGCTTCTCGGCGGCTTCTACTAATAACTTATCATCGGTTATGAGCATAGCGTCCGAATCGTAATCGCAACCGTTTAGACGCTGTTGTATATTCTCACCAATAGCGTTTACGCACACGATATTTTTACCCAAATCAAAGTAGTTCCAAATATCGCCGTCAAGATTATTTTCCACGCAATAAAGATTGCCCATCGTGATATGTGGTGAGCGCGCACAAAGAAGTTTTGCACCATTTGCAAAGCGTTTAGAGTGTATTTGTCCTTTCTTCAACTCACTTGTTATATTTTCGCCGGCTATGTATTTTAACAGTTCCGGACCGTTACCAAACAACGTTGCGTTCGTGCCGTTCAAAAGAATATGTCCACGGCGTAAATTGGTTTTGAGTCCGCTTACTACGTCATCTCTAAAATTAGCGTATAAAGCCGTACAATTAAAGGTTGTAAAACTCATCAGTAATCGGAAAATGACTTCCGCACGTTCGGCAAGTCCGTCGGGGATTTTCTTTTCTTCCCCGTCCTTTTCCCCCACGTAAGCATCAGTAAAATGATAGCGCATAAACTCTGCATCGTTACGGACAAGCGAGATATAATCAAAACTCGGCTTTAATAATTCTTCCGCCTGCGATTTATCAAACCCCAAAGTATTGAGAAGTTGATAACTACTTTGCACCATATCGCCGTGGAAAAATCTTGTGCCTTTATCCCATTTTACCACACCGAAAGTATTATCTACGCTTTCTATCCACTTGCGAATATTCTTTTCGGTAAGTCCACCTGCAAATTTAAGATATTTCAAACTGTTAGGCGTAGTTACCATTACGATTTGGCTTACGTCGGTTGCAAGAGTAAATCCCCTTGTTTTCAAATCGGCAAGCGTAATATTTTTATCTTTTATCCATTTTTGAAGTTTTGTTCTAAATGCGCAAGACTTAAAGAACTTATTTCTAAGAAGTAGCATATGCTTGTCCGCATATCCGCTTTCAAACACGCTTTCGTCTAAAAGACTTTCGCCGTCCCAAATATCGTTTGTGATTTCCGTTTGCTTTTGCTCGGCTACAAGTTTGCTATCCTTAAGTTCTACGGATATTACTTCTTCCGTAAATACGCTTTTATAATCGGGAACGAAAAGTATTCCATGAAGTGGAATATCCACCGTTCCTTTGATACTACTGAGCGATAACGCCTTATACGATTCCCACGAAGCTAGGTCAGTTTGTGCTTTCAAACCACAACTACTCCACTTGTCCATTGCTTTATACAAACGCTCATCAATAAAAAGGCATTTACCCTCTCTTGAACTGCCCGCGCTACGCTTATATCTTACGTAGTGAACGCCGTCTAAATAAAAGCCATTTTCGTAAAAATGCGCACGCAAGTCTTTTATTTTTATAGGCTTTCCGTTTTCGAGCTTGTACGTATAGTTAAACTTTAAGTTAATTACAGCAAGGGTATATTCGTTTTCGCTCTTATCTTGAAAAGAAAACTTTTTACGACAAACGCGCTTATACGCCTTTTCAAGTTCAACTGAGTCGAGCGAATTATCCAAATAGATTTTAAACAAACGAAAATAGGCGTCGCTTTTATTTTCGGGCGTTTTATACCCAACGCTAACGCCGTTTTCTTGCTCGTGCCGATAAATATCCGCCGCTTCTATTGAAATAATTCTATACCCTTGTTTCATTTTAACCTAGTCCTTCTAATGCCTACTCTTATTATATCATAGTAAATATGACAATTTATGTCATATATTATACAAAATTTCGCTAAAAATAGCAACGGTCAAACATCCAAGTTTATGTACATCTAACCGTGTTTGAGTTTGTTGTGCTTTATACAAGCTCTCTTATCTTAACGATATTACCATTATTATCACACACAAAAACATAGGTTTTGTCAAGCGTTTTGGATTATGGTAAAAGGTCGCAGGATTTCTCCTACAACCTTTCAATTATAATGTCAGTCTGTCGGTAATTGAGTATTAAAAAATAAATTGCCATCAGTTTGAGTAAATAGTGAATTCCCGTAATAATTTATAAGCACTCCTTTTGAATCAAATATTCCTGTATATGCATATGGAGAAAAAGAAATTACCATATAGCTCCCATCATCAAATACCATTCGATATGCAAATCCATTGGGCGAATCAACATCACCTTCCTCAAGAAAACACTCAAAGGACTTAGGTTTCATATAATCTAACATTTCTTTTTCTTTTTCTTCGGATAAAACTTCAATTATCTCCATCTTTTCAATATCAAATGAGATTACCGCCTCCGCACTATTTGATATCTTTTTTACATCTGGATTACTATAATAAATAAGTTGAATCTCTGTTGTCTTATCCAATAATTCCTTGGGTACAAAAGCCTTAACAGGCTCACAAGCTGAAAAAACGAAAGTTAAAATACATAAAACCAACACAAAAAATTTTTTTCTCATTGTTTCTCCTCTTAAATTGCAAATAAATAACTAAATGGTCCAAAGAGAGTTGCCACAACTAAATGTGCCATGCCTAATTTTCTATCGTTTCTTGTCCATTGTGAATCTTTCCATCTCGTCGACGAATCTACACCACCAAAATAATCCGCTACTACTTCCCAAGGTCTTCTATAATAAGCATTATCCGACCACTTGTGGCGCCCCCAATTCTCGGCTGATGGAATACCCACATATAAAGCATAATTTAACGGTCCCAAAATTCCTTGTTGAATACTATGTCCCCATTCGTGTTTTACCGTATTTGAATCAACTCTACCCGACAACCAAATTCCTAAAAAGCTCGCAGAACGATTACTTGAGTGGTGAATCCAAATACTAGGCATTCCTTTATAAAATGAAACTTTACTGGAATTGACCACTAAGCTTTCATCTGTATTAAACGGATTCCATCCAATTGCATTCATATCATTATATACATCATTATCAAACACCGAGCCAACCATAAAACCGCCATACATTGCCGTAGAAAATCCCGCTTGGGTAATAAATCCCCCGCCTGGCACCGTTAATGCAATTGGAATCGAAGCAAGCGTAAGACCTATTCCTACTACTGCCAATGCCACACCCCCAATAAAACGACCTATCGCACCCCAATCCCAACTAAATGGATTCCACCAAGCGTTGCCATTCGGGTCGACATTCATCACAGGATTATTCCCGCAATAAGCATACAAGTTCAAGCCATTGATTGCGTTTGGATTGAGATAGGAAATACCATCTATCGTCATAAATCTGCCGATTTCTGGGTCGTAGTATCTCGTCTTAAGGAAGTACAGCTCGGTTTCCGTATCGAAATAATAGCTTCTGTATCTAAACGGATTGAGATTAGCAATCGTTTCACAAGCGGAGTCCACCACTTCAATGCCATGGTTTCCCCAACCGTCGTATACATATTTTACCATAACTACACCGTTGCTGTCAAGTAGTGCAATAATATTTCCTTGCACGTCTTTTCTGTATACGTAGGTTTTATTGTCGTATTTTACGCCCGCAACGCCTGTATGGTCATAGAAGAATTCCAAACCGTTGCTTTGCTTGAGCAATCTGCCTTGGCTATCATAAATATACGAAATATCGCCCTTCGCAATTCTTCTACCTTGTCCGTCATAACTGAATTGTACGCCGTTATAACTCGTAACACTTCTATTTGCAAAAAAAAAGAAACTTTCATAAATTTCATTTATGAAAGTTTCTTTGTCTTTTTTACTTAGCTTTCTATGTGTTTTTATTCCTCTTGTTTAGCAAAATGAAATATAAAGATTAACTTTTAAATCATTTAAAATTTCCATTTGCTTTATATTCAAACACATATCAGTTTTATTACCAGAATACAAAATTAAATCTATTCGACATTCATAATTGGGAATAATCGTTCTAAAGATCGGCAAATATTTTTTTAGTGTTAGAAGATTTTTGGTTAAAAACGTCTCTGGTTTCGAAAAATCAACTACTTCATTAGAATATACCCATCTATTGGTATTTTGAGCAATAAATATTTTTTTGTTGCCTATTTTTTTTTCCACAGGTACGCCTTTATAATATATATTACTGTTTAACGGAACCATTTTTTTTAATTCATCAATGTTTAATTTATCTCCAGCAATAGTAAATCGAAAAAATTTTGACGTTTTCATCCTATCTCTCCTATTTATTTAAAAAACTGCTTAATGAATTCAGCTATTTCACGCAATAAATCTTTATCCAAATTATCAGCCCCACCTCGTCCTTCACTCTTTTTATAATCTTCAATTTCTCTTTGAAACAGCTCTTTCTGATTTTCCGACATACCTCGTTCCAAAGATTTTACAAAAGGATCTTTTGCAAACATTATCTGCAATCCAAGTAACGCTGCAACACCTAACGCCGCAATTTGAGCACCAGTTAATGTTATAACCGCTGTTCCACCACCTGCAAGAGCAAATCCGCCAAAAGAAAACAACTTACCTAAGAATGAAGCAACCGCAGGTCCACCATAAATAAACGCCGCAATCAAACCGCCTATAATACCGCCGATAACTGCGCCGGTTAAGAAGCCTTCTGCTATTGCGCCGACTAAATCCCAACCTCGTGCACCGTTATTATATGCCGTTACGCCCGCATAGATTGCAAATCCTGCCCCGACTACTGCCGCGCCAATCAATACACCAATAAGAATGCCTGCTAAAATACCAATCGTACCATTCGGGTCAACATTCATTACAGGATTGTTTACACAGTACGCATACAAGTTCAAGCCGTTAATCGTATCGGGGTCAAGGTATTCTACCCCGTCTTGCGAAATAAATCTTCCTGCTTCAGGGTCGAAGTATCTCGTCTTCAGATAATACAATTTGGTATCGCTATCGTAATAATATCCACGATATCTAAACGGGTTAAGATTACCGATATGGTTCTCGTCAGTAATAATTACGTTATTAGCATTAGAAACTTCGTTGTTTCCCCATGCATCGTATGTATATTTTACCACAACTGCGCCACTTGTGTCAAGCAGTGCGATTACGTTGCCGAGAATATCTTTTCTGTAGAAATAAGTTTTTCCGTTGTGTTTTACTGACGAAACGCCACTATGGTCATAGAAAAATTCTAAATCGTTGCTTTGCTTGAGCAATCTGCCTTGGCTATCATAAATATACGAAATACCGCCCTTTGTAATTCTTCTACCTTGTCCGTCATAACTGAATTGTACGCCATTATAACTCGAAACACGTCTATTCGTCCAACCAAGTATTTTGCCCCTATACGTGGTTTGTACGTTCGTCGTTTCGTTATAAGAGCATTCTTCGCCGTTGAACGCCAACAGTTTATCCCCATCGTAAATATATACTTTGTCTTCGGAATCCAATTCTTCGATATCGATTGCATTCTTTAAGGTAAAGGTAAATTTGCGTTGCTTAAGAATGTTACCATTATTATCGTAAGAGAACAAAACGGTTTTATTCATTACCTTGTTATCTTCACGGATAAGGCGATTAAGTGCATCGTATTGATAACGCATTGCAAGTTCACCGTTTTCATATACCTTTTCGATATTACCCATTACATCGTAAGCATATCTCAAGCTATCCACAAGCGCAAAGTTTTCACCATGCTTGTTGCCAAAACGAATCGTTGCAGGCATATTCGTTGCATGGTCTCCCACCTTATGATATACAATACTTTCTTCGGCAATCTTATCAGTGCCAATGCAAATTGCTTTACCCTTATTTCTACCTATAACGTCAAGTTTCGGTTTTACAGTACTACCGTTAACGGTAATAGTTTCCAACGCCTGCGTAGAATCGGTTTTATAACTGTAAGTATATTCTTGCGGAACTGTACCTACAATCGTTTTCTTTGCAAGTTTCCCCGCAGAATTATAAGCATACGCTTCTCCATAACCGCTGGAAATTTGCACATCGCTACTATCTACTTCGTAAACTGCCGTTACGTTATCAAGCTCATCACGTTCAAACTTATAGTTTTTACCCGTAACTTTATCTTTTAACGTGTCAAGTTGACCTTTCTTATCATAAACGTTTTCAAGTTGAACAACGTTATTTGCCGTCAATTTTAGCAAATTACCCTTACCGTCTTTTTCGCTTACAAATACGTCACCTGCTTTATACGTTGCATTTATGGTTTCCTTCGCTACAGCGCCGTAACTATCCTGCGTTTCCGCATAACTGTATTGAACATAATCCACAACACCGTTAAGTTCAACTGCTTTCAGTTTACGCTTATGGTTATACGCATATTTCACGTTATTATTACCGCTCTTGAGTTCAACGACTGCACCATAACGATATACTTTTTGCGTGCTGTTTTCTTCGCCGTCTTCCGTGCTTTGCGAAATTGCCGTAACCGTATCGTCGTAATCTCTTCCGTAAGCAAATTTACTACCGTTGGGGAGGATTTCTTCTCGAACAGTGCTCGTTCCGTCTACATAACCGAATTTCTTCTTATTTTCGCCCGTTTCGTCTATTTCGGCAAGAACTTTACCATTGTCATCATATTCCGTTTCGGTATAGAACTTGCTACTCGTATCCAAAGAATTATACGTATACGATTTGATTACGTTTCCCTTATCGTCGTAAACGCTTTCTTCTATCGTTTTACCCGTCGTATATTCCTCGCCTTCCACATAGCTTTCCGTTCTGATTACGTCGCCGTATGCGTTATAATTGTATTTCTTATACGAAACAATTGGATCTGCAAGATTGCTGTACGTAACTTCCGCTCTTTCTTGGATAAGCTTTTGATTATCGTCGTACGTATAGTCCACCACCGTCGTTTGCGTAGTTTGTTGTTCTACGCCGCTTGTATCTAACCATTCGGAAATCAAAATTTCGCTTGTCGTTTTACTTACAGGATTGTTAAATTGGTCGATAACCGTTGTTTCCATATCTCCGCTTTCAAATACATACGAATCCAATGCGGTTTTATAAAGCGAAGAACAAGCCGCTCTAATAACGACTTCTTTCGGGTCGATTTGCTGTTCGCTACCAATCCAATAAGGGTTATGCGTATATTGTTCTGCCGTGCAGACAAGATATTGATTACTTGCCACGTCAAAATCCGCTTTGCGATAGCCTGTACAGTTACCGCTTTCATCGAAATAATATCTTTCAGCCACAAGATTTTCCGTTACGGTCGTAGAAGTAATCGGATAGCTGCTATAAGGGGTATAGGAAATATTCGCTTGAGAAATAAAGTTATTCCCCGTCGTTTGCCCATCTACGGCAATATTATCTACCGTTGAATAGTGAGAAATTTGTGTAGGACGATTGTAGGAATAATTAATATTCGTCAACAAGCCGTTTTTCGTTTCTTCCAACGAATAAATATTATTTCCAGAGTAGTTAATCGTAAGGTTTTCTCCCGTATCATATGCAATATTCGTTACGACATTGCTACTGTTATAAGTAAAACAAGTTTTTCTGCCTCTCGTGTCGATAATTGCCGTCAACTGATTTTGTTCGTTATAACTGAACACAACCTGTTTTTCGGTGTTATCATATACACGAGCAATACGACTCTTATCCTCGGTTCCTTCGTAATAACTTTCATATTCGATAACCGTATAATTTTCGTATCTATCATATAAAGCAACAAATTTGCCCTTGGCATTAAATCCTTTGATGTATTGCCCGTCGGTTAAGAAATTTACAGCCAATTGAAGTTGCATCTTTTTATATTGTTTTTCAATAGACAAATACTCCACGACCATTTTTTGGAATTGGTCCAAATAATAGTCCTTTTTCTCGCAAATGAGCTCCATTTGCGAATTATAATGCTCAACTTGTTTACCGTTTTCAGTTTGTATATTAGCAATATTCGCACATTGGTCTTGCAAAATATATTTTTGATCCGTTAATTCATTGTACTGATTTTCAATTTCCGTCTTTTTTACCATAAGATAATCTTTCTGTTTTTTCAAATCAGTTCTTTGTGCACCAATTTTACCCTCAAGGCTTGAAAAATAGGTTCTTGAATATCCCTGTTGATGGTCACTATCGCTAGCCGCACTATTATAATACGTTTCTTGAATATCAAGAATTGATTTTTGAGTTTCCATAGCCAATTCTTGGTCATCAAGATACCCCAATTCGTCTAAACAAAGACCATTTTTATTCGCAATTGAAGTTAATTGTAGGTCAATCGAACGTTCCTCCTGAGAATACGAAGTATTTTGATACCCTAAAACACGTACTTGCAATAACGCTGAAATATAATTCATTGCTTCACTTACAGGCAAAATCATTTCACTTTTAGCTAAGCCAGCTTTAAATTCTTCACAACTATAAGCACTCAATTCATGGTTAGAAAACTGGTCAACGATAGTTCCCGTATTCGTATTAAACCTAACAAATTCTTTTAAACCGTACTCATATTCCTTAAAAGCATTTTTAACTTTTTTGTATTCATCTGTTCTGTGTTCGAAATAATCTACGTTTTTAACGCCCTCAAGCTCCGTCATTGCTTTTAAGCCCGCCGTAGACTTATATTCGCAAGTTACAGGATACGTTTGATTGCTCTGGGTATACGTCATTCTTCCTTCTGCGTCTACAACAATCAAACTCTTATCTGCAATGTATTTTTTAGTTCCCGAATTGTTGATATAATAGTAATAATCATGAAAACCGTGCTTGTCCCCACTAGCGTCGGTGTAAATATAGTCCCCATCGGCATATTTTACAAGCGTTTCATTCAAATTCAATCTAAAATTGCCACCCAACAAATAATTGTCGGCATTTCTCTTATGAATATGATAAATCCCCATACCCATAACTGAATTTTCCGGTTTAACGTCGCAAATCGACGTTACCATACTACCCGTTGCAAGATTAACTTCACCCGTTGCAATGCCTGCAAGCGTAAACGTTTTCTTTGTCGGACGAACGTTTTCATTCGTCAAATACTCAATTTCAATCACGGGCAGAGTATTAGTCATTGAAAATTCTATTTCGTAATTATTATATTGATAAGGCGTTAAGTAGACAATAAAATCCCCTGCGCTTGCTTTAAATTGCGAAGTAATATCCAACTGCACTTCATCATCCGCAGACGCGTGATACGATTTATTGTCACAATAAAAATATCCACTGCTCTTTACTGTTTTTAGAATTAATTTCACATTGGAAATAGAAGCTTCCATCAAATTGATTAAGCTCTTTTTGATTGTAAGATCCGTTTTATATTCATACGAAGAAGTTCTTGAGACTCGGATATTACTATAACTATTATTAGTATACCAAGGACCATAGTTAATTCCCGAACCATAACTCGAATAGATGTCTCTATAATACGTTTGCTTGGTAACAAGATTGTTTTGACTCGTCACAACTTGTGGGTCAATCATAACGGGGAACGCTCTATCGGCAGCATTCACCCATTCTTCGTTCGCAACGACAGCAAACATAAACTTTCCGTCTTCAGACGGCTCCAACTCATAATAAACGTCGTCGCTCGCAACGCCGTTTGCATCGTACATATAAGGACTGGGAATGGTGAACTCTACCTTTTGTTCTACCGTTCCGTCTTCTTTTTCCTTTTCGGTATAAAGTTCCAAGCTTTCGTTATCATCCGAAAGACGAAGTTTCAACCCTTCCGTTTTCAATGCGAAAAGGTATCTATAATCCGCAGATTTTTCTTTAACGATAATATTTTCTTTAAGGTTATTCCCCAGCAAGCAATATTCAAGGTCGGTATCCTTCTCAATATTTTCGTAAACAGCCGAACTATTGATATGTTTTGCTACGCTTTGCGTACCGTTATTTACCTTCAAAACCGTTTCTGCTACGTCTTCAACGTTTTTATTGGCAACAGAAGCAACCTGTTTTCCAAGATACTCCCAAGAAAGTTGCTTGTCCGATTTAGAAATTGCAACTTTTTTACCTTTATGTACTTTGGAAATTCGGGTTTTAAACTTACCGCTTTTAGTTTCAAACGCATCCTCTTTTTCCTCCAAAGAATTATCGATATGCTTCCATTTCTTTTCTTCTTCGTCAAAGAAGCTCACCGATTCCGCATTAAACACAGACTTAACCGTGCCGTTATTTAAAACGTAGTGTCGAGAGTTTTCATCTGTTCGCGTTTCGTCCTCATGCAATACAGCAGGGTCATCCCATTGTTCATGTTCCTCTTGCGGAACTTCTGCACCCACTTGTGCCTCAACAGCCAGTTTATACGCCTGTTGTTCTTCCAAAGCAGCGTTTTCCGCCGTTTGCTCATCGTTCGCATTTTTTAATTTGATAATTCCCATTGTTTTTAATCCTCCTGATTTTGTTTTTCTATATGGCAATTTTAATTTTCTAAAGTCATCGCAAAAATATGCGTAAACATATTATCTGGCAAAACTATTTCTTTTATAATTTTCCTTTGCATAATCTCACAGTTGATATGATGGAAATGGACAAGATGTGTAGAAGCTCCAGACGTTATAACCGTTCTTACTGTAGACGTGTTTTTCCCATACCAATCGGTATTTTTCTGATCACTATACGGCATATGCGACCAATCTATAAACGGAACCCTAATGATTTCCTCGCTTAAATCATCATATACGATTTTGAAATATTCGTTGGTGTCGCCCCAATATGCAAATCCGATGAGATGCAATTTTGTAGCAAGATCGTTTATCGCTATTTTTTGCCTATCACATACAACGTTATCAAACTGTCCAAAATTAAAGCAAAACTCTACGTCTTCCAAAACGTCTTGTTCCTTCAATTTTACGTCCGATTTCAAAATACAAATGTTATCAAGCCCAAACTCTTTTCCTTCAATTTCTTTCGGCAACTGTCTATAAACCATTTTGTGGTTGTAATGCTCTTTAAGATTTATTGGAATAAAACGGCTCATTTTTCCTTTCGCACCTCCAAAAGAAAATCGTAAACAACCTTTTCAAGTTCTTCTATTTCTTCTAACTTCCTTAAAACGCTATCCAAACGTTTCGTTATATAATCGTAATTATTCTGCGCTTTAACCTTCCAGAAAAGCGATAAAATGTTTGAATATCCGCTTACCAAAGACATTATCGACTCTTGTTTTTGTTGGTTTGTGAGGAAAAATTTAGTCTTTGCCAAAGTGTAATAAAAAGTTTTCAAATCGTTTAAATAACTCGTTATTTTTTCAATATTTTCACGTGCAGCATCTAAATCATAAGAAACTATTCTGCGCAATTCGTTTAAGTTTTTCAACGAGTTTTCACGGTTATCGTTAATTTTTTCTTCGTCAATATATTTCCAAATATCAAACGTACCAACGTTCTTCTTTTTCTTAAGAATATAACAAGAACGTTTCCGATTCAAAATGCCCTTTCTAAACATCGCATTTGCCAACAATAAATTATCCAGAGAAATAATTTTTTCTTGATACTCATAACTGTTTCGATATTCATGGTCAACTACGTTAGCTTCCTTATTTTCAACGTCATAACCATACGCCAAAATAAAATGTGGAACATGCTGAATTTGATAAGTTTCTGGACGACTTTCCAAATAATAACAATCCACGCCCATAATAACAGGATACCCTTTATCAATACAACGAATCAATTTCGCTCTATTAACATTGCAGTGCTCCCTTTTATAACCCAAAAGTTTTTCCAATTTTTCTTCATATAAGAAACCTTCTTTACCTGCATTAAAATTATTTTGAATTAACGTGAACGCATTGAGCAGAATAGCATCCCTGTCAACTCCAAAGCACGCAATTCCCGCCATTAATTGATGGTAATAACAACTCTTAAAAAAGAAGTCGTTAAACGGTCTAACCCCAATCATTTTATTCTTTTTCATTTACTTTTTCCTCCACGTTATTCGCTATATCCCCCACGGTTTTCCAATCGAAAACGCCAAGTTCGTCAAGTTCAAATTCTATTCCGAACTCTTCTTCCAATTCCACAACAATACTCACAAACGTCAAGCTGTCCAAACTTAATAATTTTAGTTCACTATCTAACGTTACTTCTTCGTCTATTGCACAGGCATTCCTAATTATTTCTACAACTCTATCTTTCATATTCGCAACTTCTTTCCGCTCGCAGTTCGAGCCAGTTCCTCCACTTTTTCTATTTTGCTTGGTACAATATTAGGATTTAATCTTCCAACGAGTTGTTTACGAAACTCCTTAATTTCTAAATCGCCAATATATTTCATACAAATTACCGTACCCGCGTCCGTAAATTCCCCAAAAACCAAGCAATCGATTATTCCGAAAATTTCCTTAACGACATTTTCAATCTCTTCAGGATACACGTTTATCCCTGCTTTTATCAGCATCCCGTCTTTCCTGCCGTCGATATAAAGATACCCATCTTTATCAAAATGCGCAGAATCCCCGGTACGCAGCCAACCCTCTTGAATCTTTTCTTGCGTATTTACTGTATCCAGATAATACCCTTTCATTACGCTCGCCGACCGAACCCAAAGTTCTCCTTCTACTATTTTTAATTCTACGCTGCCTATGGCTTTTCCCACACTTCCCAATTTTTTCGCAAAATCATCAGGCAATAATGCGCTTACGCGCGGACTGTGTTCCGTTAAACCATAAACGTTATAAAACTTTGTATTAGGAAATGCCTTAGCTACATTTTCGCTTGTACGGCGGGTTAAAACCTCCCCGCTTAATACCCCAACTTTAATAGGGAACGCTTTATCCTTAGCTATAATCGCCAACGTTTGATATAAGGTCGGCGTGGCGCAAAACACGTCTATATCCTTTTGCTGAAAAAAGGTTAAAAGTCGCTGTGGCATAAATGCTTCTTCGTAAAAATATATCGTCAACCCACAACATAAGGCATACAATATTTCCCCAGTTAAGACTGCAATGTGGACAAGCGGACGTGCAACACAAATCGTTTTTAAACCTTGCAAATCAAAATACGTTTCGATGTATTGCAGATTTGAAATAATGTTCTCGTGCGTCAACATTACGCCCTTGGGTTTTCCCGTCGTACCACTTGTAAACATTAAAAAAGCCAAATCTTCGCTCGGCGCCTGCGGAGAATTAAAAACTACGTTTTGAATATACTCGTAATTCTTTTTCCCATATTCTTTCGTTATAGGAACCGCAACGTTACCGCCTGCAATACAAGTCAATATAGAAAGAGCTTGTCTCTCACGTGTTTCGCCTTCGCATAACACAAAGCGTCTTTCTTGTTTAACCGTCTCCGAAAGATTGAGCAAATCCTTATAAGTCAATCCACTATTGGCAAATGCTATTCTATCCGCGTACCGTTCCATTTTTGACTTTAGGTATTCCCAGAGTGTCATAAGTATTTCTCCGTTAACGATATAAGACTTGACAGGGTTTGTAAATTTTCCGGTTGCAAATCGTCGTCCAAAAACGCTACGCTGAAGGCTTCTTCTATGGATACGACAAGCGTAACCAACGATAAACTATCCACGCCGCTTTCCATTAAAGGCTCGTCTTCTTCTAAATACGCGCCTATCGTTTCTTCTGCTATCTTTACGATTTTTTCTTTGATTTCTTCTCTATTCACCTTTTAACGCTCCTGAAATTTTTCGTTCAATATCAATGATATAAACGATTTTTTGATACAAATCGCTATAAGCTTTGACCTTATCCACTTCTTCCTTTTTGATTTCTTTCAATCTTCGAAGGTGTACGTCAAAATAAATTTTATCCATATAAGTGATTTCTTCACGCAATAGCGCTTTCACTTTCGCATTTACGCTATAATATTGCTCCAAACGTTTTCTGGATACTCTCAAAACGCCAATCGCCGATTCCAACGCACCTAGGCTATTCGGCAATTCTTGTACGTCAAAATCTTGCATCGTATATTGCAACGTCGCATAATCAGGCAAAGTCATCGTTCTATCTTCCATCCTGTAAATGCAAACGGCGCCGTCGTATACTTCCATAAACCTTTCTTCGGTAAAAGTCCCCTCAGAAAGTGGATATTGATTAATCCATTCCAAATTTCGATTTACGCAAATATAGTGGTCTTCACGCCAAGAAGAGCGCTTATAGTCCGTAAAAAAGGCGGTATTTACGCGAATTAAATACAAATCGTCATCCGCTTGGTTTCTCAACAGTTCTAACGCCTCTTTAGCGGAACAAGCACGATATTCGTGTCTTACTACACCGTATTCTTCCGCAATATCTTGCAATCTCGGTAAATAGCAATAGTTTTGATACATAGCCCCGTGTGAAAAATCATCAAACGCTTGTTTCAAACTGATAAATGAATTTCCGTATAAATTAGAAACATCGTAATATCGATTTAACCAAGCGAGAAAATAACTCTCCACACAAGACAACGCCAACGCTTCGGATATTTCTTTTTTATTAATCATGTTTAACCTCTCTTAAAAACCGTTTCGAATCCAACAAGCAAAGTCGTTGATAAATCGTTCCGTTCCATTCATAATTCTTCTTATTTTCATAGTCGATAATAACAGGAAAGTTGCTATCAAATTTATTTGCATAGCACATTATTTCTTCGTCCATAAAAACTTCGCCTACTTGCTTTAATACCGTTCCGATTTCTTGCTGCAACGAATGTTTTTCTACCAACTCCTCCAAATGCAAAAAATCAAGAATATCGGCTTTGAACAAGTAATAAATATCGGTCAGTTTATACAAATCCAAATCTTTGCTGCGTTCTACCATAAACAACAAACAGCTTTCCTTGTATTGATGCATAATCAAATGCAAGAAAAACAACTCACTATCCGGTACACGCATTAAAACTTTCCCTTTGTGTTCAATGGTTTCTTTAATCATATCCTTGAGTAATGCAACACCTTCCGCCGGAGTATTGCCTAAAGAAAAATTGATATCAACCTCTACAAACGGAAACTCGGAATTACCCGTCTTTTTTACAAACGGCGCAACTTCGCCTCGGTTCATGCGGCGCTTCACTATTTCCAAACGAGAAAATTCTTTGATTGTATCGGTAGTAGAATCATATATTCCCTGAACAAAGCCCAAATCATATAATGCTTTGCTTATCGCAGTAATTCCGTCTTGCTGACATAATAAGTCAATGTCGTTAGATACTCTTTCCCCGTCGGAATACACCTTTGTATCTTCTTCACAAAGATTCGATAAAACACTACCTTTTAACAACATATACGGAGCTTTTATTTCAGATAATTTTTGCGTAATAAGAGAAAGTTCCTTACGCATAAAAACCACTTTTCTGCGTTGTTTTTCATACGTTTCTTTCAATAATTTTTCCACCTTTTTAGGTAAGTTTATCTCACAACCTTGAGCACGGTTATAGAACAACCCGGCTATTCTGTGACAGGACAAAAATCCCAATACTGCATACCAATCAGGCTCACGTGTAGGACTTTCTCCTTTTAATACCGAAACCACGTATCTTAAATCCTTTTCCGTCATTAAAGTATACCTTCCCTTTTCAATGTTTCTTTTATAAATTGAAACGCCAATTGTGCGTCTAGGCTCGTGTCAACAATCATAAACCTTTGCTCTACCGCCATATTATAAAATTCCTTGGCTACGTTGGTTAATAATTTCTCGTCCAAATGTCTATCACATTCGTCAGGTCTATTTTTGATTCGTTTTATCGCAAGTTCCGGCTCTACGTACGCCAAAAAAGTAATATTTGGTCGAATTAAATGTTTTGCCGCATCGAAGAACCAATACTCCTCCCTATATCCTCTTGCAAGCATATTAGCAAGCGAAGTAAAAATATATCTATCACAGATCACTATCTTCCCTTCTTTTAAGGCAGGAATAATCGTTTCAAAACTGTGCTGAACTCTATCCGACATCGTAAGCAGTTGAACGGCGCGATAATCAATATCTTCATGATTCTTTGAATACATCATTTTTTGGAATAATTTCGTCTTACGCGACATATCCGTAGGTTGCTTCACTGACAGAATATTGTCTTTACCGTACTTTTCTTCCAACAATTGCTGCGTTAGCCCAATCATTGTCGTTTTGCCGGCACCATCCGTTCCCTCAAAAACGATTAATTTCCCTGTATATGTATTATCTTTCAACGTTAACTTCAGCATTGGCTTTACCTCGTAAAATAATTTTATTATCCTTTACTTCTTCCACCGTAGGTTCTTCAAGCTCAGCGACAACTTCATTCGGAGTTTCCTCAACGGCTTCCTTTGGTAAAAACTGCTCTACCAATTGTCGTATATTCGTTAAAATGGTTTCGCTTGTTTTGATTTCGCAATCACTAAGCGCTTTTTTCTTTGAGGGAAACAGCTTTTCAAAAATGGCATAAAAAGTAAGACTGAGACTGCTTGACGTTAACCACATTGTAATAAACGCACGGTCGAAATTAAATACCCCAACCATAAATCTTGCGTATAAAAACGAAAGCAAAAAGCCAAATCCGATCGGCAAAAACACAATAAATCTCGTTACTTTTGTGTAATCGTTGAGTTTATTAGCCAAAGATTTTATCGGCATTTTTACTAAGCCCGTAAGTACGTTTACCAATAATGCGATTAGCACTGTTTCCAAGCCGTAAGTAGTTATCATTTCTAAAATCTGTTCCATTCCTTTCTCTCCTTAATTTTGGTATATAGACTTAATATTTCTTTCGTCTAATTTGCTCACGAGATACGCGTTCTCCGTGCCCGCTTGATTTATCGTTTCCTTAAAGGACGTAACGTGATTATTCAATACTGCGCCAACGCTTCTATTAGCGAAAATTGCACAGTCCGCCACGTTACGGATAATATTTTCACTGATAATATTTTCGGAGCAATTCTCTCCCATAGCATAAATACCGCAACCGCTTCTACACTCGGATTGAACCATCAAAACTTCCATAATATTTCGACCAATTACACAGTTATGTGCCGTATGTTCAATAAGTCTTGCATTACGACTCGTTGACGTCAAAATATTTCCCTCAATACTGGTATTGCTACCATAGCTACGAATACTGCGTCCGCAAATGGTATGTGTTGCCAAAATCTTATTCCCGGACACAATCGTAAACTCGCCGCGATTCTCCAATCCTACGCTCATCCCAGCCCATTCGCCAACGATATTATTAGATGTAATAATTGAATAAAGACCTTCATTGATAAAACCAAACGCATACGCTTGTTCTTTTTCACGACCATCGTTATGCGACGCATTCGCCTTGATATTGTTCCCAACAAAACGTCCAAAACGACCGTTTGTATATACGCCGATTGCCTTTTGTCGCTCACCATTTCCCCTATTGGTTGCATAGATAAACGTGTCTTGCATAGAAATGCTATTTGCAAGATAGTTATATACCCCATATACAGTACACTCTTTATCGTATTCGCCTGCTCTACATTCAACTTTTAACATGCTGTTGCTAATAACAAGGTTATCTGCTCTTGTTTCCATGTGCGTATCCAAATTGCCGTTATTGTAAACACCAACCATATTCAATTGTTTATCCGAATACACTTCGATTTGACAGTTATGCAATTTTAACCCATACGCCGTATTGTATATTAAAGAAAACGTTCTCGTACTGTGTTGCGAGTTTTGAACACGAACACGTATGCGCAAATTCCTAAATTGCACATTTCGCGCCATTGGATGCACAAAAAACAAACTCCAATCACTCGTTGTGCAATCATCTACGTTCGCTTCAATTTCCGCATTACTACCGTCGATAATGATGTCCGAACGCATAACTTGGATAATGCCTTTTACACATAAACGCCCAATTGTAAAAGTCCCGCTCTGATTAATATTCAACTTAATCTTACCTTTAAGTTTAATTTCATTGCCGCTTCCTACGTCGTTGATTTTTTGTTCTAATTCCTTTTGCATGTTTTTTTACCTCGTTATTCCATTAATTTATTTTTTAAGATTTCTTCTTCGTCTACGTCGCCGCTTGAGATATATAGCTCATAAATTTTTTCTTCAAGTTTGCGTTTTAATCGGTAGTACCCACTTTCCGTAATAGGCAAGTCTAAAAATACGCTTTTATCCCCTACCCCTTGCCTATATACCTTATCAATAATTTCATTCACGATAAAATTATTTTCCGCGACTGTTATTTTTTGAAAAATTTCTTCTATTCTCCAACACCAATCAGGTATACTAATTCTTTTTCTACGACCATACAATAGAAGCTCCGTTTCGCGTCGTTTTTCTTTTACGGATTCAATTATCAAATAATACGAATTCAAAAACTTTCTCAAACTGCTTTTTTTCATTTTTTTCTTAGACCCAAATAGTCGTTCCTTTGCCTGTAAACAAGCAAAGGCACGACTATTCCCCAAATAGTCGTGCCTTTGCTTGTTATATTCCGTTGGTTATATTATATCACTTTCGTGTGCAAAAAAACTGTCAAATTTTTTTACACTTAAAAATTTGCGCTTTTCGTTGATATTAAAATGTTGAAAATTAACCGTTATATTAGCCTATTTTTATACTTTTATCTTTAAATCATCTCAAAATGTTTGAGAGCATCTTTGATTGCTTCTATCATTTTAGCAGTTGGATGTGAACGCGGACGTTTTAATTCTTCCACTGCGTTCGGCGCGTCATACATTGGCAAGCCTAAATCTCGTTTCACTTCGGCAATGTAAGCCGTATGCACTTTGAAACCGTACTTCTCTTCAATATATGCTTGAATATCCTTATAGGTAGTTTTCTTTTTAGGTGCACGCTTTTCTATGTCTTTAAGAGAAACTT
Organism: Christensenellaceae bacterium; assembly: GCA_045613545.1. Classification (GTDB taxonomy): domain Bacteria; phylum Bacillota; class Clostridia; order Christensenellales; family Borkfalkiaceae; genus Scatosoma. The sequence continues at coordinate 40,571 of JAZLBD010000001.1, forward strand.
GTCCTTCTTCTTCGCCAAACTCTACGTTTACGCTGATATGTCCGTCAGGTTTTTTGTGGGAAAGACACACGACCGTCTCGACGTGCTTGGTTTGGGGGAACATGTCGTAGGGTTGTACGAGAGTCACTTCGTACTTGCCCTTGCCGTCGCCTTTAACCAGCGCGCCGTCTTTTTCCACGAGGTTGCCCGTTAAGATTCCTAAATCCCTTGCAAGCGTTGCCGGATCACAGCTCACCATCGTGATTTGCGGAATATTCGATTGCATCAGCGCGGAAAACACGCTTCGATGCACACCTGCCCTAGGCGGATCGAGAACGAGGCGAATCTTTTCCCCTTTTTCCTTTTCCAAAACCTCTTGTAGTTTATCCTCCACCGCACCGCAAACATTCGTCATATTTGAAAGTCCGTTCTTCTTTTGCATGGCGTTGGCGCACGCCACCGCCTCCGGTACGATTTCTATGCCGTACACTCGTTTGGCGCGCTTTGCGATCATTGCCGTTAACAGCCCTGCGCCCGAATAGGCGTCCACGACCACTTCGTCGCCCGCGCCCGTGACCGTTTCCAAAACGGCGTCGTATAATTTTCCGCGCACGCTCGCGTTCACTTGCACGAACGTTTGCGGTCCTGCCTCAAACAAGATCCCTTTTTCTTCCGCCTCAAACGTTCCCTCGCCGTAAAGCAGGGTGAATTCTTTTCCCCAAACGACGTTCGTGTCTTGGTCGTTATGATTGAGCCACAAGGTAAAGCGTTCGAATATTTTAGAAAGCTGTTCGATAAAAATTTCCTTTTGCGGAAGATCTTTTTTAGCGGAAACGATCGTCACGATAAATTTTCCGTTGAGTTCCCGAACGACGATATGGCGAAGCGACCCTTGTTTCGTCCGTTCGTCATACCCTTTTACGCCCGCAATTTTACTGTAAGTAAGCACGCAGTCAATCACTTCTTTTGCCCAATTGGGATGGATTAAGCAATTTTCTATCGGAACGATGCGGTGGCTACGCTCTGCATAGAACCCCACGACCGTATTCCCCTCCTTATCCACGCCGATCGGTAGTTGCAGTTTGTTGCGATAGGCGTACGTATGACCGCTTGCGATCGTTTCTTCTACGACGCAGTCCACTCCGCCAATCTTTCTTAAAGCGTCCTCCACCAGTTGTTTTTTGAAGGAGAGTTGATTCGGATATACGAGGTGTTGGAGTTGACAGCCTCCGCACCGACCGAACACGGGGCATTGCGGAATCGTCCGTTTGGGGGAGGGAACGTTTACCTCCAATAATTTCCCGTACCCGATCGTATCCTTTTGTTTCAAGACCAAAAAGGTAATTTCCTCTCCGACGAGGGCAAAAGGAACGAAATAGGTCACGCCGTCCACTTTACAAACCCCTTCGCCGTTCGTACCCAGTCTTTCCACTTTCCCCGTCAACGTTTGATTTTTCGTCGTCAACTTCATTTTATCGTCCCCCCTTTCGGCGGATTTGATAAAGGAAAGCGTTCACCGAGCGTTGCGCACTTTCGATAATCCTATCGTACACAAAGAAGAACACCGTCCCCCCGATCAAAATAATAGGGAGAATATAGCTATCAATAAACGCGATCGAGGTGTTCATACCAAACACGAACCGCCACGTAAGGTACATAGCGCCGTCAAACCATAACGCCTTGATAGGATAGGCGATCCACTTGGAAATTTTCCATTTTCTTTGCAAGGCGTTGACAAGGGGGTGTAAGCCGAAGAACAAAATATACGGCGTGGTATCCCAAAACCGACCGCCGTTAAAGAGCAAGGTTAAAATTCCACACCCCAAATAGGCGAGGAAGCACCCGAAATATTTTTGTTCGGCAAGTGGCATCATCAAGGCGACTCCGGCGAGCAAATAGCCCGTAAAAAGCAGTGGGGAGTATAACGTCCCCACCGTAAGCGCCACCGTTCCAATCGCACACGCCATAGCCGATAATGCAATTTCATACGATGAATTTTTCTTCATTCTTCTTCCCTTTTAACGACATCCACAGCAAAGACTGAATAAACAGTCCACACAAAGATAGGTATAGCAACAAGACAAGCAGTTCGAACAAGCGTTTCCGCCCATTTGCTCGCCGTCGTAATTTTCCTCGGGCATTCTCGTTTGCCCTGCCGATTGCCGTTCGTATTCGTCCTTTTGACTGAGTTTACCGTACGCTACGCGATATTTTTTGTTGTCGGGGTCGAGTTGCATCGCGATTTCCAACTGTTTTTTACTCTCGTTCGACCAGTTTTTCTTATAGAAAACGACGGCTTGTAAATAGTGCCATTCCGCGGGGCGTTCGTTGAAATCGTCGAGTTTTGCTTGTGCGGAGGAGAGATCGCCTTGTTTCAAAAGTTCCGCCACTTCCTCAAAGGCGCTTGCCCCTTCGGTGTTGCGTTCCGCTTGCTTTCTTCCGCTCGTGATTTCTTGATACGCAACTTCAAGCTGGGTCAATTTTCTTGCCGCTTCGTTCCCAGCCTCGCCGTCTTGCCAGCGTTCTTCTTTATATTTTTCTTTCAGCTCTTCGTAGCGGACGCGAATTTCCTCATCCGTCGCGTGCTTGTCAAGCCCTAAAATTTCGTAATACTTTTCGTGCATAATCCTCTTTCACTCCTTATGTTTTCCTTTTTTCTTGCAAGCTTTACACCCTTTTTCGGTTTTTTGCATAATCCGTTTGGTTTCGCTAGGGAGTCCCCGAAGCAAAATATTGTCCGTCAAATCACGGTTAAACCGAAAAGTCAGGTGGGATAAATTCTCTCGAATATCAAAGAAAATCGCGTGGAATATATAGTCTATTTCCTTTTGATGTTCTTTGAGTAGCACTTCTTTGCACGGCGCGCCATAGGTCGAGAAAAACGGGTTATAACACCCTTTCTTTACGTCCTTGTCGTAGTCGTCCAAGGCGTCGATGAGATATATCCACTTGCCGATCGCATACAATAAATTATGCGTAAATTCCGATTTTTTATCTTCCAAAATCACGTCGGAAAGTTCCGCGAGCATATTTGCCGTAGCGTCTGCGGAAATATCGAGGCTGGACGTGTTCGCCTTTTCGATTCCGTCTTGCTTTGCCAAATTTTCGCTTACGATCTTTTCAAGGTCGGGATAAGCGCGCTTCGCCCGTTTGTAGCCTTTCTTAAACCAAAGCCGTTTCCCTCTACCTTTCCCCTCGTCCGCTATATCGTCGGTGTATTTATAATACGCCAAAATCGTGTTGACGGCGGCAAGTTGTTTGCTCATCTCGTCTACCTTTGCCATCGGCTTTTTGAAACCGACAAGATGCGTGACGCACCGATCTTTTTCGATTTGAACGTCCACCCCTTTGAGGTTGTGTAAAAGGACGGATAAAAAGGTGAGATCGTACGTGAGTCCCATTCTTGCCGTCTGTCCGCAAACGGCGGAGATACTCTTGCAAAGACCACAATACATCGCTCGATACAGCGTTTGGTCTTTGATATACAAATACGGCGTATCCGTGCGAATATACCCGAACATAAACTCTCCTACGATCCTTTTTCCTTCATTATTATACCAAACCTTTAGTAAAAAAGCAATCACAAACGACGCTCTTTATCAGAATAGCCCGAAATTATCACACAATTTACAAAATTATCCCCTTTTTAAGCCAAAAAAAAGCAAAACAGCCCGTTTTTTCGAGCTGTTTTCGTCGTTTTATCCTTTACTTTTTGCTTTCATTCGGTTGCGGAGCAATCTTACCGGAAACTACCGCCAATACCTCTTCTTCCACTTTTTTACTATCTGCAGGAACGACGTTTTTGAAACGGGGTTGCAAATAACGGAAACTTAAAAGAAATTTCGGAGGCTTTGCCGCCGTGAGCAAATTCAAACGCTTAATCCCCTTAAAACTGTCTTTGACGTCCCCCGCCGCGAGGGTATAGAGGGATTCTTGCGGGAATTTATAGAAGTTTGCCACCGACAAAATCACCACTTTCGTCTTGTCCTTTTCGTCGCGTTTTTCCAACACCTTATCGCAAACGGCGGACGCCACGCCCGTGTGCGGATCCATCGCGTAGCCGTACTCTTCAAACACCTCGTAAATGGAATCCACCATTTCGTCCTCGGCGGAATACCCGGGGTAAATATCTTTGGTTATTTTTTGCCGTTCCTCTTCCGTCATAAGCTCGGCGCCGTCGGTAAGGAAGGCGTCCATCTTCTTTTTTGTCGCCGTCGCGTTTCTATCGGTCGCCTCAAAGAGGAAACGCTCCAAATTCGTGGGCAAACTCACGTCCATAGACGGGGACATGGTATGGCGGAACACTCTGCTTAAATCAATCGTTCCTTTCTTGAAAAAGTCGAAATAAGCGCGGTTGCGATTGGTTGCGGAAAGAAGTTTGCGAATGGGAAGCCCCATTTTCTTCGCGTAGTAGCCCGCAATGAGTCCGCACCCGTTCCCAGCAGGCACGGAGACGTCGATGCGTTCTCCCTCTTTAATCTGCTCGGAGGACAATAAATCTAAATATGCGGAAAAATAGAAAGCGATATCGGGAAGAATACGTAAAATATTCGCAGAGGACGTCGTGGAAAGCGCGACGTTCTTTTCTTGCAACGCGCTTTCTAAGGTTTTTGAGAAAAACGCCTCTTTCACTACTCTATGGCATTCGGCAAAACCGCCGTCCACCCCCGTCACCGAGAGGTTGTCGCCGTCGGAAATACAAAGGCAAAGTTTTTGGAATCTGCCGATATTTTCTTCGGGATAGAAAGTAGCGACTTTCACGTGCGGATCGTCCTTAAAAATTTCGGTGGTCGCCTTGCCTGCGTCTCCGCTCGTCGCGAGCAAAAACACGCGGTCACGCACGTCGCCCGTCGCTTCTTTACACTTCTCAAAAATCGGCGCGAATAGACAAAGGGACAAGTCCTCTTTAGCGCAAGTAGGGCCGTGGAAAAGTTCCAAATAATATTTACCCTCGTCCACGCGGATTAAGGGAACGGGATCTGTGCCCTCGAACGTCGCATAGGCTTTTTCGCATACCTCTTTCAAAAACTTCTCGTCGAAATCGAAGAATTTTTGCAAAATACGAGCGGTGCGCTCAGCGTAGCTCTCTTCGAGCATTTGATCGAGTTCTTCTTTGGAAATTACGGGAAAGGTTTCGGGCACGAACAAACCGCCGTCCTTAGGGTATCCCATAAGAACCGCCTCTTCTGCGCGTACTTTTTCTTTACTTCTCGTACTGATAAAATACATATTCCACCTTTTACTCTACTTTATTTTTCAAACGGGTTAAAAAAAGCCGGACGGAACCCGTCCGGCTTTCGTTCCTTGAATTCCAGCCGATCGAAACCGATGGGCAGGTTGATTAGATGTACTTGTTTACGAAATCGGGAAGTTCTTCCTTAGACGCGGACACGGATACGCAAATCGTCAAATCGTTTTCAGCCGCTACCTTGTCGAGCATATAGAAGAAACCGCCCATTTCAGCGATCGGCTTGCCTGCGATACGCATAGCGCCGTCGATATAGATATATTCGTTGTCGTGGTTTCCTGCAACGACCCCTTTCACGAATCCGCACAAAGCAGACTCGCCTGCAATATCGAAATCAGAAGTGTCGATAAAACGGATTTCTCGTTCCAAATCATACATACAACGCTTGGTGTCGGTAATAAAGATCAAATGGCCTTTCGCCACGTCCACTGCTGCGTTTGCCGCATCTATCATTTGTTTCGTCTTACCCGTTCCTTTGGAACCGTAAATCACTTTTATCATACTAAAAATCCTCCAACTAATTTTGGCTAAATTGCCGACCGATTTCTTGTTTTTCTTTCGGTCAATCTCATTATAGCAAATTTTATTGCAAATTTCAAGTCTTTGGAAAAAAATTTTTTATTTTTTTTCTTTACTCCTTTTTTTACACGAGTTCCCTTACGAATTTAGCAATCCTTGTCGTCCCTTTTACGATCTCCTCTTCGGAAAGGGAATAGGAAAGGCGCACGCAATCGTCCGCGCCAAACGCCACCCCAGGGATAACCGCCACCTTTTCCCCTTCCAATAACAAAGAGGAAAAATCAACGGAATTTTCAATCGTTTTGCCGTGATAACTCTTGCCGTACAAATCCCCCACTACGAGCATTACGTAGAAAGCGCCGTTCGGCTTTACGTAGCGCACTTCGGGGATTTTATCCAGCTCTCTTAAAATAAATTCTCTTCTCCTCGCGAATACTTGCACCATACCGTCGATCTCTTCGCTTGTAGAGGCGAGCGCCTCAAGGGTTGCGTACTGCGAAATCGAACAAGCGTTGCTCGTCGAATGGCTTTGGAAAGAATCTATCGCTTTCGCCACGTCCGTAGGGGCGGCTAAATACCCCACCCGCCAACCGGTCATTGCGTACGTTTTGGAAACGCCGTTGACCGTAATCGTCAAATCTTTCATCTTCTCTGAACAACGTGCAATCGAAAAAGGCTTGTACCCGTCGTAGCAAAGATGTTCGTAAATCTCGTCGGAAAGGACGAAAATATTATGCTTTTCGCACACTTTGGCAATCGCGCGCACCTCCTCTTCGGTATAGACCGCGCCCGTAGGGTTCGACGGGGAATTGAAAATCAAGAGTTTCGTCTTGTCCGTGATCCCCTTTTCCAGCTCTTCCGCCGTCATTTTGAACCCGTTTTCTTTTTTCGTTTGCACGTATTTCGGAACGCCACCGCACACTTTGACCGCCTCGGGATAGGTAAGCCAATAGGGAGCGGGAATAATCGCTTCGTCCCCCTCGTCTAAAAGAGCAAAACAGACGTTGAAAACGGAATGTTTCGCGCCGTTTGACACGATAATTTGATCGGGGGTATATTCCAATCCGTTTTCCCGCAAAAACTTGTCGCAAATCGCCTTGCGAAGGGCGGGAAGCCCCGAAGACGGGGTATATTTCGTATATCCCTTGTCCATTGCCTCTTTCGCCGCTTGCACCACCCTTTCGGGCGTGTTAAAATCAGGCTCGCCAACCCCAAACGAAACGACGTCCTCCCCTGCAAGTTTCAACGCTTTCGCTTTCGCCGTGATGGCGAGCGTGAGAGAGGGCGACACCGCCGATATTCTTTTCGCTACTCTTCTTTCCATATTCTATAACCTCTGCCCGTGAAAATCCACCGCTATCTGCGAGATTTTTCTTTCGCATTTTTCTTTCTCGTATATTGTAGCTTGTTTTACAAAATAAAGCAATCATTCCCACCCCGTTTTTGCAAAGTTTTTTCATTTTTTCGATAAAAAACTACTTATCAATCGAAAAAATAAATTGATGTAATCAAAAAAATGGCGCGGGAGGAATTTCGCGCGCAAAATACAACAAAAATCCCGTCGCACGACGAGGCGACGGGGGATTGCGTTTTTATGCAAGCGAAGAGGTGAGGAGCGCCTCTCTGTCGGCGAGAGAGAGCGCTTCTACCATTTCGTCGATTTCGCCCATAATGAATTTGTCGAGGTTGTATTCCGTTCTGCCGATTCTATGGTCGGTGACGCGATTTTGCGGAAAGTTATAGGTGCGAATACGCTCGCTACGATCCCCCGAACCTACGAGGGTTTTGCGGTTTTGGTCGCGCTCCGCCGAAGCCGTTCCGTTATAGAGGTCGTACAGTCTCGATCGCAACACCTTAAAAGCGCGCTCTTTGTTTTTCAGTTGCGAGCGCTCGTCTTGGCAGGTGACTACGATCCCCGACGGGAAATGGGTGATACGAACGGCAGACGCCACTTTATTGACGTTTTGCCCGCCTGCGCCTCCCGAATGGAAGATGTCGATACGGATATCTTTGTCCGCGATCTCCACTTCCACCTCTTCCGCCTCGGGAAGAACGGCAACCGTCGCCGTCGAGGTGTGGATACGACCTTGCGTTTCCGTTTCGGGTACGCGTTGCACCCTATGCACCCCACTCTCGAATTTGAGGAGTTTATACGCCTCTTTCCCGGTCACGTTATACACCGCCTCTTTGACGCCTCCAAGTTCGGTGCGATTGACGTACATCTCTTCGAGTTTGAGTTTGTGGCGCACACAATAATATTCGTACATACGGCAAAGGAGGGAGGCAAACAGCGACGCCTCTTCTCCGCCCGCGCCACCGCGGATTTCCAAAATGCAATTCTTTTCGTCTCGCTTATCCTTGGGAAGAAGCAAAATTTTAAGCTCCTTTTCCAGTTCCACAAGCTTTTTTTTGCAAAGTTCGCCCTCTTTATAAAGCAACGTTTTCATTTCTTCGTCCGATTCCTCTTCGCTCATCGAAAAGGCGTCTTGCATTTCTTGACGGACTTTGCGGTATTCACGGTATTTTTCCACCGTTTCCAAAAGGTCGGCTTGCTCTTTCGATTCCTTTTGCCAAACGGTCATATCCGCAAGCACGGTCGGATCGGAAAGTCGTTCGGACAGATATTCGTATCGCTTTTCCATTTCGGCAAGTTTCAAAAACATCGCCCGAGCCTCCCTTTAATATACGATTTTCACAAAACGATCGACGCCCTGCATATCTTTGATGATGAGCGCGTAATCGCAATATTTGAACAGTTTTACAACTTGCTTTGCCTGACCTTGCCCCACTTCCGCGATGACCATACCGCCTTTGGCGATATACTTGCTCGCGTGTTCGGCGATTTGGCGATAATAATCGAGTCCGTCCTTCCCGCCGTCGAGCGCGAGTCGAGGCTCGTGGTCTTTCACTTCCCGTTGGAGGGTTTCAATTTCCGCCGACGGGATATACGGGGGATTGGTGACGATGATATTATATCTACCGCGTACCCGTTTGAATAAATCCGATTGCACGAACTTGATTTCCGCCTCGTTAAACCGCGCGTTTTCTTGCGCGAGGAGGAGCGCCCCCTCGCTGATATCCGACGCCGTCACCGAAACCGTTTTGCCTTGTTTTTGCGCCTCTTTGAACACGGAAATCGCGATCGCGCCACTACCCGTGCAAAGATCGAGGATTTGATCGCCGTCCTCCGAGGCGTTGACGACCATCAACGCAAGCTCTTCCGTTTCCCTACGAGGAATAAGCACCCGTTCGTCCACTTTGATCTTATAGCCGTAGAAATCGGTGTCGCCAATGATATACCAAAGCGGTCTACCCGTTAAACGCTCTTCTACAATCTTCAAAATCTCTTTGACTTTTCCAAGCCGTAAAACTCTCTCTTCCGAGGCTACCGCGCTTTTTGGGATACCCATTTTAATCGAGAAAATCCATTCCGCTTCGTCCTCTTCGATTTGCGAGTCCGCAAAGCGTTTTTTTGTATTCTCCAACAGCTCCGACATTTTACAAGGGGTGGCGAAAATCGTTTCGGGGAGGGACGGATCCGCGTCCATCGCAAGCACCCTTTCAAACGCCGTGACGGCGCATTCGATCATATCGTCCGTCGGCTCTTTCGTCGTCAAGCGTTGCAATAAAAGCCCCGGCCACTTGAGAACGAGAAAGAATTTCGATTTTGTCTTAGAAAGGGAGCGTAAAATTTCATAAGAAATCCCTGCAATCACTGGCAATAACGTAAGCTTAAACGCAAAACGAATAAGGAAATCCCACGCTTTATTCCCCACGTAGATAAACGAACCGATGAAATAGTTCGCCAAGGAAAACACGAGTACGCTCACGAGCATTACGAGGAATAAAAAGGTCGTACCACAACGGTCGTGCACCCGCGAGCAAGCACGGACGTTTTCCGTCGTGAGCGATTTGCCCTGTTCGTAGCAAGCGATCGTCTTATGCTCGGCGCCGTGATACATAAATACCCGTTTCAAGGTGGGAATGAGAGATATAAGCAAAATGTACAGCACGAAAATAGCGATGCGAATACCACCTTCTATCAAGTTAAACCATAGCCCGTCTTTGCCCGTCGTCCGCAATCCCGTAAATCCAACGATCCATTGCGGAAGCGCGATGAACAGCCCCAGCGCGAGCAAGATGCCGAGCACCATAGCGATCGTGTTGAAGATGCCGTCCACATTGATTTTATGTTGTTCCGCAAGCCATTTTTCCGCTTTCGTCGGCGTGTCGTCCACCGTTTCCGCGACCTCCGCCGAACGGAGAAGTACGCGGTTGCCAACGACGAGTGATTGCACGAAGTTTACGACGCCACGAAGAAAAGGCAGTTTCGACGCCTTACTTCTTTTTTCGGGGGGAGCGAATCGCTCGCTTTCTACTTGGATTTTCCCCTCGGGGTCACGCACCGCCGTTGCCATAGACGCTTTTCCGCGCATCATAACCCCCTCTAAAACGGCTTGACCGCCGATCGAGGTTTTGTTGTTGTTTTTTTGATCTTTCGCCATACTTTACCCTTTTTCAAAATGGAAAAAAGGGCTTTAAGATAATCACCTTAAAGCCCACTTTCGTTCTTTTCTTACATACCGTATCTTTTCTTGAATTTATCGATACGTCCACCAGCGTCTACCAGTTTTTGTTTGCCCGTAAAGAAAGGGTGGCAGTTGCTACAGATATCCACTTTCATGATATCGCCGTCTTTCGTCGTGCCCGTTTTGAACGTAGCACCACAAGCGCAAGTAACCGTGACTTCGTGGTAATTAGGATGTATTTCAGCTTTCATAATATTTCACCTCACTATTCGATTCGTGTGCTTTTCCATATAAATGCTCAATCATTATACCGCTTTTTTCGCGACTCGTCAACTGTTTTTGCGTGAATTTGTAAAAAATACTTGCAAATTTAGAAAAAATGCGGTATACTGTTTTTGTTCGAAACTATTTCCGCGCTACCTCGCGAGAAAAAGTTTATATCAATTGAAACAAAAAGGACTTTTTGGTATGAAATTTTGGCAACTTACTTCCCCCAAACACTTACAGCACGCTTTAGACGATTCCGAACGGAAGCTCGTAGGTGGCGACGCAAAAGCAAAGATTACCAAGGCGCTCTTATCCGACTGGGACGTGAGCGGTTTCTTAGGGGAGCAAGACGGGAAATACCCCCGTTCGATCGGGCGGTTTGCGATCGGGCAAGTGACGGAAGCAAGCGACGATTGTTATTTGAAAAAAGGCGATCGCGTATATCTTGCCGACGTGACCGAAGAAGACCACGAAATTTCTATTGCCGGCGCTACCGCCGAGGGTAGATTCGTCGATTTCGCCCTCATCAACGATACGAACGCCTACGTTCTCCCTTCGTCCGTGCAAGACGAATCGGCGTTTTTGATAGACGCCGTTGCCCTTGCAGAACACATCATCGACGAGGCGCATATCTCTATCGGACAACACGTTCTCGTGGTCGGCGGAGGATTGTACGGCAACGTTTTATGCCAAATCCTCATCTATCATAGAGCAGTTCCCATCTTAGCGGATAACAACCCCGAACGGTTGGAGCGAGCGAAAAAATCGGGGATTTATTACACCTTCCCCAACGACGATACTCTTAAAAAGAACTTGCTCCAAGTGACGGGTGGAAAGCTTGCCGACGCCGCCGTATACTTAGCGTTTTCCAACAAAAGCGACCCCTCCGCACTCTTCTCGCTCGTATCGAGAAACGCTTGCGTGACGATCGCTTCTATGGCAAAGGAAAACCTTTCCGTAAATATGGAAAACGCGCTTAAAAACAACCTCACGGTGAAAGGAATTTCTTACAGCCACGAATACGTGTCAACGGCGATCAATCTCCTTGCCAACAAAGCGGTCAGCTATAAAGAATTCTCCTATTTTACCCACCCCGAAGAAGAGCTCCCCTCCCTTTTGGACACGTATAGCACGCCGGAAAAGAGAGCCCAACTCACCGAGGAAATACACCTCGTAAAATTCGTTATTTAAGTATGGAAAAATATATTATTGCATCGGATATTCACGGCTCTAGTTATTGGTGCGCCCGCCTTTTGGACGCCATCGCGTTGGAAGAACCGACCAAAGTTATTTTGCTTGGCGATTTGCTCTACCACGGACCTCGCAACCCCCTTCCCGACGGGCACAATCCCCAAGAAGTGGCGAAACTTTTGACGAGCGTGAAAAAAAAGCTCGTTTGCGTGCGTGGAAACTGCGACGCGGAAGTCGATCAAATGGTGCTTCCGTTCCCGATGATGGCGGATTACGCCCTTCTTTCCTTGCAAAACGGAAGAACGGTGTACGCCACCCACGGACATCTTGCCAACCCGAAAAATATCCCCCCGCTTGAAAAAGGAACTCTCCTCCTCAACGGACACACCCACGTCCCCACTTTTGAGAAATTAGACGGCGGAATTTTCTACGCCAACTGCGGATCGGTCGCTCTACCCAAAGAGGACACCCCCCACTCCTATCTCGTCCTTGAAGAGGATACTCTCTCTTGGAAAGATTTAGAAAGCGGTGGCGTTTTCGATATCGTAAAACTCTAAAATACTCCCCCACCCGTTTTTCGGGTGGATTTTTTTTGCATCTTTTCGCTTGCGCCGTTTTGCATATGCTTTTTTGCTCATTCGACGGGTTTTTCCCTTTTTTGATAGGAATTTTTTGTCGTATGCGCGCGCAGGCATACGAAAGAACAATAAAAAAAATGACGAGAGATTTCGTCATTTTTCTTCTTTCTTTTTCCGTTTTTCTTCCGCCTCGATTTTGGAAAAACTGCAACCGCAAAAATCCTGCCGATAAAGACCGAACCGTTTGCTCCATTCCTGCGAGCGGTAATATCCGCCCCGTTTTTTGAAATCGGCAGGCAAAAACTCCACACCCACCTCTTTTGCATATTTCTCGCCGAGTTCGTTGAGCCATTCGGCGTTTTTATAAGGACTCACGGAAAGGGTCGTCGCAAACATAGTAAACCCCTTTTCTTTTGCTACCTCCGCCGTCTTTTTGAGGCGTAGTCCGTAGCAAAGATAACAACGTTTTCCTCGTTCGGGTTCTTGTTCAAGTCCCTTGGAAAGCTCTAAAAACGCATCGACGTCGTGATCACAATCGAGGAATTTCGCCCAACCCGTCTCTTCTAAAAGACGAATTTGTTCCGCTTTACGTTTTTCATATTCCTCTTTTTCGTCGATATTCGGGTTGTAATAAAAAACCGTCACGTTCGCGTAGTCCTTGATTCGTTCTAAACAAGTAGTAGAACAGGGCGCGCAACAAGAATGTAGCAACACCGTTTGCGTTTTGCCCTCGCTTTGCAAGCGCTCCATCATTTTTTCATCTGCGTTTACTCTCATGGCCCTATTATATTCCTTTTCAAAAAAAATGTCAAGTTTTTAGAATTTTTTTTCTCTCCCCTTGACAAACGAGCCGAAAACGAGTATAATAAGTATAATCTTAAATAGGAGGAAAAAAACGATGAAATATATCTGCTCGGTTTGCGGATACGAATACGACGAAGAAGTCGGCTGTGAAGAAGCAGGCATTGCCCCCGGCACGACTTGGGAGAACGTTCCGGAAGATTTCACTTGCCCTCTTTGTGGCGTTGCAAAAGAAATGTTCGAAGCCAACTAATTTCCACGCATAGAAAAAACGAGCTTTCGCTCGAAAAATTTTTAGGCAAATAAAAAAGTCTAACATACTTTTTAGGGCGTCCAATAGAGATGATTCTCTTATAGGAAGTGGCACGGCGCAAAGCCGTGCCACTTCTCTTTTATTTTAAGAGCCTTGTGGGATTGCGCCCACGCCGTTGTAGAATATTTCTACCGCTTGTTTTCTTTTGCCATCCTTCTTTCCCACTTTATAAACGACGAGCATATCCATACGGATTCTACAAAATCGGGCGTCATAGCCGAGTCCCTACAAGGGATTCGGCAACTAAATAAATCCTTGCGGATTTGTGATATTCGTCTAACGACGAGTGATATTGCCTTTCGGCAGTTATATTTGCCTACGGCAAGTTGTGGATTTATTTAATATCACTTCTTCGAGAGAAATATAAGAACCTGCTAAAGCAGAACCTTGAATTTTTCTCTCGAAAAATATAACTGCTTGTAAAACAAGCAATATAACTTTTAGCCACAAGGCTAAAAATAAAACTAAATTATCTTAATCTTTTGTGGTAAAGATAAAGCCCACCATATTTCGCCTTAAAGCGAAGTATAGTGGGCTACACTTTTGTTATAAACTAAAAATCCCTATATGTCATAGTGAGAATCTGCTGTCAACAAAATATATACGAGCGATACAAAGTTTCTATTATAAAAATTTTTATACGTAAGCAATACGCATAAAGAAGGATTCGGAATTCTATATCCGAATCCTTCTTTTCGTTGATTCACTCGAAAGAGCGTATGCCTATGTGATTTTAATTTGTTTGTAAAAAAACCTATGCGAATAAGCCTTTTTTATTCCTCTTTTTTTTCGTCTTGCTTTCTCTGATAGCGGACGAGGAGATACGCTCCGATCACGCCTACCGCGAATAAGACAAGTCCCAAAATCAAATCCACCCAAACGATACCGCTTTTCGCCCAAGCTTTATACACGGCGAAGATATCGGGGTTATAAAACATTGCCAAAATAGAGCCGAGCGAAAGCCCTACGATCATACTGTACGACGTTTCTCTCGCTTTTCCAAAGAGCTGGGTGAGGAGCTTTGAAAAGGTGAATATCCCCAAAAGGAAACCCACGAAAAGACCGCCATATACGAGCAAGACGGTCGGGTTTTGCGACCAAAGCGTCCAACTGACGCCGTCCATTAACGTTCCAAACCAACCGATCGCCATTAAAAACGCGCTCGCGGAAAGTCCAGGCACGATTTGCGTGACGCCCACGGCGTAGCCGATGGGAATCGCCAAAAGAATTTGCCAAACGTGTACTTTCGCAAGAGTAAATCCGCTTGAGCCGATCCCTACGGACGCGATCCCAAATACGACGGGAATCAAAACGCCCAATCCAAATAGCAATATTCTCGGCGTGGTTTTTTCCGCGTTTTTGAGTTCATCCTTGACGGCGGGAAACGCTCCGCACATTAGCCCTGCAAACAGTCCCACTACCGCAAACGGCAAGACGTCTAAGAGCTTTTTCACCGTAATAAACCCGAGCAAAACGCCCAAAACAATCCCCAGTCCGATCGGCAACAAGAACGCAAAGCACCGCTTAAATTTCTTAAATAAATTACCGAGGGCGTATAAAAATTGATCGTACAGTTTGAAAATAATCGCCACCGTGGAACCGCTAATCCCCGGCACGATCACGGCAAGTCCAACGAAAAAGCCTAAAAGGGCGCTTTTGAGCCAACTTTTTTTATCGTATGTTTCAAGCTCGATTTCCGCGCGATCCGTTCCCATATTTTGCCCTCCTTTTCCTTCCTCTTTCCATTATATACGTCAAAGGTAAAGTTGTCAATCGTTTCTTCCCCACTCTTTTTTCAAACCATACGTATCCCCCTTATATTTTATCACAAAATCAGTTCTTTTTTGCAGAAAATCGTCAAAATTCGCTTCGGCCTATCATATATAATGAAAAAAAGAATATAGGTAGGTAGGCGTATGGTATTCATTAAAAAAATGTGTATATTACGACAAATCAAGCAAGGGTTTTCCAGCGACGGAAAGTCCCTTTCGGGACTCATCAAAGTGGAACAGTACGGAAAAAATATTTCGATAGAGGTTTCCGTCATCAATTTCGCACCCCTTTCCTCCGGCGAATATTATTGTATCATCGCCGACAGTCAAGATAGAACGGAAATTTTACCCATGCACGGGAAAAGCATCTTCAACATCGTGTCCGACCTCGATTTATCGGGTGGGTTTTGCGGGATTATATGCTTTGCGAAAAAAGAAATCGTACCGATCGCGTGCGGAATTCAAGGCAATCGCACCTACGAATTTCGAAAACTCGTTCAATCCATTTTCCCCGTCGAAAGGGAGTCTGCGTCGCCCAAATCGCCAACCCCTCCCCTTTCGACTTCCTACGAGGACGAACAAATCGCAAGCGAAAATTACTACGCGCAGGAGGAAGAAAATGAACGCGTCCACTCTATTGAAAGTTGCAACCATGTACCAGTTGAAACAGAAAATCAAACGCAAGAACAAGCCGTCGCTGACGTACCCGAAAATGACGATGATTCTCCGCTACGCACAGCGTTTGCGGTGGACACGGACGGATATTACCAATCGGTCAAACACGAAATAGACGAGCTTTTTGAAAAATACCCCAAAGACGAGAGCTTAAAGGAAGTGTTCCCTTATTCCGACTGGGTGAAAGTGACGGAGGGAGAAAGCTTTTATTTGGTAGGCGTTTTGTATGAGAACTTGAAAGCGAAATACATATGCTACGCGCTTCCTACGACGGAAAAAAAACCGCCGGAAAACATCGCCGAAGTTTGCGTGTACGTCCCCACCAGCCTTTTTGAAAACACGTCGGGGTTTTTCGTGATTTTCCAAAGCACCACGACGGGGGAATGTATTCGCCCCGAAAAAGTATAAAAAATCGCCTACGATTTTCGTAGGCGATTTTGTTATTCTTCCTCTTGTTTTTGCGCTATCACAGAAGCGATTTTATCAAGCACGTCCTCTTTGCCATACCCCGTTTCCGAGCTCGTGGCAAGGAGGTTGTTTTCCGTCAAGTATAAGTCGTTCGCGATCGCGCGCTTATGTTCTTTGAGTTTCATTTTGGAAAGCTTATCCCCTTTCGTCAAAACGACGGTGAACGGGATAATGTGATAGTTCAAAAATTCCAGCATTTGCACGTCGTCCGCCGTAGGGTCGTGGCGAGAATCCACGAGCATAAACACATGGGTAATTTTTTCCTTATCTTTGAAAAACAAATCGAGCGTTTTCGCCCATTTCGCCTTTTCCGTTTTCGAAACTTGCGCAAACCCGTAGCCGGGTAAATCGGCAAGGATAAACGCGCCGAAATCAAAATAGTTCACTAGCCTCGTTCTTCCCGGCGCGGCGCTCGTTTTCGCGAGCTTTTTTTGATTTGCTAGCATATTGATAAACGAACTTTTCCCCACGTTGGATTTTCCGCAAACGGCGATCATAGGCTTTGTGGGCGCTATGAACTGCTTTTCGTTTGCCGCAGACGTGATAAAAGTCGCGTTGCCTATTTTGAGTTTTTGGTTTTCCATACCCTTATTTCCTTTGACATGTCGCGCCTACGCCGTGGCTTTTCTCCTTAATCGGAGGCAAAAGTTTTTCCTTCTTTTTGACCGTCTTTTTTCTTTCGCTTTCTATTTCCTTGGCAAACGCTTCCGCAAATACTTCTTTCACGTTCGACACGGGAATAAAATGAATTTCGTCGCGAATCGCTTGCGGAATTTCTTCCAAGTCCTTTTTGTTATCGATAGGGATAATGATATTCGTAATCCCTACCCTACGCGCCGCGAGCGCTTTTTCTTTAAGCCCGCCAATCGGTAAGACTTTACCACGCAAGGTGATTTCCCCCGTCATCGCGATATCGCTACGAACCTTTTTCCCCGTAAACACGGACAAAATGGCAGTGGCGATGGTAATACCCGCGCTCGGCCCGTCCTTGGGCGTTGCCCCCTCGGGAACGTGGACGTGAATATCCGTAGAAGAGAACGCGTCGGGGTCAATCCCGTAAATATCCGCGTGGGAACGAATGAACGTGATCGCCGCCATAGCCGATTCTTTCATTACGTCGCCGAGTTTCCCCGTCAAGCGCACTTCCCCTTTGCCACGCGTTGCCGTCGCTTCCACCGTCAAGGTCGTTCCGCCGACCGCCGTCCAAGCAAGCCCCGTCACCGCGCCCACTTCGGGCGTTTTTCTCTCTTCGTCGGGGTTAAACCGAGGCGCGCCTAAATATTCATGCACCTTGGCTTTATTTACTTCTACTTTCGATTGGTCGCGATTGTCCGCGTATTGCACTGCAATTTTACGGCATAGCGTACCAACCGTTCTCTCGAGCGTTCTTACCCCTGCCTCCATCGTATAACCCTCGATCGCCAAGCGAATTCCTGCGTCCGTAAAGGTGGCGTTCTTTGTCGAAAGCCCGTTTTCTTTGAGTTGTTTGGGGATTAAATACCGCTTTGCGATTTCCTTTTTCTCTTCGAGCGTATAACCGGAAAGTTCGATAATTTCCATACGGTCGCGAAGAGGCCCAGGGATCGTGTCGAGGGTGTTTGCCGTCGTGATGAACAACACTTTGCTCAAATCGTACGGCACTTCCAAATACCGATCGCGGAAAGAAACGTTTTGCTCGGGGTCGAGCACTTCTAAAAGCGCGCTCGCAGGATCGCCACGCATGTCCGAAGAAATTTTATCAATCTCGTCGAGTAAGAATACGGGGTTGATTGAGCCCGCCGTTTTCATCGCGTACAAAATTCTACCCGGCATAGCCCCGATATACGTTCTTCTATGCCCTCGCACTTCCGCCTCGTCCTTGACACCACCGAGACTCATTCGAACGTATTTGCGACCGAGCGACCGAGCGATCGAACGGGCGATACTCGTTTTTCCGACTCCGGGAGGCCCCACCAAACACAAAATGGGCGCTTTCATACTGCCGGTCAATTTCAAAACCGCCAAGTATTCCGTAATCCGTTCTTTGATTTTTTCAAGACCGTAGTGGTCCTCTTCGAGAACTTTCACGCAGTCGGACAGTTTTTCCGTATCCGCCGTCTCTTCCGTCCAAGGCAAGTCGAGTACCCAATCCAAATAGCCGGTAATCACCGTATATTCGGGGGAGCTTTGATGCATTTTGCTCATACGATCGATCTCTTTTAGGCATTTTTGTTCCACTTCTTTGGGGAGATTTTTCGCCTTGATTTTTTCGCGGTATTCGTCCTCTTCCTCCCCGTCGTCCCCAAGCTCCGAATGAATGGCTTTAAGCTGTTCGCGGAGGAAGTATTCCTTTTGCGATTTGTCTATGTTTTGACGGACGACGGAGGCAATCTTCTTTTCAATCTTGGAAATTTCCGCCTCGTCGTTTAAGCAACGCTCCAACATTTTCAAGCGGGTGATCACGTTCGTTTCTTCTAAAATTTCCTGTTTTACTTCCAATTTGACGCGCATATGGTGGCACACCAAATTCACGTAAGAATCGGCATCCTCGCAACTGTCAAGGCGCGCGGAAATTTCTTTGGCAAGTTTTCCGTCCACGAACAAAATTTGTTTCGCCATCTCTTTCGTCGCTCTAAAATAAGCCTCTTCCATCGTTTCGTCGCCGTGCACGGGCAAGGCTTCGTCGACTACGGCGTAATAATACCCCGAATCAAACCCAAACGCGCGCGCTTTTGCGCGATACAGTCCCTCAACGAGCACGCGAAACGCACCGCCGGGGAGTTTATTCGTTTGGCGAATACGAGCAACCGTCCCTACCTCGTACATATTTTCCGCCGTCACCCTTTCCTCGTCGGAATTTTTTTGCGAGCATATAAAGACGAGCTTTTCCTCGGAAAGGGAAGCTCTATCCAGCGCTTTGATCGTTAAATCCCGCCCTGCGTCGAAGGGTAAGAGGACGTTTGGGAACGCCACTTTCCCTCGAAGAGGAATCACGGGAAGTAAGTTTGTTCTTTTGTTTTGCTTTTCCATACTTTTTTCCATACTATATTTGTAAACGGATTTCCCACCGTCTAAACAAATTTCTTTTTCTTTTAAGCAACGGGCGTAAGGATTCCCTACGCCCGTATCCGTCTTTGTATTTACGCCGTTTGTTTGCGAACGAGACGAGGCTTTGCTCCGCTCGTCAAACATTCTTTGGTGACGATGACTTCTTCAATATCCTCCTCGGAGGGGATCTCGTACATCACGTCCATCATTACCCCCTCGATGATCGTGCGAAGCCCTCTCGCGCCCGTTTTCAAGCGAATCGCCGTCTTTGCAATTTCGTGCACAGCGTCCTTTTCCACGGAAAGTTTTACGCCGTCGAATCCGACGAGTTTTTGGTATTGCTTGACGATCGCGTTCTTCGGCTCGGTCAAAATTTTCACGAGCGCCTCTTCGTCTAAGGGGTTCAAGTTCACGACGATGGGAAGCCTACCCACGAACTCGGGGATTAAGCCGAATTTCGTCAAGTCTTGCGGTTGTACGTCTTCGAGCGCCGCGTAATCCACTTCGTCCGCACCAAGTTTGACCTTTCCGCCAAACCCGAGCGTGGAATCGTCCTTTCTCGACGCCACGATCTTGTCGAGCCCCACGAACGCCCCACCGCAAATAAAGAGGATATTCGTCGTATCAATCCGCAAACATTCCTGTTGCGGGTGTTTTCTACCCCCTTGGGGAGGCACGGATGCGAGGGTGGATTCGATGATTTTCAAAAGCGCTTGTTGTACTCCCTCGCCCGATACGTCGCGCGTAATCGACACGTTTTCGCTCTTTCTTGCAATCTTGTCGATCTCGTCGATATAAATAATGCCTCGTTGCGCGCGCTCCACGTCGTAATCGGCGTTTTGAATGAGTTTGAGCAAAATATTTTCCACGTCTTCCCCTACGTATCCCGCCTCCGTGAGCGTAGTGGCATCACTAGATGCGAACGGTACGTTCAAGATTTTTGCAAGCGTTCTTGCAAGCAACGTTTTCCCGCTACCCGTAGGGCCGAGCAACAAAACGTTGCTCTTTTCGATCTCCACGCCGTCCTCGCCCTTTTTGTTCTTGGGCATAGAATTGATCCGCTTATAATGGTTATACACGGCGACGGAAAGCACCCGTTTTGCCTTGTCTTGTCCTACGATATATTCGTCCAGCTCCGCTTTAATTTCGGCGGGTTTTTTGAGGGGGACTTCCTCTACGAGGTCCTCCTTTTCCGTCTCGTCGAGCATCGACTTGCAAATCTCCACACAGCTATCGCAAATAAACGCGCCGTCGGGGCCTGCGATCATTTTTTTCACTTCCTCTTTCGTCTTTCCACAAAAGGAACAATGTTGTTCGTGTCTTTCCATATTCTACTCCAAATTTTACGCCTTGCAATATTGCCATTTTGAAAAATCCGCACAAAACCAAGCGCTTGGTCTTGTGCGTATCTTCTCTTTCGTATATCCTTTTATCTTCTTACAAACACTCTGTCGATGAGTCCGTAAATTCTCGCTTCTTCCGCGGACATATAATTGTCGCGGTCGGTATCGCGTTCGATGACGGATAAATCTTTACCGGTGTTTTCAGATAAGATGCGGTTGAGTTTCGCTTTGGTACGAAGGATATGTTCCGCTTGAATCTTGATATCGCTCGCTTGACCTTGCGCACCGCCCAAAGGTTGGTGGATCATAATTTCCGAATTGGGAAGAGCAAAACGCTTGCCTCTTGCCCCGCTCGAAAGGAGGAACGCGCCCATAGACGCCGCAAGACCGATACAGATCGTGGACACGTCGCATTTAATATAATTCATCGTGTCGTAAATCGCCATACCCGCCGTCACGCTTCCGCCCGGGGAGTTGATATAGAGGCTGATATCCTTATTCGGATCTTTGCCCTCTAAATAAATGAGTTGCGCCACGACGGTGTTTGCCGTTGCGTCGTCAATTTCACCGCTCAAAAAAATGATTCTGTCCTCTAAGAGCCGAGAATATAAGTCGTACGAGCGTTCGCCCGTCGAGGTGCGTTCCACCACGTAGGGGACCAAAACATTTTTTTCGTTCATTTTATTCCTCCACATACATTTCGTTGTTTGCTTTCAAGAAATCAAAGAGCTTCGTGATGATGATATCGTTGCGGATATAGTCGAATTGACGGGGATCCATTGTCTTTTTGTATTCTTCCGCCGTCTTTTCCACCGATTGTGCTTGCTCGGCAACTTTTGCGTCCACTTCTTCTTCGGTTGCCGTAATCTTCTCTTCCTTAATAATATGAGAGATGATAAGTTGGCTTAAAACGTTCTTTCTTGCTTGTTCTTCATAGTTCTTCTTGAACTCGTCTTCCGTCACTTTCAAGAACGAAAGGTAATCGGAAAGTTTCAAGCCTTGATACATGAGTTGGTATTCAAACTTCTTCACGAGGTTGTTGACTTCGGTATCGATCATCGCTTGGGGAATTTCCGCCGTAGCCTTTGCGGAAATTGCCTCTAAAATGCTGTTTTCCGTTTGATCGAGCGCGTTTCTGTCCGCTTGTTTTTGCAAACGTTCTTTCGCTTTCGCTTTGTATTCTTCGATCGTTTCGCTACCCGTTGCGTCCTTGATAAACGCGTCGGTGAGTTCGGGAAGTTCCTTTCCTTGCAATTTATTGAGGGTGACTGCAAATACGGCGTCTTTCCCCTTCAAATCTTCCGCTTGGTAGTCTTCGGGGAAAGTGACGTTTACGTCCTTCGTTTCGCCGATATTCATACCTACCACTTGATCCTCAAACCCAGGGATAAATTGACCGCTACCGAGGGTGAGATCAAAGCCTTGCGCTTCCCCACCGTCGAATTTTACGCCGTCCACCGTACCGACGAAGTCGATGTTGGCAACGTCGCCGTTTTGCGCGGGACGATCTTGTACGTCCACTTTACGCGCGTTTCTGTCGAGGAGGCGTTCCACTTCTTTTTCCACGTCTTCGTCGCTAACAGTATACGCGTACTCTTTGATTTTAATGCCTTTATACGACTCGATTTGCACATCAGGTTTTACGGGCGCAACGGCAACGAGAACGACGCCCGTATCGTCAAGCGTTTCCACCGACACGTCGGGATCGCCAACGACGACGTATTTCTCTGCGTTCTTCTCTAAAACTTTACCGTAATTTTCCGCAAAGAGCGCGTTGAGCGCGTCTTCAAAGAAAACGCCTTTCCCGTAAACGTTTTCAATGACGTTTCTCGGCGCTTTGCCCTTACGGAATCCGTTGACGGAAAATCTTCCGCGCATCTTCAAATACGCTTTTTGGATCGCTTCTTCCCATTCTTCGGGGGTGAAGGTCATCTTGATTTTTACCGTGCTTTTTTCTGCTGCTTTGGTCGTGTACTTCATATTATATTTCTCCTATTGCCTAACAATTATTCCATTTTTTCGGATCTTTTTAATCCGTATAAAACATTTTAACATATTATTTCAAGAAAAGAAAGCATTTTTATTTACAATTTTGCATTTTTAGGGTATAATTTATAAAAAATATCCCTCGTTCGTCCATTTTTGTTTTTTCGACGAATTTCGCAAAGACGACGTTGGGGAAAGGGAGGGCGTATGCCTCAAGACGCTTTGCATATTCATAGGCTTTCAAGAGAATTATCCTCTAGTCTCGTCGGCGGGCACGTCAATCGCGTCTCGCAAGTCGATAAGGACGAACTTACCTTTATTATATACACCGGTTTTCAAACGGTTAAACTTATTTTAAGCACGAACGCTTCTTTTGCGCGCGTTTGTTTGTCGGAGCAGGAAAAAGAACCTGCGCCCACCCCGCCGAATTTTTGTATGCTACTTAGAAAACACCTTTTGGGCGGTGAAATTTTAGAGGTGGAACAAAAAGATTTCGAGCGGATTATCGAAATTAAAATTTTGTGCAAGTCGGATTTCTCGAACGCGGAAAGAGTGCTAATTTGCGAGCTTATGGGGAAATATTCCAACCTTATTCTCGTCGAAAACGGAGTGATTTTAGGCGCGCTCAAAACCACCTCGCTCGAGGCCTCCTCCCACCGCGTTTTATTCCCGGGCGCAAAGTACGTTTATCCTGCTCCGCAGGACAAACTCTCGCCTTTCGACGAAAGTCTCTCCGCAAGGGAACGCGATTTCTTCGCGCTCGATCCCTCGCGTAGCGAAGAGAGAATCGCGCAATTTTTATTCGAGAACGTATCGGGACTCGCGCTTCCCACCGCAAGGGAAATCGCAAAGCGCAGAAAAGAAAATTTTTCGCCCTTTTTGAAACATTTCCTTTTGGAAGAACACCAACCGCATCTGCTTTATGAAAACGGCGAGCCGAAAGACTTTTTCGCTTTCCCGGTCGAGGGAGGCGTTCCCGTCTCCTCGCTTATGGAAGCGGAAGATATCTTCTACTCCTACAAAGAAACCGAGAAAATATTCCGTGAAAAGAAAGCGAAGCTTTTTTCGAGCGTGAAAAACTTGCAAAAGAAACAGCAAAAAAACAAACAGGATATTTTAGAGCGTTTATTGACGGCGGAAAAAAGCGAAAGCAACAAAATCAAGGGAGAACTTCTCACCGCCAACCTCTATCGCTTGGAAAAAGGTATGGATCGCTTCCAAACGGAAAACTGGTACGCCGAGGGCGAAACGATCGAAATTCCGTTAGATCCGACTCTTTCCCCCTCCCAAAACGCGCAGAAATATTTCAAACTCTACAACAAGCAAAAAAGGACGAAAGAAGCCCTTTTGCCTCGCCTTGCTATGGAAGAGAAAGAGGAAGAATACGTAAGTAGCATCCTTTTTTCCATCGTAAAAGCGGAATGCCTACAAGACTTAACCGAGATCGAGACGGAACTTATCGAAATTTCCCTACTCCGCGCCCCCAAACAAAAGGCAGTCGGTAAGAAAAAAGCACCCGTCCCCTTTAGACAATTTGAAAAGGACGGGTTTACGATTTTGGTCGGACGCAACAATTTACAAAACGACCGACTTTTGCGCGAGGCAAACGGAGACGACGTTTGGCTACACGCCCAAAAATACCATTCTTCGCACGTGATCGTCGTAAGCGGAGGGAAGAAAGTCCCCGAATCCGTTCTCCTTTACGCCGCCAAGCTTTGCGCACGCTATTCGGCGGGAAACGGAGACAAAATCCCCGTGGATTATACCTTGCGGAAATACGTGAAAAAACCCTCGAAAGCAAAGGCGGGATTCGTCACCTACGTCAACGCCAAAACAATTTTCGTTTCCCCTTACGCGCCTTAAACACTCCCCCTATCGCAACCTTGCGATAGGGGGATTTTTCATTCTTTACGGATAAGTTCTACAGGTTTTTCCTTTGCGATCCGCACGATCGGGAACAAGGAAGAAGCTACGCCCGTCAATATGCTCGCCGATAGAATAATCGAGATTTGCCGAATTCCGAAGAGAGCAAAACTCATTCCAAGGCTCATCACTTCTATGATATACGCGTTGACGAAGGTACAGGCGATCGCCGCAACGATAGAAGCTAGCACCCCGTTAAATAGCGCGATGACGAGGCTTTCGACGAGGAACATACAAAAAATATTTTTTCCACTTGCGCCTAGCCCTCTAAGCACGCCGATCGAACGACGCTTGGAGATAATACTCGTCGAGATGTAGTTAAACAGCATGAACACCGAGAATACGGCTAGCGCTAAGGAAACGTACAAGAATAAGTTGGCGAATTGATCGATAAATTCTTCGTTGAGTTCAATCGTTTCCAAAACGCTGTTGTTAAACCAGTGAAGGGTAAGTCCACTCTTTTTCGTCATCATTTTTCCAAGTTTACCAGCGCCGAAATAGTTATTAAACAAAGGAGACGTGATACGCGAATACACCCCTTGCTCTTTCGTAATTTCCATTCTATCAAACCCGCCTTCGCTGAGAACGAATGGTTTATACGTATTGTCGTATCTATAATACGACCCGACGTACATATACACGCCGACGATCTTAAAATCTTCGTTTTGACGGGTAGCGCCCACTTCATGGCCGGTAATATTCGCTTTGAAATTCTCCTCGAACGCAGCGGGGAATCCCTCGTATAATTCCAACGTCATTTCATAGACTTTTTTCAAGGATTCTTTACGTTCTTGGTAGCTATACGAGTCGTTTTGGAGAACCAACATATGGGAATAATACTCCGTACGCTTTTCCTCCGACGGCAACAAATTCCTTTCGTCTTCAAAAACAAACTCGACTAAATCTCGAATTTGAATTAGCATTTCGTTGTCCGCAAGGACGGGTGTTCTACCTTCCGCCTCGTATAAATCGTCGAAAAAAATCGTATTCGTGTTGTCAAATTCGTCTACGTTATAAAAACGGAAAGAAGAACGGTTTACCCAACCGCCGACCGTAGTGACGTATTCCATATCCGTATAATTGGCAACGTAAGTAGTTTTAATCTTTCTTTCCGCGCGCACGTGTTCTACGTATCCGTCTGCCGCAAACAAATTTAAATATCCGCCCGCATACAGATAGGTACTGAAATCTTGCGCGAGCATATGTTCTTCGCCTCCGCGTTTTTCTTGTAAAATCTTATATCTGGAAGGGATATCTCCACAGTCTAAAATACCACAAATGACAAACTCTCCACCGTTGATATAGTAATTCGCAAAAGACAATTTCGCG
Organism: Christensenellaceae bacterium; assembly: GCA_045613545.1. GTDB lineage: Bacteria > Bacillota > Clostridia > Christensenellales > Borkfalkiaceae > Scatosoma. The sequence continues at coordinate 66,519 of JAZLBD010000001.1, forward strand.
CCGATCAAATCTTCTATGGATAGAACCGTTTTTCCGCCAAACTGACTCACTTGTTTCACGTTCATCCAATGAAGTATGCTTTCGGCGAAATAGGAAGAGATTGCAACCTGATTGAACGGATCGGGATTCATTTCCGTCACCATCGGATAGCTTCCGTACAAAATGGTGTAGTCGAACCCTTTCGGATCTACGACGTCCCCCACGATTTCATCCGGCGAAAACTCGATAATCCCGTTTAAGGTACGGAGGTAATAATCTTTCCCCGTATAACTCATAAACCCATCCACTTGCGGTTCAGCGAGGGTATAACCCCTATTGAAGTTATTTCTGGCACCGTTGTTATCCACAAGTTCGTCGTCGTTGATATCGTACACTCCACGGAATTTATACCCCGTTTCTTTATTGATCTTATCAATTTGCGATTGATTGAGTTTTATATTCGCTTTCGTGTAGGCGTCGCTCGAATAGGTCGCGTAAGCAGATACCGCCGTGTAATCCCCGTCGCGAAGCAACGCCGTCAACGCTCTGTCGTCTTGGAAGGACGCCACCGCGTCGAACAATCCGAACACCGCAAACGCCACCACGGAAAGCAAGATCGTCAAAAATAGACGAACGGGTTTTACGAACAACGATTTTAAGCCGAGCCCTGCAACCGAAGAAAATTTCATTTTGCTTTTAATGAGGGCGGGCGGAACGTCGGGGTGTACGCTTTGAATGTTTCCCGTCGCTTGTTTTTGCCGAACGGAAATCTTTTCGCTGACTTGAATCTTTTTCTTATTTTTAATCGCGCGCACGAGGACTTCCGTCTCGGAAGCGGAAAGTTCTCCGCCCAATTTCACGGATACTTCCTCCTCGCCGTCGTACACACTCCCCGTCATTTCCACGTCGGTAAGCGTGATATCTTCCACGACGTTGCCGTCCACCACTTTGAGGATTCGATCGGCGTATTTTTCCGCAAACTCCATTTCGTGTGAAACGACGATGACGAGCTTTTCCTTGGACAACTTTTTCAAAAGCTCCATCACTTGAATCCCCGAAGCGCTATCGAGCGCGCCCGTAGGCTCGTCCGCCATAATAATCTTCGGATTTTTAATGACGGCACGCGTGACCGAGACTCTTTGGCGTTGTCCCCCCGAAAGTTGGGTGGGTTTCCGATCGTTATACCCGTCGATTTCAACCGCATGCAACATTTCGTTCAAATGCACTAAGGAAGTTTTTCTTCCCTGCAGCTCGTCCGCGATGCGGATATTTTTCTCTACCGTATATTCGGGTAGCAAGTTATATTCTTGGAAAATAAACCCTACGAACGTATTGCGATAACTGTCGTAATCGGCGGGGGTAAATTCGGAAAACTTTTTACCATCGATGATAATTTCCCCTTCATCTACGCCGTCAAGCCCCCCGATTACGTTGAGCATCGTCGTTTTTCCGCTTCCGCTCTTCCCCGTGATAAACACCATTCCCTTGTCGGGGAATACGACGTTCACGCCGTTTAACGCCACCGTTTGCCCGGCTTTCGTCACATAGGTTTTCTTTACGTTGATAAGTTCTAACATCTCTTGATCCTTTTCCCTAAAAATACTCGACTTATTATAGCACGCTATACTTTACCTTGTCAAACGTTTTTTTTCCGTTTCCCGTTCTATATCAAAAAAAAGAGGTATGTTTATCCGCAAGGAAACACACCTCTTTTTTTGCTGAATAAGACTTGTTATTCAACCTCTTTCTCTTCCGCCACGGCAACTTCTTCTACCGTTTCTTCTACGGGCGAAGATTCCTCGTCTAAAATGACCAAGTCCTCTTCCACTTCTTTGTTGGCATTTTCGTCGATGTGCAAAGTCTTTTGCACCCCTTTTTTGAGCTTACGCCAAAGAATGATGAACGTAGCGCCACACGCCACGGCGATAGCCGTGATAGACGAGAGCAACACGGTGGTTGCAGCAGGATCAATATACAATAAATTGGTAAACATAATTTATTTCCTCCAAATAATTATTTTTTCTTTTGTTTAAGCGACTGTAAAATATACTCCGCGCCCTTTTCCGCCGCATTGCCGGGGTTGAAGATCATGGCGCTTTGTTTTTCCGTGATAATTTGCTTGTATTCTTCCGACTTTTCTTCCAGCTCTTTGAGGGTCGTTGCAAGGTTTGCGATTTCCTCTTTGTCGATGGCTACGCCGATCTCCGAACGCAAAGAAATTTCCACGGGCAACGTACTGATTTTCGTGTAGTTGGGGTTGGGGCATTTCATAAGGGTGTTGACGAACACCGCGGGGCGCTTGGTCGCAAAGCAGAACTCGGTAGCCACCCCCGACCAGTCGGTGATTAAAACGTCCGACGAATAAATGGATTTATTCGTTGCGAAATTGAGTTCAAAGCGAAGCTTGTCCTCGTCGTAACCTTGGTAGCGATCGACAATTTGTTGCATCGCCGCGCCGTAGCGTTTCACATATTCGGGATGCGGGCGAACGATGATTTTATAATCGGTGGGCATAAGCGCCGAGATTAAATCGTCCACGCAAGAATCGAGTAAATTATCCTCTTGCCAAGAGGGAGCAATCAGTACCTCTTTGGGATCGGTCGGCTTTTTATCCTTATTTGCCTTTTCGCCGTCAACGACGAGGGAATCCGCCAAAGGATACCCGAATTCTACGAGGGTCTTTTTCTTAAGTTTGTAAACTTTCTCGATTTCTCGAAGTTCGCCTACCGTGTGCGGACCGGTGCAGAAAATCGTGTCGAACGCGTCGAACGCGCCCTCTCTAAATCCCATATGCGCACTCATCATATCGTGCGGGATATAGATATACTCCGTGTCCTTTTTCATCATCGAACGCTTCAAATAATATTTGTCGAGGTCGGGCGTGGTCATTATAAAAATGTCCGTTTCCACCATCATCATCAAAATCGGCGTTTTCTTCAAAGAGATATAATAGGGTTTAATCTTCGGTTGCTCCTTTGCAATCTCGAAAATGACGTCGTCGGGATCGTTCGTCACGTAGTGAATGGATAAGTTCGAACGTTTCAAAAGTTGTTCGATGAGCGCTTTGTAATATTTATAAAATCCGCTCTTTTCCGAATAGATCACGACGTGTTTATTGACGATGTTTTTGAACCGTTTATAGTCCTCTTTTTCCCGTTGTTTATTCGCTTTATATTGCTCGCTGTTTTTATCCTCTTTGCCGAACTCTTTCATGTCGGCAAGCGCTTTTCGGCTCGCTTCGAGCGCCTCGTAATCCACGTATTTTTTCGGATTGATCGCCATGTTCAAAAGGTACATTTGCGCCACCGAGAAAAGGTTGCTCGCAATCCAATAAAGGGCGATCCCCGCAGGCACGAACAAGCCAAGATAGAGAGACAGCGCCACGGAAAGGGTCATAATCCCGTATTTGTTGAGTTTGCCTTGTTCCGATTGAATGACGTTGGAAAGGTTTTGCGTAAAGCACATTACCCAAGACGAAAGCCCTGCAAGAATGGGAACGATAACGTATATCCCCCAAGCGAGGCTCGGCACTTCACTCAAATTAAGTCCGAGGAAGTTGAGTTTGAATCCGTCCACCCTTTCGATAAGCGCCGTGAGAGATTCTATTTCCATACCTGTCGCAGATGCAAGCTCGGGCGTTGCGGTAAGCGTGCCGTTTTGCATCGCTTCGACGATGGCAAGTTGGAAAGAAGAATCGCTCGTATTCGCACCGATCGCTTCCGCCAGTTTCAAAATAGCCGTCTCGTCGCACCCGAACAAATAGGTAAGAGGGTGGTAGATAATAAACACCACGCCAAGCAATAAAACGATTTGGAGCACGAGCGGAATGAGGGTTAAAATCGGATGATAATGCTCCCGTTTGAACAGTTTCATTTGCTCGTCGGCGATCATATCCGCGTTCCCTTGATATTTCACCTTCAAGTTATTGATTTCCGGTTGCAATTTGACCATTTGAATGGAATTTTTCTGTATCCACACCGACACGGGAAGAAGCACGATCTTCGTCGCCAGCGTGAACAAAATAATGGCGAGCCCATAGTTCTCCACGAGCATCCAGCACCATTTCATCAAATACCCAAGCGGTATGCAAATGTAATAAACGATTGTGTCCATCATAACAATCTACGTCCTTTATAAAAATTTTTTCGTTAGTTAGCAAATAAGGGGTGGTTAAAGTATTCTCTTTTTACCACCGACCAATGATCGAAATCTCTCGCAGAGCCGATAATTTCGTAGGTGATCGAAGTGTATGCGCTCATATTGAGCTTTCTACAGTTCCAAATAAACTTGCGCTTAAATGCATCCCAAAGCGAGGGATCCATTCGTTCGATCGTAAACACCGAAGGCGCAAAAGCGGTCGTATCGTAAGAAATCCCCTCCGATTCGAAAATCGTAGGCCATAAATTTTCGTGGGAAACGGGCGCGGAGGAAAATTTAAGTTCTCCGCTATCCACCCCGCTCGGCTTGACGAACATGGAAGTGAGCATACTTCTATCGAATTCCGAGAAAATATTCTTCACTTTTCCGTGATCGCCTAAAATCACGATCGTCGCGTTCTTGTAAGCTTCGGGCGATTGTCGTTTCATTCCCTCCAAATAGGAGGCGATAAGCTCCATACTGTTTCTCGCCGAAAGGACGAAATTATTCTTTTCTTTCTTGCTTTTTTTGAAGTTTTTATCGAGTCCTGCCGCGTGGCAACCGTTCAAATGAATGAAGGAAAAGTTCTTTTCCCCCTGCATAGAAAACTCGTTTACCTTTTCTTGGAATTGGCGATACACTTTATCCGTATCGTAATTATATTCCACGTAGTCGCCTAAATCGTTACTATGGTATCTTGCATACGAATTGCAAACGTTCGCGTCAACGTTCCCCGAAATCCCTTTCAGGGCGTAGGGAAGAGTGCGATACAGTGACATCAACGTAAGATTCCTCGAAAGTCCCCAAGGCTTGCGATAGGACACCCAAAGGGAATCGCGCTCAGCCTCGATAGAATTTTCGATATAATCGGGCAATTCCCGCCCGTCGCGGTAGTCGTAGTAATACTCGGCGAAGAGGTTGATTTTATACCCCTCCTCGTGCAATCTTTCGATCGTTTGATTGTCGTTATACACCTTAGCAAGCCACTCATCGCCGTCGCCGTTGTCGTATTCCGTGTTTGTGAGGAAATATGCGACGGACGGGAAGGTGTTGCCATAGAGGGAAATCGCGTCTTCGTAATAGGTAAATCCTTCGAATTTCGCAAACGTTTCGGGATATTTTTGCATCGCGGGCTCGGTATAGAATTTCCCATCCATTTTATCCACGCAAAAAACGATGACGTTTTTATCTTCCGCAAAGCTCGTTAAATTTTTATTCGTCAAAAACCGCGGATTGCCAAGTTCGTCGCCCTCAAATTTCCGATCGATCGGCGATGCGAACACCCCATCCGTCGTCATGGCGAGCACGCCGAAACTCAACGCTTGCGGAACGGCGAGCGTGAACGTTAAAATGAGCGCGATCGTCTTGGTTAAATCGTGTTTTTTGAAGTATTTATACAGAAAGACGACGCCCCCTAAGACGATTACCCAAACCGCCGTATTCCAAACGTACGTCCACGCGGAAAATCCGTCTGCCGTATCGCCGTTGAGCGTTTCCAAACCGCCGTTTAAGTAGTTGGATTGTACGAACGTCATTAAGAAACTGCCAAGCAATATCGGATAGAGGATCTCATACACGCACCTTGGCAAGAAGAACAACAGGCAAAAGGTCAACGCGACGAATATCAACGCCGAATAAAACTGATAGGGTAAAAACGCGCCTGCCGAAAAGTAAAACTCTTTTACGTTGCTAGCAAAAATCTCGAACGGTGCGACGAAAAACACCATGAACGGAAAAAAGAGCGAAAGAGCCGCGCTCGGTAAAATTCGCTTTTTTCTTTCTTCGCTAAAAAATTTCTTTTTCGTCTTTTGTTGTATCTTTTTTTCTTTCATTGGCGTTCCCTCTCATTCTCGCGAAAAATCCATTCTTTATTCGGCAAGCCCTTGCGCGAACAAGGCGTGATTGATTTTTACGCGACCGACCTCCCTCCAGTTTTTCCACACTCTCGCTTCGCCCACGATCTCGTAGGTGATCGAATAGTACGACGCGATGTTCGGCGTTCTCATATTCCAAATAAACCGACGAGGAGGACAAGGAAAACCTTTTTCGTAAGCCTCTTGCACGGCGAAAATCGACTGCGCCCAAGCCTCGTTTTCATACGCGATTCCCTCGCTCTCAAAAATCGTCGCCCACAAATTGTCGTGGGAAACGGGCGCTTTGGATTTTTTAAGTGGCGTTCCGCTCTCCCCGCTACGCTTTACGAACAAGGAAGTAAGCATACTGTCCTTGATCTCTTTCGAATGGTTTTTGATTTTTCCGTGATCGCCTAAAATAATAATGGTAGCGTCCTTATAAAGCTCGGGAGAAATCGCTTTCATACTTTCCAAGTACGAGGCGATAATTTCCATACTGTTTCTCGCCGAAAGGACATAGTCCTTTTTGTGTTTTTTGCTCGTTTCGAAATTCTCGTCGAGCCCTGCCGTGTGGCAACCTGCCATATGAATGAACGTGAAATTTTTCTCGCCCGTGGTGGAAAATTCGTTTTGTTTTGCCTTGATTTGTTTATAAATTCCTTTCGTGTCCGCTTTGAATTCGCTATACCCTTGCAAGTCGTCGCTCACGTATTGGGCGTAGGCGTTGCAAGTTGCCGAATCAATATTGCCTGCTAAATTTTTCAAAGCGAAAGGCAAGGTTCGATAGAGCGCCATCTGCATCATGGAACGGTTAAACTTTTGAGGATTTTTAATCACGAGTTTCAAGGACTCCCTACTCGTTTCCACGGCGTTGTCGATATAGTCTGGCATTTGCCGAGCGTCGTAATAATCGTAGTAGTATTCCGCGAACAGATTGATATCGTATCCGTTTTCGTGAAGAACGGACAAGGTCGAGTTTTGGTTGTAAACTTTATCGAACCAGTCCTTGTGGTTTTTGTTGTCGTATTCAATTTGCGACAGCATATACCCAATGGCGGGGAAGGTGTTCCCATAGAGAGAGGTTGCGTCCTCGTAGTAGGTAAACCCGTCGAATTTATCGAACGTTTCCGGATACGTTTGCATAGCCGGTTCGGTGTAGAGTTTTCCGTCCATTCGATCGACGCAAAACACAATCACGTTGCGCGAAGAGCCAACCGTCGTCAAATTTTTGTTGGTGATAAAGCGAGGCTCGCCGAAATCGTCGCCGTCGAATTTCCGATCGATCGCCGAGCCGAACGCGTCTTCCGTCGTCATCGCAAGCACTGAAAAATTGATCGCTTGTGGCATCGACAAGGTAATGGTTAAGATGAGGGCGATCGTTTTGGTTAGCTCTTTCTTTTTGAAAACTTGAAAGAGAAAAACGAACAAGGCGATTCCGATCACCCAAACCGCCGTATTCCAAACGTACGTTCCCGCCGAGAAATCTTTCATATCGTCCCCACCCAGCGAATCGAGTCCGATATTCAGATAATTCGATTGCAAGAAGAACATAAAAAATACCCCTAAAAAGAAGGGATATACGAAATGGTAAACTTTCTCCGGAATTAAGAAAAGCAAAAGAAACGAGAGCGCGGAAAAGATAAAGGCTATTCCCAATGTGAAAAACACGAAATCGGTAGCGGAAAAATAAAACTCCCCGATATTATTACAGAAAATTTCAAAAGGAGCAACGACGAACAACATAACGTTCAAAAATACAACGAGAAGAACGCTCGGAAAAATACGGGAGCGTCGCTCCGCATTGAAGTACGTTTTTTTGGTTGCTTGCTCTTTCTTGTTCGTCATACTACTCTCCTCAAACGCCTATACTTTCGCATTATAATGTAAACATTATACCACCCGTCGCAAGTTCTTGTCAAGCGGACGGACTACGCAATGAAAGGATTTTTTGTAATTCTACACACTAAATTTTCCCTTTCTTGGGCGCAAAAAACAAGACAAATCGTCGCATTTTACGTAAAAAAGAGGGGTAAGGCTACGTTCGACGCATACCTGCCCCCTCTCTATCCTATTTTTTTCCTTTTTTCGCTCACTCAGTAGCAACTTTCGAAGATTTCTTTCACCTCTTTCGTTCCGAGCGCGCGATATCCCTTGATGACAACCGTGCCACCACGGGTGCAAGCGTTTGCTAAATCGTCCAAGCGGTTTTTAGGAACGCCGAACGAGGAAATCTTGGAGGGCATTCCAAGTCTTTGGAAGAAATCTTCCATCGCCTCTATCCCTTGAACGGACGCTTTCTCGTCGTCCGCCTCGTCTATCCCCCACACCTTACGTGCAAACCGCGCAAAACGAGGTAAGTTTTCCCGATACACGTACCGCATCCAAGCGGGATATAACACGGCAAGTCCCGCCCCATGCGCAATTTCGTCGAAGAGTCCGCTTAAAGCGTGTTCGAGTTGATGCACCGCCAAATAGTTCTCTCTCCCACACCCCGTAAGGCCGTTGTGCGCCAAACTTGACGCCCACATAAGAAGGGAGCGAGCCTCGACGTCTTGTAAATTTTGCGTTAGTTTTTCCCCCGCCCATACCACGGACGAGAGCAAGCTCTCCGACAGGCTGTCGGTGAGCAAGGTGTCGGGGAGGGGCGTGAAATACCGTTCCAAGGTATGCGACATCATATCGACGATCCCACAGCCCGTTTGAAAACTTCCGACCGTGAGGGTAAGTTCAGGATCTAAAACGGCGAAAAGCGGTCTGTTCCATTCGCTGTTGCACCCTTTTTTGATTTGCAGATCCTCATTCGTGAGAACGGCGGAATTGCTCATTTCACTGCCCGCAGCCGAAATGGTTAAAACTACGCCCACGGGCAAAGCGTCTTTCGGGGTCGCCCTGCCCATTGCATAGTCCCAAACGTCCGCGTCGGTTTTTACGCCAAGCGCGGTATACTTGGAAGAATCAATGACGCTTCCACCTCCCACCGCTAAAATCATTTGTACGTTTTCTTCTTTTGCCCGCGCGATCGCCTCGCGCACGAAACCGAGCTTAGGATTGGGCTCTACTCCGCCAAACTCGACCACGGTTATGCCGTTTGCGTGCAAAGACCGCATAATTTCCTCGTAAAGTCCGCTCTTTTTTAAGCTGTTTTTGCCGTATTGCATCATAATCTTCGTAAAGCCGTACGAAGCTATGATCTCGCCCACGGTATGGCGCTTTCCATTTCCGAAGAATACTTTCGTCGGGGTGTGGTAGGTGAAGTCTAACATATTTTCTCCTTTTTCGTTCAATTGAAAAAAATCCCCCCTAACAAAAAGTCAAGGGGGAAAGGTTTTACCAAATAATCACGCGTTTCGAGGGCGCAAGATACATTTTATCCGTCTTTTTCACTTGGAAAGTGTCGTACCATTCTTGGAAGTTTCTCGGTTGCATATTTGCGCGCAAGATTGCAGGTCCGTGTACGTCCACGCGAAGTAAGAGTTGCGAATATTCGGGTTTTGCTTTCACGCACCAAACGCGCGCCCAGTTTTTGAAATATTCTTCAAACGAAGCATTTTCCGTCTTGTTCATAATGTCGATCGTCACAGCCATGCCCCCGTTGTCGGCAATATTTTCACTCACGGTGAATTTGCCGTTGCATTTACCCCAAGGTAATTCGATACCGTCGAATTCTTTCACCATCGCTTTGATTTGCGCTTTGAATTTCTTGGTATCCTCTTTCGTCCACCAATTGTTCAAATTCCCGTTCTCGTCGCACTTCGCGCCGTTGCTGTCGAACGCGTGGGAAATTTCGTGGCCGATGACCGCCCCAATTCCACCGAGGTTTTCGCTTCTCGTTTGCTTGATCGAATAGAAAGGCGCTTGTAAAATCGCCGCCGGGAATGTGACGTCGTTGACGAACGGGTCGTAGCAAGCGTTGACCATATGCCCGGGCATCGCCCATTTTTCGCGGTTGACTTCCTTATCGAGTTTCGAGAAAGAATCGGCAAGTCTAATTTTATTCAAGGTTTGTACGATATCGAAAAGGGAATCGTTTTCGTCGAAAACAAGTTTTTCATAGATCTCTTCAATCTTATCGGGATAGCCCATTTTTACGCCGATCTTGGAAAGTTTCAGAATAGCTTTTTCTTTCGTTTCCTTTTCTAAGAAATCGTTCTTTTCGATTCGTTCTTTATACGTATCGACGATTTGGTGAACGATGCTGACGATATCTTTTTTCGCCTCTTCGCCGAAATATTTTTCGCCGTAGTAAAGTCCGACTGGTTCTGAATACATACCGGACGCCAATTGATAAGCGAACTTTTCGACGGAGGCAGGTGCTTGAATTCCCGAAAGAGCGCGATGGAACATACCGCCGATCGATCTCAATTCCTCACTCAAAAGAGAGCAAGCATTAAGCAAGCCTGTCACGTAAGCCCAATGTTTATACAACGCGAACGTATCGGCGTTGAATACTTGCGCAAAGCCTTTGAAAAATCTCGTTTCCGCCAAGATGATTCTTGCGGGAACTTTCCCGAACAAGCCTTTCAAAAGACCTTTTAAGTTGAGAGGTTGCACCATAGCCGAAACGCGCGCGGTCGACGTCGGATTGTACATTTTGACGTATTCCGACCATTCTTCACGGCTCTTGACGAGGGTGGAAAGCAATTTATCGAATGCAAGCGCGTCTTGTATGTATTGATTTTGCTCTTCATCGGAAAGAGGGGTCTTGGCAAGAACGAGTTTCGCCATATTCGACCACAAGCCCAAAAGCGCGTCGCGTTGTTGCGCCATTTCGTCTTTGTAATAGGATACGTCGGGGAGAATGACCCCAGGCCCTTGCATCATAACGCAATGACGGGCGGTGTTCTTCATATCCGTTTCCACGAAAATAGAAAACGGTAGAGGAAGTCTATTCAAAACGAAATCTTTCAAAGCGTCGTTGAGTTCGTCGATCGAGTTTACTTTCTCCAGCGCGGATAATTTTTGCAAAGCGGGCGCAATCCCGTCCGCCTCTTTTTTCTCTACGTTTTTCGCCGCTTTGAACAAGGCGCACGCTCTTTTCAAATGCTCGTTGGGATAGTTTTCGCTACCGCTCATTTCGTTAAATTCGCCGATCATTAATTTTTCAACGTCGGTTGCAAGGCTAGAAAATCCGCCAGCCACTGGCATATCGTCGGGAATGACCAAGGAATCTATTTTTTCTTGATTGACGTGATGATATAAATCGTCTTGAATACGTACTTTTTCCATATTTTTACTCCTTACTTACGTTAATTACTTAGTAGTATAGCACTTCAAAAAAAGAATGTCAAGCCTATGAAAAAGATTCTTTAAGAAACCACAAAAAAGAGCCCCTTTCAACGACAAAAACGGCTTGTCGCTCAGACAAGCCGTTTTTTGTTAGGCTAAATTAGTTTCTAGGATTTTTAATATTCGCTTGAAGAGATGTGTATAGTGAAAAGTTGGTCGTGTATATTTATACCCTTTTTCGAGCGTTTTGTTTGTCTTATACATACATGTTGCATATTTTGTCGAATTATGTATATTTATACAAAATGCGGTAGCTGTAGGTTTTTGGTGGTTTTTCACCCAATTTTTCGTAGCTGGTCTTGACAGTCCTTGGTATTTTGAAAGTGCGTTAATCCCTTATAAAACCTAACTTTTTCAGCATTTTTCAAGTGCTTTTTATTGCTAGCCTTAACAACACCCACAATCACCGCAAGTCTTACTATTTTTAAGGTTCTAAAAACGCCCTTATTTTTAGTTCTCATCAACGCCTAAAACGTTGATTTTCTTTTTCTTGAGCAAGAACACGTACGCCACGAGAGATACGATTGCATCAAACGCATTGCCGATGCCGAATAACAACGCTATGCCGATAAGCGTAGGTTGCCAAGCCCGTAGAACGTGGAATCGAACACGTTTTGGAACGCGTAAAGCATAATGAACACCCATTCAAAATAATACAGATAGCCGACGGAAAAAATCCCGACGGCTATCTAAAAAGTGAGGTGAAACAACAATGTTAATACTTAATTTTTATTCTATTTCCAAAAACGGTTTCAATTTCCATAATTGTCCGTAAACAAGTTTCCTTGCATTTGCTCCATCAAAAGGCGTTACCACCCCGATTTCTTCAAGCCCTTCAATAATTTCCCCTGCTTTGTTATAACCCATCTCCATACGACGTTGGATCATTGAAATTGACGCACTATTCGTTGCCATAATTAACTTACAGAGATATGTAACGCTTTCTTTTATCGCCTCGTTTTCCGCTAAATAGTTAGACAACTTCGCGCCATCTTCATTATCTACGATAACCGATTTTGCAATTTGGAAAAATTCTTTATATTTTTCTATCGAGCAATCTCTTTGTTTCGGGCTTTTAGGCAAATCCGCACGTGCCACGTACCACTTACCATCGTTTCCTATTTCCAGCTTCTCTTTAATTTCTTCAATTTCTTCTTCTACCCTTTCTACTTCCTGCTCCCATTCTTCATAGGCTTCTTCGTCATCTTCGTCGGGTTCTTCACATTCGAGTTCTTCCACCCTTTCTTCAAGCTCTTTCAACTCTTTTAATAACGCTTCTATATTCGCCGTATTCTGTTCTTCAAAAAACGAGTTGATATCACAATTATAAAATTTTGCGATTTTCGGCAAATATTCCAATGATGGTAACGCCTCGCCTTTTTCCCATTTTGATACGGACTGCGGACTTATATTCAAATAATCCGCCAAATCCTTTTGCGTTTTCTCACTCTGTAATCTTATTGCTTTTAATCTTTCGTGAAACATACTATACCTCCGATTTTTTCCATTGTAAATATTGTATTATATCCGTAAAATGGACGCTTTTTCATAAACAACCTTTAATGTTCCTGCAAACGGTATTACTATTCCCAGAGCTTTAATCCCTTCAATAATACAATTCGCCAAGTCAAAATCAATTCTTAATTCCACCTTTAATAAACCAAGAGAAACCAAACTATTCTCTATCAAAAATTGATAAATGCTCACCAGCATTTCTTTAATATTTTGATTGTTTTCCAAATAAAAACTTAATTCTTGAATATCTTTTTTTTGGTCAACAACGTCTTTTGCTAATTGAAAAAAAGCATCTAACATATCTACGCTTATATTTTCCGAGCTTTCTTTCTCAAAAAATATATTCATATCACAATTATAGAACTTTGCGATTTTAGGTAAATATTCCAATGATGGCAAAACCTCGCCTTTCTCCCATTTTGATACGGACTGCGGACTTATATTCAAATAATCCGCCAAATCCTTTTGCGTTTTCTCACTCTTTAATCTTATTGCCTTTAATTGTTCGTGGATCATACCACACCTCCGCGTTTTTCATTGTAAATATTATACCATATCCACAAAACGCCGTCAATGACCGATTATTTGAGTTTTACCACTCACAAATCAACCACAGGTTGATTTCCCTTACGGGAGTGGGATAGCAAACGAAAAAACCATAAACCCATTTGCTACCCCACAAAGAGGTGTAAACGCAAACGACATACTATAAACAACTTTATTTATTCCCGTTCATTAGGAATTTGAAAAAATAGAACACCAACAATATGGGAAACAATAACCACATAGCGTATCTCCTTGCAACTTATTTACAATGGAATTATAACATAGAAAATATGACAACATCCGTCAGGTTTATAAAAATTTTTGAAAATTTTTATTCCCCCATTATATTCAAAACAAAAATCTTTACTCTATAAATCACTTTGAACTGAAAAGTAAAGATTTTTGTTGTCGTATAAAGTTTTTATTCAATCCCTAAAACGTTGATTTTCTTTTTCTTGAGCAAGAACACGTACGCCACGAGCGATACGATTGCATCAAACGCATTGCCGATGCCGAATAACAACGCTATGCCGATAAGCGTAGGTTGCCAAGCCCGTAGAACGTGGAATCGAACACGTTTTGGGACATCTGACCTCTTTTGTAAAAATATTTAATTTTTCGCTCGGCTTATCTATAGCATATTCATAAATTGGGATTTGTCAATATCTACTGCCATAAATCAATTTCGCTTTTTCAGTATATTTCCGTACAAACTCGGTCTTTGCGTTTGTATAAGCATCTCTGTTATGCTCGTACTTTTTCCATAAATTTAATTTCAATACTTCGTATTGTTTTGCTACATCCGAATGTTCTATTAGATAATCCCTAAAATACAATTCATTGTTATCGCCAGCATATCTTAAGTGCAAATGAAACACTCGTTTGGCAAATCCATTCTCAGTATATCCTTTATTAAAGGACAACCCGTTCTCACTTTGCGACATACAAATATAACCGCAATTTATTATCTCCGCTTTGTAATCAAGCAAATTTGTCCCCTTTGGAATCTCCACAAGAATATCTACAATAGGTTTTGCCCAAATAGAAGGAATAACGGTGCTTCCGATATGACTGATTCTCTCATTGTTCGTTAAAACTCTTTTCAATAGTTTTTCTTCTTCCAAATACCATTCTTTCCAACACTCTTGATGTTCTGTTAAAATGATAGGAAACAACTGCCACAGTTCTTCTAAACTCATTTCGGTTAATTTTTTGCTCATTATACACTCCGTCAAATTCTTATTTATCGGTGAGTTTATTATAACATAAAATAAAATTTAATTCAATTTGTTTTGCGTGGGCAAAAGAAAACTCGACTTTTCCAAGTCGAGTTTTATAAATTATTCAATTTAAATCCCTAAGAGTGACGCCCTTAGACAAGCCGTTTTTTTGTTAGGCTAAATTAGTTTCTAGGATTTTTAATATTCGCTTGTGCTGCTGCAAGGCGTGCGATGGGCACGCGGAACGGCGAGCAAGATACGTAATCCAAACCGATTTCGTGGCAGAATTCTACCGACGTAGGATCACCGCCGTGTTCACCGCAAATACCTACGTGGAGGTGGTTGTTTGCAGGTCTACCAAGCGAGATTGCCATCTTCATCAATTTGCCAACGCCCGTTTGGTCAAGTTTTGCGAACGGATCGTTTTCGAAGATCTTCGTGTCGTAGTAAGCGTTCAAGAACTTACCAGCGTCGTCACGAGAGAACCCGTACGTCATTTGCGTCAAGTCGTTCGTACCGAAGCAGAAGAAGTCAGCGTTTTGCGCGATTTCGTCAGCCGTCAAGCAAGCTCTGGGGATTTCGATCATCGTACCAACTTCATAATCAAGTTTCACGCCAGCCGCTTTAATTTCAGCTTCTGCCGTTGCAACCACTACTGCTTTGACGAACTTCAATTCTTTCACGTCGCCAACGAGCGGGATCATGATTTCGGGTTTCACGTTCCAATCAGCGTGCGCTTTTTGAACGTTGATAGCCGCGCGGATAACGGCAGCCGTTTGCATCTTCGCGATTTCGGGATACGTCACGGCAAGACGGCAACCACGGTGACCCATCATCGGGTTGAATTCGTGCAAGGAGGAAATGATCGCTTTGATCGTTTCCACGCTCTTGCCTTGCGCGTTTGCAAGAATTGCGATATCTTCTTCCGTCGTAGGAACGAATTCGTGAAGAGGGGGATCGAGGAAACGGATACATACGGGCGTGCCTTCCAATGCTTCGTAAAGCGCTTCGAAGTCAGCTTGTTGCATAGGAAGAATCTTTTGAAGAGCGACTTCTCTTTCTTCCACCGTTTCGGAGCAAATCATTTCGCGGAACGCATCGATTCTGCCTTCGCCGAAGAACATATGCTCGGTACGGCAAAGACCGATACCTTCTGCGCCGAGTTCGCGCGCTTTCTTAGCGTCCGTAGGCGTATCAGCGTTCGTTCTTACTTTAAGCTTTCTATATTTATCAGCCCAACCCATGATCACGCCGAAGTTACCGGAAATTTCTGCGTCAACGGTGGGAATGATACCGTCGTAAATAGCGCCCGTCGAACCGTCGATGGAGATGTAGTCGCCTTCGTGGAATACTTTTCCTGCAAGCGTGAACTTCTTGTTTTCTTCGTCCATCTTGATTTCACCGCAACCGGATACGCAACACTTACCCATACCGCGAGCAACAACGGCTGCGTGGGAGGTCATACCGCCACGAACGGTGAGGATACCTTGCGCCGCTTTCATACCCGTAATGTCTTCGGGGGAGGTTTCCAAACGAACGAGGACTACTTTCTTTCCTGCGTTGTTCCAATTTTCAGCGTCTTCTGCCGAGAACACGATTTGACCGCAAGCCGCACCGGGGGACGCGCCAAGACCACGACCCATAGGCGTTGCAGCCTTGATGGCTTTCACGTCGAATTGAGGGTGCAAAAGAGTGTCGAGGTTTCTGGGATCGATCATAAGCACTGCTTCTTGTTCCGTCTTGTGTCCTTCTTTTACGAGGTCCACTGCGATTTGAAGAGCTGCTTGCGCCGTTCTCTTACCGTTACGGGTTTGCAACATATAGAGTTTCTCGTTTTCCACGGTGAATTCCATATCTTGCATATCGTGATAGTGATTTTCAAGGATTTCGCAAACTTTCTTGAATTGCTCGAAAGCTGCGGGGAATTTTTCCGCCATTTGCGCGATGGGCATCGGCGTACGAACACCTGCAACCACGTCTTCGCCTTGCGCGTTCGTCAAGAATTCGCCCATAAGTTTCTTTTCTCCCGTAGCAGGGTCACGCGTGAACGCAACGCCCGTACCGCAATCGTCACCCATATTACCGAATGCCATTGCTTGTACGTTTACTGCCGTACCCCAAGAATAGGGAATATCGTTATCACGGCGATATACGTTTGCACGAGGGTTGTCCCAAGAACGGAACACGGCCTTTACGGCGCCCATAAGTTGTTCTTTCGGGTCGGAAGGGAAATCCTTACCGATCTTTGCTTTGTATTCTGCTTTGAATTGGTTAGCAAGTTCCTTCAAATCGTCCGCTGTCAGGTCAACGTCGAGGGTCACGCCTTTTGCTTCCTTCATTTCGTCGATGAGTTCTTCAAAATATTTCTTACCAACTTCCATAACGACGTCGGAATACATTTGAATGAATCTTCTATAACAGTCGTAAGCCCAACGAGGGTTGCCCGACTTCTTTGCGATGGTTTCCACAACGTCTTCGTTCAAGCCGAGGTTCAAGATGGTGTCCATCATACCGGGCATGGACGCTCTTGCGCCCGAACGAACGGAAACGAGCAAAGGATTTTCCAAATCGCCGAACTTCTTGCCAGTGACTGCTTCCATTTTGTCAACGTAGCTCATAATCTCTGCTTGAATGTCGGGATTAATTTGCTTTCCGTCCTCATAATACTGCGTGCAAGCTTCCGTCGAAATGGTAAAACCTTGAGGCACGGGAAGACCGATCTTCGTCATTTCCGCAAGGTTCGCGCCCTTACCGCCGAGCAATTCACGCATGTTTGCATCGCCTTCTGTGAAAAGGTAGCAATACTTCTTTGCCATAATGTTATCCTCCAATAGTAATTTTTTCTTTTTCTGTTTCGCTTTTATTTTTTGCCATATATTATTGTAATATAAACGCAAAAAAATATCAAGCCTTTCTCACGGGTTTTTTTTGATTTTTTTAAGATATTTTCACTCGTAAAGGAGCAAAGCAAACGGACAACCTTGTAAAAAATTGTCCGTTTGTATTTTATTCCGTTGTATTTTCACGAAAAACCACGAACCGTTGGAAGAGATATTCCGTGGAAAAGTTCAAAAGCATATTGATACCCGTCACCAAATACTCGTTCCAACCCAAGTCCCCCACCAAGAAATTCCCTAAAAGGGTGGAAAGGGGGATAAACGCCAAATAATACCCGAGCACTTTCAGCATCGCGATCGGCACGTTCGTCGCCGATTGGAAAGTGAATTTCCGATTGAGGGTAAAATTCCACACCACCGAAAGAGTGAGAGATATCAAATAGCACGGCCAATAGGACATTCCCGAAAGCTCGTTCAGTAGGGTAAACGATACGATTTGTATACCCCCTGCGCTGATGGAAAACAGTACGAATTTAATGATTTTTATCCATTCTTTTTTATTCTTCATTCGTAGAAAACTCCTTAAAAAAGCTCGAAAAACGCCTTTTCTCCCGAAAGCAGTTTTTCGTCGAGTTGCCACTTCCCGTCCTTAAAAAGCAAACCGAACTGACTCTCTTTCGCCGTTTCAAACACGTCGTCGCAATCGTACGCGACGAATTCGTCATTCATATCTTGCAAAATCTCTTTTACCGCTTCGTGGAAATGACTCGTCGTGATAAAAATCCCTCGACATTTGCTTTTCCCGTCGCGCACTTTTCGCCACTGTACCGCGCCGACGAACTGTTGAAAGTCGGTGAGTTTTACCTTCCATTTGTCTCCGCCTTTCGTGTCATCCCAGTTTTTTGCCTGTATGTAGATGACCTCGTAAAAACCGAATTTATCGCAAAGTTCCAATTCGCCGTCGATCCCCCCGTCGTTTTCTCCGCCGGAGATACGAAACGCTTCCACCCTTCTACCATTTTTGAAAGCATGACGTTCGAGCAAATATACCGAATAGTATTCAAAATATTTTCCCCCAAGCGAGCGCAAACGTTTCAAAAACGCCTCTTTTAGAAGTTCTTCTTCCGTCTTTTTCCCTTTTGCCGTTTTGACGGCGCGGGGTTTCGTTTCCTTTTTGACCGTTTTCTTCCC
The DNA here is from genome assembly GCA_045613545.1 of Christensenellaceae bacterium. Classification (GTDB taxonomy): domain Bacteria; phylum Bacillota; class Clostridia; order Christensenellales; family Borkfalkiaceae; genus Scatosoma. The sequence goes on from JAZLBD010000001.1 coordinate 85,083, forward strand.
CTCTTTTACCGGTTTTTCCTCTTTCTTTTCCTCTTTTTCTTCCGTCGGTTTTTCTTTGGATTCTTCCTGTTTTTTTGCGTTGCCTAAGAATACGACGTCGCCTAAATCCACTTCCTTTTTTTCTGCGACGGGGCGTTTTTTCGTTTCTTTCTTCTCCTCGACGGACGGTTTCTCGACTTGTTTATCCTTTGCCGATTTTTTAGCCGTCTTTACGGACGGTTTGTCCGTTTTTTCGACGAGTTTTTCCGCGGTCGAAAGAGTCTCTTTCTTCTTGCGACCGCGTTTTTTCTCTTTTTCCGCCGTCCATTTGCAAAGATCGCTCGGCTTGTCGTAGGCGACTTCTCCCGCCTTTTCCATTTCCGAAAACACCGACCCGAATTTTCCCTTAATATCGGCGATATCGTGCTCTTCGCCCTCGTACGCCGAAACGTAGGCGTTGGTCGAAACCATCAACAGATCGTTCCATTTATACTCTTTTTCTCTGAGTAGGTCGCGCAAAATCGTTTTGAAACGCTCCACCTTTTCTCTTTTCGTAGGTCTTTTCTCTTCTTGTGCCATATTAGTCCTCGATTAAGCGAATGAGTTCGCTCAAACAGGGGTATTCCCCCTCCGTTTTTTCTTTGATATATTCTTTCATGAGCCGAAGCGCTCTCTTTTTTCCCCGCTCACTCTTTTCTTCGTCGTGGGAAAGCCCTTGACAGCGCTTGAGCCACTCGTAGGTGCTTTCGCTGGCACGCACGCCACGGGCGCACGAAGGACAGGTAAACTGACCCGTTGAAAAGTCGAAATAGGGCGTTTCCCCCACTTCGCCTCCACAATCCGCACAACCGCTCGCGTCGAGCATATATCCACCCTCTCGCAAAGCGACGAGCAAAAAGGTCGTCACGGTCTCCACGGGGTCCTCCTCGGTAAGCGTGAGCGCTTTCAAGGCCTCGATCGCGGCGATAAAAAATCCCTCTTGTCCCTCATCGTAGATGACGAGCGCGTCGCAAACTTCCGCGATCACGCACGCAGAATAATAGCGCACGACGTCCGTTCGAAGCGCGTAAAACCCGTCGTATAAATAGGCGCTGACAACGGTATTGCGCCCGCCTTTTTCCGCCAGCACGTATTCGCAAAAAGCAAAGGGTTGCGAAGCAAAGTTGAGCTTTGCCGTCGGTTTTTTCACCCCTTTCATAAAAGCGGTCACCTTCCCCCTCGACGGGGTGAGCAAGGTGACTATTTTATCATTTTCTTGATAGTGCGTGGTTCGAATGACCAGCCCTTCCGTTTTGCTTTCCAACGCTATTCGTCCTTCTTTCGTTTTAACTCGTGATAGAGCATATAGTAACTGATATTCCCCGTTTTTTCAAACAGTTCCCACGCAAGCCCCATCGCGTCTTTTCCGCCTTCTTTCTCGCGCATACTTCCCTCCTACCATTAGCTTGCTTTTCGGTAGGATTTTTATACGCTTAAACCTCTTTGAACTCTTCGTAGCCGTACTCTTTCAAAAATTGCGGTCTATCCCGCCAATCTTCTTTTACCTTAACGTAGGTCGTCAAGAACACTTTCGCGCCCAAGAATTTTTCCATATCTTGCCGAGCGAACGAGGAAACTTCCTTAATCGCTCTGCCTTGCTTCCCTATCAAAATCGCCTTGTGCGCTTGCTTTTCGCAGACAATATCGAGATTCACCTCGTACATCCCCCGTTCGTTGCGTTCAAACGTATTGATAACCACCGCTACGCCGTGGGGAATTTCCTCGTCGAATTTGAGCAGGATTTTTTCGCGCATAATCTCGGAAATCATAAACCGTTCGCTCTTATCGGACACGATCTCTTCCTCGAACACCTTATCCCCCTCGGGGAGCGCGTTTGCCAAAAATTTTTCGAGTGCGCGGAGGTTTTTCCCTTTCCTTGCCGAAACGGGAAAGACGTCTAAATCAATCCCTGCCTCGGAAAATTTCAAAAGATCGAGCGGAATGTTTTCCTTGGGCATAATGTCGATTTTCGTGTAGGCGATCGCCATCGGGATCCCAAGCGAAAGGTAGTTTTGAATGATGGATAAATCCTCTTCCTTCACCCCTTGGTGACCGTCGAGGACGTAGAGGATAAAATCGACGTCTTTTGCGCTCGTTTCCGTCGTCTTTCGCATCATATCGGTGAGCGCGTTTCTCGCCTTATACAGCCCCGGCGTGTCCACGAACACGATTTGATAATCCGCTTTGGTAAGCACCCCTAAAATGCGGTCTCTCGTCGTTTGGGGTTTGGGGGACACGATGGACACCTTTTCTCCCACCAAAACGTTGATGAGGGTGCTTTTCCCCGCGTTTGCTTTTCCGATGACGGCAACGTATCCGCTTTTCATAAATCTTGCTCCTTTCGTTATTCTCTCGTAATTCCTAATTTTTGAAGAATTTTTTCTTCCATTTCGCGCATTTGCGCTCTCTCTTCGTCCGTTTCGTGATCGAACCCAAAGCAATGCATAATCCCGTGTACGAGCAAATAATGGAGTTCCCGCTCGTAGGAATGTCCGTATTCTTCCGCTTGCTCTTTCGCCCGTTTCACGCAGACCGCTACCGACCCTATCAAAAGGTTTTTTTGCTCGTCTAAATCTCCGCTAAATTCCTCTTTCGTGATCGGGCAATCGAAAAGTTTTTCATAAGAGGGAAAACTTAAAACGTCCGTCGTTTTGTCGATCTTTCTTTGCGCGAGATTGAGCCGACGAATCTCTTCTTCGTCCACGAAAATAAACTCAACGGCAAGGGGAAGCTCCGTATCCGCAAACCCCCTCATCGCCTTTTGCAAGCGTTTTCTCTCTTTTTTGGAAAATTCCACGTCCTCGCTATAGACGACGAATTTCTTACTCATACGTTTTCCCCCGTCGTTTTTCCGTTCGAGCGTTTATACCGCACCGACGGGTATTTGACGCGGTGGTGGTAAACCCCCGAAAGCGTTTCGATGATCGTCGCCTTGATTTTGGTAAGATCCGCCATCGTGATGTCGCAATCGGAGAATTGATCGAGTTCCATTCTCTCTTCGATCACGCCGTCCACCGCTTGTTCGACCGCCTCGGGCGTACGCGTTGCAAGCGCTCTGCAAACCGCTTCCGACGCGTCGCAAAGCATAATGATGACGGCGATTTTCGTTTTCGGTTTCGGACCAGTATACGAGAAGTCCTCGATGTTTAATTCCCCGTCCGTCATTTTAAGCGCCTTAGCGTAGAAATAACGAATCGGCATCGTGCCGTGATGCTCCAGCGCCGTCTCCGCCAAAAATTCGGGGAGATGGTTGGCGCAAATGAGTTTATACCCGTCGAGGGTGTGCGAACGAATAATGTCCGCCGAAAGCTCGGGAGTGAGCTCGTCATGCAAGTTGTAATCCCCTTGGTTTTCGGTGAAATATTCCGGTTGGTGCAATTTGCCCACGTCGTGATAGAACGCCGCGGCGCGCGCGTAGTCGGCGTCCTCGCCGATCGCCTCCGCGCACGCTTCCGCAAGTTGCGCGACTTGTACCGAATGGTTATACGTGCCGGGCGCCTCTTCTTTTAACTTCTTCAAAAGTTTCGCGTCCGACGCCGTAAGTTCGCGTAGACGGAAAGGAGTCAAACGATTGAATACGCCCTCGTAAATCGGCAAGAGCGCAAGGAATAAAACGGCGGAAAGCAGACCGCCCAAAAGCCCGTAGCCCATTTCCGCAAAGATGCCGAACATCGTCGCTTTGGTAATCACGCCCGCCACCACTTCTTGCGTTTCGCCGAGCGAACAAATTTCCAAAAGGAAGATGATGAGTTCAATGGGGATAACGACGATCACGCCGATACGGACCACTTGAAAACGGGTCTTTGCCGTCTGCCCTAAAAAGATGGCGAACATACCCGCAACGAACGTGATAACGAACGAGGAATAAATACTCTTATCCGATTCGCCGAGCGTGGAGAAGTTGTCTACGAGGAACATAAGTACCGCAAAAATAATATTGACGAAAATCGCCGTTCTTCTACCCAAAAGCATCAAAACGAGCAGGGCGAGAAGCGCCACGGGACGGGCGTAAATTCCTACGAATTCACCGATCCCCGCGGACAACAGAATACACACGTCTATCGCGATAAACACGAGCGCGATGGATTTTCCTTCCGTTAGCACCGCCCGATCTTCGAAAAAGAAATAGGCGTACATAATACACACCAACAAGAACGCGCACAAAGCGATATACAAATAATTCGCGCTATAATCCCAAAACGTGCTGGAAAACTCGCCCTGTTTTTGGCGCACTAACACGAGCAGTATTACCGCGCAGAGCAAAATAAATTGTCCAATGAACGCGAAGATACTTTTTACCCACGTATTATGCGTCCATACGACGTTTTTTTCCGGTTTTTTATTCATCTTTCGTTTTCTCCTTTTGGGCAGACGACTCCGCCTTCTCATATGCGCGGATGATTCGCATCACGAGGGGGTGCCTTACCACGTCTTTATCGGTAAGATGACAAACTTCCACCCCTTCCACGTCCTTCAAAATCCGAACGGCGTGCAAAAGTCCGCTTTTCTTCCCTTCGGGCAAGTCGATTTGCGTGACGTCGCCTGTGACGACCACTTTACTCCCTTCTCCCATACGGGTTAAAAACATTTTCATTTGTTCTTTCGTCGTGTTTTGCGCCTCGTCTAAAATGATGAACGCCGACGAGAGAGTGCGTCCGCGCATGTACGCGAGGGGAGCGACTTCGATCACGCCCCTTTCCATAAGTTTCGCGTACGTTTCTACGCCGAGCATCTCTTGCAAAGCGTCGTAGAGCGGGCGCAAATACGGATCGACTTTCGTTTGTAGATCCCCCGGCAAAAAGCCTAGCTTTTCTCCTGCCTCTACGGCGGGGCGAGTGAGAATAATCTTTTCCACCTGCTTATTTTTGAATGCCGCGACGGCAAGGCAAACGGCGAGATAGGTCTTCCCCGTTCCGGCAGGTCCAACGCCAAACACCACCGTCTTTTGTTTAATCGCGTCCACGTAGTTTTTTTGCCCTACCGTTTTCGCGCGGATTTGTTTCCCTTTCGACGTGACGGCAACGACCCCCGAGGGCAACGAGCAAATCTCACCTGCTCTACCCTCCTTGGCAAGCTCGATGCAATAAAGCACCCTGCTCTCGTCGATCCGCTCCCCGTTTCTTGCCATTTGGGCGAGCGCGGAAAAAACGGCAAGTCCCACTTCCACGTCGGCGCTTTCCCCCTCCAAGCGAAGCTTCATTCCCTCCACGTACAAGACGAGAGAAAGCTCTCTTGACACGAGCGTTAAATTTTCATCGAACGTCCCAAGTAGCAAGGACATTTCATCCATCGAATCTATTTCGATCGAGCGTGTTATCTTTGACGTATCGTACTCCTTTTTTCGTCGCTTGGACGAAATTTATCATTCTACGTATCCGAAATTCATCGTTTCCACCGCCTCGTACACGATCGTGACGATCGCGCCTTCGTCGGTGCGTTCCACTTTTTTCTCCACCACTTCGCCGTCCACGGGAAAGGACGGGTCCACCTGCTCCCCCTCCAAAAACCGCTGTTCGGTGACGAGGATTTTCACTTTTGCCACGGGATAGCTCTCTTGCCATTTCCCGTCCTCTAGCAGAAAATATCCGCCGACGAGAACGTCGCCCACCTCCACGCGCATCGAAGGCGCTTTTAGCGCCGTTCCGCGAAGCACCAATATTTGCGAGATGGTTCCACTGTGTTTTGCGATCATGTCCCCGTAAACGAGTTTTTCCTCGCTAAAGGGGGAAGTTCGTATTTCTACCGTCACGCACATCCCCTTTTTTTGCACGGTCGCGAACGTGACGAAAGGTAGTCCCATCAGTTCCGCGCTCGCCTTTTTCGAGGCGTCTTTGGGATAGAGGGAAAAGGGGGTGATCCCGTACCTATGTAAAATTGCTTGCCCCTCTTTTTGATAGTCCGCCGTCACAAATTCAACGCGGAATATAAGTGATTGACAAAAGGTGACGTTCGCCAAAAACAGAGCGATCCCCAACGCGATTCCGAAGCGGTTTTTTAGAAGGTGTATATATTTATATATACCCACTTTTCCCGCTTTTCTTGCGACGTACGCTTTTTTATTATTCTTATTATAACACAAGTCGGGATAAATTGCAAAAACTTTTTCGCTATCTTTTTTGCTTACGAGTAGCATTATTTGATTTTTTTTGATTTTTTTTGCCCAAAAAACGGTAATTCCGCTTTTGACGAGCCGTTTTAGAGCCCTCTCGGGGTGCGCGCCCTCCAAGACGATTTTTTCCTTTCCCCAACCCTCAATCGGCATATTTCTTCCCCCTCGGCTCGTACGCCACCGAGGAAATTTCGCCCGAAAGCGCCACGTCCTCCCCCTCGTATTTATCTATACAAAACCGCTCGCCCAAAACGGTGAGTACGCCTGATCCGTAGGCGAGCACCACTTTATCCTCAGAAAATTCGCTCACCGATTTGACGCCTTGGAAATATCCCCCGCCCCCAAGCACCCATACGCACCGCTCGCTGGAAAACGCTTCAGAGAGCCCGATTTTTTGTAGAATTTCTTGATACAGTCGCATACCCTCGCCCCTTTTTCGTTATCAAGATAGTGTATGCCGTATCTTCGCGCGCTTATGCCACGAAAAAGCCGTCGCGAGGTCGCGACGGCTCGTGTGTTTTTTATTCCGTTCGTTCGTATTGACTGTTCCAAAGCTCGGTGTAAAACCCGCCTTTGGAAAGGAGTTCTTCGTGGTTTCCTTGTTCGATGATCTTGCCGTCTTTTAGCACCAAAATGACGTCTGCCGAGCGAATCGTCGAAAGCCTATGTGCCACGACGAACGAAGTTCGACCCACCATCAGCCGATCGAACGCCTCGACGATCTTTTGTTCCGTTCGCGTGTCGATCGAAGAGGTCGCCTCGTCCAAAATCAAAAGGGAGGGGGACGAGAGCATAATTCTTGCAATACAAAGCAGTTGCCGTTCGCCGATCGAAAGATCCCCGTCCGCCACGATTTGCGTGTGATAGCCGTTCTCCATACGGCGAATAAACCCGTCCGCGCGCACTTTTTTGCACGCCTCCACTACTTCTTCTTCGCTCGCCGAGGGGTTGCCCATTCGCACGTTTTCCAGCACCGTGTCGTTTTTCAGCCAAGTGTCTTGAAGCACCATACCAAACTGCTTGCGCAAAGACCGTCTTTGCACCGCTCTGATATCCTTGCCACCCATAAAAATTCCGCCCTCTTTCACGTCATAAAACCGCATAAGCAAATTGATGAGGGTGGTTTTTCCGCTCCCCGTAGGTCCTACGATCGCCACCTTATCCCCGCGCTTGATCGAAAGGTTCAACCCCTCGAGCAAAGGTTTGTCCTCCACGTAGGAAAACGCGACGTTTTCAAACCTCACTTCGTCCACTTCCCCAAGCGTTTCCACGCCGTCCTTGGGCTCTTCTTCCTCCTCCAAAAAGGCAAAAATCCGCGAGGCGCAAACGAGGGAATTTTGGAGCTCTGTAATCACGCCCGAAACCTCGTTAAACGGCTTCGTATATTGGCTTGCATACGACAAGAATTTCGTCAAACCGCCGACCGTGAAAGAACCGCGCGCGATCGAAAGCGCACCAAACAACGCCACGAGCGCGTAGACGAGGTTATTGACAAACCGCGTAGACGGATTGACGAGCGAGGAATAAAAAGTCGCGTCGAGGGAGGCCTTTTTCAACCGCTCGTCGATCTTATCAAACGCTTCCTCGTTCTCTTTTTCGTGAGAAAAGGCTTGCACCGTTTTCAAAGAAGAAATCATCTCCTCGCTAAACGCCGTCTCCTCCGCGCGCGTTTCCGCTTGCAAAACGAAAAAGTCGTGCGTGTGTTTGGATATGTACCGAGCCACCAAGAGGGAAAGCGGGGTAATCAGTACCACGAGCAGAGCGATAAACCCGTTCGCCACGAACATCATAATCAAGGTGACGACGATCATCAAAACGCCCGTAAACAGCTGTGTAAAGCCCATGAGTAGTCCGTCGGAAAAATGTTCCGCGTCCGACAAAATTCGGCTCATCGTATCCCCTTGCGCGTGAATATCCAAGTAGGATAAAGGCAGTTTCGTAATCTTTTCAAACCCCTCTTTTCGGATCTGCTCCACTACGCGAAGGGCGAGGCGGGTGTTCAAATATTTGACGAGCCATTCGCTAATCGCCGCCACGACCACGCAAAGCCCTATGCGGAAAAAGACGCGTGTAAGCCCGTCGAAATCCACCTTCCCTTTCGCGATGATAAAATCAATTCCATCGCCGAAAAATACGGGGACGAAAAGAGTCGCAAGGACGTATACGACCGAGAAAAACAAAATTGCGCAAAGGGAGAAAGGGTATTTCCCGACTCTCTTTACGACCTTTTGGAAAGTTTTCGGGGGGATTTTTGTCGTTTTCATACGCTTCCCCCTCCCGTTTCGTACTGCGTTTCGTAAATTTCACGGTAGACGGGACAAGTTTGCATCAATTCGTCCTGTTTCCCCTTGCCTACGATTTTACCCTCGTCGAGCACGATGATTTGATCGGCGTTTTGCACCGCCGAGGCGCGTTGCGAGACGATAAACACCGTCAGCTTTTCTTCCATTTCCGAAAGCGCCTTTCGCAAATTTTTATCGGTAAGATAATCGAGTGCGGAAAAACTATCGTCCAAAACGAGGATTTGCGGTTTTTTAAGGAGCGCTCGCGCAATGCAAAGCCGTTGCCGTTGCCCGCCCGAGAAATTTCTTCCGCCCTGCTCGACGGGAGAGTCTAACCCGCCCTTGTCTTTGACGATTTCGCTCGCTTGGGCGATCGAGAGGGCATCCCACATTTCCTCTTCCGTAGCGCCTGTATTTCCCCAAGCCAAATTGCTGGCGATCGTGCCTTTGAAAAGCACCGATTTTTGGGGCACGACGGCGATTTTTTCGCGCAGTTCTTCCAAGGGATAGCTCGCCACGTTTTTCCCGTCGATGCGTACCTGCCCTGCCGTTACGTCGTAAAAATGCGGAAGTAAATTCACCAAACTACTCTTTCCCGAACCCGTACCGCCGATGATTCCGACCGTTTCGCCTTTGCCGACCGAGAAATCGACGTCTTGTAAAGCGGGCGAGCTGGACTCGTGATAGGAAAGAGAAACGTTATCGAAGGTAATATACCCCTCTTCTTCTCTGCGTTCCTCTTCGCAAAAACGGAGGGACGACGTTTTTATAAGCACTTTTTCTATACGGTTTCCGCAAGCCGTCGCCTTGGAAATCGTCACGATGAGATTGGCGAGTTTGATCAATTCCACGACGATTTGCGCCATTAAGTTATACAGTGCAAGTACTTGCCCTTGCGAGAGATTGCCGAGGTTTACGCGAATTGCCCCCACGTAAATCAAAAGAACGGTGGCAAGGTTGATCAAAACGTAAGTAAGCGGACCCGTGAGAGCGCTCACGCCGTCGGCTTTCGCGCGTTTTTTCGTCAACGCGCCGTTGCGCTCGTTAAACAACCGTTTTTCTTCCTCCTCGTGACAAAAAGCGCGCACGACGCGCACCCCGCTAATGTTTTCGCGCGCGACGTTCACGACTTGATCCAACCCCTCTTGCGCTTTTTTGTGCAGGGGCATCGTAAGGCACATAATCCCAAACACCACGACGGCAAGTGCGGGAATCGCCACGGCGAACGTGAGTGCCGAGGAAACGTCGATAAAAAACGCCACGACCATCGCACCGAACACGATAAACGGAGAACGGAGAAGTAGCCGAATCGCTAAATTTACCCCCGATTGGAATCGGTCGACGTCCCCCGTCATACGGGTGATCATCGTCGCCGTACCAAGCTTATCCAAATCGCTGTACGAGAGGGATTGCAGTTTCCTAAACAACGATCTTCTCAAATCGGACGCGACGCCCGTCGCCGCTTTTGCGGCGAAATATTGCGCGATAATCGAAAACAAAAACCCGACTACGCCAAAGAGGATTAATACCCCGCAAAGGGCGAAAATAAGCCCTTTGTTCGCGTCGGGATAGACATATTTCCCACCCGAAAGCACACCCGTTCCTAACCCCTTATCGACGAGTATGCCGATGAGGACGGGAACGAGCAATTCAAAGGTCGCCTCCAAAAGCTTAAAAAATGGGCCTAAGAAGCATTCCTTTTTGTAGTTTTTGAAATAAGGAAATATTTGTTTCATAGCTACGTAGCGGTAAAAATAGGCATTCGAACGAACGCCTATTTCCCCTTTTAACCAAGTATTTTTTCGTAGAATTCTTCTTTCAAGAGAATGTCGGCAAGGGTTGCGCCCTCTTCTGTCGAGTATAAATCTTCGTTTAACTTGAGCATTCGACGGGTGTTAAAGAAGCGGTTCCCCACCACGAGAAAGGCGATAAACAAGCCAAAAGCTACCCCCGAAACCGCGATTCCTACGTAAAGGAATACAAGGTCGGGACGAGAGGGAATCTGGATAAAGCATACGATCGCCACCACCAACAAAATGAGCGCGGGGATTATGCAAGAAAGCATACCGATCAGCGTCTTTTTCTTGCGCCTCATAAGGGTTCCCCTACGCGCGTCTTGCCGAGCGAAGAAGCTATCTTCTATCGGCTCTTTTTCCGCTTTCAAAACGGCGAGTCGCCCCTCGATTTGCGCGCGGTATTTCTCCGCGATCGTCTTTTTTGCGCCGATTCCGTTTTCCATCACGAAATAATCGTGACTCTCTTCGTCGTAGTCGATATATTCTTCCGCTAAACGGTCGGGATAGGTAAAATGCTCGGTCACCGCCTCCCAATACCCCACCGCGGCGACGTCGTGATCGCGCACGAGATCCATCCCTGCTTGGAAACGTCTCTTCGCCTCTTCAAAATCGCCTGCGGACAAACTCTCGTTCCCTTTGGAAAGGAGCGCTTGATACTCTTCTTCTTTGAGTTTTCGCTCCTCCTCACGCTTGCGTTTGAGCTCTTCCGCCTGTTCGGGCATGAGCGCGGCAAGTTCCTCGTCGTCCTCGTAGATCTCGGGGAATTCGAACACGACCTCTTCGTCGTCCTCTCCCTCTACCTGCGTTTCGACTTCTTCCGCTTCCGCCACTTCTTCGGCGAGCTCGTCCGTCACGTCCACGTATCCGTCTTTCGTCTTTTTCAAACGAATGCCTCTGCCGTATTCGTCGTCGATGATTCTTTCTTCCATCCTCTCGTACCTCTCGGTTTTTTATCGTTTTATCGTCTCCGCTTTGATCAAACGGAATTTCCCTTGATATCTACTATACGCCCAATCGCGAAGCTCTCTCGTGTCGAAAAGGGCGTAAACCGCACTCCCCGAACCCGTCATATTTACTCCAAGCGGGGAGAACGACCTCGCCTCTAAAAGCGCTTTTTCCACGTCGGGATTGAGCGATTTTGCCGGCTCGTATAAGTCATTAGACAAGGGCATGTCCCCGTCCTTTTCCCCTTGCGCAAGCCAACGCAAACACGCCTCCGTCGAATGGTGGCTTTTGTTCGTCTCGTCGAATTTTCGGTAGCACTCCGCCGTGCTAACGCCCGTGAGCGGACAAATAAGAAGCGCAAAAAGGGAGGGCGCAACGGCAAGCTTTTTCACCCTTTCGCCTCGTCCCGTCAAACGGCAAAAACCACCCGTGAGCATATACCCCGTATCGCTCCCGAGCAAGTCCGCAAGCGGTTTGAGATCCTCTTTGACGCCGTATAATTTTTGGAGGGCAACCAACACCCCCGCGGCATCCGCGGAAGATCCGCCAAGCCCTGCTAAGGTGGGAATATTCCGATCTATCGTGATATCCGCCCCTTGCGTTTGAAAAGCGTTTACAAACGCTTCCCCCGCGCGCTTTGCGTTATTGGTTTCGGGAATATTTTCGCTATCCAGTCCGCGCATACGCACGAAAACTTGCTTGTCCTTCCGTTTTTTTACGGTCACGAGATCGTATAAATCAATGCTCGTCACAAGTGAGTCGAGCATATGAAATCCGTTTTCGCGCCCCACGATATCGAGGGTTAAATTGATTTTTGCATACGCCTTGACTTTTGCCGTCGTCATACTCCACCTAACGCTTGGACGAGGGGTGGCTCTCCGCCACCCGTTTCCAAACGTTTCCATATATGGAATTATAGCATATTTTTTACGAAATGACAAGATTTTAAGCTTGATTTCCTCATTTTTTTCAGTTTTTTTGGCGATAGACGAAAATCCGCTCTTCAGAGGTGAGAGGATATTGCAAATCGGGGTTGATTTTCTCCACCTCTTTAGGGTCGCAACGGAGCCGTTTCGCCGTTTCCCAAAGCCCGTCGCCGGCGTGAGGCATATAGATGGAAATCCCGCTGTCGTTCTCTTCGTACACCTCTCCTTCTATCGCTTCTTCGATGGTTTCGCAGACCAGGGTTTCGCGCCCGTTTATGCACACTTTTACCGTCGCTTCCGCCTCCACTTCTCCCTCTTTACGTTGGCGGACGAACAGTCCGCAAACGCTACCGCATACGGACGAAACGACCCCCTCTTGCAAGGACACGGGGAATACGAACGGCAAGGAAAATTCGATACGGCGCTTGATCCCGTCGGTTTTTACGATCAAATCGGCGAGCACGCACCCCTCCACTTCCCCTTTTTCGCCGTCTTGTTTCATGGCAAGCTCCACTTTCGGACAAAGGCAACAAAGCAAGGAAGAAGAAAAGTCAATCGGAGAAGAAATCGCGCCCGTACCGCTCACGCGTTCCGTGAAATGCAGGCTTTTCGTTGCAACCATGCCCCCTTTCTTTGTTTTTTTAAGCACGATTTCTTTTTCGGGGGAATAGGCGTCTACCACCACGCTAATCTCCTCTTTTTGATACAATCGCGCGTTTGCAGTAAGGTCGATTTCCACCGACATTTTACTTTTTCCTTTTTCCTCGTCCGTGGTGACGGAAAGGTTTGCGTTTTGCACGTATACCTCCCCTGAAACCGACATTTTAGGCATACAATCTTCACAAAGCGCCTCCATGCGGAAAGGGATCAAACGCTCGTAGCAACAGAGCGAGCCGTCCTCTTTCATCGCGCAAATATTTAACGCCACTTCTCCGCTAAACGTGATCTCACCTCCGCCTGCTTCGACTGACAAAAGGTGTACTTGCTCGCTATGCGTGAGCACGTCGGCAACATAGTCCGTTTCAAAACTGTCGTCCGCCTCGCCCTTGCCGATGCAAGGGAAGATTTTGACGATGGGTTGATCCTCCCGTTTGACGATGAGTCCCTCTCCGCCCGACAAATATTCCGTTTTTTGTTCGCCGAAGATGGTAAACTCGCACACGGCAACGGCAGATACGTACAAACTACCGCCCTCCCTCTTCCATTTAACGGACACGGGGGTGGTACGCGCCTGTGCGATATGCGAGGGTAAAATACCGTCCCCCTCCGCGCGGTGAGAAAACTCTACGCCACGTTCCACTCGACAAACGCGTTTTTCCGCGTCTTCATAAACGATGGTAAAGGTCACTTTTCCGCTGTATTGCACCCGACCCTCTTCCAGTTTCCAGTCCCCGACGTAGCCGTGCGCGTGGACGGCAAGCACGCTTGCTATTTCCCCGCCGGCAAGACGGCTCTCTACGATGGACTGGCCTTGCACCGTACAAATTTCCGTCGTAAATCTCGCCATTTCATAGTGCGGTTTCACCATTTTCTCTTCCTCCTATTCTCGCTATTTTTTGCTCTATCATCCTATGACGAGGAATGGATTTTTATTACAATTTTGAGAAAAATCGTATAATCTTCCGCATTTTGTTCATACTAAACGTATGATTAAACCGCAAAAAAATATCAACGAAGTCAAACGAATGGTACAAAGTTGCGCCTTAAAACGCGTGGCTGTGAAAGTTAACTTGGGCAGAAATAAAATTATCCGCTACTCGGGAGTGCTTTCGGGTATTTATCCCGCCCTTTTCAAAATCCAACCCGACGAAAAAGGTTTTTTGGGGAAAACCGTCTATTCCTATTCCGACGTCCTTTGCGGAAACGTGAAAATTCAAGAAATTTAATCCGCAAGAAAAAAAGGGGAAGCGTTTATGGGCGTGTCCCTTAGGGATTTTAAGACATCATAAAAGGATGGCATAATTTTGCCATCCTTTACTTTTTGCTTTGCAAAAACGCACTACTTTCAAGGGAAGTATAGTGTGCTACACTTTTTCAATCATATTTTAAATGGACTAAATTTTTAACATTGTAAATAATTGACGATTTAGGAAATCTCTTCTTTGGTATATCCTTTAATTTTTGTAAAAGAAGCAGATTTTACACTTTTTATAAGATTTGCATCGATTCTAATAGGAACATCTGGGTTGTTAGATGGTGAACCAAAATTCATTGTAGTATCAAAAGTATATATGGTATTTCCATTTTTATCTAATAATACTCCCTCTATTTCTATTTTTATCACGGGATAAGCTGAATTGAAATTAAGAAATACTGCTTGCTTTCCTTCATATATTACGTTTCCAAATTCAAGACTTGTATAACTTATACTATCTTGTGGTATTATATTTGTTGTTTCTTCATTAGAATTGAAACACGCAGTGCACGAACATAATAAAACAAAACTAAATAATATTGTAGCTATCTTTATAAAAAATCTTTTCATATCCGCTCCTTTTAATAAGTCCGCAGGAAATATTATTTGTATTATATCAAATGCATATCTTTTTCAATGTTATTATAGCATTTATAAACAAATTTATCAAGCAGTTTTTGCGTAAATAAAAGAAAACTCGACTTTTGATAAGTCGAGTTTTATAATTTATTAAATTTAAATCCCTATGAGTGACGCCATTATTCTACACTTCCCCTTTTTTGTCTTCTTACAACACTTTTTTCAAAAATTGACCCGTGAAACTTTGTGGAACTTCCGCGACCTCTTCGGGCGTACCCGTGCATACAACCTGTCCGCCACCGTCTCCGCCCTCCGGTCCTAAATCAATGATATAGTCCGCCGTCTTAATAACGTCGAGATTGTGTTCGATCACGATCACCGTATTTCCGTTTGAGCGAAGTTGCAAAAGAATTTTGATGAGTTTATCCACGTCGTAGGTGTGAAGACCCGTCGTCGGCTCATCCAAAATATACACCGTTTTGCCCGTCGAACGTTTGGAAAGTTCGGTGGCGAGTTTGACCCGTTGCGCTTCGCCCCCCGAAAGAGTCGTTGCGCTTTGCCCCAATTTAATATACCCAAGCCCTACGTCGAGCATGGTTTTGAGTTTGTTATAGATATTCGGCACGGGCGCAAAGAACTCGCACCCTTCCTCTACCGTCATATCGAGTACGTCCGCAATACTCTTACCCTTATATTTCACTTCGAGCGTTTCCCGATTATACCGTTTCCCCCCGCACACTTCGCAAGGCACGAAAATGTCGGGCAAGAAGTGCATTTCAATCTTGATAATTCCATCGCCGAAACAATGCTCGCATCTACCTCCCGCGACGTTGAAAGAAAATCGCCCCGCTTTATACCCGCGCTCGCGCGCGTCGGGGGTCGCCGAAAACAAATCTCGGATCAAATTGAACACGCCCGTATACGTAGCGGGATTGCTTCTCGGCGTTCGTCCGATCGGCGATTGGTCGATGTCGATGACTTTGTCGAAATGCTCCGTCCCCTCGATTCGAAGAGCGTTCCCCTCTTTGTGTTTCGCGCCGTTCAATCGGTTGGCAAGGCAGGGATATAAAATCTCGTTCACGAGGCTCGATTTCCCACTTCCCGAAACCCCCGTCACCGCCGTAATGAGTCCGACGGGCAGATGAACGTCGATGTTTTTGAGGTTGTTTTGCTTGCAACTGTACGCGCTTAAAAAATACTTCCCAAGCGGTTTTCTTGTAAGGGGCGTTTCTATTTTTCTGCGCCCTGCAAGGTAGTCGCCCGTGATCGATTTCGGCTCGTTTTTCACGTCTTCTTGCGTACCTGCTACCACGATTTCACCGCCGTACAACCCTGCTTTCGGTCCGATATCGACGATGTAATCCGCCGCGCGAATAGTGTCCTCGTCGTGTTCGACGACGATGAGCGTGTTCCCCAAATCTCGAAGTCCTTTGAGCGAGCGGAGGAGTTTTTCGTTGTCCCGTTGATGTAAGCCGATCGACGGCTCGTCCAAAATATAGAGCACGCCCGTGAGAGCCGAGCCGATTTGCGTGGCGAGACGGATACGTTGCGCTTCACCGCCCGAGAGAGTGCTCGCCGTCCGCGCGAGGGTCAAATACCCAAGCCCCACGTTTTGCAAGAACCCCAACCGGTTGTCGATTTCCTTGAGAATACCGTCGGCTATTTTGCCTTCCGTAGCCCCTAATTTTTGCGATTGTTCGCCCAAAAACGCGCGGAGCGTTTCCACCGACGTTTCGCAAAGCTCCCAAATATTTTTTCCGCCGAAAAGTACGGAGAGCGCTTCCTTTTTAAGGCGTTTCCCGTGGCAACTATCGCAAGGGGCGCTACGCATCAAGCGTTCGATGTCCGCCTTGACGCCGTCCGAAGTCGTCGCGCTATATCGGCGCTCTAAATTGTTGACGTACCCCTCCCATTTCTTTTTGAAACTCCCTGAAAACGAGCGGGTTTCGTAGCGCATATCCACACTCTCTTCGCTCCCGTACATAAGCACGTCGTAAATTTCGCTCGGCAAGTCTTTTACGGGAGTATCAAGAGAAAAGTGATAGGCTTTGGCAAGCGCGGAAAGTTCCATAAGCGCCATCGTATGCGAACCTAAATTCCAGCCCGTCACTTTCATTGCGCCCTCACGCAAAGTCTTGGTTTTATCGGGACAGATGAGGTCGGGGTCGACGAATTGTTTCACGCCCAGCCCTGCGCAAGTGGGGCACGCGCCGTACACCGTGTTAAACGAGAAGAGGCGAGGCTCGATCTCTTCGATAGAAACGCCACAATCGGGGCAGGCGTATTGAATGGAAAAGAGTTCCTCTTCTCCGTTTTCCTCCACCACGACGAGACCGTTTGCAAGCGCGATCGCCGTTTCCAAACTGTCCGTCAAACGCTTGGAAATACCCTCTTTGACCACCAACCGATCAACGACGACGGAAATATTGTGTTTCAAGTTCTTTTCAAGATGGATTCCCTCTTGTAAATCGTACAAAATGCCGTCGATTTTAACCCTGCCGTAGCCGTTCTTTCTATACTCGGCAAGTTCTTTGACGTATTCCCCTTTCCTTCCGCGAACGACGGGAGCTTCGATCATAATTCTCGTACCCGTTTCCTTGGCAAGCACCCGATCGGCGATCTCGTCCACTGTTTGACGGCGAATCGCTCTACCGCATTTCGGGCAGTGCGGAACGCCCACGCGCGCGAATAATAAGCGCAAATAATCGTAAATCTCCGTCACCGTCCCCACCGTTGAACGGGGGTTATGCGAGGTCGTTTTTTGGTCGATGGAAATGGCAGGGGAAAGCCCGTCGATGTTCTCGACGTCCGGCTTTTCCATTTGCCCTAAAAATTGGCGGGCGTAAGAGGATAGACTCTCGACGTATCTGCGTTGTCCCTCGGCGAAAATCGTGTCGAACGCAAGCGTCGATTTACCGCTACCCGAAAGCCCCGTAAACACCGTGAGTTTGTTCCTTGGAATCCGCACGTCGATATTTTTTAAGTTGTTCTGTTTCGCGCCTTTTACGATGATTTCTTCTTGCATAGTTTATTTCCTACTCGCTTTGGCAAGCTTGCGTTTAAGTTCGGCAATCCTATCGCGAATTTCAATCGCGCGCTCGAAATCCAAGCTACCGCTCGCCACTTTCATAAGCCCTTTCAGTTTTTCTATTTCGTCCGGGATATCTTTCATTTTGATATCATCCGCCGTCTTTTTCTTCGTGATTCCCAAGGAGGATTTCACCTCTTTTCGTATTGTTTTCGGCGTAATGCCGTGCCTATCGTTGTATTCGGCTTGCACCGTCCGTCTGCGGTTCGTTTCCTTAATCGCTCTACGCATACTGTCCGTCACCGTATCCGCGTACATAAGCACTCTGCCCTCGGCGTTTCGCGCCGCCCGTCCAATCGTTTGAATGAGGGCGGTGTCGCTCCGCAAAAAACCCTCTTTGTCGGCGTCCAAAATCGCCACGAGCTTGACCTCGGGCAAATCTAGTCCCTCGCGCAAGAGGTTGATCCCGCAAAGCACGTCGAATTCGCCGAGCCGTAGCCCGTTTACGATATCCACCCGTTCGAGCGTGTCGATGTCGCTGTGCATATATTTCACTTTGAGCCCGTGTTCTTTAAGGTAGTCGGTCAGCTCCTCCGCCATTTTCTTCGTGAGGGTGGTGATCAATACCCTGCCCCCCTCGTTTGTCTCGATTTTAATCTCGGAGAGCAAGTCGTCGATCTGTCCCTTGGTGGGTCTTACGTCGATCTCGGGGTCGAGAAGACCGGTGGGACGAATGAGTTGTTCTACTTTATTTTCCGCTTGCGAAAGTTCGTAGGGCGCGGGTGTTGCCGAAACGCAAATCAGCTGTGGAATTCTTGCGTCGAACTCGTCGAAAGTAAGCGGTCGATTGTCGTAAGCCGATTGCATACGAAACCCGTAATCCACCAAATTTTTCTTCCTCGATAAATCCCCGTGATACATCGCGCGGATTTGCGGGATCGTCATATGGCTCTCGTCGATAAACACCAAAAACTCGCCCGAGGGGAAATAATCGAGCAGGGTAAAAGACGGTTCGCCCGGCTTTCGTCCGTCGAAATAGCGACTGTAATTTTCAATCCCGCTACAATACCCGATCTCTCGCATCATTTCCAAATCGTGTTCGGTGCGTTGCTTGAGCCGTTGCGCTTCTAAAATACGCCCGCTCTCTTCAAACGCCTTTACCTCCCCTTTCAAGTCCTCCTCGATCATCGAAAGGGCAGAGGCCAATTTTTCCGTCCCTACGGCGTATTGCGAGGCGGGGAAAATCGCAACGTGGGAAAGCTCGTTGAGCTTGTTGCCCGTTAGCGCCTCCACTTCGTATATTTTTTCAATCTCGTCGCCGAAAAATTCCACGCGAATCGCCACTTCCGAGTTGGAAGCGGGAAAAATTTCCAAAACCTCTCCGCGGACGCGGAAAGTCGCGCGCTTGAAATCGACGTCGTTTCTCGCATACTGCAATTCGACGAGCTTGCGAATAAGTTTGTTGCGCTCCCATTCCATACCGGGGCGCAGAGAAATCGACAACCTAAAATATTCTTCCGGCGCGCCAAGTCCGTAAATACACGAAACGGACGCCACCACGATCACGTCCTTTCTCTCCATCAAAGAACAGGTGGCGCTGTTGCGAAGCTTGTCGATTTCGTCGTTCAAGCTCATATCCTTTTCGATGTACGTGTCGGTGGACGGAAGATAGCTTTCCGGTTGATAGTAATCGTAGTAGGAAACAAAATATTCGACCCGATTTTCGGGGAAAAATTCCCTAAACTCGTTGCAAAGTTGCGCCGCGAGGGTTTTGTTGTGCGCAATCACGAGGGTGGGACGGCCGACCTTTTCGATGACGTTTGCCATCGTGAACGTTTTACCGCTCCCCGTCACGCCGACGAGAACTTGCGTTCTGAGTCCGTCCTTTACCCCTTCGGCAAGCTTTTCGATCGCTTGCGGTTGATCGCCCGTCGGGGCGAACGGTGCGTGAATCTTAAACTGCATTGCCGAATCCCTCCCATTTTTTTGAAACGAACATTCGTTTACTTTTCACATTATAGCATACATTGCTATAAAAGTAAACGAAATATGACAAAATTTTCAAAAAATCTCTTTTAAAATAACGCCGACTAAAAAGGCAATGATCGCGGAAACGACCGTCCAAGCAAACTTGAAAAGAAGGGCACGACGCTCTTTTTTGTGTTCCCTTTCAATCGACGCCCCCTTGCTCGTGAGAGTGATCACGTACATTTTTTCCCCTTTCCGCTCGGACGAGAGTAAATCGAAATAGCCGTCCGAGGCAAGGGAAGTCAAAGTGGAATCGAGCCCCTCGTCCGTCCAATTTTCCCGCTTTGGCATCAGCCGTAAAATTTCACTGGGTAGCACCAAGCATCGCCCGTCGCTTTTGCATAGCTCCGCTACGGCGCGCATCACTTCGCCCTCTCGTTTCGTTAACATATTCCACCCCCGTTATCCCCGTACACGCCCCGTCCGTTTCAAAAAAGAAGTTGCAAAATCCAGAAAAAGAAAACGGCGACAGCGCCCCCGAACACACCGCCCAAAAAGGCGGAAATTTTCACCTCTTTCCGCTCGAACGATACGCGGAGTAGCCGTTCGTTTTCCCTTTCGCCGTACCCTTTGCCCGAGGGAAAAAGTCGTAAACAGTACAAGCCTCCCCCCGCGTATTTGACGTGGATATATCCCTCTTCTTCCAAGCCTTTCAAGAGATGTATCGCCTCCTCCTCTTTCCCCTCTGCTAGGCAAGGCGAAAAATCTTCCAAGGCGAAAATTTTATATTCGTCTCCGACGAATTGCTCGCCGAGCAGATTCAAAAGCGCCGTTTTGCGAGGATCTACCATACCCTTTCCCCCTCCGCTTCTTATGTACGATTTCCTATTAGATAGTATTATTTGCGAAATACTTGCCTTTTATTCCCAACCCCTTGCCTCGCCTCGTTGCAAAAAATCCTTATAATTTGCTAAAATCCCCTATTTCTTCCTATCCGTTTGCGAGTTTTTTTGCAAGAATATTTTTTTTCTACGGTAATACGATTTACTTTTTTGGTTTTTTCGTGTAAAATGGTAGAGAGCGATTTTTCTATATAATATTGTCGCGAGAGAAAATATAGAGAAATCTCGGCAAGGAAAGGAGCAAGAAAAATGATTGCAAGAATTCAAAGTTATGCCCTCATAGGACTCGAAGGAGTGCCTGTCGTCGTCGAAACGGACGTTTCCAAAGGCTTGCCCTCTTTCGATATGGTCGGGCTTCCCGACACGGCGGTGAAAGAATCGAAAGAACGGGTGAAGAGCGCCGTCAAAAACAGCGGGTTTGACTTTCCCGCTCGCGCAATTACCGTTAATTTCGCGCCAGCGTACGTAAAAAAGGAAGGGTCTTCCCTCGATCTTGCCACGGCTATCTCTTTGCTTTGCGCAAACGGTACGCTCACGCAAAAACCCGAAGGCGTGGTGTTCCTCGGCGAGCTTGCCTTAGGCGGAGAGCTTCGTCCGATTACGGGAATTTTACCCGCCCTCATTTCCGCAAAAGAAAAGGGCTTTACCACCTTCGTCGTCCCCAAAGACAACGAAAAAGAAGCTGGCTTTATCCAAGGCATCACCGTGTATGCAGGTCGGTGCTTAAAAGAAGTGATCGACCACCTTTCGGGGGTCGCTCCCCTTTCGCCCGTCCCCTCTTCCACCTTCGTTTTGGGAAAAACGGAAGATTCGCACGACCTCGCGTTCGTCAAAGGGCAACCGCTTGCCAAACGCGCTTTGGAAGTGGCGGTTGCAGGCGGACACAATATTTTATTCGTCGGGCCTCCGGGGAGCGGGAAAACGATGCTCGCAAGATCGATTCCCTCTATCTTGCCCGATATGAGCTTCGAAGAAGCACTGGAAATTACGAAAATACATTCGGTCGCGGGGATTTTAGAGGAAGAGGGCATCGTCACGAAACGCCCGTTCCGATCCCCTCACCACACAGCGACGACCGTTTCCCTTTGCGGTGGCGGAAATAAAGCCGTACACCCCGGCGAAATCAGTTTGGCGCACGGGGGTGTGCTATTCTTAGACGAATTGCCCGAATACAAGCGCTCTTCCTTGGAAGCGATGCGCCAACCCCTCGAGGACGGCGTGATCACCATTTCACGCGCCGGCGGTACGGTGTCCTATCCCGCCTCGTTTATGCTCTGCGCGAGCATGAACCCCTGCCCGTGCGGAAATTACGGCAGTTCCGTTAAAAAATGTACTTGTACTCCCACCGAAATTCGCAAATATCGCGCGCGGATTTCCGGACCTCTCCTCGATCGCATCGACATTCAAGTGGAAGTCGACAACGTGAAATACGACGACCTCGTGTCCAGTCAAGCGGAAGAGAGTAGCGTCGACGTGAAAAAGCGTTTAAGTGGTGCACGACAAATCCAACGCGAGCGGTTTGTAGGCACGCCCGTCACTTCGAACAGCGAAATGGGAGAAAAGGAGCTAAGAGAATTTTGTGCCCTTTCCAAAGAGAGCGAAGAGATTTTGAAATTCTCGTTTGAAAAATTGCATTTATCCGCCCGCGCGCGGTCGAGAATCTTGAAAGTCGCGCGCACGATCGCCGATCTTGCCTACTCGGAAAACATTCAACCCGACCACATTTACGAAGCGATTTCCTACCGTACCTACGGCGCGGAGGGGAACGACGACTTGTTATAATTTCTCGTCCTATATATGACCTTTTCAAGCGAAGAAAAAATTTATATTTGGCTCGATTCTTTCCCGTTGGAAGAACAACAAAAACACCTCCTACTCAAAGAGGCGGTCTCCCCGTTTGCGCTTTTGAAAGACTTGCAAAATATTTTCCCGCGCGTGATAAAATCGGATAAAAAAGGGGTATATAATAGTATGCTCTCCTCCTTGCAAGACGGAGGGAATTATTTTCGCTTGGTCGTCTCTCGCCTTGAAAAGCAAGGGATTCTACCCATCGCGCGAGCATCTTCTCTCTATCCGAAATCCCTTTACGCGATGGAACAACCTCCGCTCGTCTTATACGCGAAAGGTAACGCGGATCTTTTGCGCGATCCGTTGTTTGCTATCGTCGGATCGAGAATCACGCCTGACGTCGCGATGCGGACGACCAAAACCATTGCAAAATCCCTTTCCCTGCATTTCACCTTGCTCACGGGCGTTGCCGACGGAGGGGACAGAGCTTGCGTGGAGGGAGGTTTGCAAGGCTCTAAAAAGGTCGTTTGTATTCCCGCCGGCGGACTGGATAGTTTCCCCAAAGCAGACGGCGGAATCTTCCAAGAAGTGGAGAAGCACGGGCTACTTCTCGCCTTTCATCCCTTACAAACCAACGTGCGGAATTTTTCCTATGAACGAAGAAACGAGGTTCTTGCCACCCTTTCTACGGGTGTACTCGTCGTCAGCGGAGACGAAACGAGCGGAGCGCTCATCACGGCAAAGCACGCGAAAAAACAAAAAAAACCGATCTTCGCGCTTCCCTATCCCCCTTCGTTCGACGGCGGAAAAGGATGCAATCAACTCATCAAACAAGGGGCGTTTTTAACCGACTCCCCCAACGATATTTTCGAGGCGTACCACCTTGCGGTAGAGGAAGAAACGACGCGCGAAATCCCCCTTTCGACGGAAGAAGAACGGGTGGTCGCGCTTTTGCAAAAAGAGCTTTCCTCCCCCGTCGTCGCGCTTGCGCAAGCACTCGGCGTTCCCGCCTTTAAGCTCGGCGGAGTTTTGACCTCATTGGAAGTGAAAGGGCTGATCGTAAGGCTCGGAGGAAACCAAGTCGCTCTCGTCAAAAACACAGTAAAAAAATCCTAAAAAGGAAGAAATAGATGGATCTTATTATCGTAGAGTCGCCCTCCAAGGCGAAAACCATTCAAAAGTATCTCAAAGGCAAGTATCGCGTAGAGGCGTCCGCTGGACATATCCGCGATTTGCCCGTTCACTCGCTCGGCGTAGACGTGAAGAACAATTACGAACCGAAATACGTCTATTCCGAGGGCAAAGAAAACGTCATTCGCCACCTCACGGAAGCGACGAAAAAGGCGGATCGCGTCTTCCTTGCAACCGACCCCGACAGAGAGGGAGAGGCGATTTCTTGGCATTTACAAACGGTGCTTAGCTTAAATCCCGAAGGGGAAAACCGCATCGAATTCAACGAGGTTTCGCAAAAGGCGATCGAACACGCTCTTACCAAGCCCCGTAAAATTAATTATAATTTGGTGGATGCCCAACAAGCGAGACGGGTTCTCGATCGGTTGGTCGGCTATAAACTTTCCACTTTGCTCAACCATAAGATCGAGGACGAATCTGCAAGCGGGAAACGTACCCTTTCGGGAGGTCGCGTACAGTCGGTTGCTCTCCGTCTTATCGTGGAGCGAGAACGGGAAATAGACGGGTTCGTACCCAAGGAATATTGGAATATCACGGCGGATCTCCAAGATCAAGAAAAGAAACATTCCTCTTTCAAGGCTATGCTTGAAAAGAAAGGGATGAAAGCGTATAAGCCCTCCTCGAAAGCGGAGACGGAAGAAGTGCTTTCCCTTTTGAAAAACGGGAAATTCGTCTTGAAGAAGGTAAAAAAATCCATCACGAAATCCCACGCCCCCGCGCCCTTTACGACTAGCTCGTTGCAACAAGACGCTTCGAATAAATTGGGGCTTTCCGCGCCCGAAACGATGAGTCTTGCGCAACACCTCTACGAAGGTATGGACGTCGGTGGCGATCACGTGGCGTTCATCACGTATATGCGTACCGACTCTGTCCGCGTTTCATTCGAAGCGCAACGTTCGGCGCTCTCGCATATCCGCGCCGTTTATGGGGAAGAATACGCGCCTGAAAAACCCAATTATTACCAAACGAAAAAAGGCGCGCAAGACGCCCACGAGGCGATTCGTCCCAACGATATTACAATGACGCCCGAAAAGGCGAAAACCTTGCTCGATAAAAAGCACTATTCGCTCTATAAACTCGTGTACGATCGCTTTATCGCCTCGCAAATGGCGGAGGCGAAATACAATAGCGCGCAAATAGAGATCGAAAACAACGGCTACACGTTCAAAGCGAGCGGAAAGGTTCTGCTCTTTGCCGGCTACACCGCCGTCTATCAAGACTTCGCCTCGAAAAAAGAGGACGAGGACGAAAGCGCGTCCACGAAACTGTTGCCCGACCTCCAAGAGGGAGACGTCGTCGACTTATTGCGTTTGACGGAAAAACAAAATTTCACCAAACCCCCTCTTCGTTATACCGACGCGAGTCTTGTCAAAATTATGGAAGAAAAGGGAATCGGTCGCCCCTCTACCTACGCTTCGATTATCGCTAGGCTCAACCAAAAATACGTGAAAAAGGACGGAAAATACATGAGACCGATCCCCGTAGCGTATAGCGTCGTGGATATGCTCGTCAAATGTTTCGAAGACGTTATGGATATCGGCTTTACCGCAAACATGGAAACCAAGCTCGACGACATTGAAGAGGGTGGAAACGATTGGCGAGAAGTCATTGGCGATTTCTATCCCAGTTTTGAACAAAAATTACGCGCGGCGTCCTCCTACGGCGACGAACTGACAAGCGAGCGTTGTGAGAAATGTGGAAACCATATGATCCGTCGTATCGGCAAATACGGGAAATATCTCGCTTGCTCGAACTATCCCGCTTGCAAAAATATCGTCAGCGAGGGCAAGGAAGAAATTTCTTCCGTTCGCTGTCCCAAGTGCGGAGAAAATATGATCGTGAAAAGCGGAAAATTCGGAAAATTCCTCGCTTGCCCCAGCTACCCCGATTGTAAAACCACCCTTTCCATGCCGTCCGATGAAGATCCGAATTTTATCGGCGTTTGTCCCGAATGCAACAGTCCTATGACGGCGAGAAAATCCAAAAAAGGAAAGGTGTATTATAGTTGTTCCAACTATCCCGCTTGCAAGTTTATGAGTTGGGATATCCCCACGGGCGAGCGTTGTCCTGCCTGCAAAGAACCGCTTATTCAAACGGCGCGCGGAGTCGTGAAATGCTCGAATAAAGACTGCTCCTACAAAGGGAAAACCGTCGAACGCAAACCGCTTCCGCTCACGGAAAACGACGATTTCGACTTCCCGCCCTTGCTCGAAGAACCTATTTACGATTGATATGAACGAACAAATACAACCGCGTATTTTGGTGGTGGGCGCGGGGCTTGCCGGATGCGAGGCGTCCTATTTCCTCGCTCAAAAAGGCTACCTCGTCACCCTCGCCGATATGAAACCGAAAAAATTTAGCCCTGCGCACGAAAATCCGCTCTTTTGCGAGCTCGTGTGCTCGAACTCCCTCAAAAGCGACGACGCCTACGCAAACGCGTGCGGTCTTTTGAAAGAGGAAATGCGACGAATCGGCTCGATTACGATGGAAGCCGCCGCCCACTCGAAAGTGCCGGCTGGCTCCGCTTTAGCGGTCGATCGCGACTTGTTCGCCTCTTACGTGACGAACGCTTTGCGTTCGCATAAAAATATTCGCGTTTTAGAAGAGGAAATCACCGCTCTTCCCACGAAAGACTACGATTTTATCATCGTGGCGACGGGTCCGCTTACGAGCGAGCCTTTCAGCGAGCATTTGCGCTCTCTCACCGGCGAAAATTTGCACTTTTTCGACGCGTCCGCCCCTATCGTGGCGACGGACAGCATTGATTTTACCTGCGTGTTCACGGGTGATCGCTACGGGAAAGGCACGGGGGATTATATCAACTGTCCGATGACGAAAGAAGAATATTACGCTTTTGTGGACGCTTTGTTGGCGGCGGAACGCGTGGAATTACACGAATTTGAAAAGGGTGAAATTTTCGAAGGTTGTATGCCGATAGAAGTTATGGCTTCGCGCGGGCGAGATACTTTGCGTTATGGTACGTTGAAACCCGTTGGTTTGGCGGATGAGGACGGTAAACGTCCGTATGCGGTGTTGCAGCTTCGTAAGGAAAACGAAGAGGGAACGACGTATAATTTGGTGGGATTCCAAACAAATTTGAAATTCCCTGAACAAAAACGAGTATTTTCTATGATTCCTGCTTTAAAGAATGCCGATTATTTGCGTTATGGCGTAATGCATAGAAATACGTATATTCAATCTCCTGATGTTTTAAATCGTGATTTTTCGTTTAAGAATAATCGAAGGCTGTTTTTTGCAGGGCAGATAACGGGCGTAGAAGGGTATGTAGAAAGCGCGGCAAGCGGGCTTTTGGCGGCGATTCATATCACCGATGAAATCCTTGGACGACCCACCCATGTATTTGATGAGCGCACAATTTGCGGAGCTTTAGAAACGCATATTTCCACAAAAGTAAAGGATTTTCAACCCATGAATGCGAATTTCGGGATATTGTCTTCTTTACCTGTGCGTATCAAAGACAAAAAGGAACGTTATCACGCCTTAGCGGAACGTGCTTTGGAATGTATTAAAGAAACGTTGTGAGGAATATTATGGAATTTAGAGGAACGACGATTTGCGCAGTCAAGCGTAATGGTGTAACGGCGATTGCGGGCGACGGTCAAGTGACGATGGGCGAATCGGTGATTTTTAAAAATACAGCAATTAAAG
>JAZLBD010000002.1:0-29819 GCA_045613545.1 Christensenellaceae bacterium
CAGAAAGGATCCACCTGTTCCCATTCCGAACACAGAAGTTAAGCTTTCTCACGCCGAAAGTACTTGTAGTTAACTACCGGGAGGATAGGTCATTGCCGCTTTTCAACAAGAAGAAGTCTTGCTATCGCTAGACTTCTTTTCTTTTTATACGAAATAGAGAGATCTGTTAGAATGTTCTTTTCCTTTTTAGATAAAATTACTTAAAAAAGGGGGGGCGTTTTTTATTTATAAGCGGATTTTTATTATTATTTTTTTCAAAATAAAATAATAATCTTGTTCATATGAACATTTTGCTTGACAAAAAATGAATGAAATGGTACAATGGGAGCATATTTTTAGGAGAAAATCTATGGCAAAGAAGAGATGGATAAAAGCGCTCGCGTGCGCCGCGCTTTTTGCAAGCGTGAGTTCTTTCGGTTGCGCCGATTCCTTTTTATATGGTTGTGGAAGTGGGAAGTCGCGCGTGGTTATCTTTGGCGCGACGGAAGAAGAACGTATACAATTTTTAACCGAAGAGCTCAATAAGAAATTCCCCGAATATGACGTCGTGTTCCAATACGTGGGCACGGGCGAACTGTTTTCGAAATTGCAAGGGGAAAAGAAGAATATTCAATGCGATATCGTGTTCGACGTGGAAACTTGCAACTTCGAATACTTGATAAAAATGCAAAGTGATTTGTTTTTCGACTTAAACGACTTTGATTACTCGATTTATACGGAAGAGGCGCAGGAGTTTACCTCTCGCCATAAAAAGTACGCGCTTTGCGCGAAATTCAATCAATCGGTGCTCGTCAATAAAGCGGTGCTTGCCGAAAAGAACTTGGAAATACCGTCGAGCTATCAAGATCTGTTAAAACCGGCGTATAAAAATCAAATTATGATGCCGAATCCGAAGAGTTCGGGGACGGGGTATTGCTTCTATAACGGCGTGATGTCAGCCATGGGTACCACGGACGGGCTTTCGTATTTTAGGGAACTGACGAAGAATATGAAAGAATATACCTCTTCCGGCTCTGTGCCTACGAAGAGCGTTGATCGTGGCGACGTGGCGATTGGGATTGGTATGCTTTGGCAACAAATGTTGTACAAAAATCAAAACGACGATTTAGAGGTCGTCTTTTTGGACAACCAATCGGCTTACACGATCTACGGAATGGGCGTGATCAACGGGCATCAAAACAAGCTCGGCGTCTATGAAGTTTTTAGCTATTTATTTAACGTTTTGAACAAGGAATGTGTGGAAACGTATACGCCCGATAAGGTATACGCCGACCAAGGCGAGGCTAAAATCCCGAACTATCCTACCAACTTCACGGAAATCGACATGCAAGGGTTGTACGATTTCTCAAAAAAACAAGAATTATTGGATCTTTGGACTTTTTAATTATGGAACAATTACTCAGCATTCAAAACATCAATAAAAAATACGGTTCAAAAATCGTTTTAGAGGACATCTCTTTTACCGTAAAAAAGGGCGAATTTTTATCTATTTTAGGTCCGTCGGGGTGCGGGAAAACCACCCTTTTGCGACTTCTTATCGGCATCGAAAGACCGGACAGTGGGTTGATTTTGAAAAACGGGACGGACGTTTCCGACTTTTCGCCGTTTGAGAGAAATATCGGAATCGTGTTCCAAAACTACGCGTTGTTCCCGAACATGACGGTGTACCAAAACATCGCCTACGCGTTAAAGAGCCGAAAAATGCCGAAAACTCAAATAGAAGAAAAAGTGAAAGAGATTATCCACATGGTAGAGCTCGACGACCACGTGTATAAAAAACCGCACCAGCTTTCGGGCGGACAACAACAACGGGTGGCGATTGCGCGCACGTTGGTGTTAAATCCCGACGTTATCTTGTTTGACGAACCCATGTCCGCGTTGGACGCCGATATTAAGGTGGTGCTTCGTAAACTACTCAAGGATATCCAAAAGCAGTACGGCATCACGATGATCTACGTCACGCACGATCAAGAAGAGGCGTTCGCTTTGTCCGATCGCGTGATGCTTCTCAACGATTCGAGAATTGAACAGTTCACGACGCCGGCGGAAATGTATAATTGCCCCGCGTCTGCATTCGTGAAAAAGTTTATCGTGCATCATTTAGACGAAAAAGTTCGCTCCATCGAGGAAAACATACAATGGAAAAAGTAAATATTCTCCAAAAAACGGGTAAAGCGTTGAAACGGGAATATTTAAGAATGATCGGTATTGGTTGTTTGATCCTCTTTTCCTTGTTGCCCCTCGTCACTTTACTCTTTCATATCTCCGGCAAGGATTTGCGTTTCGTATTTAAGGACGCAAACTTTTTTAGCGCGCTGGGGAATTCCCTTTTATATTCGTTGCTCGCAACGATTTTTGCCGTGTTCTTGGCGCTTATGACCGCTTATTTTTTGAACCGTTCGAGTTTGAAAGGGAAACCCGTATTCGTGCTACTCCTCACCCTTGGTATGCTCGTTCCCTCGCTCTCTATCGGGCTTGGGATTCGGACGCTGTTTGGGAAGAACGGATTTTTGTCCGTCTTTTTAGGGATCGAACGGGAGGCGATCGGTATGACGGGGCTTGTGCTCGGCGCGGTGATCGTAGCGTTCCCCTCTTCCTTTTTAATCCTTTACGACGCGTTGCGCTACGAGGATAAACGCCCTTACGACGCCGCGGAAATTATGGGGATTTCTCGGATTAGTACCTTTTTTAAGGTGACGTTGCCCTACTTAAAAATGCCTCTTATCTCCGCGTTTTTTGCTGGGTTTACCCTCGTCTTTTCCGATTACGGCGTACCCATGGAAGTGGCGGGAAAGATAAAGACCCTACCCATGTACTTGTATGAGCAGGTTTTGTCCTCGTATCAATACGGTAGGGGCGCGATTGCGGGGACGTTCTTGTTGCTTCCCGCCGTACTTTCTTTCGTGTTTGATTTCATCTTCAAAGAGACGACGAGTGGGGAAAACAACGAACAGCTATTAAGGAGCAAGCGTTCGTTCAATATTTTATCGGCGATCGTCGTTTCGCTCGTGGCGGTGGGGTTGTTCTTACCGCAACTCTCGTTCATTGCGCTCTCCGTTTTTAAGGCGTTCCCGAAAGATTTGGGGCTTACCCTTTCCAACTTCAAACTCCTCTTTACCGATCGGCAAGGGCTGGGGCTTTTGAGTTATTTGCAGAATTCCTTGTTCATCGCTTGTTTGACGGGCGTGGTGGGGACGATATTCGCCTATTTTTTGGGCTATCTTTCCGTGCGAAAGGAAGGGAAGATGGGGAAAATCATCAATTTTCTTGCGATGAGCACGATTGCAATCCCCGGGATCGTGCTTGGTATTGGATATATTTTCCTCTTTTCCTCCACGCGCGGGTATTTTTATGGAACGGTTTTGATTTTGATGGCGGTAAATATTTTTCACTTTATCGGCTCGCCCTATTTGATGGCGAAAAACTGCCTCTCTAAAATCAATAAAGACTACGAACTGATCGGCGAAACACTGGGGATTTCGAAAATCAAAATTATCTTCAAAGTGGTAGTGGCGAACTCCATTCCCACCCTGCTTGAAATGTTTTCTTATCTGTTTCTCAACAGTATGATCACCATTTCCGCCGTTGCGTTCCTTTGCACGTACAGTTCGCAACCGCTCTCAATTTTAATCAACGTCTACGAGAAGAACGGGAACTACGAAATGCAGGCGACGATCTCCGTCACACTCCTCATCGTCAACGTGCTTTTCAAAACGCTACTCAATCTATGCACAAAAATTATACAAAAAAGCAAAAGGAAGAAGGATGAAACTATGCAATTAACCAGATACGAATTTGACTTATTGACCTATCTCGAAAAGAACGGCAAGGGCAGATATACTCAACGTTTCTTATCGAACGAACTCAAAGTTTCGGTGGGGACGATCAACAAGATTATTAGCGACCTTTTGGACGCCAACGCCATTCAAATGACGATGTCCTCCGAGCTCGAGATTACCGAGCAAGGGTTAAAACGCCTCGAACCGTATAAAGTGCGCAAGGCGATTATCTTTGCGGCGGGGTTCGGCTCGCGTATGGCGCCCGTCACCCTCGACACCCCCAAACCCCTCGTCAAGGTCAACGGCGTGCGAATGATCGACACCTTACTTGACGCGCTCGTTGCGAAAGGCATTAAAAATATTACCATCGTGCGCGGATATAAAAAGGAAAAATTCAACGAGCTTTTGGAGAAATATCCCTTCCTGCAATTCGTCGACAACGACGAATTTAACGTGACGAACAATATTTCCTCCGCAATGAAAGTGGTGGATATTATCGATCGTTGCTATATTTGTGAGGCGGATCTTTTGATTTCAAACCCCGAAATTATCCGCAAGTACGAATACACCACCAACTACTTGGGTGCAAAAGTCAACGAGACGGACGACTGGTGTTTCAAGAAGGTCAACGGGTATATCGGTGATTATAAACAAGGGGGCGAGGACTGTTATCAAGCGTACGGGATTTCGTTCTGGAACGAGGCGGATAGCAATCGCTTAAAGGCGGATTTGAAAAAATTATATTTAAGCCGTGGCGGAAAGGAATATTTCTGGGAAGCGTGCGCCTTGAAGGTGAATAAGAACGCGTATAAAATTCAAATCCGAAACTGCCATAAATCGGACATCGTCGAAATTGATAATTTCAGCGAACTTGTGGCGATCGACGCAAGCTACGCCGACTATCCCAAGCACGGCGAATTTTAATCTGCATGGGAAAGAACGATGACAAACGATGAAAAAATAGAAAGCTACGCAAAGGAAAATCCGCTTCTTTACGCCGACGTGCTTGAATGTGTAAAAAAAGGCTCGGCGCGGGTAGAATACGC
Source organism: Christensenellaceae bacterium (assembly GCA_045613545.1). GTDB lineage: Bacteria > Bacillota > Clostridia > Christensenellales > Borkfalkiaceae > Scatosoma. The sequence continues at coordinate 4,826 of JAZLBD010000002.1, forward strand.
GGAAGCGGACGGTATTTTGCTCGCCGAAAAGGATAGCGATATTTATATGTTCGCGTGTAAAAGCGAGGGGGCAGGGTTGCGAATACTTGCGAATTTGCCCCGAGAAAGACTCGTAGAAAAAAGCGCTTTGATCGTGTCGCACGGAGCGATTTCCGACGCTTGTATTAAGACGGTTTATCCCGTGCAAAGCGAAACCCCTTGCTATCAAGCGGTGTATGAAAAGGAAACGATTGCCCCCGTGGGGAATCTTACCTACGCCTTTCCCACCGACGAACAACTTGCGCGCATTATCGAGGTTTACGATCGAGAGTCCCCTGAGAATTTAAGGCTGTTGCATATAAGAAAGCAAATTATTTGCGCCCATAACGAACAAGGGGAATGGGTCGGTTTTATCGGACGGCACCCTGAGGGAAGTATGGGGCTACTCCTCATTTTTCCTGAGCAAAGAAACAAAGGGTATGCCTTTGCGCTGGAAACTTACCTTATCCAAACGATTCTAAAAGAGGGGAGACTCCCTTACGCGCATATCGTCGAGGATAACGTGGCGTCATTGCATTTGCAACGAAAACTTGGGTTTTCGGTGGCGAGCGAAAAGGTGGTTTGGAATAGAATTGCAAAATAACGAAGCGTGTATTATGAAAAGACGATTACATATTACGAACGGCGCGTATTTTAACGAATATTTTATCAAAACCTACGGCGAAAACGCCGTCCCGTTCAACGAAGCGATGATGGACGGAGAAACGACGGAGGAAATTTATAGCGACGCGTTCATACGCTTGCGCGCAAACGAGCTTGGCGTAAGCGAGGAAATATACCGCTCGAAAATGGACGTTTACCACGCTTTAAGCAAAGGGGGGATAGACGAACTGCACCTTTGGTTTGGGAAAGATGCCTTTTGTCAAATGAATTTGCTCACCTTACTCGCCTATGTAGAGCAGATCGGATACGCAGGCGAAGTCACGCTTCATACCATCGACGACGAAACCTTTCAAATGATAGGCGACGAAAAGAGGGTGATCCTTGGCGAATATAGAACGATTTTTGAAGAGATTTTCGTATGCAAACGGTTTCCGATGACGTTGGGGGTTTTAGAGGAAGACGGGATACGGCTCTATTTTGATTATCATTCCCCCAATGGCAAACTTGTCCGCCTCGTTAAGAAAAATGCGGATAAAGATAGAGGGGCGCTCGTGCGGTTGCTAATGGAAAATTCCAAAGAATACGGACTGTCCGATTTGCAAGCGGAAAAAATCATCGACATGTATCTATAACGAAAAAAGGCTACGAATGATCATTAGCCTTTTTTTTATTACACGAAACGTCTGGCTTCGATATAATACGACCAGCGCAAATCGGACATTTTTTCGATGCGCGCGTAATCGCTTGCGGTATGCAAAATATACCCCTTGCCCAGATAGATCGCCACGTGGCCAATCCGTTCGATTCCCGTAAGGTAGTAGCGAGTCTCGTTGGTGTAATAGATACAATCCCCACGGGATAAGTCGCTCGGAGGAACGTATTTCCCTTGTCGAATTTGCGTTCTCGTTGTAGTGTTCAAAAGCACGCCCGCGCCGTAATAAAAGGCGTATTGCGTGAGGGAAGAACAGTCGAATTTCAAAGCGGTAAACCCAGCCAAAAAATTCCCTTTCCCATCGTGCAGACGGACTGCGCCGTACACGTAGGGAACACCGAGGGTGAGATATCCTTTTGCAAGCACCGCCTCTACGACGGGGTTTTCGCTTTTTTCCAAGGCAAACGTTTTGGTGTAGGCGGAGGATATGTATCCCGTTTTATTTTTATAGGTGATTTGATACCAACCGTCTTTTTCTTCGCTCACCGCGTACATGGTTCCCTTTTCTACCTGTCCAAGCGATGCGTATCCTCGCCCTGCGCCCGCGCGGACGTTCACGGAATTTGCCGTACATTCGACGTATAAGGCTTTTTCCACGACGGGAGGCGTTTCTACGGGCGGAGAAGGAGGAGTTTCCGGCAACGGCTCTTCTTCTACGGGTGGAAGCGTAGGAGACTCCGGCAACGGTTCTTCTTCTGCGGGCGGAAGAGAAGGGTCTTCCGGTTGGGAATTTGCGGTTTTTTTACAACCGGCAAAGTGGACTAAAAGCATCACGCAAGCCATTAAGCAAGAAGTTAAGCGTCGTATTTTCATCATAAACTCTCCTTTTGATAAAATGCAATCCCATTATAAAGGGAATATCGCCCTTTGGGAACACGGAAGTTTTGGAAAGAATGGGAAATATAGGGAAGTATGGAAAGGGGAGCGGTTTTTTTGGGAAGAAAGGAAATATTTTCCCGCTTGCCGAGAAGAAACGGTTGCGCGTTAGAGGGTTTTATGGTATACTTTTAACGAACAAACGAAAGGCGGAATCGGTATGTCGAAATTAGATTTATTAAAATTACTGGAAAGTTTCGAGGGGGAAGTGGAAATTGCCGACTTTTCGCCCGAGGAACTGCAAGAGATTTTAGAACGCTTGCAAAACGGCGACGAACCTATGAGTCAGGAAGAGTTTAAGAAAAAATATTTCGAATTTTACGACGACGTCAAAGACAAAACCCTTAAAAAACAGGATTGGTAAAATGCAAGGAATCAAATGGATTATTTTCGATGCCGATCATACGTTGATTGATTATGATAAAGACGAGCGAAATGCGTTTGCCCGTCTTTATTCTGCGTTCGGTGTAGAACCGACGCAACCGCTTATTGATTATTCCCACGTCCTTTCCTATAAAGTTTGGGAAGAGGTGGGGCTTTGTAGAGTGGACACCCCCGAAATTCAACGCGCCTACCACGATCTTTACCGTTCGCACCTGCGGATTTTATTCCCGAGAATTTTTGAAAAATTTGGACTTGATTTGCCCGTGGGAGAGGTGGCAAACCGTTTTTTGGAAGAGCTTTGTAAAGAGGGATACGCGGTGGACGGCGCGCACAAGCTCTTGACCGACCTTTCTAAAAACTACCGTATCGCAATCGCTACGAACGGGCTTTCTTCCATACAAAGGGGTAGGCTTGCGCCGTTTGAAAAATACACGAAACGATTTTTCATCTCCGAGGAAATGGGAACGATTAAACCAAGCGTGGGATTTTTCGCGCGAATGGTTGGCGAATTACAAGCAGAAAAAGAGGAATGTTTGATGGTGGGAGATTCGATCGTTTCGGATATAGACGGCGCGCTTTCGTTTGGAATGTCCGCCGTATGGTTTAACCCCAAAGGAATGAAAAGGGGGACACCGTGTCCACAAATAACCGCTCTTTTGGAGCTAAAACGTCTATTATAGAAAAGGCAAAATCGACGTTTTTATGCAACGTAAAAGGATAACGAAAATTTTTCGTTATCCTTTCTTTTTATGATACGCAAAGGCATAGTTTATTGAATCGAATAATCTTTCCACGAAAAAGGTTTGATCGTTGTTTAGGATAATTAAACTTCCTCCTAGGAGGTCTTCGTCGTAATAGGAAGTTCTTCCGCTTTTAATACCGTAGCACAGTAAAATGTCTTGGTAGTCTATCATAAAAGAGTTCAAATGGTCGTGTCCGTAAAAAAAGACGGAAGATTTTCCGTCTTTTTCGTTTCATATTTTCGTTTAGAAGTCGATTTTTTCTTCGATGTATTGGATCGCTTCGTCGATGGGCAAGCGGATTTGTTCCATACTGTCGCGGTCGCGAATGGTCACGGTGTTATCTTCCAGCGTATCGAAGTCGATCGTCACGCAGAACGGCGTTCCGATTTCGTCTTGACGGCGATAACGTTTGCCGATCGAACCGGTCAAATCGTAGGTGGTGGCAAATTTTTTGCGCATCTTTGCATATACCTCGTCCGCCTTGTCCGCAAGCCCTTTTTGCAAGGGGAGCACGGCGCATTTGTAGGGCGCGAGGAAAGGGTGCAAGCGAAGGACGGTCCGCACGTCGTTCTTTTCGGCGTCAACTATCTCTTCATCGTAGGCGTCGGTGAGGAATGCAAGCACGACTCTGTCTGCGCCAAGCGACGGTTCGACGACGTAAGGCACGTATTTTTCGCCCGTCACGGGGTCGGTGTAATCAATGGGCTTTCCACATTCTTTCGCGTGTTGGGAAAGGTCGTAATCCGTTCTGTCGGCTACCCCCCACAGCTCTCCCCAACCGAACGCGAAGTTGTATTCAAAGTCGGTGGTTGCCTTCGAATAGAAGCAAAGTTCTTCGGGCGAGTGGTCGCGAAGGTGCAAGTTTTCCTCTTTCATATGGAGGGAAACGAGCCAATCACGGCAGAAATTCTTCCAATATTCGAACCATTCGAGGTCGGTGCCCGGTTTACAGAAGAATTCGAGTTCCATTTGTTCGAATTCGCGGGTACGGAAGGTAAAATTGCCCGGCGTAATTTCGTTTCGGAAGGATTTCCCCACTTGCGCGATCCCGAACGGCACGCGCATACGCGTCGAGCGTTGTACGTTCGCGAAATTGACGAAAATCCCTTGCGCCGTTTCGGGGCGAAGATATACGACGTTCGACGAATCCTCCGTCACCCCTTGGAAGGTTTTGAACATCAAGTTGAATTTGCGAATGGAGGTGAAATCGGAATTTCCGCAGACGGGACAAACGATTTTATGCTCGGCGATAAACGCTTCCAAGTCCTCGTTTTCCATACTTTCTACTTTCACGTCAAGCCCGTGTTTTTCCACGTATTTTTCTACAAGGTCGTCGGCTCTATGGCGGGATTTACAAGACTTGCAATCCATCAAGGGATCGGAAAATCCGCCCAAATGCCCCGACGCTTTCCACGTTCTGGGGTTCATTAAAATGGCGCAGTCTACGCCCGTCACGTACGGGTTTTCTTGCACGAATTTCTTCCACCACGCCTTTTTTACGTTGTTTTTAAGCTCTACGCCCAAAGGACCGTAGTCCCACGTATTTGCAAGCCCTCCGTAAATTTCACTTCCGGGGAAAATAAACCCTCTATTTTTGCAAAGGGAAACCAGTTTTTCCATCGTCACCGCTCTCTTTTCTGCCATAATCCTTCTCCTACTGCATTTTTCGCGATCATCGTCCATTCTTAAAAAAGAGGGATTGTCGCCTTGCTTTTGTAATATTATACAATAGTTCCTCTCGGGAAGTCAAACACTTCGCCACGGAAAGGCGGATTTTTTTCAAGAAAAAAGTCGAGAAAAGCAAAGGAGAATTCGAGGGGAGGGTATATTTCGCTTTTGAATAGGGGAAAAATTAAAAAAAGTTCGCAAAAGGGGTGGAAATCTTATTCCTTTTTCCGTAAATATGTGTTATAATATATTACGAAATACTATCTTTCCTTCGCTCTCGCGCGAGAATGAGAAGAAAAAAGAAAAAATTTGAGGCAGTTTTATGATCGAGGCAACGAATTTTATCGAACAAATTATCAACGAGGATTTGGGAAGCGGAAAAGTGACCGCCGTTCAAACCCGTTTCCCTCCTGAACCCAACGGATATTTGCATATCGGACACGTAAAAAGCATGCTCGTCAACTTCGGTACGGCGAAAAAATACGGTGGGAAGTGCAATCTCTTTTTCGACGACACCAATCCGTCCAAAGAAAAAACCGAGTTCGTCGACGCGATTCGTCGGGATATCGCTTGGATTGGCTACGATTGGGCGAAAGAAGTGTACGCGTCCGACTTTTTCGACGATATCTACCGCTTTGCAGAACGTCTGATTTTGGACGGCAAAGCGTTCGTGTGCGACCTTACGAGCGAGGAAATCAGCAAAACGCGCGGAACTCTCACCGAGCCGGGGCAAGAAAGCCCTTATCGCAATCGTTCGATCGAGGAAAATTTGCAACTTTTCAGAGAAATGAAAGCGGGAAAATACGAGGACGGAAGCAAGTGCTTGCGCGCGAAGATTGATATGTCCTCTCCGAATATGAATATGCGCGACCCCGTAATTTATCGCATTTTGCGTTGTACCCATCATCGCACGGGCGACAAGTGGTGCATTTATCCTATGTACGACTACGCGCATCCCATTTGCGACTACTTGCAAGGGGTCACCCATTCCCTTTGTACGCTTGAATTCGAGGATCATCGGCCTCTTTACGACTGGGTGGGGATTCAACTTGGGTTTAGTCCCAAGCCTCGCCAAATCGAGTTTGCGCGCCTTGCCGTCACGAATATGGTGATGAGCAAACGCTACTTGAAAAAACTCGTGGAAGAGGGACACGTGCACGGTTGGGACGATCCGAGAATGCCGACGGTGACGGGGCTTAGAAACCGTGGCGTACCGCCCGAAGCGCTCCTCGATTTCTGTGAAAAGATCGGGATCGTCAAGGCGAACTCCGAATGTCAGCTTTGCTATTTAGAATCTTGTATTCGCGACAATTTGAATGCGAACGCCGAGCGCGCGATGGCGGTTTTGAATCCCTTAAAAGTGACCCTCACGAACTACGAGGGGGAAGAGGAATTGACGACGGCGATTCATCCCTTGAAACCGGAAATGGGGGAAAGAAAGATCTCTTTCTCGAAAGAAATTTATATCGACGAAAGCGACTTTTCGCTCGATCCTCCGCCCAAATACCAACGTTTGAAAGAGGGCGGGTACGTCCGTTTGAAGAATGCGTACATCATTCGTTGCGACGAGGTGGTGAAGGGTGAAAACGGGGAAGCGGTGGAACTCAAATGTTCGTACGTTCCCGAGAGCCGTTCTTCGCAAGACACGAGCGGTATTAAAGTGAAAGGAACGATTCAATGGGTGGATGCGAAAACGGGCGTTTTTGCGGAAATCCGCAAGTACGGACCGCTTTTGAAAGACGCCGAATACGCAGGGCAAGATTTTGGCGAGAGAATGAATACGGAAAGCGAGAAAATTTTCTACGGGTATGCTGAACCCTACCTTTTCGAAAGAGAAGAGAACGTGGCGTTCCAACTCATGCGCGTAGGCTACTATAAGACGAGCCGAACGGCGGATGGGAAGCTGTTGCTTTCGGAAATCGTTTCGCTCAAAGATACGTTTAACAAATAAGTTGTTTTTTAGGAGGTAGGATATGCTCTATTTATATTCCATAATGGCGACGAATTGGACGCCCATCGTGATCGTTGCCGTAGTGGTGGCGGCGCTGTTTGCGTTTTTCCTTGGATTTAAGCGAGGATTTACGCGTACGGGCTGGGGCGCGTTCATTTGGGCGATCGTGTGTTTGGTTTGGTATGTAATCGTCTCTAATATGGACGTAAAAAACGACGTCGGTGAATTTGGCGGAATCATCCTCGCTTGCGGAATTATCGCGGCGGCGTTTGTGGTTTTCGGCTTTATCGCTTTACTCGTTCGACCTAAGAGAAAGCCCTACGACGTCACCTATCATTTCCACAAAAAGACCGAGGAACAAGAAGAGGCATTGGAAGTGGCGGCGCGTTCGCAACAATACGACCTCGAATACGGCCAAGTGGAAAACGAGGATGAAGAAAAAGAGAAGAAAGAACGTAAAAAGGAGAGAAAGGGCAAAGGCGGTCCGTGTCTTTTCAATCGTATTTTAGGCGGGATTACCTCCCTCGTCAATTTCGCGCTCGTCGTGGTTGGAATCGGCTTGCTTGCCGTCGTGTTCTTGCCCGTTTTCACGGACATAGATCTTGTTTCCACGTTGTCTTTGTCGAAAGACTCCGATCTCTTCTTGCGCACTTTTACGTTGGATTTCTTGTTTATCGCGCTTATGATGGCTATGGGCTACGGCGGATACCGCGCAGGGTTCTTGCGCGGGGTATACGGAGCGATCACGTCTTGCTCGGCGCTCATCGCTATTGCCGTAGGCGTGGCGTTCCCTTTGATGGGCGGTACGCTTGCCCAAAATATGACGGAATTTTTCGGTGGTGTTTTCACGGGGATCTTGCCTGAAAAGGCGCTTGAATTCTTACCGAATTTAGGCGAAATCATCGGCGCGATCGTAGTGGGACTTATTGCGCTGATTCTTACCTTAATCGTATTGTGGCTCCTTTCTTGTTTGGTCAAGGCAATGTTCAAAGAGACCAGACATTCCAAACCGTTTAGAGTGGTGGACGGTATACTCGGTATGGTGGCTATGATCGCGCTTGCGCTTGCGCTCGTAGCGTTCGTGATGGCGATCGTCGCCCTCGTAGAATACTTCGGCGTGGATTTGGGAACGGCGAAACTTTACACGAGAGACTCCTTGATCGGCAAGGATTTATTCAAGGCGATTCGCGACGGGATTGCGTCGGCGCTCGACGGAATCAAAGGCTAAAAAATAAAACGAAACGTACGAATGGGAGGAGGATTATAGTCCCCCTCCCTTTTGAAGAAAAATAAGTAGGTACGGTATGGCAAACGGTGAATTTACAGACAAAGTGAGAATATGGATCAAGGCAGGCGACGGCGGAGACGGAATGAATTCGTTTAAGGCGTACAAAGGCAAGCCCGCTTGTGGGCCCGACGGCGGTGACGGCGGAAAGGGCGGAGACGTGTATTTCGTAGGGGATAAAGATATGAACGACTTGTTCTCCTTCCGTTTCACGTCGCGATTTTTCGCAGAGGACGGCGAGAGAGGTGGCACTAACCAATGCTTTGGCAAGGGCGGGAAGGACGTTCTTATCAAAGTGCCTTTGGGAACGCTCGTGCGCGACGAAGAGAGCGGTAGGCTTATCTGCGACGTATTCGAAGACGGCGAGAAGAAGTTGGTGGCTCGCGGAGGAAACGGAGGGAAAGGCAACGTGCGTTTTACCACCGCCCGTCGGCACGCGCCCAACTTTGCCCAAAAAGGGGAAAAAGTTAAACAACACACCGTCGTTTTAGAGCTTAAAGTGATCGCTGACGTGGGATTCGTAGGCTTTCCAAACGTAGGAAAATCTACTTTGCTTTCGAAAATTTCCGCGGCTCGCCCGAAGATCGCCAACTACCATTTCACCACCCTTTCACCCAATTTAGGGGTGGTGCGCCACTACGAAAAATCGTTCGTGGCGGCGGATATTCCGGGCCTTATCGAGGGCGCGGCAGAGGGCGCAGGGCTCGGACACGATTTCCTCCGCCACATCGAACGGACGAGAATGATTTGTCACGTCGTGGATATTTCCGGGTGTGAAGGGCGTGATCCGATTGCGGATTTTACCACGATCAACGAGGAACTCAAAGCGTTTAGCGAGGAGCTTTCAAAAAGAAAGCAAGTAGTCGTTTGCAACAAATGCGACGTGTTCGGCGCGGAAGAAAATTTGAAGCTTTTCAAAAAGAAATTCGGAAGAAAATATAAAATATACCCCATCACGGCGGTGACGGGCGAGGGGACGAGAGAGCTTATCGACGGGATATTTGCCGTCTTGGACGAGCTTCCTCCCGTGGAGCCCATTCGTCCCAACGAGGAATTTGAGTACCGCGCGGACGACAACCTCGACTTCCAAATCGAAAAGGGGGAGGACGGGGTGTATATCGTATTCGGCGGACTCGTGGATATGCTTTGCCGAAACGTCGTACTCAACAACCCCGATTCGATGCTCTATTTCCAAAAGGTACTTCGACTTCGTGGCGTCATCAAAGAGCTCACCAAAATGGGCTGTAAAGAGGGAGACACCGTTTCCATCGGCGACGTGGAATTTGACTTTATCCCCTAAAGGCGTATGAGAGAGGAAAAAGCGTTCTATTATAAAACTGAATATTACCTTTTTCCCGAGGGAATTGAACGGGTGGAAACGCTGTATGAAAGTGGGGCAACCATGTTTTTCCGTTTGCGAAAGCAGGGTTGTGTACCGCCCGATTTCATCGACGGGGAATGGGAGGAGATTTTTCTTTCTATCGACGAGCCCGTCGTTTGTATGACGGTTAGATTATACGAAAAAGAAGAATACGAAAGCGCGCTTTTTAGGCGCGTGAAAGATTGCTGTCAAAGTTGCGTCCGCTTTTTGGGGGACGAGAACGATTTGACGGGACATTTGGACGAATTATCCCTCTCCGGCGTTTGCTATCTCAAAGACGACGGAAAAGAAACGCCGTTTTCCGAGGTTTTGCGGGAAACGTACGCGTTCTTGGAACGAGAAGAGGATACTATTTGCAGACTGATCGACTTTGGAGACGAAGAGGGGCTTTCTCGCCTTACGAAACCTGTTTTGCGAAAGATCTATCCGAACGCGAAAGTGCGTGGGGGCAGGGACGAGAACGAGCGATATTGTTTATACTTTTCGGGCGGACGAAACGACCGCAGATACCACCCCGTAGGAGACGCTCTTTCGCAAATGGCGGAGGGGCTCAAACGCTTGATAGTCGTTCCGTATTTCCCCGTGGGAGCGTACGATCCAGAGTTCCCTTTCGCTTTTGAAGAGGTTTACTACCGCTTTTGCGACGACACGTCCAACCTTTCCCTGCTTGTAAAAATAGAGGGGGCGAGCGGTTGGAAAAAGGCGGAGCATAAGCAGTTTCAAGAGGGACTCTACGACGAACTTTGCTACTTGCTTGGCGAAGAGTCGGTAGGCGCAATCGAAGATTTTTTGGCGGTGGAAAATCCGCCGGAAGACTACCAGCCGATTGCCGTAGAAGAATTCGAGAATTTCTTGAAAGGGTATTTGCAAGTAATGTTCGGGGATTTGTTATTCCCTATTCCCTGCTACGTAGACGAAGAGTCGGAAGAGGGGTGCTATCCCTACAAAACGGATGTGGAAAAATGGATGACGGCTTGTCCCGATTTTGCGCCCTATTCACCATTTATCAGCGAGAAGGCGAGTGGTCTTTCCGCGCGACTTCGTCAAAAGCGTGGTCGTGGGCAAATGGAACTGGAAGGGAAAGGGATCTATTACATCTATCTATTTTTTCCGCGTAGGGAAGAGGATATAAAGGAACGGTTTTTGAACGATTTCGAAGCGGTGATGCAAGAGTTTCCGTTCGAAGGGAACGACATTTGTACGTCGGTCGGCGCAACCGAGGGGGAACAAGGGGATTGCATTGATTTTATGGTGTTCCACGAGGGCGCGTTTTTCCACGTTTTACGCAAAATAGCCCCGCTTTTGATAGAGGGTAGGGTAAAAATTATCACGATAAAAAATTTCACAGCGCTCGTACTAGACGGCGGATACGACATCGCGCCGGAGGACACGAACGGGTATTCATAAGGAGAAAATTATGCTGGAAACGATTACGAGCAAACAAAGAAGCAAACTCAAAGCGCTTGCGTCGAACTTGCAACCGATCACACAAATCGGCAAGGACGGGATTACGGACAATCTCTTAAAAACCTTGTCGGACGCCTTGGAAGCGCACGAGCTTATCAAGGTGACGATTTTGCCTACGGCAGACGATGACGCAAGAAACTTGGCGGAAAACGTAGCCGATCTTTTGGACGCGATCGCCGTGATCGTGATCGGAAGAAAAGCGGTATTCTACCGCCGTTCTTCCCGTCAGAATTTTGCGCACCTCGAATTTTAAGTGTTTGAAAAGGGCGCAAAGAGGTTATAAGTAAACGAGTGGAGGAGAACTATGCAAGAAGAAAAAATGGACGCGGGGAAACAAACGCCCCCCGTAGAAGAAAAGAAAGAAAAAAAGAGTAAAAAACAAGAACAAGCCGAACTTTTGGAAAACGCGAGAGCGGAGGCGGAAGAAAATAAACGCAAATGGTATTCCGTCACGGCGGAATACGAAAACTATCGTCGTCGCACCCAAAACCAATCGGCGCAACGTTATACCGAGGGTAGAAACGACGTGATCGCCTCCTTTTTCCCCGTAGCGGACAACTTAGAACGCGCGCTTTCCGTCTGCAAGGACGAAAGCACGAAAGAGGGGCTTGAAATGGTCCTCAAGAGCGTGAAAAAAGTGTTTGAGGGGGAGGGAGTGGAAGAAATCGACCCCATCGGAAAGCCTTTCAATGCGGACGAGGCAGAGGCGATTATGGCAACCCCTGCAGGAGAGGGCGAAGAGAGTGGCATCGTCAAGCAAGTATATTTGAAAGGGTATAAAAAGGGCGAAAAAGTTCTTCGTTACGCCCAAGTCATCGTGACGAGCGAAAATTAAAAAAAGAACGGCGGTAAGCCGTTTTTTAATTTTGATTGATAACAACCGTCGGTTGATAGAATTGTCAACCAACGGTTGTTAAAATCCAACTTTTAGGACGTGGACTTTTCTTTTGGAGCGCGTTATACTATTGGCAAAAAGGTTAGGAGGTACTTATGAGTTCCATCGGTAAAAATATTGCAAAATATCGCAAAGCGAAAAATATCACGCAAGAGCAGTTGGCGGAAATATGCGGGGTTTCTCCGCAAGCCGTATCCAAGTGGGAAAACGACGTTTCTTGCCCAGACGTTTCCCTTTTTAAGACGATAGCAAAGACGTTTTCCATAACGGTAGACGCGCTTTTTGAGGAGGAGGACGCTCCGCCGACTTTCCTCAAGCGAGACGAGAAGAGGTCGGAAACTAAACTACTGAAAATAAGATGCGAGGAGGGGAAGAGTCGCGTTAGCATAAATCTTCCGCTTGCGCTCGCAGAACTTTTATTGCAAAACGAATCCATCGCAGGGAAAATCGAAATAGGAGGAAAGGCGTTTCGATCAATCGACTTCAAAAAAATCGTCGAACTCGTTTCGCTTGGCGTGATGGGAAAACTCATTGAAGTGGAGGACAAGGACGGCGAAAAGGTTGAGGTTTGGGTGGAATGAAGATTTCCTTTACAACGGGGCAAAAGAAAACAAGAAATATTTATTTGCCTGCAAAATTAGGCCTAAAATTCGTGTGTTCCCTTTCGAAAATCGATCGCCAGCAGAAAAAAGAATGGAAAAAGTTTATAGACGATTCGTTTCAAATCTTAAAACGTTATAAAAAGACGAACGGCAGTTGGAATTTATTGGAAGTGGAAGAAGCAGATCGAACGATCGTTGTAAAACTGTAAAAAAAATGAAAAAACCGCCCTTACTAGATGTAGCAAGGGCGGTACTTTTATAAAAAATCAAAAAAGATAGCAAAAAAAATTTTTTCCACACGCCGTATTCCCTATTGACATTTTTTTGAAAATTGCATATAATAAATATGCGACAACTTGGAGGCTCTACTCAGTGGGGCGCCCACAATTTAATATTAATTAGAATCGATGGATATAATCTTGGTAGGATTATATCTCTTATCGTGTTTATCAAATCCGTTGATTTCTAATTAATTGGAGGGTGTGAACGAGTTGTCGCAAACTTACGAGAAAGGTATATTCTACGGTGCCGTGTATCGTAAGATATGCGGCATCTTTTTTTATAAGGAGGGCAACAGGGGTGAAAGTTTGCAGTTTTTTCGGGCATAAAAATATGACGTTTACTCTAAAACTTTGCGAGGAACTCAGAAGAACGGTCGTATCTCTTATCGAAGAGGAGAACGTAAAATGGTTTCTTTTTGGAGATGGAGGGAATTTTTGCGACGTGTGTTTACAAATGGTGACGGATATAAAAAGGGATTATCCATCCATCCAGCGAGTGTATATTCGGGTAAAAGATCCATATTTGAGCGCGGAGAAAAAATCTAAAATTCTCGAAGAATATGACGATACGATTATCCCAGCAGGGATAGAAAATGCGGGGAAAGCCGTTTACGTCGAGCGGAATCAAGCGATGGTCAACGCGAGTGATTTTTGCGTGTTTTACTATAATTCCGACTATATACCACCCTTACGGAAACGAGGGAAAAAGATGGAGGCGTTTTATCAGCCTAAAAGCGGAACGGAGATCGCGTTTCAATACGCTTTCAAAAAGAAAAAGCCGATTATTAATTTATATAAAAGAAAATGAAAAAACCGCCCTTGCTAAACCTAGCAAGGGCGGTACTTTTATAAAAAATTATTTCGTTTTGTTCAAGGACGCAAGGGCTTTTTCCACCACGTTTTCTACGGTGAATCCGAAGTGGGGGAAGAGCTTGCCTGCCGGCGCGGACGCGCCGAATCCGTTCATAGCGATGATTTCGCCTTTGTTTCCTGCATAACGATACCAGCTATACGGTGATCCTGCCTCTACGCACACTCTCGCCTCCACGCAAGAGGGAAGAACGCTTTGCTTATATTCTTCGCTTTGTTCTTCGAAAAGTTCAAAGCAAGGCATAGAAACGACTCTTGCGTTTACGCCTTGTTCTTTCAGCACGGCTTTTGCTTTCACGCAAAGTTCCACTTCCGAACCGCTTGCAATCAAAAGCACGTCGGGGTTTTCGCAATCTTCAAGGACGTATCCGCCTTTGAGCGCGGAAAGACCGCTCGTTTCGTATTGAGGCAAGTTTTGTCTGGTAAGCACGAGGGTGGTAGGCTTATCGCCGGTGATTGCGGAAATCCAAGCCGCCGCCGTTTCTTTACCGTCCGCAGGACGGAACACTTTCATTCCGGGGATCGTGCGGAGGGAAATGAGTTGTTCTACCGGTTGATGGGTAGGACCGTCCTCCCCAACGCCGATCGAGTCGTGCGTCATAATATAGGTGACGGGAACTTGCATAAGCGCGGAAAGGCGCATAGCGGGTTTGCAGTAATCGCTGAACACGAAGAAAGTCGCGCAGTACGCTTGCACACCGCCGTGGAGTTGCATACCGTTCGCCATTGCCGCCATGGCGTGTTCACGGATCCCGAAGTGGATATTTCTGCCCGATTTATCCTCTGCGGAGAATTCGCCGAAGTGCACGTTTTCCGTGTCTTTCATATCCGAAAGGTTAGAGGGGGCAAGGTCGGCGCTACCACCGATGAGGGTGGGCAATTTTTGCGCGATTTTGTTAAGAACAATCGCCGACGTTTGACGGGTTGCGAGGGGCTTGTCGAATGCGAACAAGTCGTCCATACTTGCAAAGTCGGGTTTTTCACCGCTCATAGCAAGGCGGTATTCTTTAGCAAGCTCGGGATAAGCGTTTTCGTAGGAAGCAAACAGTTCGTTCCAAGCCTTTTCCGCATTTTCGCTGTTTTCAATTGCCTCTTTGCAATGGTTATATACGTCTTGCGGGCAAGCAAACGCCTCGTCTTCCGTCCAACCGAGAGTCGCTTTCGTTGCTTTCATATTCTCTGCGCCCAAGGGAGAGCCGTGGCATTTTTCTGAACCTACGAGAGGAGAGCCGAAACCGATACGGGTACGGCAAATAATAACGGTGGGTTTATCCGTTTGTCCTTTTGCCGTTTCGATTGCTTTGCTCAAAGCGTCCACGTCGTCACCTTGCGAAAGGTCCACGTGAAGCACATGCCAGTTTTGGGAAGCAAATCTTGCGCCTACGTTTTCCTTGAACGTGCAATCGGTGTTCCCCTCGATGGTAATGTCGTTATCGTCGTATAAGAGAATGAGTTTTCCAAGTTCGTGCGCGCCTGCAAACGAGCAAGCCTCGTAGGAGATCCCTTCTTCCAAACAGCCGTCGCCACAAAGCGCGAACGTGTAGTGATCTACGACGTTATATCCAGGCTTATTGAATTTAGCGGCGAGGTGCGCTTCGGCCAGCGCCATCCCCACGGCGTTCGCGATCCCTTGACCCAAAGGACCAGTCGTCGTTTCTATGCCCGTCGTGTGGCGGTATTCGGGGTGACCGGGGGTTTTGCTACCGAATTGACGGAAGGATTGCAAATCCTCGATCGTAAGACCGTAGCCGTACAAGTGGAGGAGGGTATAATAAAGCGCAGAACCATGGCCTGCCGAGAGGATAAACCGATCGCGGTTATCCCATTTCGGATTTTTGGGGTTGGCTTTCAAATGTTTTTGAAAGAGGGTGTAGGCGATCGGCGCGCAGCCCAAAGGCAAACCGGGGTGGCCGGAATTTGCTTTATTGATCGCTTCCGCAGCCAAAATACGAATGGCGTTGATGGTTTTGTTTTGGATAGTCATTCTATTTTTCTCCTAATGATTTTTTAGTACTCTCTTATTATAGCGGTTTTGTCGATTTTTTTCAAGCCTTTTATGGAAAGAAAGGTTTAATTTTTTAGGAAAAACCGATTTTTTTTCTTCCCTTATTATAAAAAGGTAGAAAAGAAAAAATTTTTTTCGTTTTTTTGTTTAAGGGCGGAAAGAAAGGTTTACATATAGTGTACGAAACCCGTGCAAAGCGCGGAACAAAAAAATAAAACACTCATAAGGAGAGAAAAAATATGGCTGGAAAAGTAATTGGTATTGACCTTGGTACGACGAACTCGTGCGTAGCGGTTATGGAAGGCGGTGAACCCGTCGTTATCACGAACGCAGAAGGCGCAAGAACCACCCCCTCGGTGGTATCCTTCCAAAAGGACGGATCGCGCGTCGTTGGGCAAGTGGCAAAGCGTCAAGCGGTGGCAAACCCCGACAAGACGGTCATTTCGATCAAACGCCACATGGGCTCGGATTATAAAGTAAACATCGACGGAAAAGGGTATTCCCCTCAAGAAATTTCCGCTATGACGCTTGCAAAACTCAAAGCGGACGCGGAGGCGTATCTTGGTCAACCCGTCACGGAAGCGGTGATCACCTGTCCCGCATACTTCTCCGATAGCCAACGTCAAGCAACCAAAGACGCTGGTAAAATCGCAGGACTCAACGTACTTCGTATCATCAACGAGCCGACGGCGGCGGCGCTTGCTTACGGCTTGGATAAGGAGAAGGGCGGAAAGGTAATGATCTACGACCTTGGCGGCGGTACGTTCGATGTTTCCATTTTGGAAATCTCCGACGGCGTATTCGAAGTACTTGCAACCAACGGCGATACCAAACTCGGTGGCGACGACTGGGATAACAAGATTATGGAATACCTCGTTGCAGAATTCAAGAAAGATAAGGGTATTGACCTTTCTAAGGACAAAATGGCAATGCAACGCTTGAAAGAAGCGGCTGAAAAAGCGAAGATCGAGCTTTCGGGTATGAACTCGACGAACGTAAATCTTCCTTTCATTTCTATGTCGGCAGACGGCCCTCAACACCTCGACGTGACGATCACGAAACAAAAATTCGAGGCGATGAGCGCAGATCTTTTGGAACGCACGGTCGGTCCTATGCGCCAAGCTATGGCAGACGCGAAACTTTCCTATAACGATATCGACAAAGTCATTTTGGTCGGCGGTTCTACCCGTATGCCTGCCGTTGTAGAAAAAGTACGCGAAGTGACCGGCAAAGAACCGTTCAAGGGCATCAACCCCGACGAGTGCGTGGCGATCGGTGCAGCCGTTCAAGGCGGTGTGCTTACCGGCGAAGTAAAAGACGTGCTCCTTCTCGACGTCACCCCGTTGTCGCTTGGGATTGAAACGCTCGGCGGTGTGTTCACGAAGATTATCGAAAAGAACACGACGATCCCCGTGAAGAAGAGCCAAGTGTTCTCGACGGCGGCAGACAACCAAACGAGCGTGGACATTCACGTGTTGCAAGGGGAAAGACAGTTCTGCAAAGACAATAAGACCCTCGGCAACTTTATGCTTTCGGGCATCGCTCCCGCTCCCCGTGGGATTCCGCAAATCGAAGTGACGTTCGACATCGACGCAAACGGCATCGTGCACGTGACGGCGCAAGATAAGGGCACGGGCAAGTCCACCGATATCACGATCACCTCCTCGACCAACCTTTCCGAAGAAGAGATCGAAAAGGCGGTGCGCGAAGCGGAACAATTCGCAGAAGAGGATAAGAAGAGAAAGGAAAAAGTGGACAATAAAAACAAGCTCGATGGTATGATCTTCTCCGTAGAACAAACGATGAAAGAAGCGGGTGATAAGCTTGACGAAAACGACAAAACCACCCTCCAAACGGCGATCGACGCTGCGAAAAAGGAATTGGAAAGCGACGACGACGATAGAATTAAAGCGGGCTTCGACGCGCTTATGAACGCCGTACAACCGGTGTTTGCAAAACTCTATCAAGCAAACGGCGGAGCAAATCCCGAAGCGAGCGCAAACCCTGAAGAAGGGGATACGGAATTCCATCAATAAGCACAAACGGACGTAGCGTGTCCGAGATGAAACGGGTTTATAAATCGGGTTTGGCGTATGCCAAACCCGTATCCCCTATGTAGAGGTTAAAGCATGGCAGAGAAGAATTTTTATGATATTTTAGGCGTGAGCAAGGACGCGAGCGAGAGTGATATTAAATCGGCTTATCGAAAGCTAGCGATGAAGTATCATCCCGACAGAAATCAAGGCAACGCCGAGGCTGCGGAAAAATTCAAAGAAATCAACGAGGCGAACGAAACGTTGTCCGACCCCCAAAAACGCCAAGCGTACGATTACGAGCTCGAACACCCTGGTATGGGCGGATTCGGCGGTTTCGGTGGTGGATTCGAGGGTGGATTTAGCGATTTAGGGGATATTTTTAGCTCGATTTTCGGTGGCGGTGGATTCGGCGGTTTCGGCGGTCGTTCGGCAAAGCAATCGAAAGTCGGCGAGGATATTCAGCGGGAAATGACCCTCTCGTTTATGGACGCCGCCAAGGGTTGCACCAAGAAAGTTTCCTATACGAGAAACGCTTCTTGTACCAGCTGTAAAGGGACGGGCGCGAAAAACGGCTCGGCGTTCCATTCCTGTTCCCGTTGCGGTGGGAAGGGGGTTGTACAAACGGTACGAACGACCCCGTTCGGACGGCAAATCACGCAAGGGGTATGCCCCGACTGCGCAGGGAGTGGAAAGATTATCACGGAAAAATGCGGAGAATGTAAAGGCAAGGGAACGATTCGGCAAGAAACGAATATTTCCATCACGATCCCCGCAGGCGTGGATAACAATAGCTATATGAAGAAAAAGGGCTACGGCCAAGCGGTGCAAGGCGGTACGGCGGGCGATCTTATCATCGTGTTTAGAGTAGAGCCGCACAAGATTTTCGTGCGGAAAGGGTTTGATTTGCAAGTGGATTTACCCATTTCCTTTGCGATTGCGACGCTCGGCGGGACGGTGAAAGTACCTACCTTGGACGAAACGTTCGATTTCACGATCCCCGAAGGCACGCAAAACGGACAGGTGTTTACCATTCGTGGCAAAGGGATCCGCTCGGCACAAGGCGGGGTGGGGAACTTGGTCATCCGCGTAAGTGTGGAAATCCCGCAACGTTTGTCGAAAGACCAGAAAAAAGAAATAGAAAAAATCTTGCGTTCGGTCGAACTCAAACAATGCGAGCGAATGAAGAAATATTCGGATAACATGGAAGCCTTCTACGGCAAAAAACCTTACTAAAAAACCTTCTTTGAAAAGCGCGCGTACCATCGCCGTTTGTAGAAAGGGTATATCATTGCGCTTGTAAGCGATCAAAAGAAATTGGAACTTGGGTGAATGCCGAGTTCTTTTTCTTTTGATCCGTTCGATCGTTCGTATTTTTGCGCCGTTATTATAAAGGTATAAAAATATTTCTTTCGTGAACGAGAAAAGCGCGCTATCTTTCGCCTTAAAGCGAAGGATAGCGCGCCGTACCTTTGAACTAAAAATCCTTGAGAGATAGGTTCTTTGCGAGGGAGTTTTTATTCAAATTGATTGGCTAAAATGTCGGCGGTGAGGCGAGCGAGGTTGATCACGTTTTGATCGAGTCTTGCGCCCTCGTCCTTAGACAAGAGTGCTACCGCGCCAAGACAATCTCCGCTGGATACGATGGGCACGATGACTTGCGCCGTCACCCCCTCTTCGTTTTGCGAGGTCAAGGGCAAAACGTCCCCCCCCTCGGATAAGCTCGCCGTGTAGCTTCTGCGATCTTTTAGAATTTTATCCATAGCAGGAGAGAGGGATTTCCCCATCCATTCTTTTTTACCCTCGCCGTAAGCGTAAAGAATACCGTCGGTGTCGCAAATGACGGCGATTTTTCCGCTCAAATCGTTGAGGGAGCGTGCGGTAGCCTCGCTAAATCGCTCGATCGTGGCGATCGGGGAGTATTTTTTGAGCATAAGTTCGTCGCGGTCGGTAAAGATTTCCAAAGGATCGCCCTCCTTGATGCGGAGGGTGCGTCGGATTTCTTTTGGAATAACTACGCGCCCAAGCTCGTCTATTCTACGTACAATGCCAGTTGCTTTCATAAAATTCCTCCGTTTAGCTATAATTTGTGTAGTTGCATAGACGGTTATACATAAAAAATGGAATAAAAAGAAAAAAAGAGAAAAAGTGAAAAAATTTTTGAAAAGAGGGGAAAAATAAGTTGACAAACTGGGAACGTTGATATATAATAAGGGACGTTACGATGCGGTCGTGGCGGAACTGGCAGACGCGCAAGACTAAGGATCTTGTGGGTAACTCCATGCAGGTTCAATTCCTGTCGACCGCACCAAATCAGTATAATCCGAACCAAATACTTGTAACGAGTGAATGGTTCGGATTTACTTTTTATTTCGCTAAATAGAAAAAATGAACCCATTGTGGGTTCATTTTTAATATGCAAATAAATTCTAAAACGTAAAACCAAACAATTTCCCTGATCCATCAGCATTATCGTTAAGCTCTAAAACAATTTCATTGTTTGTAATTCCAAACAAGTTACTTGTATCATCATTAGTTACGTCGTTTTCTATAATTGTTAGAATTATTTGTAAACCTTTTTCTTCAGCAAGTTTACGAGCTAAAGATAAATAAGCTGTGGCAATTCTAAAATCATCTCCATCAACACAACCATCGTGAAGAACAAATTTATAAAAAGATTTAGTCGAATAACTACTTAATATTGCTAAATCGACACAAGCACAAATCTCTTTTAAATAAGTATGTCCGTCTTTTTCATATGTGGAGTTTCCTTTATCATCATAGGTATTGTACTGAAACTCAATGTTCCCCGTGGATAACCTTTTAATGTTTAACATGCCAGAACAACGAACAATGTCCTTAATGTATGTAGAGAAATAATCTTTTATTTCTTTTGCTTTATCTGTAGCTGTGTCTATCAATTTCTCGATTTTAGATTTTAATTCTTCTAATGATAAATTCTTTTTTTGTTTTTCAATCTGATAATCCTTTATAGAGCGAATAGCAGAAAGTTGTTCTTCAATTTTATTTTTCTTTATATTTAGTTCTATAATCTTTTGTTGAACATCTTTGTATTTTTCAAAAGATTCTATTTCTCGAAGTTTTTTCAATAAAGTAACACGTCTATTATTAAGAGTTGATAAGTTTTCATTTACAGAGTTTAACAACGATTGTTTTTGTTGGAGCGATTCTTTTAATTTTTCAACTCTCTCACGTGATATTTTTTCGTTGAAGGTCAACAATTCATTGAAAGAACGTTTTAATTCATTTGGAAACAGTATGCCCATTTCTTCATATAAAGAGTACACATCTTCATAGTTATATACAGCGTTAGAATCAATGGCTTCAATTACATCTTTAATTTTACTTTCAAGTTGATATCTTTGAACGTTAAGATGCGCAATTTGTGTTTCAATATCTTCAATTAATTCTTTTGAAATATTTGCTTCTTCCAAATAAAAATCGAAGTTTTCTGCATTTTCTGCGAGGGTATCTATTTGTTTTTGTATAACCTCTTTTAGCCCGTTAATTTGGTCAATATCCTCAGGGTTTGCATCATATTGAGTTTGCAATTTGTTAATTTCAATATCTATATTCTCTATATCTTGTTGCAAAGAATATATTTGTTCCAAGAGCTGACCATCGTAACCAAGTAATTCAAACAAGAAAGGTTTCCAATCACTGTCTTTATTTTTAAAATATTTACTTAATTGAAAAGGGTTTTGATAGTCCGCTTGACCTCTTAAAAAATATGTAAGAGTACTTCTATATTTTACACTGTTAAGAACATCAAAATTTAATAATTTTTGCAGTTCTTTAGTCGCACTATATTTTCCGTCTAATGTGTAATCCAAGTAATCCCAATCAGATTCATTTATAAAGTTTTGTTTACCAATCGCATGAACTTTCAATGATGCTTTAGTACTATTTACAGCTCGTTTTATAGTTACATAACGTTTGTCATTTATTTTAATTTCTAAAAAGAATACATATTCCTTAAACTTAGGGTCTTTTAAAAAACTATTCGAAGGCAATTTCTTTAACAACATAAAGTCAATAATTTTAACTAATGTAGATTTGCCAAGGTTGTGACAATTAACATTAATATTGTCTGGGTTTTTTATTTTTCCTAAAATAATATTAACCCCTTCGTTAAATTCTATTTCTTTGAAATTTTCTTTATTTGAATATAATTTACTTAGTTTCATTGATGAGCTCCAAAGAATCTAATTCTTCTACATAATTTATTTTTCCTAAAGTAAAAAGGAAATTTAATGAAAGTAAAAACAAATCGTTTGCTTCTTCGCCTAGAATATCTGTTTGACTTTTTAATGTTTCTTGATATGTAGCTTTCTTTTTCCTTTTCAAAAAAGCCAATATGTTATAGCTGTTAAATATGATACAGTTCTTGGGGTCTGTTAATTTATTTGGTTTAATCATTTTTTCTTACCAATATCGCAATTTACATACATATAATACGAAAATACTTGTAACCAATGTCCCTTTTCCGAATCAAAAGACTCATCTTTTAATTTTGCATAATTTAATAATGATGGCAACATGTTTTGTAGTTTTTCGCCGTTCGAAATTCTTGCGTAAATTTCTCCGCTGATTTCCTTTACAATCGCCGCATACTTTTTTTGATATTTAGAATTTGCAGGACTTTTCAAAAATTTGTCAATCTTACCAAACTCATCATAACATTCTTTTATTATATTATCAAAAAAATCTTGCGTTATTTCATTAAGTTTATTTTTTTCTTCTATGTCAGGGCGTTCAAAATCATCTAATTCTGACGGATTATCAATCTCATTATATACAGCATCTATAATTTCAGCCATAATTTTCGGGCTAAAAATAAATTTTTTACCTAAGTCATCATAACCAGAAAGATAATAATTAATGTCACGACCTGCTGTTTGATTACCTTCGCCTTTAATATTAAACTTTTGTGCCATTGTTTATATCTCTCCCGGCAACAGCATTATTGTCGCCTTTAATTTTAACTGAACGATTAGCTGCTTTTTTATTGGATATTTTTAATTGGAATGTCTTGCCTAAATAACCAAGAACCAGACCTAAAACACCAATTGCTACATCAATTATCCAACGAATTTCTTCAGGCATAAGAATTTCTCCTTCGTATGTTAATGAACTAATAAATATATTATAGCAAAAAAAGTAGAAAAAATCAAGTTGTACCGTATAAGCAAAAACAATAAAATATAATCACCTGAATATTTTCGTTAATATAATTTCTTTCAAAAAGATGTCAGGCGTACATGTTATTGTACAGTTGAGTATTGACTTTTATATTTTTATATGATAAAATAAAAACATAAACACGAACATATGTTTAGAATATGCTTTGTGTGGGTATATATAATTAAGGGGTTCTGCCTCTTTGTGAAGTTTGCAAGCATCGGCAGGCTTTGTTTGGCGTACATTTTTACGCTTGTGGGAGATATTCTCCCGTTTACCCGAAGTCGTTTTACATAAAGGGAAACAAAACGGCTTGTTTAGGGTTTTATTGTCGTACAATTTTTTACGACATGTGCCGTCCTTTAGCTTTTATTAAGTGAAAGGCTTGGAAAGACTGACC
Organism: Christensenellaceae bacterium; assembly: GCA_045613545.1. GTDB lineage: Bacteria > Bacillota > Clostridia > Christensenellales > Borkfalkiaceae > Scatosoma. Next base: position 28,223 of record JAZLBD010000002.1, read on the forward strand.
AACTTTTCAAGAAGGCGCGCCAACGTTCAAAAAACGTGGTTTGGCGATAGGTCTATTTTGTGGTACAAATTTTTAGGTGCTACGCTCAAAAATCAAATACTTCCGGATAAGAATCCGTGTAGAAGTGAACCCATACGTGGGTGAGATTTTTACACGGATTTTTTTATTCCCTATCGGAAAGGAGATGTGCTTATGTAGAAAAATTAAAACTTAATAATGTGTACGTGGCATTTTGCCCTTACACTTTTTTAGGTCGGTGATAGTTTTATCAGCGACTTTTTTGCACCTTTTTTCAGAATGACCGTGAACTTTTCATTTTTCGTGTCCTTGGATATATAGAAGGACTTTTGTTAAAAATGGAATGTTTCACAAAAAACTGTCCTTGGATAAGTGGAGGCTATTAAAAACATTGTAAAATTCCCGACCAAAAAGAAAATTTTTCCACCAATACCATATTGTAGGGGTTGCAAAACGCAGAAAAAGTCAGGGATATATAATGGAGTATTTTTACCGCCTACCAATTAGAGATATCAAACTTTTTCAAAGAAATTTTAAGAAATGCGCAAAAACACCCTGCCAAAATGACATCAAAATGTCCATTAATAGTGAAGGGTTAAAATACAAATTTAGGAGGAAATCAAAATGACAAATTATCATCATCACCACCCGCCGTGAGCGAAAGCAAACGGCAAGCAAAACTTTATAGAAGGCTTGTAAAGTATAGCACACTATACTTTCCTTGAAAGTAGTGTGCTCTGCGAGGCTATTTTACGACCAAAAAAATTATAAGGAGGAAACCAAAATATCGTATTTAGTATGCCATATGGAGAAGTATCACAAAACGGATATTTGCCCCATAGAAAATGAAAATGAGCGAGACGAAAACTACGTCGGCTCAAACACTTGTATCGACAGTTCAAGAACGAAAAATAATTATCGGCTTGTGTTTAGGAACAGTTCTTACACCGACTTTATTAACGAGCGTATAAAGGAATTAAACCTACCCAAAGCGCCGAGAAAAGATGCCGTGCTTATGGCTTCTTTCGTGCTTGGCTCGGATAGAGAATTTTTTAGCGGTTTAGACGAAGATGAGCAAAACGACTTCTTTCGTGACTGTACCAAATTCTTTGCCGAACGATACGGAAGAAGAAACATAATCTCTGCCGTTGTCCACAACGACGAAACTACACCGCACCTACATCTAAACCTTATCCCCGTAAAAGACGGACGGCTCTGCGCCAAAGACTTACTTAATCGTAACGAGTTATCTAAATTGCAAACGGATTTTTACGAGCAAGTCGGAAAGCGTTGGGGTTTACAACGTGGAAAAGAAGGAAGCACGGCTTCCCACCTTTCTACTGCCGAGTTTAAGGCTAAATGTAGCGTGGACGAAGCGTGGGATAAATCAACGGAGATTATCTCAACCGCAGGGAAACTTGCTCAAACGGAATTAGAAACGATTGAGAAAGCTGTTCAAAAAGCGGACGAGCATTTTACCGATACAATGAAAGAAATCTCAACGGCGAAAGCAGAACGAGATAAAATCATTGAAGAACGTAATGCCGAAGCCGATTATACCCAAGCGTTAGAAGATGCC
>JAZLBD010000003.1:0-18425 GCA_045613545.1 Christensenellaceae bacterium
AACGCAAGAATAAGCGAGTTAAACTTACCAAAAGCACCACGAAAAGATGCTGTTCTTATGGCTTCTTTCGTTGTTGGCTCGGATAGAGAATTTTTCAAGGGTTTAGACGAGTATGAACAAAACTGTTTTTTCCGTGACTGCGCTAATTTCTTTATAGGTCGATACGGAAGAAGAAACATAATCTCTGCCGTTGTCCACAACGACGAAACAACTCCACATTTACATCTAAACCTTATCCCCGTAAAAGACGGACGGCTTTGCGCTAAAGACCTACTCAACCGTAACGAGTTATCTAAACTACAAACGGATTTTTACGAGCAAGTTGGAAAGCGTTGGGGTTTAATGCGTGGTAAAGAAGGAAGCACGGCTTCCCATCTCTCCACCGCTGAGTTTAAGGCAAAATGTATCGTGGACGAGGCGTGGGATAAATCAACGGAGATTATCTCAACCGCTGGGAAACTTGCTCAAGCGGAATTAGAAACGATTGAGAAAGCCGTTCAAAAAGCGGACGAGCATTTTACCGACACAATGAAAGAAATCTCAACAGCGAAAGCCGAAAGAGATAAAATTATTGAAGAACGTAATGCCGAAGCCGATTATACCCAAGCGTTGGAAGATGCAAAGCAAGGCAAGTTCGCTAAAAGCAAAAACGGGTTAAGAAATCAAATCGTCGTATTGACTGCCGAAGTTAAACGTTTAGAAGAGGTCGTTGACCGTCAACAAAAAGATACCGACTTATTGTATAAGGATTACCAAGAACTTTCAAAAGAAAAAGATAAGTTCAATAGAATGAGCCGTGCTTACACTCTTTTTAGAGAACGAGAACCTGAAGCGTTTACACGAGCATTTCACCGTGCGCCGTCTATCGTTGGTGCGTTTATCCCAAAAGACGAACCTATTGCTCACTTGGGAAAAAGTCGTTTACAACAAATCGAAGAAGAAATCGAGCGTGAAAACGCCACTAAAACTGAATATAAGAAAAAATTTAATAATAACAGTAAAGCCGATTAAAATATCGGTAATTACTACGTGCTGTCTAAAATTTTCTACTTTTACCTATCAAAAGCTATTGACAAAGCCTTTCTCAATGAGTATAATAATTATAACAAGTCGTATCAATACGACAATATATTTTAAGTAAGGAGATGTGAAGTTATGGCAAAATTTATGAAGGTATTAGGCGTGACTATGAGATTTGCTCTTGCGGGAGTGTTGATTATAGGTCATTTGATTATGAGCTGTGTTGGAATACTTGTTACTGCAATCACTTCACAAGATTAAGGAGAATTATTATGGAAAGTAAAAGATACGTAAAAGACAAGAGATACGAGGACAAGCACAAAGAAGAAAGAAAGGCAAAAAGTATGTTCTTTGGAACGAGTATGCCGAGAAGTAAAGCCGAAGAGATAAACGAGTTTTTAACTCAATACGGTTTTACAAAAGTTCAACTAATCGAAGCAGGATATAAAGCGTTAATGGATGAAGCCGCTGAAAGTGATTTAGGTCTTGCCAAGATTATGGACGGATATGACGACTTCTTTGCGTCCGAGAATAAAAAATAACCCTTCTTTCTTCTTGTAATTGTCGGGAAAATAAATTATGAAAGCCCCGACCTTTCACAAGGAGGAAAATAATATAGAAAAGAAAATTAGAAACCAAGAACAAATCGTAAATGGAAGAATCTTTTACGAACGTGACGAGAATTGGAACTGCGTAAGAACTCGTGAAGTAAAAATCGGGAAAACTACCTATTACATAATTTCTCGTCAAAACCCAAACGCCAAAACTTCGGCGTTTGATATAACTAAGAGATTGATTGAAAGTCAAGCGGAAAGTTTGACGGACGATTTATCTATAACAACAGAATCGCTTGAAGGTTGCAATTCGGGAGGTAATAAACAATGAATTTGCAATCGAATAGAAAAATAAAACATTTAGAACAGCAGTACACAGCCCTTTATTGTCGTTTAAGTTCAGATGACGATTTAGAGGGCGATAGCAACAGTATCAAAAACCAAAAGTTATTGCTTTCGGACTATGCGAAAGAAAACAAGTTTAGGAACATCCGTTTTTACATAGACGACGGTTATAGTGGTAGTAATTTCGAGCGCCCTGCGTTTAAGAGATTATTAAACGATATAGAAAATGGCGAAATATCTACCGTAATCGTGAAAGATATGTCAAGATTTGGGCGTGACCATATTCTCGTGGGGTATTACACCAAGTATTATTTCCCTGATGCGGACGTAAGATTTATAGCAATCTACGACCAAATGGATACGGAAACTAACCCCGATGACGATATTATCCCATTTAAGAATATCCTAAACGAAATGTACGCAAAAGATTGTAGTCGTAAGATTAAAGCCGTTGTAAAAGCAAAAGGTAATTCAGGCAGACATCTTACCACTATTCCGCCTTTGGGATATATGAAAGACCCCGAAGATAAGGAAAAATGGATTGTGGAACACATCGGCGCTTCTATCGTTAAAGAGATATTTGCTCTTTGTCTTAAAGGATATGGACCTTCACAAATTGCAAGGATTTTAACCGAACGTGGAATAGATACACCCGTAGTGCATTTTCACAAGTACAAATTGCCGACTGCACTAAAATTAAAGGAAGATTCCGATGTTTGGAGTTCAAAATCGGTAGTTCATATCCTTGAAAACGAAGAATATCTCGGTCACACAGTCAATTTTAAGCGCTACAAAAAGTCGTATAAGTCGAAAAAACAATATAATAACCCAAGAGAAAATTGGGTTATCGTAGAAAATACGCAAGAAGCAATAATCGACCAAGACACTTTTGATACAGTACAAAAAATTCGACAAGGAAAAAGGAGACCAACCCATATGGGAGAAATGAATATCCTATCAGGAATGCTCTACTGCGCCGATTGCGGAGAAAGAATGTACCTTTGCCGTTGTACTACGATGAATCAAAAAGAATACTTTAATTGTTCTACCTATCGCAAGAAAAAGAAGAAATATTGTACGTCACACCAAATAACGGCTCACGCCGCTATGGCTCTAATAAAAAACGACATACAATATACTATTAAGTTTGCGACTGAAAATAAGGAAACCTTTATGGATATTCTTAAAGAAAGAGCGAAAGCCAAAAGTAAACGCGAGTTAGAATCGTATCTCGATGGTAAAGAGCAAGCAGAAAAGCGCATAAAAGCACTTGATAAAATTATCCAAAACCTTTATGAAGACAAGGTGGCAGGAAAAATCTCCGAAGAACGCTATATTAAAATGAGCGACAACTATGAAGCCGAACAAAAGGCGTTAACCGAACGACTCAACTACTTAAAGGCAGAAATAGAAAAAGCCAAAACCCAATATGACAACATACAAAGGTTTATGGCTATTGTTAAAAGATATAGCGATTTTGACGAGATAACACCTGAAATCTTACGTGCGTTCGTGGACAAGGTAATTATACACGAAAAAGTAAAGGTTGACGGACATTACGTTCACACAATAGAAATTATATATAACTTTGTCGAAGCCATAGATTTACCTGACTTCGATGCACATTTAAGAGAAGAAAGCTAAATAGAATGAGAAAAGGCGTGGCATCACGCCACGCCTGACTCTTCAAAGGACAGCACCTACCGCAAAAAATCCCTATTGGACACGCGGTAAGCCAATCGCTCTTTTTTGTTTATAAATCCAAATGCGCGAATTCGTTCCCGTTTTCAGAGGGATTTTCCATTCGCTTTTGTACCCGTTTGACGGTGGAGAAATAGAAGCACCCCGCTAAAACCATACCGAGGACCCAACTGATTGCGTATACCCAGTACACGTTATTTAACGTCGGCGCGAGCAAATACACCGTTTTAAGCCATACGACGCGGAAAACGCAACAGCAAGAAAGGGTCACGCTCATCGCGAGCAACGATCTACCAAGACCTCGAATGGCGCTTGTCCAAACTTCCATAACGCCGAACGTAAAATAGAACAGTCCTATGATAATCATTCTTCTGCTCGCCATTGCAATCACTTCGGGATCGCTTGTGATAATCCCGCAAAGCGGTTTATGCAAAAGTACGATGAAAAGCCCCATAACCAAGCCTACGAACGCCACCAAAAAGATGGAGACGTTGACGGACTTTTTCACGCGGTCGATTTTCCCAGCCCCGAGGTTTTGCGAAACGAACGCAAGGGCGGAAAGGGAAACGGCGTTCATACCGTTATAAATAAACCCGTCGAACGTAGCGGCGACGCCGTTTGCCGTGGTGGCAAGATTCCCAAAAGAGTTGATCGTCGATTGAATGAGCAAGTTGGAAATAGCGAACGTAGCGCTTTGCAATCCCGCCGGAAAACCGATTTTGATCATCTCGATAAGTTCGCGCTTGTAGAAGCGAAGATATTTCCCTTGAAGACGGGCATACCCCTTCCCTTTATGCATCGTCCATACGCATAAAACGGCGGAAATCGTCTGCGATACGATGGTCGCAATCGCCACCCCCTCTACGTCCATATGAAAAACGGTGACGAAAAAGATATTGAGCCCAATGTTAACCACCCCGCCGATCACGAGGAAAATAAACGGATGTAGCGTATCCCCCACCGCGCGTAAAATCGACGCCGAAAAATTATATAGCATTACCATCGGCATGCCGAGGAAATAAATTTGCAAATATTTCGTCGCTTTGTCAATTAGAACAGGACTACAATTCGTCCATCTTAAAATCGTTTTCGCAAGCAACACTCCGCAAAGGGAAAGAAAAACGCCCGCAACGACGCTAAATAAAACGGACGTTCCCACGACCCTACGCGCTTTCGTTTCGTTTTTCTCGCCCACAAACCGAGCTACGAGTACGTTAGCCCCCACCGAAAGCCCGATAAATAGGCAAGTGACGAGAGACACGACAATCCCCGTTGCGGAAATCGCTCCCACCGCGTTGTCCCCGTTTGAGGCGAAGATTCCAACCACAGCGACGTCCGTCGCATTGAACAAAAGTTGCAGAAAATTCGTTGCCATCAGCGGAAGAGCGTAGAGCACGAGCTGTTTGAAAATCGGCCCGCTACATAAATTCATTTCACGACTTTTGTACATACTATTCCCTCAACGATTTTTTCCGTTTGTATTATAACAAAAAACCACCGACAAAAGCAATCCTTTTAGACGGTGGTTTTTACATTTTTCATCTATAATAAAAATTTTTTTAGCGCACGCTCGATAAAAATTCTTTCGTGCGTTCCTTTTGCGGATTCTCAAAAATTTGTTCGGGCGTTCCCTCTTCGCAAATCACCCCTTCGTCCATGAAAATGACGCGGGAGGAAACTTCCCTTGCAAAGGACATCTCGTGCGTAACGACGAGCATCGTAAGACCCGTTTTCGCAAGTTCGCGCATTACGGAAAGCACTTCCCCTACCATTTCGGGGTCGAGCGCGCTCGTCGGCTCGTCGAACAAAATTACGTCGGGGTTCATCGCAAGCGTTCTTGCAATCGCCACGCGTTGTTTTTGCCCGCCGGAAAGTTGGCTGGGGCGAGCGTTGATAAACTCGGACATGCCCACCTTGTCGAAATAATATCTTGCCATTTCCTCCGCTTCCGCTTTCGTGCGTTTTAACACTTTTCGTTGCCCGATTACGCAGTTTTGGAGCGCCGTCATATTGTTGAAAAGGTTGAATTGTTGAAAGACCATTCCCACTTTTGCACGGTAGGAAGAAAGGTTTTTCTCAAAGACGCTTTCCCCCTCGAAATAGATTTCGCCTCCCGTCGGCTCTTCGAGTAAATTCAAGCAACGGAGTAGGGTGGATTTTCCGCTGCCAGAAGATCCGATGATACTGATCACTTCTCCCTTTTGTACGGTGAGGTTGATATCCTTTAATACTTCGTGGTCGCCAAAGGTCTTTTGGAGGTGCCGTATATCGAAAATCACTTCGCTCATATCATTCCCCCTTCACCTTGATTTGCGCGCGGTGGTCGGACTGCGATCCGCAAATGGTATAGTTCTTTTTCCCTTCCAAGAGTTTTTCTAAAAGGCGTAAAATCCGCGTGACGGTAAACGTCAAAACGAAATAGATGACCGCACAAATGATATACGCGGGAACGAATTTTGAATACGCACCGCCCGCTTGTTTGGACGCAAACATAAGTTCCGTAATGGAAATAACGCTTAAAACGGAACTGTCTTTGATGTTGACGACGAATTCGTTCCCGATAGACGGCATAATATTTCTTACCGCTTGCGGTAAAATAACGGTAGTCATCGTTTGGAAATGCCCCATACCGATAGACGCTGCGCCCTCGTATTGTCCTTTATCAACCGACAAAATCCCTCCGCGCGCGATTTCCGCCATATACGCGCCCGTGTTGACGGAGATGATGATAATCGCCGACAGCATCGTGGGAATTTGCATAGGCACGAAAACACTGTAATGCACGATCAACGCTTGAACGAGCATCGGCGTACCGCGCACGATTTCCACGTATACTGCGCAAACGGCGTTTATCACTTTTAGAGATACTTTTTTGACGATTCCCGATTTCTTTTCCACGGGAATCGTTCTTACGATAGCAATCAAAAGCCCAATTAGAAACCCGATCAACGTACCCGTGATCGCCATGAGCATCGTATTGCCCGTACCCACCAAAAAAGAACGCCAGTACTCGGAAAAAAGTCTTTTTATCCAATCAAATAAAGTCATAAATTACTCTCCAGCAGGTTGACGAGCAATCGCTGCATCCATCAAAGCCTCTCTATCCGCTTTGGAAAGAGTAGCCAAAATTTCGTTAATTCTCGCCGTCAAGGAACTGTTCTTACGAAGTCCTACGGAAATAGACGAATCGGCAGGATCGCAAACAAATCCGTTGCCGTCCGCAAATTCCACGAACGCGAAAGAAGGGTTGCTTGCTACAGCGGAAATTGCGCCCGGCTTTTCGCATACGTAGCCGTCGATTGCGTCGCTATCCAAAGATTGGATAAGCGCGGCAAAGTCCGCCAAGGCCGTTTGCTTTTTCACGCCGGGGATTTGGTCGATTACGTCGTAATGGAAGGTGTTGAGTTGCCCCGTAATTTTCGCTCCCGAAAAATCGGAAAGATCGTCCGCAGAGGCGTATTCGCCGTCTTTTTTAACGACGATAACCAAGTTGGAATCGAAATAAGTATCGGTGAAATCAATCGATTCTTTTCTCTTTTCCGTCGGGCTCATACCCGCGATAATACCGTCGATTTCGCCCGCTTCGAGCGCAGGAATTAACCCGTCCCATTCAATCGCTTTAATCTCTAAACGAACGTTGAGTGCGTTTGCGATATATTTTGCGATTTGCACGTCAAACCCGTCGGCATACGCGCCGTTGGAAACTTTCACCGTGTAATCGTTCGCTTTTGCCTCCGACCAATTATAGGGAGCATACGCGCATTCCATACCAATTTTTAAAACGCCGTTCGTCGTCACGTTTTCAAGGTCTTTTTCCGCGTTGATTTTGTCTCCGCAAGAGGTAAGTCCGAATAATGCCGTCACGGCTAAAAGCCCCGACAAGAGTGTTGCTAAAAATTTCTTCATAATAAAACCTCCGATTTCGAACGTTTTTCAAGGTTGCCACAAAAAAGAAAACCGCAATACGACCTATCGGTAATACTGCGGAATACATCCTTTATATCACGATAGCCCTCCGCTTTTGCAAGCGACAGTCGAATGGATATTTTCCATTCGCCCAACCAAAAGGTCTCAAACCTCTTTTGATTTCGGCGGAAGTTCCTTTCGTTTTGCCATCGTTTGAGCGATTTTTGTGGCAACGCTACTCATAATTTCCGCGCCTCTACCCGAAAAAATATTCGATATTTATTTTTGATAAGTGTATATTACACACATTTTCCTTTTTTGTCAACTATTTTCGCCTACTTTTTACAAAAAAAGAGGCAAATCGCCTCTTTTTTACCTTATTTATTCTTCGTTTAAGATAGTTTCAATCAAACGGGTGAATTTTTCGCAAGAAATCTCGATCGGATCGTCGTTGGCGAACGTGTAATCGTAGGAATAATCCTCCACCCCACCGTCGACGGCGTTGTTCCACTTTTTCGCCTCTTTTCTCGTCACCAAAATCGTTTTGCAAGCCACTTTTTCTTTGAATTTATCAATCTCTTGCGGTTCGCGAATATGCACGAACATCACAAGGTTGGACGAGTCGAGAAAGCGATTATATTCTTCCACCATAGAAAGCAGGGGCAAGTCGTTATATTCCACGAACACTTGCTTTAACCGAACGAGGAGGAGTCTGCCCTTATCGTTCTTTTCCCCTTTCCAACCGCCCATACGCGCGATCTCTTTAATTTTATCGACGGACGAAACGATTTTGACGGGATATTTCTTGCCCACCCCCTCGCACAGCGTGTCTTTTCCCACGCCACCCGATCCGTTTATGACGATAACCAATTTTCCCATTCGCTTTTCCCTCTCGTTTTAATCACATTGTCCGTAGCAACACGGAAAAATCATACACGGCAATACCCAATAAAATGACGTTGGATAGCATCACCAAACTGTAAATCAAGAACACGACGCCGTCGCTTTTCATATCTTTTCCGTATTCCTTTACGGCGTAGCGGAAACTCACCGATAAATTTTCCTTAAAATTCCGCATCCGCGTTCCCACCGCTTGCCAAGTCGGTTTGAAAGCGCCGGAAAACATACAAAAAATATGAAACATAGCACCCAATCCAAACCCTACGATGCGCGCGGACGCGTTGTTGAACTCGGGAGAAAACCGCGTGAGCCAAACGGCGAAACGATTGTCGAATAAAGCGTACATCGACCAAGGCACGATCAGTAAAATAATAATCCCCGCCCAAATCCCTGCATAGGGGGAACCGTTCTTCCTTTGGTGATCCATTTTCTCTCTCCTTTTAATCGTATTGTATCATACCGCGTCAAAAAAGTAAAGCAAAAAACACCTATTCGATAGGCTCTCGGCGTTCGTTTATCCCATCGCGCGCACGATCGAAAGCGCCGTGGTAAGTCCGCCGACGAAAAACGCGATGGTAAGCGCCATAATCGAAAGTAAAATGAGCAAAACTACCCCACCGCTCTTCATATCTTTGAGATATTCCTTGCAAGCGTATCCAAAGGAAACGGCTATATTTTCGCGAAAATTCCCCATTCGTTCGGCAACCGCCGCCGCGCCGTCCTTAAACGCGCCCGAAAATATTCCGATAAAATCGTATAAAACGCCGATCCCAAACCCTATGGTTTGCGCCGTTGCGCGGTTTAATTCCGCGGAAAAATCTTGCACTTTAGGGAGAAGCCAAGCAAATAACGCAAAACATCCCACGGGTACGAATATCATAAAAAAACAACTGACGAATATCCCTTTATACGGCGATTTTTCTTTTCCTTCGTGTTCCATTTCGCTTTCTCCTCAAAGATTTATAATGTTTATCATTATACATTCATAGACCGAGAAAGTCAAGCGATCTCCCCCTCTTTTGGCATAAAAAAAATCGAGCATTTCCGCTCTTCCCATAGGGATTTTTTAAGTAACGCAAAAGGATAGCGAAATTTTCGCTATCCTTTACTTTTTGCTTTGCAAAACACACGACTTTGCTTGCAAAGTATAGTGTGCTACATTTTTATTATTTTGTAAACCTATCTGAAAATATTATTATATCCTATAATAACTTACGTTTAATCCCTTATCTGGGTGGTAATAATACTTAACTTTAAAATTATCAAAAATTTCTTCTTGCTTACCTTGAGAGTAACTTGTATGTAACATATCGTTATATAAATAATCTGGCAAACCCAAGGCTTTATTCATATCTTTTATATATCCCAACGCTGTACTTGAAGAATAATCATCTATATCAAGAGGGTTTGTGTCTATTTCACAATAGCTGTCATCACTACCTATTGTTATATAATATGGAGCCTCACTAGGTGTTGTTACTTCCTTCCCTATGTTTTCCCTTTGGAATTGGTGTCCGCACAAGCCGTAAGAGTAAATGTTGCTACAATTAACATTAGAGTTAAAAAGATTTTTAGAATTTTTTTCATTTGTATTCCTCCGTTGTACATAATTTGTACATTTTTACATATTATAGTACATTTCGTGTACAATGTCAAGTAAAATAACATAAATTTATAAGGAAATTTGTTTACAATGAATATTGGTGAAAAATTAAAAGAATTAAGGCTATCTTATAATCTAACTCAATCTGACCTAGCTATTAAACTTTGCATATCTAGGGTAAATTATACTAGGTATGAAAATGGCAAAGTTCGCCCTGATTATGAAACTCTGATAAAAATTGCCGACTTTTACGACATTAGCCTTGACGAGTTGTTCAATAGAAAAAAATATTGATAATTTATTTACAATACTAACTTCATTAGCATTGTTGTATTTTTTAAAAAAAAGTAAAGAGTAGCAAAACTTTTGCTACTCTTTTATAATGTTTCAAAAAATCCCTTATAGTGAACGCCTTTTCCGCTCGATTTTTTTGTCTTTCGTTATACGTGTTTGATAATTTCGTCCGTCGTGCCGTAAAGACCGAAACAGTAGATATAGCGATCAATGGAATCCTTGATCTTCTTGATCACGTACGTTTCGGGGGAAAGCCCAAGTTTCGTCGTGTTTTCGTTCAATTTCTTGAGCGCTACTTTCACTTCTTCGTCCTCCAGCGTATAGTGTCCGCACATAGAAGTGATCAGTTTCACGTCGTCCGCGTCCTTCATAATTTCTTCTACGCTTGCTTTACCCTTTTCGCCGACCATCCACTTGCGCCAACGTTGTCCTTCTACCGCGTGGCGAGCGAGTACGTCACGAATATGGCTTTGCTCGTTTTCGGGAACGAATTTTTCTTCCGCCGTAGCAAGTTCCAAAAGCGCTTCCGTTTCCACAAGACCGAATTCGGGTGCAACGTTCATTGCGTCGAGACCGATGACGGGGTGTTCGAGCAAGATGGGGTTGGATAAGTAGTCGCCGTTGTGTTCTTTAAGCCCCGTGCCGTACTTATGCGTAATATCGGAAAGGGTGGTTGCCGTAGGGGTGTCGTAGTGACCTACGTTAGAGGTAAGACGGGTAAGCGTACCCGTTTGCCCTACCACGAAGAGGGGCATAGGAAGGTGCTTTTCGTCTAAAACTTTCTTAAGTTCTTTGATGAATCCTTCGAACGCTTCTGCGGAAATCAAACCGCCCATCGTTTCTTCCGTACCTACTTCGTAAGCGAGTTCTTTCCAACCGCGCTTTACTCTTTCCGCTTCGATTCTTTCAATTAAATATACCGTACGATCGAGCACCGTCGAAAGGGGTACTACGCCCGTGCAGTGGGGATCTTTCGTGGGGTCGATGTGGAGAAGGTCAAAGCCTGCTTCCGCGTCGTCGAAATAGGATTGAAGCCCGATTTCCATTGCCTCGTCGGTGGGCAATTTGTCGTTTCTTTCCTTGTCGCGTTGCCAAGGCCCGCCGTGGTCGCGACAGAAGTAGCAAAGCCCGTCGAAACCGATTTCGTCTGCAATTTTCGCCGTCGTTTCAATGAAACGCTTTTGATCGAACCCACATACGTATCCACCGCCGAAACGATCGCTGTCCACTTGGTTTCTGCTCGCAATCAAAATGAGCGGGAAGTTCTTTTCTTTCGCAAGTTCAAGCGCTGCTTTGAGCAAGTTGTGGGACATAGGTCCTACCCCAAGGTGGGTAAAATGTCTACCCTCCGCTTTCAAAGCGTTCGTACCTTTCATCATTTGCGTCATGGTAATTTTATTTTTCATTATTCTTCGTCCTCCGAATCTTGTAAATAGTTTTCGTATGCAATTTTCTTGACGGGCTTAATACCGAGCCACTTGTTCATTTCCGCGATCTCGTCGCCGAGGTCACCCCAAGCCACGGGATAGTGGTGTTCAAATCCACCTGCCAAAATCGTGTTGGTGAAATCGAGGGCGCCGATTTGCTTGCCGTTGAGTTTCAAATTCTTAAACCAACCACGGCTACCGCAGTTGCTGACTTTCGTGTTGCCGATAAAGTCGCCCGTCACGTTGATATAGCTTTCCATATCCCCGCTGAAACGGAACACGCTCGCCTTACCGGGGTCGAATTCCATATCGCGCACGAGTCCCGTACCCGAAACTTTACCGTCGCTATGTGCCATACCGCTGAAATTGTGGCTCAAAGTATAGCCGTTTCTTTGACAGAACTTCTTAGAAGAAGGACCGCAGTGCCAAAGGAGAATGGAATCGTCCGCTTCGTCGAACGCCGAGAAGTCCATAAGCGTCGTAGATTCGTCACTCATTTCTTGGAGCGCCACCATCGAAATCGCGCTCATAAGATCTCCCTCGCACGCCGCGACGATCTTGTCGTCGTTGAGCATACCGATCGTCGAGCAAACGGAATATTTATAGTCGTCTTGGAATTTCGGCCAGCAAGAAATCGCGAGGGCGTCGTAGCCGTATTCTTCCACGAATTGCTTGTACGCAAGATACATTTTCACCGTGAAAGGACGGAGGGCGAAGTTATTGTTTTCGTCCATTTTAAGCCCGACTTTCTTAAGTTGGTCGGCGTATTTGCTCATATCGGCGTTCTTGACTTTGTCAAGCTCCGCCATCTGCTCTTTCATATCGTTGTCGGTGATTTTTTCCGCGCGTTTGATAATTTCGTCGTATTCGTGCAAACGGTTGATTTGAATACCGTCGAGTTTGGAATACACGCTTCTTTCGTCGAAATACAAATCGTAGAAACCGGGCGCGAAGCCGCCGATGAGCGCCACGCGGGAATTTCTCAATTTCTTAATCGCTTGCAACGCTTTCACGGTCACGGACAAACGCTTCTTAAAGCGAGGATCATCCGCCATACCGTAGAACCATTTTGCTTTGATTTTATAATCAGTCAAATATTTCGCGTTGATCCCTTGATACATATTGTTCGAGCAGAAGGAATTGAACATAACGGGACCGTTCAAAGGTTCGGGAATAGACCAAATCCCCACCTTGGCGTTTTTAATGCGATAGAATACGGGGGTTAAGAACCCTGCCGAATAGGAAACGTTCAAAACGAGAAGAAAATCTATCTTTTGTTCTTCCATATACGCAACCGCTTCTCTTGCATCCGCTTCCACGATCACTTGTTTTTCCCAGCAAACCAAGTCGAAATTCATCTCTTTTGCATTGACTTTCATTTGCTCCATAATTTGAGCGTACACTTTTTCTTTCGGTCCGGGGAAACTAAGTTGCGACGTTCCGACGAGCCCTACTTTAATCTTCATAACTGTTTTTCTCCTTTTCTTCGCTATCTTTTCATAGCACAAAAATAGTATAACAAACAAAACCTTCTTTGTCAATGGTTTCACGAAAAATTTTCGCAAAAGAGAGGCAAATATTTTTCAAAAATCTGCCTTTCCCCTCCTTTCAACCGCCGTGTGTTTTTTCTTTGATTTTCTTGTAAAACCCCTCTTTTTTCTTCCATACACTTGACAACCGATTTTCGTTGTGATATAATGCAATCAATCTTTGATAAAAAGGACGTAAAACGATGAAAAAACAATCTTTGAACGGTATTTGGAGTCGTAGAGTCGGCGAGGGGTTCTTTGCGGATCAAGCAGTTCCCTATTCCACTTTGCCCGTCGGCTCTTCCACGGTAAAACGCTCGTTTGACTTGACGGAAAAAAGCGACAAGGTCTTTTTGCAATTCGAGGGGATTACCTACTACGCAAAAATCTATTTGAACGACGTCTATTTGGGCGATATGTTGCCCTATTCGGAATATACGTTCGACGTCACGGAAATCGCCAAGCAAAAGGACAACTCCCTCACGGTGGAAATCGAGGACATCTCCCCCGTATTCGGACCTTCCGAGGGCTGGGAAAACTACGGCGGTATCATTCGAGGCGTTAACCTTTTGTATAGCAATAAGCAATATTTGACCGACGTTTTCTTCTCGACGAAGTTGACAAACGATTATAAAGACGCCGTAATGAAAGTGGAAATTCAAGCGGAGTGCGAAAACGCCATGGCGAAAATTTCTCTTTTCGACGGCGAGACGCTCGTGGAATGCTACGAGCAACCCCCGAACGAAACAGCCGTTTTGCGCGATCTTGCAAACGTCAACCTTTGGACGCCGGAAGATCCGCGCCTTTACACCCTTGTCGTCGATTTGATCGTCGACGGAAAGGTGGCGGATAGCCAAACGCACAACGTCGGCTTCCGTGAATTCACTTGCAACGAACACCAATTCCTCGTCAACGGCAAACCCACTTTCCTTTTGGGCGTATGTCGTCACGATACCTACGGTGAATGCGGACATACCCTTACGATGGAACAAATCGTAGAAGATTTTACGATGATCAAAGATCTCGGTTGCAACTACGTTCGACTCGTGCATTATCCGCACGACAAGCGTGTGCTTGACGTCGCCGACCGTATGGGGATGTTCGTTTCGGAAGAACCGGGGCTTTGGTGGTCGGATACGGCGAACGAGGAAATTACCGCAGGGAGCTTGGAGGTTTTGCGCCGTACGATCAAACGGGATAAAAACCACCCGTCTGTCGCGTTCTGGCTCTGCTTTAACGAATGCCGTTTCACGGAAAAATACCTCCTCGACTCTGCGAAGGTGTGTCGTGAATGCGACCCTACCCGTCTTGTCTCCGGCGCAAACTGTATGGAGCTTGACGAAACGAAAGATTATTTCAATCGTTGCGGGTTTGATTTCTATTCCATGCACCCCTATGAAACCACGCCCGTAAGAATCGAGGCGTCGGCGAAATTCTTACAGGATAAACCCTTGCTCTTCACCGAATGGGGCGGATGGCCGGTGTACGACAATCCGCAACTCCTCCGCGATTTTATTCGGACGATGCGCGAGCTTTGGAAAGGCAACGACGAAAAGGGCTATCTTGCCGGCGCGTGCTTTTGGAACTGGGCGGAAATTCACGAATCGAGCAGAGGCTTCCCCGCTTGCGTGGACGGGCTTTTGAAAGAGGCACTCATTGAAATCGACCGTAAGCCGACGATGATTTACGAGTATTTCAAAAAAGAATGGGCAAAGCTCTACCACGAGCCCACTTACGACGATTTATACGGCTACGTCCCCCTTGCCGATCAAACGGTAAAGGGCACCTTCTTACCCCTCCTCTCCTCAACGCTCAGCGAAGAAGAGGGCGTACAAAAAGCGCTCGAACTCGGCAAAAAACCCATCGAACGCTACTATTGGCCTTGGAAGAGAGAACGCATTTTGAAAAAGGGCCCCGTGCTTATGCAAGAGGAAGTGAAAGGCATTTCCAAAACCCCTTGCGTGGTCGCGAACGATTGCAAAGCGACCTACGGTGGCGGAACGGGTAAAACCCTCACGATGATCGGCGCGGTAAGTTCCGCAAAAGGCTATCCTTTGAGTGGGGTTTACGGGGAAACGGCGGCGGAAATCGTCGTACAATACGAGGACGGCGACAAGCAAACGATCCCCCTTCGCAACGGTAAGGAAATCACGACGGCAATGAAATTGCATGGACCTTCCCGTATTCTTCCTATCGCAGAATTTGCAAAACCGTTTGCGAACTTCCACTACGAAACCAACCACGAAATCTATCATATCAACCGTCTTGATTTGATCGTGGAAAACAAACCGATTCAGGAAATTTCCGTTATTTCTTCCAGCAAAGAATACGCTTTGCTTATCTTCGGTTTAGCCCTCGCTTAAAAACAGCATAAAAATCCCGCCCAACTCGAACGGTTGGACGGGATTTTTTTATTTTCTTTGTAAGGCGCGCATCGCGTTCAAAACGGCGAGCACCATCACGCCGACGTCAGCGAAAATCGCCAGCCACAAGCTCGCAATCCCAAACCCGCCTAAAAGCAGACAAGAGAATTTCACCGCCAAGGAAAACGCCACGTTTTGACGTACGATTCTCATACATTTTTTCGCGCGGAGGATCGCCCTTGCTATCTTTTTTGGCTCGTCGTCCATAATCACGACGTCCGCCGTCTCAATGGAGGCGTCCGAGCCGACGCCACCCATCGCAATCCCCACGTCCGCCCTCGCAAGAACGGGCGCGTCGTTGATCCCGTCGCCCACGAATACCGTGCGTTCACCCTCGTTGACGACTCTCTCTAACGCGGTCAATTTATCCGCCGGCAACAGGTTTCCTTGCGCTTCCTCTATCCCTAATCTTTCAGCCACAAACTCCGCCGTTTCCGTTTGATCGCCCGAGAGCATAATCACGCGAGAGACGAGTTTTTTGAGCGCTTCCACCCCCTCTTTGGCGGTGGATTTTTCTTCGTCTATCAAATGGATAAATCCTCTATATATCCCGTCCACGGCGACGTGTACCGTCGTTCCGCCCTTGGGCGAGGGTAAACATTCCACCCCTTGCTCTTCCATCCATTCCCGTTTCCCAACCCGTACCTGCCTATGGGAAACGGTCGCTTGCACCCCTTTGCCTCCGAACGCTTCCACGCCCGATACGAGCTTGTAATCTACTCCCTTGTACGCCTTTTTCAAGCTTGTAGCGATCGGGTGGGAGGAGGAATATTCTGCGTGCGCCACCAAAGATAGCAGTTCTTCTTTTTCCATACCTACCGCTTGGATTTCACGGACGGAGAACTCCCCTTTCGTGAGCGTTCCCGTCTTATCAATAAGGACGGCTGTCGTTTTGGCAAGCTTTTCGATATCGCCCGCGCCCTTAATTAAAATCCCCTCTCTACTCCCCCCGCCGATACAGGCAAAAAAGGCGAGCGGAACGCTTACGACGAGCGCGCAAGGACAACTGATCACAAGGAAAGAAAGGGCGCGATATAGCCACTCTCCCCAAAGAGGGGAAAGGGAAAGACAAATCAGCAGTAGCGGAGGCAACAACGCTAAAAGGAGCGCCGAAAGACACACCGCGGGGGTATAAACCCGCGCAAATTTCGAGATGAATTTTTCCGCTTTGGATTTTTTGCTCGTCGCTTCTTCCACGAGCGACAAAATTCTGGAAACGGTCGAGTTTGCAAACGGCTTCGTCGTTTTGATTTTGAGCATACCCGTCATATTCACCGAACCGCTCAAAACCTCGTCGCCGATAGCAACGTCAAACGGCGCGCTCTCGCCGGTAAGCGCCGACGTATCGAGAGCCGCCTCCCCCTCGATCACCACGCCGTCGATCGGGATTCGTTCCCCCGTTTGTACGACGACGATACTCCCCACGGGCACGGTGGCAGGATCGACCAAAACTCTCTCTTCTCCCGTTTCCCAAAGGGCGACATCGGGCCGAATTTTCATTAGTTTTTGTATACTTTTCCTACTTTTCCCCACGGCGATGGATTGAAACCATTCGCCGATTTGATAAAATAGCATCACGGCGATCGCCTCGGAAAAATCCCCGCTTTTTGTGTAGACGGCAAGCGCGATCGCACCGATCGTTGCAACCGCCATCAAAAAGTTTTCATCGAGTATTCTCCCTCGCAAAATTCCGCGAATCGCCTTCCATAAAACGTCGTAGCCGATTAAAAAATACGCCACGGAAGCGAGCGCCACGCAAATCCCGCCGTCTAAAAAGAAAAGAACGGCAAACAACGAGGCGGTAAGCAAAATGCGCGCGAGTAGGATTTTTTGTTTTTGTTTCATCGTTATCCCTCGATCGTAAAATCGCCATCGATCCGTTTACACGTCTTTTTCACCGCTTTCAAAAGCGCCTTTTCGTCTACCTCGTCCGACCATTCAATGCTCATTTTTTGCAAAATAAAATTCACGCTCACGCCCATCACGCCGTCCAGCTTTTTCACCATACTCTCCATCACGTTCGCACAGTTCGCGCAGTCCACTTCGATCGAATAACTCTTTTTCATATTCATCCTCGTTTTATCAATTAAACAACCGTTTAATTGTATTATACTATATTTTATGCGTCGTGTCAAGTAATTTTCACAAAGAAAGATAAAACGATTGCTTAATCATTTATTTTGTGTTATAATAAAGACATGGAAAAGAAATTTTTACCCCATAGCCACGGGGAGGAAGAACGGTTAGAAAAAATGCAAGAACACCTTTGTAAGGAGCATACTTTCGAAAAGGTGGCGAGTATTTTCGATCTTTTGTCCGATCCTACGCGGGCGAAAATTTATTGGGTGGTATGCCACTGTGAAGAATGTGTGATGAATATTTCCTCTCTACTCAATATGTCGAGCCCTGCGGTGAGCCACCATCTTCGAAAATTAAAAGACTGCGGACTGATTGAAAGCCGTCGGGACGGAAAAGAAGTTTTTTACAAAGCGGTGGAAAACGAGCAAGGGAAACTTTTGCACCAAACGATTGAAAAAGTGATGGATATTTCCTGCTTACCATAAAACCGCCCAAACAGATTGCAAAAAAGGATAGCGAATTTTTTTCGCTATCCTTTCCTTTTTATAAAATTTTCTTTAACACTTCTTTTACCGCCTCTACAACGGCGTTGATCAATATTTGTTTTTGCATTTCATCTAACGTAATTTTGTTGATAAACACCA
>JAZLBD010000004.1:0-26633 GCA_045613545.1 Christensenellaceae bacterium
GTGACGAGTATAGGGGGTTTTGCGTTTGAATATTGCAGTAGTTTGACGAATATTACGCTTCCAAATAGCTTGACGAGTATTGGTGATTGTGCGTTCTCTTTTTGCAATAGCTTGATGAGCGTGGTAATTCCCGACGGTGTGACGAGCATTGGCAGTTCTGTGTTTTATGGGTGTAGCAACTTAACGAGTATTACGCTTCCAAATAGCTTGACGAGTATAGGGGGTTCTGCATTCTCTGGGTGCACAAGTTTGACGAGCGTGGTAATTCCCGAGGGCGTGAAGAGAATTGAGAAAAATACGTTTCATGGGTGCACGAGTTTGACGAGCGTGGTAATTCCCGCTAGAGTGACATATATTGGCCAGGATGCGTTCGAAAATTGCACGAGTTTGACGAACGTCTACTATCGTGGAACGGAAGCTAAGTGGTCGGCGATATATAAGGGAAATTGGGACAATAATACGGGCGATTATACGATTACGTATAATTACACGGAGGAATAAAACGAAAAAACGAAAGGAAAAAACGCTCTCCCTTTTCGGCGGAGGGCGTTTTTTCGTTGGGTAGGGTCGTTGCTTACACGAAGCCTTTCAAAATCCCCTCAAAGTCTTCCTCGAGGGCTAAAAATTCTTTGGCAAGGGCGACGATTTCGTCCCCTTCTTCCAGTGGTTCTCGCTCGGAAAGGGAGGACTTGATTGCCGTAATCCCCATCACCGTTCCTTGCACCATCATTTCAGCGATATGCGAGGGGGAATCGTCGGTAAGCGTGCTCATTTTAATCGAGCTCCACATCATCGCCTTTTTGAGGGGATTGGGGGGCTTGATCGTATAGCCTTGGTCTTTTGCGAGCATCGAGGCTTTCGCGCTAATTTTCTCGTATTCCTCGTGCTGACGTAAAATTTCTTGTTTGAGTTCCCCCTCCTCAAGCGCGGGTAAAATGTCCGCGATCGACGTGAGGGCGAGCTGGGCGTTGCGATAGATTTCCGCAAGCAATTCTTCTCGTTTCTTGTCCACCATAATCAAAAATCTCCTTGTACGGATAATTTTTGCCAAAAAGCGGGCAAATATACGAAAAACGTAGCTTTTTTTATAAAAAACGGCGAAAAAATGCTTGACGGGAGGGTGGGATTGTGGTATAGTAATACCCGAGCCGATAGAAACGGGCTTTTTAAGCGTTGCAAAAAATTCGCTTTTTTGCGACCGCCTAGCAATTCTTCGAGACTGGAAAGAGGAGGTAAAATCTGAAATGTACGCTATCATTGAAAACGGGAACAAGCAATACAAAGTGTCCGAAGGCGACGTTGTAAGAGTGGAAAAACTCGCCGCAGAAGAAGGCGCAACGGTATCTTTTGGCGCTCTTTTGGTTGCTGACGAGAACGGGATTAAAACCGGCGCGGAAGTTTCCAACGTGAAAGTGACGGCAACGGTCGTAAAACAAGACAAAGCGAAGAAGATCATCGTCTTCAAGTATAAGTCGAAGAAAAACGAACGCAAAAAGCAAGGTCACAGACAACCTTTCACCGCAGTTAAGATCGAAAAAATCGAACTCTAATTGCAAAATGTGGGAATCCCCACGAACAAATTAAAAAGTAAGGAGAAATAAAAATGATTTTCATCAGTTTATTCGCTCATAAGAAAGGTACCGGCTCGTCTCACAACGGTAGAGACAGCGAAGCTAAAAGACTTGGTGCAAAGCGCTGTGACGGTCAAGCCGTTTTGGCAGGGAACATTCTCGTGCGTCAAAGAGGCACGAAAATCCACCCCGGCACGAACGTAGGCATCGGCAAGGACGACACCCTTTTTGCTTTGGTGGACGGCACGGTTCGTTTCGAAAGATTGGGCAAAGACAAAAAACAAGTCAGCGTATATCCTATCGCAGACTAATCGTAAAAGAAAAACCCCCTCACCGTGTTCGGCGAGGGGATTTTTGTTCTCTTTTTGAAAAAAATCGAGGGCAAATCAATAAGGCGCGAGAGGAAATTCAACTTTTTGCGCAAACTACGTTTGCCTTTTGTAAAAATCTCAAAAAAATTAAGTTTTTTAGGGGAAAACACTTGACTTTTTGTAGCTTGCTACATATACTATAAGAGTGTTTGAAAAAGCCGAGAAAAAGGAGGCGTTGAATGACTACTTGCGTAGGATTTTACTTTAAGAAAATTTCGGAGAAATTAGAAAAACGGGCGAACGAGCGTCCGAACCGCCGTGACGTCACGTACGCGCAACGAAGGATTTTGTGGTATTTGCACACGCAGGCGAACGGCGCGGCGAAAATGACGGAGATCGAGAAGTATTTCGACTGCTCGCACGCGACCGTATTCGGGCTGGTCAAACGGCTTGCGGAAAAGGGGCTTGTTTCGGTGTGCCAAGACGAGCAGGATAAGCGCGCGAAAATCGTTTTTCTTACGGAAAAGGAAAAGGTACATTTCCGTAAGATGAAAGACGATCGGCAAAAGACGGAAGCGTTGTTGCTCGGCGGTTTTTCCGAGGAGGAAAAGAAAGAATTTTCCGCCTTTTTAGACAGGGTGTATCAAAACCTTGGCGGGTGCGAATGCGACGGGGAAAAGAAGAGAAAAAAGAAGAAAGAGGCAGTAAAAAATGATTAAAACGTTGCTAGGAAGCGTTCGGGAATACAAAAAATCGTCGATCATAACCCCGTTGTTTATGGTTTTAGAGGCGGTTTGCGAGTGCTTAATTCCCTTTATGATGGCGAAAATGTTAGAAGGATCCGCCCCCGTTTCGCAAATTTTGAAATACGGCGGAATTATGGTAGGGCTTGCCATATTCTCGATCATTTCGGGGATTATGGGGGGCAGATTCGCCGCGAAAGCGAGTTGCGGGTTTGCGAAAAACTTGCGAAAGGACTTGTTTTATTCGGTGCAAGGGTTTTCTTTCAAAGACGTGGATAAATTCTCCACCTCTTCCCTCGTCACTCGGCTTACGACCGACGTGACGAACGTGCAACAAGCCTATCAAATGTGCCTTAGAATCGTCGTGCGCGTGCCCTTGATGTTCATTTTCTCGGTGGTGATGAGTATGTCGATCAATTGGAAGCTCGCTTTGGTGTTCGTCGTGATCGTGCCCATTTTGTTTACGGCGCTGATGCTCATTATGAGAAAGGTAATGCCGTTGTTTAGACGGATTTTCAAAAAATACGACGCTCTCAACAATTCCGTGCAAGAAAACGTCGGCGGAATTCGCGTGGTCAAGGCGTACGTGAGAGAGGAATACGAACAAGAAAAATTCGACAAAGCGGCAAGAGAGGTACAAGGCGATTTCACGCGCGCGGAAAAAATCTTGGCGCTCACCTCCCCCGTTATGATGTTCGCGATGTATCTTTCGTCGATTTTCATTTCCTTTATCGGTGGATATTTGATCGTAAAAACGGGCAGTTGGAATGGGGCCGCTATCGTAGGAGAGCTCGTGCCGAGCGAACTTTCGGCGGTCATTACCTACGGCGTGCAAATGCTCTCGTCGATGATGATGGTTGCAATGATCACGGTCATGCTTACGATGTCCGTGGAATCGGCGAAGAGAATTAGCGAAGTTTTACAGCAAAAATCCGACCTTGTCAGCCCCGAAAACGGCGTGAAAGAAGTGAAGGACGGTTCGATAGAATTTAAGGGAGTGCAATTCAAATATTCCGCGTCCGCGGAAAAATACGCGCTGTCGGATATCGATCTTTCCATCGCGTCGGGCGAAACGGTGGGGATTTTGGGCGGAACGGGTTCGTCTAAAACCACCCTCATTCAGCTCATTCCTCGTCTGTACGACGCGACCGAGGGGGAAGTGCTCGTCGGTGGTGTGAACGTCAAGGACTACGATTTAGACACGTTAAGACAAGAGGTTTCCGTCGTGTTGCAAAAGAACGTCCTCTTCTCGGGAACGATCAAAGAAAATTTGCGTTGGGGAAACAAGGACGCTACGGACGAGGAGCTCGTTCGCGCTTGCCAAATTGCCCAAGCGGACGAATTTATATCCTCTTTCCCCGACGGCTACGACACGCATATCGAACAGGGCGGTACGAACGTTTCGGGCGGACAAAAGCAACGGCTTTGTATTGCGCGCGCTATTTTGCGCAAACCTAAAATTTTGATTTTCGACGACTCGACGTCGGCGGTCGATACCAAAACGGACGCGCTGATTCGCTCGGGGCTTGCAAACGAAATTCCAAACACCACAAAAATCATTATCGCGCAACGGGTGGCGTCGGTGGAAAACGCCGACAAGATCTTGGTGCTCGACGGCGGGGAAATCGTCGCTTGCGGAACGCACGGCGAGTTGTTAAAGTCAAGTCGAATCTATCGCGAAGTGTACGAAAGCCAAACCAAAGCTAGCGATAAAGGAGGTGAGGCGTAATGGCGATGAAAGGAAAACGCGGTATGCCCGTACCCAAGGGCGCGATTAAAAAAGGCACGGCAAAACGCCTACTCAAATACGTATTTAGCTATTATAAGTGGCACATTTTATTGGTGTTCGTTTGCTTGATCCTTTCGGCGACGGGCGGATTCGTTTCCTCCCTGTTTATGAAAAAGAACATCGACGAGGTGTTTACGCCCGGCGTCCAAAACGGTTGGGCGAGCGTGAAAGGACTTCTCATTCGCAACGTCACTTTGATGGGGTGCGTGTACGCGGTGGCGCTCTTTTCCACCTTCTTATACAACCGCATTATGGCGGTCGTCACGCAAGGGGTGTTGTATCATTTGCGAAAGGATATGTTTGACAAAATGCAAAAACTCCCCATTCAATATTTCGATACGCACGCGCACGGCGAGATCATGTCCGCGTACACGAACGATACGGACGCCGTTCGCCAACTCGTGGGGCAAAGTATCCCCACCCTCTTTTCGAGCGGGTTGACCCTTATCGTAGCCCTTTCTTTGATGCTTTCTTACAGCTTTATTATGACGGGGGTATTCTTGCTTTGTATGGGCGGAATGTTCTTCGTCGTCAAGACGATCGGTGGAAAATCTGGTCGGTATATGGTGGCGCAACAGCGCGCGATCGCGGAGGAAGAAGGCTTCGTCGAAGAAATGATTAAAGGGCAAAAGGTAGTGAAAGTGTTCACGCACGAAGAACAAGCCAAAAAAGATTTCGACAAATACAACGAAAATTTATATGAAAACGCCAAAAAGGCGCACCTTTTCGGGAATATTTTAGGGCCTATTTTAGGGAACATCGGGAATTTTGCGTACGTGTTCCTCGCCCTTTGCGGAGGACTTTTGCTTTCCACCTCTTGCCCGAATCCGAACTTTTCCAATTTGTTTACGGGTGTGACGAGCATTACCCTCGGCGCGGTTATTCCTTTCCTTGGTATGTCCAAACGCTCGTCGCAAGCGATGAACGAAATGTCGCAGCAGGTGTCTATGATCGCAATGGGGCTTGCCGGGACGTCGCGCGTGTTCGCCGTGATGGACGAAACCCTCGAACAGGACGAGGGATACGTGACCCTCGTGAACGCTACCAAAGACGAGGAGGGCAATATCGTTGAGGCGAATACCCAAAAACACACGGGTCTTTGGGCGTGGAAACACTTCCATAAAGCGGAGGGCACTTGTACCTATACCGAACTCAAAGGGGATATCGAGCTGGAAAACGTGGATTTTGGCTACGTACCCGAAAAGCAAGTGTTAAAAGACGTGACGCTGTATGCAAAACCCGGTCAACAAATCGCGTTCGTCGGCGCGACGGGCGCAGGGAAAACGACGATCACCAACCTCATCAATCGGTTTTACGAAATTCAAGACGGCAAGATCCGCTACGACGGAATCAATATCCAAAAAATCAAAAAGGAAGACCTTCGTCGCAGTCTTGGTATCGTCTTGCAAGACGTAAACCTCTTCACTGGCACGGTGATGGAAAATATCCGCTACGGCAGATTGGACGCGACGGAGGAGGAATGTATGGAGGCGGCAAAGCTCGCCAACGCGCACGACTTTATCACGAGACTCCCCGAGGGGTATCAAACGATGCTGACGAACAACGGCGCAAACCTCTCCCAAGGGCAACGGCAACTCCTTTCGATCGCGCGCGCGGCGGTTGCGGACGCGCCCGTTATGATTTTGGACGAGGCGACCTCCTCGATCGACACGAGAACGGAAGCGCTCGTGCAAGACGGTATGGATAAACTGATGAAAGGCAGAACGGTGTTCGTTATCGCGCACAGACTCTCCACCGTCCGCAAGTCGAACGCGATTATGGTGCTCGACCACGGCGCAATCATCGAACGAGGGACGCACGAACAACTCATCGAACAAAAAGGGGTGTATTATCAGTTATATACGGGCGCGTTCGAGCTGGAATAAAAAACGAAAGCGCAAGCTCTTTTTTCGCACATAGCGTTGACAAACGAAAAGAATTGTGCTATAATGAACGAAAATAATTTATAAGGAAAAGGTATTTTATTATGAAATATGCATTGAGAGGCGTGACAGCCGAAGAGCTTTCTTATACGATCAACCACATCAAACTCGATAAGAACGCTAAAATTGAAATTAAACCCCAATTCTCCCGCACCGTTCGTCAAGTGAAAGAAAACGACAAACTTTTCTTCGTGACGATGGAAGTAAAAGTGGAGTCCACGGAACAAGAACCCAAGCCCTTTAACTTAAAAGCCCGCCTCGTCGGTATTTTCGAAGCGGAAGAAGTGGAAACGGCGGAGGACAGACAACTGCTCGTCATTTCGATGACGGAAGTCGTATATCCTTACCTTCGCGCGGCGGTGACCTCGCTTACGGCAAACGCGTTCGTAAATCCGCTTATTTTGCCCGTCATTCCCGCAGGAACGATGTTCCCCGAGGATAGAGGCGAAGCGCCTGAGGTGCTCAACTAAACCAAAAAAACCGCCTTGCGAAAGGCGGTTTTTTCGTGTCGAATTTTATTTGCTCTTCTTCTTTTTTGGTTCGGTGTCCTCTTCGACTTCGGCGAGTTTTTCGTCGAGCATTTCGTCGATTTTTCGTTTTACTTCCCCTTGCCCTTTTTTCACGAGGGCGCGCATTTTATAGTTGTTGGCGGTAAGAACAGCCCCGCCTATCATACCTACGAGCAAGCCGACTGCGAATTTTTCCATATAATTTCCTCCTTGAAAACGTCGTCTATTCGTAGTATGCGAGGATTTTGGAAAACTATGCCCGATTTTGTCGAAAAAAAAGGGGGGAAAGGATAAAAAATTTTCCCAAAACGATAGACGGGAAGAGGATTTTATGGTATAATACGAATATGGTAGAAAAAAGAGCGATAGCCTTTGATATAGGCGACAAACGGATCGGCGTTGCGGTGTCCGATCCCTTTAACGAATACGCGATTCCCACGGAAACGTATTTTCGGAAAGGTCGATTTTGGGAGGACGTGGAAAACGTCGTAAAAATCGCCGAAGAAAAAGGGGTGGGTGTCATCGTTTGCGGTATGCCGTTTTTTACCGACGGAGAGAGGAGCGAACAGACGGAAAAAACGCAAAGATTCATCGACGCAATGCGAGAAAAAACCTCTCTTCCCATCGAGCTTGAGGACGAACGGTTTACCACGAAGCAGGCTCATCAAGCGCAAATGGACGGCGGAACGAAACGGGAAAATTGGAAAAAGACGGTGGACAGTATCGCCGCGTCCTATATTTTAGAAAGTTATTTGCAAAGAAAAAAACAAGAAAACAAGAAAAAGGAGATAGTTATGAGCAAAGAATTAGAGCAAGAAGAATACGAGCAAAACATCATTGAACTAGAAGACGAAGAAGGAAACGTCGTTCGTTTTTTGCACGTAGGA
This sequence comes from Christensenellaceae bacterium, assembly GCA_045613545.1. Classification (GTDB taxonomy): domain Bacteria; phylum Bacillota; class Clostridia; order Christensenellales; family Borkfalkiaceae; genus Scatosoma. The sequence continues at coordinate 7,754 of JAZLBD010000004.1, forward strand.
ACGATCGAATATAAGAAAGAATGGTATTGCTTCTTCCAACAAGCAGAACCGGAAACGGAAGAGGAAGAGGACGAAGTGGTAATCTATCATCTCGTCGGCGAGGGGGAAGATCAAGTGTTAGAGCCGATGCAAGACGACGAACTTATGGACGAAGTGTTTGCGGAGTTTTGCAAAGAATACGAAGCGTATGAAAATAGTGAGGACGCAAAAAAGTTAGACGGCGAAGATTGATTGTTTGAGTCGTTTGCGAGCCTTTTTCGTTGTCTTTGGGAAAGACTCGTTTGTTTCGTAGGATCAAAATGAAAGATATATTAAAGGAAAAAATAAGAGAATCGTTCTCTTCCATCGCCCCCATTTGTTTGGTGGTACTTTTACTTGCGATAAGTTTTACCCCCTTAAAAACGGGGGCGCTCTTATTGTTTGCGCTCGGCGCCGTCTTGCTCGTTGTGGGGACTGCGCTCTTTACCCTTGGCGCGGACCAGTCGATGCTCGTCATCGGGCAACGGGTGGGGGCAACCCTTACGAAAAGTAAAAAGGTGTGGCTCATCGCTTTTATCAGTTTCGTGATAGGCGTGATCGTGACGATCGCCGAGCCCGACCTCCAAATTTTGGCGGAACAAGTCCCGGACGTGGAAAATATGGTGCTTATTCTCACCGTGTCGGTGGGGGTGGGGATATTCCTTATGATTGCGATGCTGAGAATATTGTTCGGCATACGCCTCAAATACATACTTGCATTTTTCTATCCTATTTTGTTCCTCGTGGCGGTTTTGTTCGTTCCGTCCAGTTTTTGGGCGTTATCGTTCGATTCGGGCGGTGTGACGACGGGACCGGTCACCGTGCCGTTTATTATGTCGCTCGGCGTGGGCGTTGCCGCCGTTAGAGCGGACAAAAAAGGCGGTGGAGACAGTTTCGGTTTGGTCGCCCTCGCGAGCCTCGGTCCGATTTTAGCCGTTTTGATTTTAGGGATCGTTTGTAAAGTGAACGGAGGGGTTTACACCCCGACGACGATCGAAATCCCCAATTCGACGACGGGACTTTTCAAAGTCCTTTCCGTAGGATTTTTGGAATATTGTAAGGAAGTGGCGATAGCGCTTGCGCCGATCGCCGTGTTTACCTTGCTTTTTCAAGCGGTGACGAAAGTTTTCCACAAACGGCAATTTCTCAAAGTGTCCATCGGTATGATTTATTCCTTTTTAGGACTTTCTTTCTTCTTGACGGGCGCAGGCATTGGGTTCTTGCCCGTAGGGAGCGAGATAGGAAGTATTTTAGCAAAAAAATGGAACGGCGCTCTGCTCGTTCCCGTGGGCATGATTTTCGGGTATTTCGTCGTGGCGGCGGAGCCGGCTGTGTACGTCCTCAACAAGCAAGTAGAACGAATGAGCGCAGGCGCGGTGACGGCGTCCGCGATGAAGAAAGGGCTTTGCCTCGGCGTGTGCGTAGCGCTCGGGTTTGCTATGCTCCGCATTTTGGTCGGGTTTAATATTTTGTACGTCCTTGTGCCGGGGTATTTGGTCGCCCTCGCGTTGATGCCCTTTACCCCCGATTTATTCACGGGGATTGCGTTCGACTCGGGCGGTGTGGCGAGCGGGGCGATGGTGTCCTCGTTCATTCTGCCTATGGCGATCGGTTCTTGTAGCGCGATAGCGCCGTCGGAGGTAATGACCCTCGCGTTCGGGTGCATAGCGCTCGTGGCGCTTGCTCCCCTTATCAGTATTCAAGTGCTTGGGATCGTCTATAAACATAAGGCGTCCACGTATAAGAAGAACTTCCTTGCGGAAGAAGACGTGATTTTGGAATACGAGGTGTGATATGGAAGAAAAGAGAAGAATCTTTCTGAGCAAACGCACGGTAAAAGCGGACGAACGGATTAAACTTCTCGTCGCGATCGTCGACGATAAAGACGGTGTGGAAATCACGGAAATTTGCAATCGGGAAAACGCGAGTTTAAGCTACGCGTTCGACGGGTTTGGTACGGCAAGAACGGCTATTTTGGATTATTTAGGGCTTGGCGGAAAAGGAAAAAAGGTCGTGCTTTCTCTTATTCCAGAAAGCTGTGAAAGGTCGATTTTGGACGGGATTCAAAAGGAGATGTCGCTCTACCTCGTAGGGAAGGGAATTTGTTTTACCTTGCCCTTGTCGGGAATCAGCGGAATTATTGCAAACGGACTTATTAAAGGCTTGGCGGGAAAAGGGAATAAAGAGAGCGGGAGGAAGAGAAAAATGAGCGAAAAAAGGACGCACGAACTGATTATCGTGGCGGTACAAAGCGGATACGCGGAAGAGGTTATGGACGTAGCGAGAAACGCCGGCGCAGGCGGTGGTACGCTCATTCACGCTATGACCCTCAACAACCAAAAAGCGGAACAGCTGATTGGGATCACGTTGCAAAAAGAAACGGAAATTTTAGCGATTTTGGCGACGAAAGAAGGCAAAATGCCGATCATGAACGCCATAAAAGACGCGCTTGGCTTAAAGACGGACGCAGGCGGAATTTTATTTTCCTTACCCGTAGACCACCTCGTAGGCGTAGGTGGCGGTGGAGAATAATCTCTCCTTTTTAGGGGATTTCGCATAAGAATCGTATCGTTGTATTACTTTAAAAGATTCAACCGTCAGCTCTAATATAGCGAGAGACGGTTGATTTTTTGTTTTCGCCTACAAAAAAAGAAAAAGGGTTGTAAAATAAAGAAATGAAAGAGATATTAAAACGATTAAAAAAATATGCTCTTCCGCTTTCTTGCGGAGGAGTTCTACTTATATTATCTACCCTTTGTTCGGTAGCGTTGCCTACCCTTATGACGATGGTCGTCGACAAGGGGGTGTCGCAAGGGGATATGGGATTCGTACGAAGAACGTGTGGCGTGATGCTTCTCGTCACCCTTTTTAGCGTCGCGTTTACCATTCTCGGAAGCAAGATTTGCAACCGCGTGATGATTCGTTTTAACGTGGAGCTGAGAAAAGAAGTGTTTGCAAAGGCGTGCAGTTTGTCCATCGGCGATTTTTCCAAAATCGGAGAGGGGGCGCTTTTGAGTCGAACGACGGAGGACGTCAACCGCGTGGGAGATATCATCGGCGCAATTTTTAGCGCGCTCACGTCTATCCCCTTTTTGCTCGTCGCAGGGAGCGTATTGGCGTTTCAAAGGGATTGGGTTCTCGCCCTAATTATGCTTGCCTTTGCTCCCGTCGTTTTAGGGTGTATTTACCTGTTTACCAAAAGAGTGCATTTGTTCTGGAAACTCGCGGACGAAAAGGACGACGAACTCAACGAGATCGTTGGGGCAAGGATTTCGGGGATACGCGTCATTCGCGCGTTCAATCGTGAGGGAAAGGAGCAAGAAAGAAGCGAACGGGTCACGCGCGAGCGGACGAAGAGGGTCATACAAGGCAATTTCCGTAGCGAACTCGTCACTCCCTTTTCCACCTTTTTACTCAACGTTGCCACCGTTTTCATTTTGTTCGTCGGCGCGAGTCGTGTAATTTCTCCCTCCTCGAAATTGACGGCGGGGAATATTTTGGCGGTGGTGGAATACGTGGGGCTTATTTCCTCGGCGATTTTGATGATCTCCTTTTCCCTCTCGCAAATTCCTCGCTTGAAAGTCACTTGTTCACGGCTCGTGGAAGTGTTGAACGCCGAAAGCGAAAAAGAGGGAGGAGATCTTATCAAAAGCGGAAAAATTCGTTTCGAAAACGTTTCCTTTTCCTACGACGACAGCGAAAGGTACGCGATAGAAAACGTGAGTTTGTCCATCGAAGAGGGTAGCACGGTTGCATTTTTAGGAGGAACAGGTTCGGGGAAAAGTACGATCGTCAAACTGCTTTGCTCCCATTTCGCTCCGCAAAAAGGACGGATTTATTTCGGCGAACAGGACGTTGCAACCCTTTCGCCCGTGACGGCGAGAGAAAACGTTTCTTGCGCGATGCAACGGGATACGGTGTTCTCGGGCGAGTTCTTTTCTTCGGTCGCCTTGGGGCAAACGGCGACGAGAGAGGAGATTGCCTCCGCCCTCGCCGATAGCAGAATGTTAGAGGTATACAAGGAAAAAGGGGGAGGATTTTTGATCAGCGAAAGGGGTGGGAATTTGTCGGGAGGACAAAAACAACGCTTGACGATCGCCCGCGCCCTTTTGAAAGACGCTCCCGTGTATATTTTCGACGACAGTTTTTCCGCGCTCGATTATAAGACGGAAAAGGAGGTGCGTTCCGCGCTGGCAAGACGGCTTGAGGGACGGACACAGATTATCGTATCGCAACGGATATCTTCCGCGCGGACGTGCGATAAAATCTTCCTGTTCGACGCGGGCAAGTTGGTGGCGGAGGGGACGCACGAGCAGCTTCTCGCATCCTCGCAAACCTATCGTGAAATTTACCTCTCGCAAGGAGGTCGGTTATGAAAAAAGAAAAAACAAAAAGCGGTTTTTCAAGACTGCTTATAGATTTGAGTCGTTTGAGGGGACGGTTGCTAATTATTCTCCTTCTCGCCCTCGTCATTATCGCTTGCAACGCCCTTTCCCCACGCCTTATCGGTTGGATTTTCGGCGAGATCGAATCGTTTACGAAAACGGGCGGAAAGGGAGGAGAATTTCTTCGTAAACTCACACCTGCCCTCCTACTTTTAGCGGGGGTGTACCTCGTTTACGCCCTTTCTTCTTGGGGAAAGTCGATGCTGTTCAACTATACGGTATCCGTGCGCATTTCGGGGGAAAAGAGGATACTTCTCACCGATAAAATTTCCCGCCTCCCCCTTTCCTATTTAGACAAGCAAACGGTGGGAGAGATGGTCACGCGCGTGAACAACAATGCGGGGTCTATGGGAGGATACGTGCAAGAGGCGATGGACGTGTTTTTGATGGGCGGATTGCAAATGCTCGTAATGGCGGTGATGTTGCTCCTTGAAAATCCTTGGATCGGACTACTTGTTTTGTGCATATCGCCCCTGTCTCTTTTGGTGTCCGTAGCCATTTCCAACAAGAGCGGTAAGTATTACGACAAACTTTGGGGAAAGAACTACGAAGAAGTGAATTCGTGCGTGCAAGAGTGCTACGCGGGGTTTGCCACGACGAAAAATTTCCAGATGAAAGAGTCGTTCGTGCAAAGGCATAACGAGCGTTGCGAAGAGACGTATCGGTTGAGCGAGAGGGCGAACTTTCTTTCCTCTCTCATCTCCCCGCTCGTTTCTTTGGTCAACCATTTGTCCTTTATCGTCGTTTGTCTGCTCGGCGGATATTTCGCCGTACAAGGAAAAATATCCCTTGCGAGCGTGATTACGATTATCCTCTATTCCAAAAACTTTTCCGCTCCGTTAGAACAGATCGCTTGGGGATTTTCATCGGCGCTCAAAGTTAACTCGTCGGCAAAGAAGGTGTACGATTTTTTGGATTTACCCGAAATGGAACAAGAAGAGGGGTTTTTCGAAAAGCCCGCAAAGGGGGACGTCGCGTTCGAAGGGGTGGACTTTTCCTACGACGCGGACAAACCGCTGATCGAGGGGTTAAACCTCAGCGTTTCCGCGGGGCAAAAGATTGCGATCGTCGGCCCTACGGGCGGTGGAAAAACGACGCTTGTCAATTTGTTGATGCGTTTTTACGATCCGCAAAATGGGAAGATTCTTTTGGACGGAGAAGATATTTGCCGTTTAGAAAAGGGTAGCGTGCGAGAGCAATTTGCGATGGTGCTTCAGGACACGTGGCTATTCGAGGGGACGGTGGCGGAAAACGTTGCCTATGGCAAAGAGGGGGCGTCGAAAGAGGAGGTGATCGAGGCATGTAAAACGGCGTACGCGGACGGGTTTATCGAACTTTTACCGCAAGGCTACGATACGCCGATCAAGAATACTTCGCTCTCGGGCGGACAGAAACAATTGCTCACGATCGCGCGCGCGTTCTTGGCGAATAAACCGCTTTTGATCTTGGACGAGGCGACGAGCGACGTCGATTCTCGGACGGAAGTTTACGTGCAAAAAGCGATGCGGAAATTGATGGAGGGGAAAACCTGTTTCGTGATTGCGCACCGTCTTTCCACCATCGTTTCGGCGGACTGGATCGTTGCGATCGACCACGGTAAAATCGTCGACCAAGGCACGCACGAAGGGTTGCTCGCAAAAGGCGGTTTTTATAAAACGCTATGGGAGAGTCAATATTCGAACGAAAACGGGTAAAAAAAGACCAAAAACCGTCAAAAAAATAGCAAAAAGCGAAAAAAAGGAGGGAAAAGCGTGCAAAACCGCTTGCTTTCCTTTTTGCTTTATGATACAATGAAAAAGCTAAAAATTCACACTCGATCCTTGCGCGCAATCCGTGTCCGTAAATCTTTCATGCGGATGAAGTTGCGAGCCAACGCAAGACGAGGAGGAGAAACGGAGGTTTGAATTATGGCAGTTATCACTATGAAACAGCTTCTCGAAGCGGGCGTTCATTTCGGTCATCAAACGAGAAAGTGGAATCCCAAAATGAAGAAGTACATCTTCGCGGCAAGAAACGACATTCACATCATTGACTTGCAACTTACGGCAAACTTGATCGAAGAAGCGTATTCGTTCGTTTGCGAAAGCGCGAAAGCAGGCAAGAGCGTTTTGTTCGTTGGTACGAAGAAACAAGCGCAAGACGCTATTAAAGAAGAAGCAGAAAGATGCGGTCAATACTACATCAACGCGCGTTGGCTCGGCGGTTGCCTTACCAACTTCAAGACGATGAGATCGAGAGTAGAACGTCTTGAAAAGCTTGAAAAGATGGAAGCAGACGGCACGTTCGACGAACTTCCCAAGAAAGAAGTTATGCTTCTTAAAAAGGAAATGGGCAAATTGCAAACGAACCTTGGCGGGATCAAGGCTATGAAATCCCTCCCCGGCGTTATGTTCGTGGTTGACCCTAACAACGAAGACATTGCAATCAAGGAAGCAAAAGCGCTCGGTATTCCCGTCGTGGCTATCACCGACACCAACTGCGATCCCGAATTGATCGACTACGTGATCCCTGGCAACGACGACGCTATCCGCGCGATCAAACTTATCGCGTCGGTAATCGCAAACGCAGTCATCGAAGCAAATCAAGGGGAAGAAGCGCTCCTTCCTATGACGGAAGAAGCTCCCGCAGAGCCCGCCTCTATCGAAGAAGTGGTGGCAAACGAAGAGGCAAACGCTTAATCGTTTGGGGCTAAGAAAATTATAAGGAGAATAGAACTATGGCATTTACGGCGAAAGATGTAATGGCGCTTCGTGAAAAGACGGGCGCAGGCGTTATGGATTGTAAAAAAGCATTGACGGACAGCGACGGCGATATGACCAAAGCAATGGACCTTTTGAGAGAAAGAGGAATTGCGAAAGCGGAAAAGAAAGCGTCCCGTATCGCGGCAGAAGGTATCGTTCTTTGCCACAAGGAAGGAAATAAAGGCGTGCTTATCGAAGTGAACTGCGAATCCGACTTCGTTGCAAAGAACCCCGATTTCTCGGCGTTTGCTACGGCCGTTTGCAAAGTGATCCTCGCAAACGAACCCAAAGACGTACAAGAACTTCTTGCTTGCAAGATGAACGATTCTACCGTTGAAGAACAATTGAAAGGCAAGATCGCCGTTATCGGTGAAAACCTTGCCATCAGAAGATTTGCGCTCTATGAAACGGACGGCTTCCTCGCAAGCTATATCCACCTTGGCGGAAAACTCGGCGTTATGCTTGACGTAGCAGGCGAAGAAACGGACGCTGCAAAGGAAATCGCGCACGACGTGACCCTTCAAATTGCGTTCACGAAACCGCAATACCTCACCGAAGCAGACGTTCCTACCGACGCTTTGGATAGAGAAAAGGAAGTTCTCAAGCAACAAGCGATCAACGAAGGCAAGCCCGAAGCGATCGCAGAAAAGATGGTACTTGGTAGAATCAAGAAATTCTACGAAGAAAACTGCCTCTTAAAGCAAGCGTTCATCAAGGACGACAAGAAAACGATCACGGACGTTTTGCAAGGCACGAAGATCAACCGTTTCGTATTCTTCATTATGGGCGAAGGCCTTGAAAAGAAGAGCGAAGACTTCGGCGCAGAAATCGCAAAACAAGTGGCTGCGGCTCAAAAATAAAAGAAAATTTGCAAAAAAATCCCCTCGCATTTTTCAAGCGAGGGGATTTTTTATCTCTCTACAATTGACAAAAAAACTCCGCTGTGTTATACTATATAAGAAAGAAAAAAATCACCCCCACGTAGGGGATTAGGAGTAGTTTATGATAGATATGACCTTGTTGAAAAAAGCAGACCCCGAAGTGTATGAGGCGATGCAAGACGAACTCAATCGCCAAAGGGAAAACATTGAACTCATCGCAAGCGAAAACGTGGTATCTCCCGCAGTTCTTGCAGCCGCAGGCTCGCATTTGACCAATAAATACGCCGAGGGCTTGCCTGCGAAACGGTATTACGGCGGATGCCAATACGTGGACGTGGCGGAAGATTTGGCAAGGGACCGTTTGAAAAAATTATTCGGATGCGACCACTGTAACGTACAACCGCATAGCGGAGCGCAAGCGAATTTTGCGGTATATTTCGCTATGCTTAAACCGGGCGATACGGTGATGGGTATGGACCTTTCCCACGGCGGACATTTGACGCACGGCTCGCCCGTCAACGTTTCGGGGAGTTATTTCAACTTCGTTTCCTACGGCGTATCCAAAGAAACCGAACGCCTTGATTACGACGAGATGGAACGGATCGCGCTCGAATGTAAACCCAAACTCATCGTCTCGGGCGCAAGCGCGTACCCTAGAGTTCTCGACTTTGCTCGTATCCGCGAAATTTGCGATAAAGTCGGCGCGTATATGATGGTGGATATCGCGCATATCGCAGGGTTGATCGCCGCAGGCGTACACCCCTCTCCCGTGCCTTACGCAGACTTCGTGACGACGACGACGCATAAAACCCTCCGCGGTCCTCGTGGGGGCGTGATTATGTGCAAGGAGGCGTACGCTAAGCAAATCGACAAAGCGGTGTTCCCGGGAACGCAAGGCGGACCGCTTATGCATATCATCGCTGCAAAGGCGGTGGCGTTCAAAGAGGCGTTGTCGGAAGAATTTAAGACGTATCAACGCCAAGTGGTGGCAAACGCAAAAGCGATGGCGGACGAATTTATCAAAGAGGGACTTCGCCTCGTGTCCGGCGGTACGGATAACCACTTGATGCTCATCGACCTGTCCGAAACGGGCGTGACGGGGAAAGACTTGGAAAAAATGCTCGACGAAGTGCATATCACGGCGAACAAAAACACCATTCCTTTCGAAACGGCTTCGCCGTTTATCACGAGCGGACTTCGCGTGGGAACGCCTGCCGTCACGACGCGTGGGTTCAAGGAAGAAGAATGTAGGGCTGTTGCGCGCCTCATTGCGCGTGTGATACGCGAAAAGGAAGCTTGCTTTGAGGAGGTCAAGGCTTTTGTAAAAGAGCTCTGCGATCGCTTCCCCGTTTACGAAAACGATATTCGCTAACAAAAATTTAATCTTTGGGGCGGGGCGAAATTCCCCACCGGCAGTATAGTCTGCGAAGAGCGAAAGCTCCCGATTTGGTGCGATTCCAAAACCGACGGTATAGTCCGGACGGAAAAAGAAAAAACAAGACGATCTTTTTTTGGAACGATCGCTACGCCCCGATGGAAATCGGGGCTATTTTTACGAGGTGTAAAATGGAAGAAAAAGAAATGGATAGAGCAGGTACGAGTTTAACGGGTGAGAACAAAAATAAACGTTCGGTAAAAGAGTTTTTCAAGAAGCATTTTACCGCTAAACGAATGGCGCTTGTGGCAATTTTTGTCGCTCTATCCTACGCGGTGAGCCTTTTGGAAATCCCCTTGCCTTTGTTTGGGGCAAGCTTTTTGAAATTGGATTTTGGGAACGTGTTTATCGTGCTTATTTCCTTTTTATTAGGGCCGATAGAGGGGGTACTCGTTTGCCTTTTCAAAGAGGGGTTTCGCTGTTTAAGTTCCTCTTCCCTTTGCGCGGGTGAGCTTGCTAACTTTTTGATGACGAGTTCGTTTTTGCTTTTCCCCTCGATCTTATACCGCTATAAGAAAGGGATTAAGCCGGTCGTTTTTTCACTCGCCTCGTCGTGTGTCTTTTCGACGTGGATCGCGCTTCTTTGCAATCGACTTTTGATTTTCCCCGTTTACGCTTATTTGTTTGGCGGTAGCATTTTCGGAATGACGGTGGCGGAGGCGTTTTCGGCGTTTTGGGGGGCGATTTTGCTTTTCAACCTCATTAAAACGGCGCTTATAAGTCTTTTGACGATTCTTTTATACAAAAGGTTGTCCACTTTCTTGAAGAAACTGAAAATTTAATTTCAAAAGAATTGCAAAAATTAGAAGAAGGTATTATAATAAAGATATGGCAACGTACATTTCAAAATCGAGAGAGGACACGATATCCTTTGCAAAAGAATATGCAAAAACCTTGACGGCGGGCGACGTGGTGCTTCTCGGCGGAGATATGGGCGCGGGGAAAACCGTTTTTGCCAAAGGAATTGCCGAGGGACTCGGAATTGAAGAGGAGGTGACCAGCCCCACCTACGCGTATATGAACGATTACGACGGCAGACTTTTCCACTACGATTGCTATCGGATTGAAAGCGTGGCGCAAGCGGAACAGCTTGGGCTTGCGGACTATTTCGATTTGGGCGGAATTTGCCTTGTCGAGTGGTCGCAAAACATCGCTCCGCTTTTGCCCAAGGGCTGTAAAAAAGTGAGTATTCTAAAAATAGACGAACAACGAAGAGAGATACGATATTGAAGAACTTTTTAGCGATTGACACAAGCAACGCCTATTTGACCGTGCTCGCCGTTTTGGACGGCGAGAAATTTTGCGTGTTCGACGAGGACTGCTCGATGAAACATTCGACGAAGCTTTTGCCCACCGTCGACGCTCTGCTCCAAAAAATAGGCAAAACCGTTCACGATTTCGACGCGTTTGCGTGCGTCGTAGGTGCGGGTTCGTTTACGGGGATTCGGATTGGTATCGCCACGACGAAAGGGTTTTGTCTTGCGACGGGCAAGCCGTCCGTACCTATCACAACCTTCGATCTCGTTGCATATAATGGCAAAAGAGAATGGGATAAAATCCTCGTTCTTTGCGATGCGCTACACGGGAATTATTACGCGTGCGGTTATCAAGGAATGAAAGAGGTAATCCCGCCCTCCTACGTAAACGAAGAGGAAGTGAAGCGGTTGCAAAAAGAGGGGTATACCCTTTGCGCGCTCACGCCGTTGCCTCTTTCGGGGGTGCAAGTGCTTTCGCCGAGCGAGGGGTTGTACGACGCCACGGTAGGGAAAATGGATTACGCTGGGGAACTTTCCGCGTTATATATTCGCAAAAGCCAAGCGGAGCTCAACCTCGAGGGAGGTCACGCATGACTTTACGGACTTGGAAATACGAGGATATTTTGGCGATTTCTAGGCTCGAAAAGGAGTCGTTCAAAGACCCTTGGACGTTTGAAATGTTCGCAAGCGGTTTTTCTTCCCCATATTTTTATGGGGTGCTCGCGGAAGAGGACGGGGAGATTATCGGCTACGGTTGTGAGACGATTTTGTTTGAAAACGCCGAAATCGACAACCTCGCCGTCGCAAAAGACCATCGCCGAAAAGGGCTGGGGATGATTCTTATGTCCGCCTTGGAAGAAGAGGCGAAAAAACGGCAAGCGGAAACGTCGATTTTGGAAGTAAGAGTGTCTAATTCGCCGGCGCTTCGGCTATATCTAAGCAGAGGATATCAAGGAATCTACGCACGGTCGCGGTATTATCCCGACGGCGAGGATGCCATCGTAATGCAAAAAAAATTATAACGGAGGGGCGAAAAACGGAATTTCGATTGTCCGATCTTTCATTTCTACAAAAGGGGAAAGGCAAGGATTTGGTGTTTTTGCACGGTTTTCAGTCTTTTAAGGAAAGTTTTTTAGGGCAAATCGAATATTTTTCGCAACGTTTTCGCGTGACCGCTTTCGATTTTTGGGGGATGGGGAAAAGCGCAAAGTTGACGGAGTCGTTGTCCGTTTCCGATTACGCCGACCTAACCGCACAGTTTTTATCCGCCGTGGGTGTGAAACGTCCGCATATCGTCGCCCATTCTTTCGGCGCGCGAGTGGCGGTGAAATTGCTCTCCTTCGGCTACGAGGCGGATCGGATCGTGTTTACGGGGCCTGCAGGGATCCTTTTTCGTCGCCCGCTTTCCTATCATATCAAGGTGAAAACCTATCGTTTGGTAAGGAAAGTTGCGCCAAACTTTGCCAAGTTGCATTTTGGAAGCAAGGAATATAGAACGCTTGGCGAAATCGAGCGGGAAAGTTATAAAAAAATCGTCAACGAGGATTTGAAAGGGGAGATAGCGCTCCTGAAAAATCCCTATCGCATTATACAAGGCAAGCGGGACTTTACGACGCCGATGAAAATGGCAAAAGCCTTTCTTTCCCTCGCTCCGCAAGGAGAAATTCGGACGATCGAGGGCGGTCATTTCGCCTTTGCCGAGCATCCACTTACCTTTAATCTACTCACGGAGGAATTCTTAGCATGAACGACCTTTTTTTACGGCTCGTCAGTTGTATCGTCACCAGCGTGCTGTTTTTCGTCGGCACACAAAAGTGTTTGGGCGCAATGCAACAAAGCGGGTATCATCCTCGCAGATTCTTTTCGTGGATGAAGCGTAGGGACAATTTATTTTTCAATCGTCTGAGCTTACTTTCCTTATTGCTTTTCCTTTTTAGCGGTGTCACCTCCCTTTGCTTCTCGTTCGTTGGTGCGCGCTGGTCGACCCTCGTTTCCGCAGTTCCGTTCCTCGTCTTTTTATGGCTTTTTTGCCTTGCCGATAAAAAATACGCCTTAAAAGTCCCCGTCAATCGGACGGCTCGACTCAAACGGCTTGCGATCGTATATTTGACGCTCGTTTGCGTTTTCGATTATCTTTTTATCACGTTATTGTATTTCGTGGCGCGCTGGATACGCTCGGATTTCTATACGTTGTTCGCGTACCTGCCCTATGCCTTTATACCGATGCTCTTACCGTTCATCTTAATTTTGGCAAACGGTCTTACGCGCGGAATTGAAAGCAAGCGGAATAAAAAATTCATACGCCGTGCGAAAGAAAAAATAGACACAACGCCCTGCGTCCGTGTGGGGATCGTGGGGAGTTATGGGAAAACGTCGGTGAAACACATCGTAAAAACCCTGCTTAAAGAGGAGTTTTCGGTATGCGCCACGCCCGCGTCGTATAACACCCCGATCGGGATCGCAAAAACGGCGATGGAAGAGGATTTTGCAAAAAGCGAAATTTTCCTTGCGGAAATGGGCGCGAGAAAGAAAGGAGATATCGAAGAACTTTGCGAGATGGTGCGCCCCGACTACGCCGTGATTTGCGGTTTGTGCGATCAACACGTAGAGAGCTTCGGCTCGTTTGAAAACGTCGTAAAAACGAAAGCGGAAGTGCTTGCGTACGCCCGTCACCCCGTCCTTTGTTCGGCGCAAACCCGCGCCTTTTTAGAGGAAAACGGCATGGACGTTTCCAACACGACAACGCTTGACGTGCGCGTAGAAAACGCTCGGTTTTCGTTCGACGAAACGGCGTTCGACGTGACGGTGGACGGGAAAACGTTCCACGTGAAAACCCCCTTGCTAGGAAAGGCGTGCGTGGAGAATATTTCCCTTGCGATCGCCATTTGTTTGGCGCTTGGCGAAAGGGAAGAGTCTATCCAAAAAGGGCTCTCGAAATTGTTGCCGATTCCGCACCGCTTAGAACTTACCGCGCAAAACGGCGTGTATATTTTAGACGACAGTTATAACGCAAACACGAGAAGCTGTAAGGAGGCGTTGGATGCGCTGGGACGGTTTACGGGGCGAAAATTCGTCGTGACGCCCGGGATCGTGGAAACGGGGGTTTTGGAAGAGAAAATCAACGGTGATTTAGGAAAGGAGCTTTGCTCGGCGGACGAAGTGATATTGGTTGGCGAAACGCTCGTTGGCGCGGTGAAAGACGGATACCTTTCTGCCGGCGGAGACAAGGAGCGTTTGCATATCTATCCCACTTTAGAAGAGGCAAAAGAATACTTGAAAGATACCTTGCGCGAGGGGGACGCCGTTTTGTTTTTGAACGATTTACCCGACGTGTACTAACGAAAAAAATCACTATAAGACACCAAAGCAAAAAAATCTTTGCGGAGGTGTTTTTTTATGCGGACGGTAGCGGTTGTTTTTGGGGGAAAATCAAGCGAGCGGGAAATTTCCATCGTGACGGGCGTGTTCGTACTCAATCTACTGGACGAAAAATTGTACGAGGGCGTTCCTATCTACATAGACGAAAAAGGGGATTGGTATTCCTCCTCTTCGATGCGAGATCTTTCCTATTTCAAGGAAGATAAAAAACGGGAAAGCGAGCGCGTGGTGTTGATAAAAGGTTGGCTTTGCCGATATAAAAAGGGAAAGACCAAGCGGATCAAGAAAATAGACGCCGTTATCAACGCCTGCCACGGCGGTTGGGGAGAGGGCGGGGGCGTGTCCGCGTTCATAGAAGAGCAGGGGCTTGATTTCGCCTCGCCCGATATCTCCACCTCGGCGATTTTTATAGATAAATATTTAACGAAACTCTTTTGCAAGGGGATCGGCGTTCCCACCTTGGATTACTGCAAGGTTTGCGAAGAGGACTACCGCAAGCGGAGCGTGTTTTTTATCAAGGGACTCATACGAAAATTGGGCTTCCCCATGGTGGTCAAACCAAGCAGGGGGGGATCTTCGATTGGGATCGTCAAGGTAAGCACGGAAGAGGAGCTGAAAACGGGCTTAGAATCGGCGTTTTTGCTCGACGATAAGCTAATCGTGGAGCGGTTTTTGGAAGGGAAACGGGATATCAACTGCGGGGCGTATTTGAAAAAGGGGGAAGTCGTCGTCTCTGAGCCGGAAGAGGCGTCTAGTGGCGCGGAAATCTATTCCTTTCAAGACAAATATCTTCGTCAAAAGAAAAAAGCGCCTTCGCCCGTAGAAGAGTCGGTCGCCAAAAAAATTCGCACCTATACCCGTTCCATCTACAAAAAAACGGGTACGCGCGGGGTGGTGCGTATGGACTTCCTCGTGGCGGGCGAAGAGGTGTATCTTGGGGAAGTGAACACCGTTCCCGGCTCGCTTGCCTATTATCTGTTTTGCGAACGCCTTTCGGACGCCAAGCAGTTCTTCAGTGACCTCCTTGAAGAGGGAGGAAGAAAACAGGAAAAACAGATCCTGGAAACGGGGGCTTTGAAACGGGTCAAGACGGTGGGAAAAAGCGGAGCGTTCCGTTTGTAGGTGGCAAAGAATTTCAACAAATCCCTCTTATGTGGTTGACAGAAGAGGGATTTGTTTGTATAATAAAAGAGCGAGAAAAACTACGCGGAGGCAAGGCATGAAAATTTTGAAAACGACGCAACTTTATGAAGGGGAAATTCGCGAAATGGAGATAAGACCGACGTGGGATTCCCCCAAGGCAAGAGACGGGAACGAATACAATACGCTTGGCGGTACGATCAACGTATATCCCGTGGAAAGACAAGAAATTTACGGGTTCGGCGGAGCGTTTACGGAGTCTGCCGCGTATAATTTTTCGCTTATGGACGAAGAAAACAAGCAAAAGACTCTCGAATGGTTGTTCGGCGAAAGCGGACTTGGTTTTACCTTTTGCCGTATCACGATCGGGAGCTGTGATTTTTCCTACGACGAATATTCCTACGTAGAAGACGGCGACGCCACCTTGAAAACCTTTTCGATTGAAAAGGACAAGAGATACGTGATCCCGTTCATCAAGGCGGCGCAAGCGTATGCGAAAGATAAATTGTATTTCTTCGCCTCCCCTTGGGCGCCTCCCAAGTTTATGAAAGAAAACGGCAACCGACTTTTGGGGACGAAACTCAAAAAAGAATATTACGAATTATTCGCAGAGTACGTCGCAAAGTTTGTGGAAGCGTACGAGAGGGAAGGGATACATATTTCCGCGCTTACGCTTCAAAACGAACCGAGCGCGGCGCAAACGTGGGAAAGCTGTTTTTACGACGTAGAAGAAGAGGCGACGTATGCAAAAGTCCTTCGCAAGGTTCTCGATCGGCACGGCTTAAACGTCAAGCTTTGGGGGTGGGATCACAACAAGGGTCAACTTTTCCATAGAGCCTCCGTGCTTTACAAAGAGGCGGGAGACGTCTTGGACGGTATGGGCTTCCACTGGTACGACGGCGCGCATTTTGAAGAAGTGGGTTTGACCTACGACACGTGGAAAAATGCTGGGAAAGACCTTATCTTGACGGAATTTTGCTACGGGCTTTCCAATACGTGGGATTTCGGCGATTATCGGGAAGAGATTATGTTCGATTTGAAAAACGGCGCCAACGCCGTTTGCGACTGGAACCTCCTATTAGACGACGAGGGCGGACCTTATCACAACCGTGACGCCGCTGTCGGCGAAAACGGTGGTTGCGGTACGGTAGTGTTCTACGATCGCAAGAGTAAAACGGCAAAGACCCGTGAAATCTACAACCAAACGTATATGTTTGCGCATTTCATTCAGCCGGGCGCTAAGGTTTTGGCAACCTCGACGTGTATGGAATGTTTGCCCGCCCTCGCCGTGAGAAATCCGGACGGAAAGATGGTGATGATCGTTTGGAATAAGTCTTTGGAACGCAAAACGCCTACGATCAAGCTTTGCAAGGACGGAAAATATTCTTACTACACTTTCCCGATTAGCAAAAACGCCGTAGTGACTTTGGAAATCGAAGATTAAGGGCAACAGACGGGCGGATGCGAGCATTTCGCGTCCGCCTTTTTTATGGGGATCGTATATGTTTGAAAAACTCATCGAAGTCTATCGCAATTTTCGTAAAAATCACGGCTACGGTTGTCAAATTTGCGGAAAGGAGCTGTTTGATTATCCCGCCCATCGGATTTGCGACGGGTGTAGGGAGAATTTGCCTTGGACGACAGACAACGGGTGCCCCGTGTGTGGGAGAAAGGTGATCGGCGAGGGGGTATGCTTGACGTGTAAAGCGCAACGTCCTCGTTTTGCGCGGGGAATTTCGCTCTTTTCCTACGACGATTTAGGCGCGATCGCCGTAAATCAGTTCAAAAACGGGAAACGCCACCTTGCGTATTTCTTTGCCGAGGAACTGGGCAAACGAGTAGAGGAGCAGATCGACGCGCAAGAGGATACGGTCGTCTATTACGCGCCGATTACCGAAGAGAAACGCGAGGAAAGAGGCTTTAATCAAGCGGAAGATCTTGCAAGGGAGTTTTGCCTTATCACGGGCTATCCGCTTATCGAAGACGGGCTTGAAAAACGGAGAGAAACGAAACAACAAAAGAGAATGACGGCGATAGAGAGACAGGAAAACGTTTCGGGAGCGTTCTACGTAAAAAAGCGTACGGCGTGCAGGGATAAGAGGGTGATTTTGATCGACGATATCCTAACCACCGGCGCAACGGGGAACGAACTTTCTCGGATTTTACTCCTTGCAGGGGCGAAGGAAGTAATTCTTCTCACCATCGTGGCCACCAAAGAAATGCGATAAAAAAAGCGTAGCCGTTTGTCGCTCTTCCCGTAGGGAATTGCGACAACTAAATAAATCCTTGCGGATTTGTGATATTCGTCTAACGACGAGTGATATTGCCTACGGCAGTTATATTTGCCTAATGGCAAGTTAAGGATTTATTTAATATAACTTTGGCGATAGCCAAAATATAACGCAAAACTTGTTTTGCATATCACTTTTGCCACAAGGCTAAAAATATAACTTTATTATCTTTTATCTTTTGTGGATAAGAAAAGCCCACTACATTTCACTTTTTAGTGAAGTATAGTGGGCTACACTTTTATTATAAATTAAAAATCCCTAACAGTAGAGCAATAAACGTGGGTTTGTTCTCTCTTTTTTTTGGTAAAAAATGGGGAAAGAAGCCGAAAAAAACCGAATGTCATATACATTTGTGACAAAGATATGAAAATAAGACCTTGACGAAACGGCCTTTTTACGATAAAATAAAATCGTATAATGTAACATTGCGCCCTTAAGGGCGAAAATACGAGAAAAGGAAAAACACCCGTAAGGGTGTCAAAAGGTGCAAATGAGCGAATTGATTTTGTCTTTATGTTGCGTAGGCGGTGCGGTTGGTACGTATTTTGCCTGCAATGCATTGAAAAATAAAAAATTCCGCATAGGGAAACGGGAAATCGATTGGTCCGATTTCATACAAAAAGCGCTTGCCCTGTTGCTCTTCTTTGCGATGATTCCGTATATGTTCTGGCTGAACGCGATGAGCAATCAGCTTGGGTTGGAAGGCGGTTTGTTCTCGAAGGCAGGCAACGTATTTGTCGGCGTTTTGGACTGGTTGACGGTATTGACGGTCGGGGTAACGATTGTGATGCCCTTCTTCAAAAAACGCGAACCGAGAGATTATTGCGCGTTCTTTGCAATTCCCGTCTTGCTCATCAATATCATCGCTTTGCGCCCTGTCGTAAAAGGCAACCTTGGCACGGTGGATTTGATGCATTGGCGTGCAATCGTCCACATGGCGCGTATCGTGATGATGTCGATGCTTGGTGGCTGTACCTTGATAAAGACCATTCGCGAACGGGATTTTGACGGTATCGGTAAGCGTATCGGGAAAACGGCAATCTTCGCCGCGCTCTATTTGATTGCGTTTATGCCTACCTATTTCCCTCAACTTTTGTTCGGGGCAATCGGCGATGAAACGAAGGGTTTCACCTTTACCCATCGTTTGTTTATCTACAACGCCTTCCTGATGCCGTTGGTATTGTATTTCTGCAACCGTCATAAATCGGAAGAAGACAGACATTTCCTGTTGGTAATGCTTGCGCTGAGCGGTTTCATTCAATACTTCATCTATGCTCCCCACCGTACGGGGGCGG
>JAZLBD010000005.1:0-100174 GCA_045613545.1 Christensenellaceae bacterium
ACGGAAATTACCTTTCATTTGCTTGTTTGTCAAATAAAATCTCATTTCTTTCTTATTCTGTTTTTAATCTGCTTTTTCCCGAGCTTCAGCTCGGCGCTACCCGACCTCCGCGGTCGTGAGCTTGTCTATAATAACACAACCCCAATCCCTTTGTCAAGCGTTTTTTTAAGGTTTTTTAAAGTTTTTTTAAAATTTTTTTCGCTTTTATTTTACCTTGTTTTCGCTTGCCTCTTTCTTTCGGACAGCCTGTTTATCTTATCACTTTATTAACCTATTGTCAACTCTTTATTCGACGTTTTTTCAAAAATTTTACAAAAAATACAATTTATTTTTTATAAAAAGACACTTTCATCTAAAATATAGCCGTTTTTCGCTTTTTTTATACCGTATAAGCAAAGTTTCGCCATCCAAAAAAGTTTTTCGCCGTCGATTCCGACGAGATTTTTGAGTTTATCCATAAAACTTTTCGCGCCGTAGTGGAAGTAGGACGTCGTTGCGTAAATCCCGCGACTACCTCCCCTAGCGCACATTGCACCGTAAAATTCACGTACGTCCTTTTCCGTCACCGGCGATTTCCCCCTGCATTTCATTTGCACCATTACGATTTCGGTAAAGCCAAGCCAGTCTTTCGTTTCCGCCGTGCCGTCGATCCCCCCGTCGAACGCACCGCCGAGCACTTGACAATTTTGCACGGACATACCGCGAAGTTTGTAATAACTTTGCAATAAATTCATAAAATAGCGTTCAAAAAACGGACCGCCCATCGAGCAAAGGCGTTTTAGGAATGCGTCCTTTAAGTCCACCGCTCCGTCTTCCGTGTTCGTGTACACTTTATTCTCTTTCTTTTGCAAGGAATATTTCCCGCCGACAAAAAGAACGATCCCTTTCGCGGTTAAGCGTTTCAAAAGCGTTCCCGCAATCGAGCGCAATTTAGCGTCGTCTATTTTCGTCGCCGTTTTGTTCGTTCCCATTTCTTGTTCTAAACGCTCGAACAAAACTTCCTTTGAATAGTCGCTATTTGCAAGCAACGCATAAATCTCTTTTTCGCACGCCTCTTCCTGTACGATGATCGGCGGTTGTTTTTCCAAGCGATATTCTCCGCTCGTTTCCCGTACGTGTCCCGATTTTTTTAATTCGGAAAGCTCCACGCTCGTAAGACTACGCAAAACGTTTTGTTTACCGTTGGGCGAGAGATCGGCAAGTTCCGCTTTGGTCAGCTTTGCCGACGAGACCACGTAGGACAAAATCGCGTAATCAGACGCACTCCCCTTTTCTTCAAGGCAAGCCAAAATCCCGTTGCGAGCGATTGTTTTCATTTTCTTTATTTGCGTTTTCGTCATAACGACCTCCCGCGCGCATACGCGTTATACTTATATATAGTATATCCCAAAGCGATCTTTTTGTCAATCCCCATCAAGAAAAAACCTCTTTGCTTCTCGCAAAGAGGTTAATCCGTTAAATTTTGCCTTTGTCTTTTTGAATGACGTCGTGCGCGCCTCCCTCTACGATACTCGTTGCCGAAACGAGGGTGAGCACCGCTTTTTCTTGGAGCTCGGGAATGGTGAGCGCACCGCAGTTGCACATCGTCGAGCGCACCTTTGCAAGGGACATCGCCACGTTATCTTTGAGCGAGCCTGCGTAAGGAACGTAGGAGTCGACGCCCTCTTCAAACGAAAGCTTGCGATCGCCACCCAAATCGTAGCGTTGCCAGTTTCTTGCTCTGTTCGAGCCTTCGCCCCAATATTCCTTATAGTACGTTCCGCCGATATTCACTTTCCCCGTAGGGCTTTCGTCGAATCTCGCAAAGTATCTTCCAAGCATCACGAAGTCCGCTCCCATTGCAAGCGCCAAGGTAATGTGGTGGTCGTACACGATACCGCCGTCCGAACAAACGGGTACGTAAATCCCCGTCTTTTTGAAGTATTCGTCACGCGCTTTGCATACTTCAATGAGCGCCGTCGCTTGACCTCTACCAATCCCTTTCGTTTCACGAGTGATACAAATCGAACCGCCACCGATACCGACTTTGATAAAGTCTGCGCCGTTTTCGGCAAGGAAGTTGAATCCCTCTGCGTCTACGACATTGCCCGCGCCGACTTTAACTTTGTCGCCGTATTTTGCGCGAATCCACTCAATCGTCCGTTTTTGCCACTCGGAAAAACCTTCGGAAGAGTCGATGCAAAGTACGTCTACGCCTGCCTCTACGAGAGCGGGAACGCGTTCCGCGTAGTCGCGCGTGTTGATCCCCGCGCCCACTACGTAGCGTTTGTTTTCGTCCAAAAGTTCGTTGGGGTTGTTCTTGTGGGAATCGTAGTCCTTTCTAAACACCATTGCGGAAAGTTTTCCATCGTCGGTGATAATGGGGAGGGAATTGAGTTTGTGATCCCAAATAATGTCGTTTGCCTCGCGCAACGTCACTCCCTCTTTCGCTACGATGAGCTTTTCGAACGGCGTCATAAACGTTTCCACTTTCGTGTCGAGTTCCATACGGCTCAAGCGATAGTCACGGCTCGTCACGATCCCCAAAAGTTTACCGTCCGCCGTGCCGTCGTCGGTGACTGCGATCGTGGAGTGTCCCGTTTTTTCTTTCAAGGCGATCACGTCCGCAAGGGTTGCCGTAGGGCGAACGTTCGAATCGCTATTTACAAAGCCCGCCTTGTGCATTTTTGCGCGTTTTACCATAGCGGCTTCGTCTTCAATGGATTGCGAGCCGTAAATGAACGCCACGCCCCCTTCCTTTGCAAGCGCTACGGCGAGGCGATCGCCGGAAACCGATTGCATAATCGCCGAAACCATCGGTATGTTCATCATAATCGAAGGCGTTTCCCCTTTCTTATATTTGACGAGCGGAGTTTTCAAGCTCACGTTTGCGGGAACGCATTCGCTCGAAGAGTAACCGGGAATCAATAAGTATTCGTTAAAAGTATGGGAAGGTTCGTTAATAAATGTTGCCATTTTCTTACTCCTTATTGTTTTATTATTTGTTTTGCTTCGCAGTACACGCAACGGACGATGCCTTTTTGCGCGTCTTTTACCGTGAAGAGTTGATCGAGTTCTTGTTCCGTTTGCGTAATGCAACGAGGGTTGGTACAGGTCGCTTTATTGACGAGTACGTCTCGCAGGTTCATCGGCTCTTTCTTCTCGTCTTTTGCCTCTTGCAAAAGTTTCAAGATGAGCGCCATACGCATATATTTTCCGTTTTTCACTTGTTTGAAATAGCAAGCACGAGGGTCTTCGTCGATTTTAACGCTGATTTCGTTGACACGAGGAAGCGGGTGCAATACGCACATATCCGATTTTGCCAGTTGCATTTTTTCTTCCGTTAAAATATAGCTATCTTTCAACCGTTCGTACTGCGCGCGATCTTCAAAGCGTTCTTGTTGTACCCGCGTCATATATAGCACGTCGAGTTTACCGATATTTTCTTCCAAACTTTCCACTTCCTCGTATTCGATACCGTACTTATCCAAAACTTCGTAGCGAACAAACCCGGGGAGTTTAAGTTCTTTCGGAGAGATCAACACCACTTTAATCCCCGTATAACGAGAAAGCGCCGAGATTAAGGAATGTACGGTTCTTCCGTATTTCAAATCTCCGCAAAAACCGATCGTGAAATCGTGCAGCCTACCCTTTTCTCGCGAGATTGTCAAAAGATCGGCAAGCGTTTGGGTGGGGTGACAATGTCCGCCGTCTCCCGCGTTGATAACGGGGATGCTTGCGTTGTTTGCCGCCACGAGCGCCGCCCCCTCTTGGGGAGAACGCATTGCGATGACGTCTGCATAGCAACTGATAACTTTCGCCGTGTCCGCCACGCTTTCCCCTTTCGTTGCCGACGAACTGCTTGCCGAGGAAAATCCTATCACGTTTCCGCCCAATTCGTACATGGCCGACTCAAAACTAAGGCGCGTGCGCGTGGAGGGTTCGAAAAAGAGGGTGGCGAGTTTTTTCCCTTTACACTTTTCCGCGTAGGAATAGGGATTTTCAATAATATCGTTCGCGGTTGCAATGAGTTCGTCTAACTCTTCCACCGACAAATCGACAATATCAATCAAACTTCTCATGTTGACTCCTTATTTAATCCAGCTTTCGTCCGAAGGATTGTTTCTAAATTGAATGAGGCGAGCGACGTCCTCGGGATTGATATACCCCTCTTCCGCCGCCGTTTCTGCAATTACGTCGAAGTTGGTAAGCGAAACGTTGTGAACTTCCGCTACCGCCATTCTTTCGATACCTTTTTTCATACCGTAGGTAAAAATACTTACGATGCCGAGCACGATTGCCCCCGCTTCGCGAAGAACGTTGACAACTTCGAGTACGCTTCCGCCCGTCGAGATTAAGTCCTCTACGACGACGACTTTTTGTCCCTTTTCGAGTTTGCCCTCGATTTGGTTTTGTCTGCCGTGATCCTTAGCACCCGAACGCACGTAGCCCATAGGCAAGTTCAAAAGGTGTGCGGTGATTGCGGCGTGGGCAATCCCTGCCGTGGAGGTTCCCATAAGCACTTCCGCTTCGGGATAATGCAACTTGACAAGTTGCGCGAGCCCTTCTTCTACGTCTATTCTCACGTTCGGCGCGGTGAGCGTCAAACGGTTATCGCAATATACGGGGCTTTTAATTCCGCTTGCCCACGTGAAAGGTTTTTCGGGGCGGAAAAATACCGCTTTAATCGACAACAAATCTTTTGCTATTTTCTTTTGCAACGTTTCCATACTATATACTCCTTTTTCTTTAATCCACAAATTCTCTCACGCAACGCTCGTACGCTTCGACGGGGTTTTCCGCCGCCGTGATCGGACGGCCGACTACGATATAGTCCGAACCGATCTTTTTCGCTTCCGCGGGCGTCATTACCCGTTTTTGGTCGCCCTTATCCCCGTCCGCAAAACGGACGCCGGGGGTCACCGTCAAAAATTCCTTTCCGCAGGTAGCGTGTACTTTTCCTGCCTCAAGTGGGGAACAAACCACGCCGTCAAGTCCAGCATTTTTAGCGTTTTCCGCATAGTGCATTACCACTTGGTCAATCGGCTTTTCGATCCATAAATCCTTACGCATACTCTCTTCGTCCGTCGAAGTGAGCTGAGTGACGGCGATAAGCAGGGGGCGAGTTCCGTCCTCTCTCGTCAAGCCCTCGATTGCAGATTCCATCATACGGCAAGTGCCTGCGGCGTGCAAGTTGCACATATCCACGTCCAAACGGGAAAGTACCGCCATGGATTTTTTCACGGTGTTGGGAATGTCGTGCAATTTCAAGTCGAGGAAAATCTTATGTCCCCTTTCTTTGATTTCACGAACGATGGACGGACCCTCCGCGTAATAGAGTTCCATACCGATTTTCACAAACGGCTTTTTGCCCGTGAATTGATCCAAAAACGCGAGCGTTTTTTCTTTGCTGTCAAAATCGCAAGCGATGATTACTTCTCTACCCATATTATTTAACTCCTCCTATAACGTCCTGCAAGGACTCGATATTATATTCTTTCATTACGTTCGGTAAGTTTTCGATAATCTCTTTGCAAGCGAACGGGTTGACGAGGTTTGCCGCCCCGACTTGCACCGCCGTCGCGCCTGCAAGCATCATTTCTACGACGTCTTCCGCGCTCGACACTCCGCCCATTCCCACCACGGGGATCGACACCGATTTCGCCACTTGATATACCATTCGTACGGCCACGGGGAAGATTGCGCTACCCGAAAAACCGCCCATCGTGTTGGCGATTACCGGTTTTCTTCTGCGAAGGTCAATCCGCATACCCAGAAGGGTATTGATCAAACTCACGCCGTCTGCGCCCGCGTCTTCGCACGCTTTGGCAATCGAAACGATGTCCGTGACGTTAGGGGAAAGCTTGATAATGACGGGTTTTGTCGTCACTTTTTTGACGGCTTTGGTCACTTCCGCCGCCGATTTGGGGTCTGTTCCGAAACTCATACCCCCACCGTGCACGTTGGGACAGCTCACGTTGACTTCTAGCCAACCGACCTCGTCCACGGCGTCTAATTTCTCGCACGTATAAGCGTAGTCCTCCACCGAAAAACCGCTTACGTTCGCCATAACTTTTTTATGGAAACAACGTCTAAGTTTGGGAAGTTCTTCCGCGATGACTTTTTCTACGCCAGGATTTTGCAGTCCTACGGCGTTGATCATACCCGCCGTACATTCCGCGATACGCGGAGTGGGGTTTCCAAAGCGCGGTTCTTTCGTCGTTCCCTTGAACGAGAACGTACCCAGCATATTGATATCGTACAACTCCGCAAACTCATAGCCGAACCCGAACGTACCGCTTGCGGGGATAATCGGGTTGTTCAGTTCAATTCCGCAAAGGTTTACTTTCATTTCTGCCATAAGATTTCCTCCTTTTTGAGGACGGGACCCTCTTTGCAAATTCGCTTATTGCCGTAGATCGTCTTACACGAACAACCCATACAAGCGCCGAATCCGCAACCCATTCTCTCTTCGAAACTGAACTGTCCTTCCGTTTTAGAAGCGGAGAAAATCGCTTTCAGCATAGGCTCCGGACCGCAAGTGTAGAAGTAGGAATAGTCGAGGTTTTTCATAACGTCCGTCACAAACCCCTTTTCCCCATACGAGCCGTCCACGGTGCATACGATCGTCTTTGCACCGAGCGCCTTGAACTCCTCTTCGTAGAACACTTCGTCTTTTTTATTAAAGCCGAGCACCACCGTTACGTCTTTGCCTTGGGCGATCAGTCGTTTGGAAAGTAAATACATCGGAGGAACGCCTACCCCTCCGCCGAGGAGCAACGGTTTGTCCCCTGCAAGGGTTAAATCGTAGCCGTTTCCAAGCCCCGTCAAGATATCGAGAGCACCCTCCTGCATTTCGCTCATTTTCTTCGTGCCTTTTCCTACGACTTTATACACAATCGTAAGCTCGTTTTCATTTACGTCGCAAACGGAAATGGGGCGACGGAGGAAAAAACCGCCAAGCAAAATATTGACGAATTGCCCCGAAGCCGTGATAGCGGAGGTGTCCCCCACTAAGGTCATTTTAAGGACGTTCGAGGTCAAAAATTTATTTTCTTTGATGGTAAAAATGCTTTGTTTCATCTTTTTTCCTTTTTACGCGTCGATCGTAGAGATGCAAAGAGTCGTTTCTTCCAAAACGTCCAAAAGTACGCGGACGGTATCGAGAGCCGTGAACATCGTCACCCCACTATCCGTTGCGAACTTACGAATTTCGTAGCCGTCGGAGAGTTGATTGGTCGAAGCGACGCCACTCGTGTTGATAACGTACGCGATATGTCCTTGACGGATCGAGTCCTGAATCTCTTCACTACCGTCGCTAATCTTTTGAAGAACGTGGGTTCGAATGCCGTTTTCTTTTAAGAACTTCGCCGTACCCTCCGTCGCTTCGATGTTAAAGCCGAGATTATAGAAACGGCGAATGAGAGGAAGCGCCTCTTCTTTATCCTTATCCGCAATCGTCGCGAACACGGTTCCGTAGTTTTGGAGGTGCATGCCCGACGCTTGCAACGCTTTATACAAGGCGCGGTTGAGTTTATCGTCGTAGCCGATCGCCTCGCCCGTCGATTTCATTTCGGGAGAAAGGTAGGCGTCGAGCCCGCGAATTTTATTAAACGAGAACACGGGAACTTTCACGTACCAACGTTTCTTCTCTTCGGGATAGATATCAAAAATTCCTTGTTCTTTCAAGGTTTTTCCCATAATCACTTCCGTCGCGATATCGGCAAGGCTATAGCCCGTCGCTTTGGAAAGGAAAGGCACCGTTCGAGAGGATCGAGGATTTACTTCGATGATATACACTTTTTCGTTTTTGTCGACGATGAACTGAATGTTGTAAAGACCGACGATACCGATTCCCAAACCGAGCTTTTTCGCGTATTGCAAAATCGTGCCTTTTACCTTATTGGAAATACTGAACGAGGGGTAAACGCTAATTGAATCGCCCGAGTGAATACCCGTCCGTTCGACGAGTTCCATAATACCCGGAACGAATACGTCTCTGCCATCGCAAATTGCGTCTACTTCCACTTCTTTCCCAACGATATATTTATCGACGAGGACGGGTTTATCTTCGTCGATTTCCACCGCCGTTTTGAGGTAGTGGCGGAGTTGTTCTTCGCCCGTGACGATTTGCATCGCTCTACCGCCAAGCACGAACGAGGGACGAACGAGCACGGGATAGCCAATCTTTTCCGCCGCCTTAACGCCGTCTTCGATCTTCGTGACTGCATACCCTTTCGGTTGGGGAATATCGAGCGAAGAGAGTAATCTTTCAAAAAGTTCTCTATTTTCCGCGCGATCGATCGCGTCGCAATCGGTGCCGATAATTTTCACACCGCGCGAGCGCAACGGCTCTGCCAAATTGATTGCCGTTTGACCGCCGAGCGAGGCGATTACCCCCTCGGGATTTTCGTATTCCACCACGTTCATAACGTCTTCCGGCGTCAGCGGTTCGAAATAGAGTTTATCGCTCGTCGTGTAGTCCGTAGAAACGGTTTCGGGGTTGTTGTTGATGATGATCGCCTCGTAGCCCGATTGTTTGATCGTCGATACGGCGTGGACGGTCGAATAGTCGAATTCCACCCCTTGACCGATACGGATAGGACCTGCGCCGAGAACAACCGCTTTCTTCTTGTCCGTCAAAACGGATTGCTCTTCGCCCTCGTAAGAGGAATAGAAGTACGGGATATAAGCGCCTGCGTGCAAGGTGTCCACCATACGGAATACGGGACGGAGTTTATTCGCTTTACGGAAAGCGGAAACGTCCATCTCTTTCGTCTTCCAAAGGCGCGCGATAAATTTATCCGCAAATCCGAGCTTTTTCGCTTCGCGAAGCACCGCCAAATCAAAGGGGCTATTCGCAAGCGTTTTTTCCATATTTACGATTTTTTGGAAACTTTCGAGGAAAAGACGGGTAATCTTCGTCACTTCGTGCAACTTTTCAACGCTTTCTCCTCTTCTCAAAAGTTCAAACACGGCGTACACGTTGTCCGCTTTGAACGACTTGAGATAGTCGTAGAGTTCTTTCGTCGCAAAATCGTCGAATTTCGCAAGATGGAAATGGCAAACACCGATTTCCAAAGAGCGTACCGACTTGAGCATACATTCTTCCAAGTTCGAGCCGATTCCCATGACTTCGCCGGTCGCTTTCATTTGGGTGCCGAGTTCATTGGACGCCGTTGCAAATTTATCGAACGGGAAACGGGGGAACTTCGCTACGATATAGTCAAGGCGAGGCTCTTTTGCCGCCGTCGTTCCTGCAAGCTCGATTTCGTCAAGGGTCATACCCACAGCAATTTTCGCCGTCACTCTTGCGATCGGGTATCCGCTCGCTTTCGAAGCGAGGGCGGAAGAACGGGATACGCGGGGATTGACTTCAATGAGGTAATATTCGCTCGTTTCGGGGTTAAGGGCAAACTGTACGTTGCACCCCCCCTCGATTTTCAGTTCGCGAATGATTTTAATTGCGCTCGATTGCAACATGCGCAAATCGTGATCATTCAAAGATAAGATGGGCGCAACGACGATCGAGTCGCCCGTATGCACGCCGACGGGGTCGATGTTTTCCATACCGCAAATCGTGATCGCCTTATCCGAAGAGTCGCGCATAACCTCGAATTCGATTTCTTTATACCCTTTCACGCTCTTTTCGATGAGGACTTGGTGAACGGGGGAAAGTTTGAATGCGTTTCTACCCACTTCGATAAGCTCTTCTTCCGAATACGCAAAACCGCCGCCCGTACCGCCGAGCGTGAACGCAGGACGCAACACGACGGGATAACCGATACGATTTGCAGCCTCTTTCGCCTCGTCTAAGTTATAAGTAATTTCCGAGGGAATGGTCGGCTCGCCGATCGATTGACAAAGCTCTTTGAATAGTTCTCTATCCTCTGCGCGTTCGATACTTTCACTGCTCGTACCCAAAAGTTCCACTCGGCATTCTTTCAAGATCCCTTTCTTTTCGAGTTGCATTGCAAGGTTGAGACCCGTTTGACCGCCGATTCCCGGAACGATCGCGTCGGGGCGTTCATACCGCAAAATCTTGGCGATATATTCCAAGGTGAGCGGTTCCATATACACCTTATCCGCAATCGTCGTGTCCGTCATAATCGTGGCGGGGTTGGAATTGCACAAAATTACCTCGTACCCTTCTTCTTTGAGGGCGAGGCATGCTTGCGTTCCCGCATAGTCAAATTCCGCCGCTTGTCCAATGACGATAGGGCCGGAGCCGATGATGAGTATTTTCTTGATGTCCGTTCTCTTTGCCATATATTTCTCCAAATCAAACTTTGTTTTTTTCGTAAATGAGTTTTCCGCCATAAAGGGTTGCGTAGTTCACACCGTAAAGTTTCCAACCCTCGAAAGGCGTCGCTTTGCCTTGCGATAAAAACGCACCGCTATCCACCGCAAATTCTTCGTCGATCGCCCAAACGCTATACCCTACATCCGAGGAAACGCCGAAACGTTTGCGGGGATTTTCGCAAAGTAGCGCCACTAATTTTTCAAGCGTTATAACGCCCGTTTTTACAAGCTTCGTGTAAAGGACGGGGAACGCCGTTTCAAGACCCACGATCCCAAACGCGCTCTTTTCCAAGCCTTTTGCCTTTTCCTCCGCGCTATGCGGGGCGTGGTCGGTGGCGATCATATCAATCGTTCCGTCGATTACCCCTTGCAAAAGCGCCTCTTTATCCTCTTTCGAGCGAAGGGGCGGGTTCATCTTAAACCGTCCGTCTTCCTGCAAGTCGTTTTCGTCCATCACAAGGTAATGTGGCGCCGTTTCGCAAGTGACGTCCACTCCGCGCTTTTTTGCCTCGCGAATGAGGGCGACCGTCTCTTTCGTGGAAATGTGGCACACGTGGTAGGAACAGCCCGTCTTTTCGGCAAGGCGAAGATCGCGCGCTACTTGTTCATACTCACTTGCCGAGCAAATCCCTCTATGTCCGTGTTCTTTGGCGTATTTTCCGTCGTGGATATACCCACCGCGCAAAAGAGAATTGACCTCGCAGTGCGCCACGATCATTTTTCCAAGCGCTTTGGCTTTGACCATCGCCTCTTCCATCATTTTTTCGTCTTGCACCCCTTTTCCGTCGTCGGAAAAAGCGATAGCGTCAGAAAGTTCCGCAAAAGGCGAGAGACTTTCCCCTTTTTGACCTACCGTAATCGAGGCGTAAGGGAACACCGCGATCGTCGCGTCTTTTTTGATTATATCTAATTGCTCTTTCATGTGCTGTTTGCTATCGGGTACGGGAGAGAGATTCGGCATCGTACAAACCGCCGTATACCCCCCTCTTGCAGCCGACGCCGAGCCGGAAGAAATACGTTCTTTATAGGAAAAACCCGGTTCTCTGAAATGCACGTGCACGTCCAAAAAACCAGGTAATATTACGTATTGGCGTTGGGGATTCAATCCTCGAATGCAAAGCGGAAAACAAGACGCGATCTCTTGCGCCGTCATCGGTTTCATCGTTAAAAGAGTCTTCTTTTGCATTGTCTTGCCCCAACCTTTCCGAAAAAAAAGTCTTGTCATCGAGATGGCAAGACTTCCTTTTCTTTCTTAGCGAACCGTCCATTCTTGTCAATCTCACAAAATCGACCTAAATCGGATTTTGAATATTATATCATAAACACAAAAGTCTGTCAACAACTTCCTATCCGTTTCAAGGAATATTTTTTCGCTTTTTTTTAATTTTTATTTCCGTGAATAGGCGCGGGAATCCGTCCGCCACGATTTATGAACTTTTTCGAGGAATATCCGCTTACGGGCATAATCGGCGCCGTTCCTAACAGTCCGCCGAACTCCACTTCATCCCCCACCTTTTTCCCGGGTGCGGGAATAATGCGAACGGCGGTCGTTTTGTTGTTTACCATACCGATTGCCGCCTCGTCGGCTATGATTGCGGAAATCGTGGACGCGGGCGTATCGCCGGGGATTGCCACCATATCAATTCCTACGCTACAAACGGCGGTCATTGCTTCGAGTTTCGAAAGGGAAAGCGAACCACATCTCGCCCCCTCGATCATACCGATATCTTCGCTGACGGGAATAAACGCGCCCGAAAGTCCGCCGACGTGCGAGCTTGCCATCACACCGCCCTTTTTTACGGCGTCGTTGAGGAGCGCTAGGCAAGCGGTCGTTCCGTGCGTACCTACCTTTTCAAGCCCCATTTCTTCCAAGATATGCCCTACGCTATCCCCAACGACGGGGGTAGGCGCGAGGGATAAATCGACGATCCCGAACGACGCGTTCAAGCGTTTTGAAGCCTCCATAGCGACGAGTTGACCGACGCGCGTGATCTTAAACGCCGTTTTTTTGACGATCTCCGCGAGGGTGGAAATATCCGCGTCTTTCGCCGTTTGGAGCGCCGCGTACACGACGCCGGGACCCGACACCCCTACGTTAATCACGCTATCCCCCTCTCCTACGCCGTGGAAAGCGCCTGCCATAAAGGGATTGTCCTCCACTGCGTTGCAAAAGGCAACGAATTTCGCCGCGCCAAAACCGTCCGCGCTCGCCGTTTTTAGAGCCGTTTCTTTCACGATTTCGCCCGACAGTTTCACCGCGTCCATATTGATGCCGGCGCGCGTAGAACCCACGTTGACGGAGGAGCATAAAATATCCGTTTCCGCGAGCACTTCGGGGATCGTGCGCATAAACCGCTTTTCATACGAGGTCATGCCCTTATGCACGAGCGCGGTGTATCCGCCGATAAAATCAATGCCGATTTGCTTTCCTGCTTTATCGAGCGCTTTGGCAATTTCAATCTCGCCACCGTCTAAATTCGCGCAAAGCAAACTCACGGGGGTGACGGAAACCCGCTTATTTACGATAGGAACACCGTACAAACTCGACAGTTCCTCTCCCGTTTTGACGAGGTTTTCCGCCCGTTTACAAATCAAATCGTACACCGCCCTTGCCGTGGATTTTGCGTCCGCGCGCACGCAAGGAAACAGCGAGAGTCCCATCGTGATCGTGCGGACGTCGAAGTGCTCCTTTTTGACCATATTGATCGTTTCTAAAATGTCGTATTTGCTAATCATATCGTTCAAATTTTATGCATAGCGTCGAACACTTCATTGCTTTGTAAATGAATATCCACGCCGATCTCCAACCCCAGCGCATCAAACTTTTCGCAGAGTTCCGCAAGGGATATCGGGGAATTTTCGATGTTCACGAGCATAATCATCGTGAAAAACCCTTGCATAATCGTTTGACTGATATCTTCGATATTTACTTGGTTCTCCGCAAGGCAAGAGGCGATTTTCGCCGTAATGCCCGATTGGTCTTTCCCAAGCGCCGTCAAAATTACTTTCATTTCTTTACTCCTTAAAAAAGACCGCTAATTTTCCCCGTTTCGTCCACGTCGATACGCTCTGCCGCCGGCGATTTGGGAAGTCCGGGCATCGTCATAATATCCCCCGTCAAAACCACGATAAACCCTGCGCCAGCCGATACTTTGACCGAGCGAACGGTCACTCTGAAATTCGTAGGCGCGCCGAGGAGCGCGGGATTGTCCGAGAAACTGTATTGCGTTTTTGCCATACAAACGGGGAAAGACCCAAACCCGAGCGCGGTTAAGCGCGCGATTTCTTTCTTTGCCGTAGGCAAGAAATCTACGCCGTCTCCACCGTACACCTTTTTGACCACCGATTCCACTTTTTCTTCTATCGTTTGATCAAGTTCGTAAGAGAAGGTGAAATCGTTTTCCTCTTCGCAAAGGCGCACCACTTCTCTTGCGAGATCTTCCCCGCCTTTTCCGCCCTCCGCGTGGACGGTGGAAAGAGCGACGTTTACGCCGAGTTTTTTACATTCTTCAATCACGAGCGCGATTTCCGCGTCGGTGTCCGTAGGGAAACGGTTGACCGCCACCACGCAAGGAAGTTTATAGACGTTTTTGATATTCGATACGTGGCGGAGGAGGTTGGGAAGTCCCTTCGAAAGCGCCTCGACGTTTTCCGCGCCGAGTTCCGTTTTTGCCACGCCACCGTGCATTTTAAGAGCGCGTACCGTCGTCACCATAACGACGGCGCTCGGAGTCAAATTTGCGAAACGGCACTTGATATCCAAGAATTTTTCCGCGCCGAGATCTGCGCCGAATCCCGCTTCCGTAATCGCGTAATCGCCGAGTTTCATCGCCATTTTCGTTGCGATCACCGAGTTGCAACCGTGCGCGATATTCGCAAACGGACCGCCGTGTACGAGGGCAGGCGTTCCCTCGAGTGTTTGTACGAGGTTGGGCTTGAACGCGTCTTTCAAAAGCGCCGTCATCGCCCCCACCGCGCCGAGTTGTCCCGCCGTGACTGGTTGTTCGTCGTAGGTATAAGCAACGACGATTTTGGAAAGCCGTTCTTTAAGGTCGGTCAAAGACGACGCGAGGCAGAATACCGCCATAATTTCCGAAGCGACGGTGATATCGAACCCGTCCTCTCTCGGTACGCCGTTGACCCGTCCGCCGAGCCCGTCCGTGACGAAACGGAGTTGACGGTCGTTCATATCCACGCAACGCTTCCAAGTGATTCTTCTCGGATCAATGCGCAAAGCGTTGCCTTGATAGATATGGTTATCAAGCATAGCCGCAAGCAAGTTGTTCGCAGCGCCGATCGCGTGGAAATCGCCCGTGAAATGTAAGTTGATGTCTTCCATGGGTACGACTTGGGCATAACCGCCACCTGCCGCACCGCCTTTCACGCCGAATACCGGTCCGAGCGAGGGTTCGCGAAGCGCCACCACACAGTTTTTACCAATACGGGATAAGCCGTCGGCAAGCCCGATTGTCGTGGTGGTTTTTCCCTCCCCTGCGGGGGTGGGCGTAATCGCCGTCACGAGGACGAGTTTTCCCTCTTTATTCGACTTTTTGAGAAGGGATAAATCTATTTTCGCTTTATACTTCCCGTATTGTTCGAGGTACTCTTCGTCGATGTTCGCTCTTTTTGCAATTTCCGTGATGGGTTGCATTTTCGCTTGTTGCGCGATCTCGATATCCGATAAATATGCCATTTTATTTCACTCCTTTGAAATAGTTGACTGCCGATTCGAATAATTTCATATCGTAATTGCCGAGGACGTTTTTATACAGTCCGTAGCCTTTACGTTCCGAGTGCCCCATCTTGCCGAACACTCTGCCGTCGGGGGATAAAATCCCCTCGATTGCCATAGCGCTACCGTTGGGATTGAAACGGATATCCATCGTTGCTTTCCCGTCTAAATCCACGTATTGCGTCATAATTTGTCCGTTCTTTGCAAGCGTTTGAATAAGCTCGTCGCTCGCCACGAATTTCCCCTCTCCGTGCGAGATGGGAACGTTGAATATATCGCCGACTTGCACGCCGGAAAGCCAAGGCGAATCGTTGCTCGTCACCCGCACTTGCACGATGCGGGATTGGTGACGGGCGATGTCGTTGTAAGTGAGCGTCGGACAGCTTTCGTCGGTGTCGATAATTTTACCGTACGGCACGAGCCCCAATTTAACCAGCGCTTGGAAGCCGTTGCAAATACCCCCCATAAGCCCGTCGCGATCGGAGAGAAGTTTTTGCACTTCCCCTTTGACTTGTTCGCCTCTGAAGAACGCCGTGATAAATTTCCCCGAGCCGTCCGGTTCGTCACCGCCCGAGAATCCACCGGGGATAAACACGATTTGGCTTTCGCGAATCTTCTTGGCGAAAGTTTCTGCCGAGCGGGAAACGTCGCTGGATGTCAAGTTCTTCACTACGAAAATTTCCGCGTCCGCACCGGCGTCCATAAACGCTTTCGCCGTGTCGAATTCGCAGTTCGTACCGGGGAATACGGGGATCAGTACTTTGGGTTTCGCCACTTGCACGCGAGGGAGGAACACCGTCTTAGTTTCGAAGGCAAAGTCTTTTACTTCCTTGTTCTTTGCGGTGATATTACAGCTATACACCCCTTCGAGCTTGTCTTCGTAAACCCCCAGCAACTTCTCGAGCGAAAGGGTGGTTTGGTCCTTGATAAGGACGGGGAGATCGAGCGTTTGACCGAGCACTTCGCCAACCTCTTCGTCCTCAACCATTTCCAAGACGAACGCGCCGTAGTTATACGCAAACAAATCGCTGGTTTTAACTCCGTCCGCATAGCGGAAACCGAGTTTATTGCCGAGGCAAGATTTGAACACCCCTTCGGCGATCCCGCCGAACACGGGCGTGAATACCGCCACCGCTTTCTTTTCACGGAGCAATCGCGTGACGATAGCGAAGTTTTCGATAAGAGAGCTTGCCACGGGCAATCCTTTTTCGTCAATTTTAGGTTTCAACAGACGAACGACGTGGTTTCCGCCCTTGAATTCGGGGGATACGACTTCGTCCACTTTTCCCGTCGTGACGGCGAACGATACGAGGGTGGGAGGCACGTCGATATTCTCGAACGTACCGCTCATCGAGTCCTTTCCGCCGATCGAGGCGCACTTAAAGTCAAGTTGCGCCTTAAACGCGCCGAGAAGAGCCGACAGGGGTTGTCCCCAACGGGATTCGTCTTTCCCAAGGCGTTTGAAATATTCTTGGAACGTAAGGTATACGTCGCTAAATTCCGCGCCCGAGGCGATGAGTTTACAAATACTTTCCACTACCGCAAGGTACGCCCCGTGATACGGGCTCTTTTCCGCTACGTGCGGATTCCCGCCCCACGCCATATACGATACGGTGTCGGTGTGTTTTTTCTCGACAGAAATTAAATGCACCATCGCTTGCGAGGGGGTCAATTGATATTTACCGCCGAACGGCATTAAAACGGTACCTGCCCCGATCGTAGAGTCGAAACGTTCGGAAAGTCCACGCTTGGAACACACGTTCAAGTCGCCGACGAGAGAAACGTAGCCGTTCTCAAAATCCGACACTTCTTTTCGCTGATAACACGTCGCTTTTTCACCGTGTGCTCTCGTGTGTTTTTCCGCGCCGTTCGAGTTCAAGAACTCGCGCGAAATATCGACGATTTTCTTACCGCGCCAAAACATGACGAGGCGAGGATTTTCCGTGACTTCCGCAACGACTGTAGCCTCCAAGTTTTCGCTTTCGGCAAGCGCGATAAATTCGTCGACTTTATCCTTTTCCACGACGACCGCCATTCTCTCTTGCGATTCGGAAATTGCAAGCTCCGTGCCGTCGAGACCGTCGTATTTTTTCTTCACGGCGTCAAGCTGTATAGTAAGCCCGTCTGCAAGTTCGCCGATCGCAACCGATACACCGCCCGCGCCGAAGTCGTTGCAACGCTTGATAAGACGGGTCGCGTTTTTATTTCTGAATAAGCGTTGGAGTTTTCTCTCTTCGGGCGCGTTGCCTTTTTGCACTTCCGCACCACACGCCGTAAGCGATTCTTCCGTATGCGATTTCGACGAGCCTGTCGCACCGCCACAACCGTCGCGACCCGTTCTACCGCCGATTAAAATTACTTTATCGGAGGGAGCGGGACATTCTCTTCTGACGTTTTCTTCGGGAGCAGCCGCGATCACCGCGCCGATCTCCAAACGCTTTGCCGCATAGCCCTCGTGGTAAATTTCGTCCACTTGTCCCGTTGCAAGCCCGATTTGGTTGCCGTAGGAGGAGTATCCTGCCGCCGCCGTCGTCACGATCTTACGTTGGGGAAGTTTGCCTTTGAGGGTTTCTTTCACGGGGCGCAAGGGGTTTGCCGCGCCCGTTACGCGCATTGCAGCGTACACGTAGCTTCTACCCGAAAGCGGATCGCGGATCGCACCGCCGATACAAGTAGCCGCTCCACCGAACGGTTCTATTTCCGTCGGGTGATTGTGCGTTTCGTTCTTGAAAAGCAACAGCCAGTCTTCCTCTTTCCCCTCCACCGTCACTTTCATCTTCACGGTGCAAGCGTTGATTTCTTCCGATTCGTCAAGCTTATCCAAATACCCGTTTTTCTTCAAATAACGAGTGCCGAGGGTGGCGATATCCATTAAATTGATCGGCTTCGTTCTGCCAAGTTCTTTACGGATTGCAATATACTCGTCGTACGCCTCTTGCAAAAATTCGTCCTCGAACGATACGCTGTCGATGGTCGTGAGGAAGGTCGTATGACGGCAGTGATCGGACCAATAGGTGTCGATCATTCGAATTTCCGTGAGCGTAGGGTCGCGTTTTTCCGCTTGGAAATAACGTTGGCAAAAAGCGATATCGTCCACGTCCATTGCAAGGGCGTAGTCTTTGACGAATTTTTGAAGTCCCGCTTTATCAAGCTTGATAAACCCGTGCAAGGTTGCAACGTCTGCAGGAACGCTGTGTTGCATTTGCAAAGTGTCCGCCTTTTCCAAGGACGCCTCCCTGCTTTCCACGGGGTTGATGACGAATTTTTTAATCGCCAAAAGTTGCTCGCTCGTAATCGTCCCGTACACGGCGTACACTTTCGCCGTTTTGACGAGAGGACGTTCCCTTTGCGAAATGAGTTGAATACATTGCGAAGCGGAGTCCGCCCGTTGATCGAATTGACCGGGCAAATACTCTACTGCAAACACCGTAGCGCCCGAAAAGTCCATCTCTTCCGTAGCGTTATCCATTTGCGGTTCGGAAAACACCGTTTTTACGGCGTAATCGAAGAGAGATTTCTCAATGCCTTCCACGTCGTAGCGATTGACAACGCGGATTTTTTCCACGCCGTCGATTTCCAAAAGTTCTTTTATTTCTTTTTGCAGGCTGTCCGCTTCGTTGGAAAACCCGTCTTTCTTTTCCACGTAAATTCTATAAACCATCTCAAGCCTCTCTTTTCGCTTTCAGCGCTCTTTGTCCGATGTCGAAGCGCATATATTTGTTTTCAAAGGTGATTTTATCCGCAAGCGCGTACGCCTTTTCGATCGCCTTTTCCAAAGATTGTTCGGTTGCAATCGCGCCGAGTACCCGTCCGCCCGCCGTCTTCAAAACGCCGTCTTCCATTTTTGCGCCCGCCACGTAAATATATTCGTTTTCCTTTTCTTGTGGCAACGCGATGGGATATCCCGATTGGTATTTTTGGGGATAACCACACGACGCAAGCACCACGCAACAAGCCGATTGATCCGAAAAACGGACCTCGATTTCGTGCAAGCGTTCCTCTGCCACCGCTTGCATTATCGTAAGCAAATCGGTTTCTAAAAGTGGCAACACCACTTGCGTTTCGGGATCGCCGAACCGACAGTTATACTCGATGACTTTCGGACCGTTTTTCGTGAGCATAAGCCCAAAATATAAACAACCCTTAAAGGTACGTCCCTCTTCGTTCATTGCTTTGACGGTGGGTAGGAATATCTTTTCCATACATTCTTTCGCCACCGCGTCCGTATAGTAGGGATTGGGCGCAATCGTACCCATTCCTCCCGTATTCAAGCCCTCGTCGTTGTCTTTCGCGCGCTTGTGATCCATCGAAGATACCATCGGCACGAGGGTTTTTCCGTCGGTAAAGGAAAGGACGGAAACTTCGGGGCCTTCTAAAAATTCTTCCACTAAAATCTCGTTTCCGCTTGCGCCGAACACCTTGTTGCACATAATATCTTTGACGGCGCTCTCCGCCTCTTCAAAGGTCTTTGCGATCACGACCCCTTTCCCAAGCGCGAGCCCGTCCGCTTTGATGACGGTGGGATATTCGCATTTTGCAAGGTAGGAAATCGCCTCTTCCGCCGAGGAAAAGGTTTCGCTACTTGCCGTAGGGATACCGTACTTCTTCATAAGGTTTTTCGAGAAAACCTTACTCC
The DNA here is from genome assembly GCA_045613545.1 of Christensenellaceae bacterium. Lineage (GTDB taxonomy): Bacteria > Bacillota > Clostridia > Christensenellales > Borkfalkiaceae > Scatosoma. The sequence goes on from JAZLBD010000005.1 coordinate 19,650, forward strand.
CCTCGATAATCGCCGCCTCTTTCCTCGGTCCAAAGCAAGGGATTCCCAACTCTTCCAACCGATTGACCGCGCCCAAAACGAGAGGATCGTCGGGAGCGACCACGGCAAAATCAACGGGGTGGGTTTTCGCAAACGCTACGATCCCGTCTACGTCCGTTGCCTTAACGGGGTGACATTCAGCGTCGAGCCCAATCCCGCCGTTCCCGGGGAGTGCGTAGATCTTTTCGACTTGATCGTTTTTTTTCAAACTTTTGATGATAGCGTGTTCTCGTCCACCGCCACCAACCACTAAAACGTGCATAAATATCTCCTTACTTTCTTAGTGATGGAACAACCGCATTCCCGTGAACGCCATTACCATACCGTATTTGTCCGCCGTTTCGATGACGATATCGTCGCGCACCGAACCGCCGGGCTCTGCCACGTAGCTCACGCCACTCTTTTTCGCTCTGTCTATGTTATCCGAGAACGGGAAGAACGCGTCGCTCCCAAGGGATACGCCCGTGATCGTGGAAAGGTACGCCTTTTGCTCTTCTTTCGTCAGCGGTTCCGGGCGAACGGCAAAGTTCTTTTGCCATACGTCGTCGCCGAGCACGTCCTCGTAATCTTCCGACAAATAAATGTCGATAATGTTGTTCTTTTCCGGCCTGCCTACCCCCTCTGCAAATTGGAGAGAAAGGACTTTTTCGTGTTGACGCAAGTGCCACAAATCCGCCTTTTGCGCGGCAAGGCGAGTGCAATGGATTCTCGATTGTTGTCCTGCGCCCACGCCGATCGCTTGACCGTCCGTAGCAAAGCATACGGAGTTGGATTGCGTGTATTTTAACGTGATGAGCGCAATGATCAAGTCGATCGCCTTATCCTTGGGCAAATCCTTGTTTTTCGTCACGATATTTTGCAATAATTCGTCGTCGATTTTGAAATTGTTTCTGCCTTGTTCGAAGGTGATGCCGAACACTTGCTTGCGTTCAATCTCTTCGGGTACGTAGTTAGGATCAATTTGAACGACGTTGTAGTTCCCTTTTCTCTTCTTGCTCAAAATTTCGAGCGCCTCTTTCGTATAGCTGGGCGCGATCACGCCGTCGGACACTTCCCTCGAAATGATTTTCGCCGTCACTTCGTCACATTCGTCGGAAAGGGCGATCCAATCGCCGAACGAGGACATACGATCCGTTCCGCGAGCGCGAGCGTAAGCGCACGCCAAAGGCGATTCGTCGAGCCCCTCGATATCGTCTACAAAACAAGCCTTTTTAAGCGCGGGGGAAAGAGGTTTCCCTACCGCCGCCGACGTAGGCGATACGTGTTTGAAACTCGTAGCACAAGGCATACCCGTTGCGATCTTCAATTCTCTCACGAGCTGCCAAGAATTAAAGGCGTCCAAAAAGTTGATATACCCCGGTTTTCCGCAAAGGATTTGCACGGGAAGTTCTTGTCCGTTCGCCATATAGATACGGGAGGGTTTTTGGTTGGGATTGCAACCGTATTTCAAAGAAAATTCGTTCATATCGTACTCCATTTTATATCATTTGTTTTTGTTGAGAATAATTTCCGTGGGCTTATCTCCGTTTAAGGGAACAGCGCGAACGAACAAGGAAACTTTGTTATCTTCGTTAAGGTGATTCCATACAAGATCTGCCAGTTCTTCCGCCGTATTGGGAAGTTCGACCTCTTCCGGCTCGCCGTAGAAAGAGGGAATGGGGTTTCCGTCGTGGCGATAGGTGTGAATAAAATTCCCTATCCCTTTTAAGGGCGCATAGGAATAGAAAAACCGATCGCAAACCTCGGGGTTTCCGTTCGAACTTTTCAAAATCGAAAGCTTATAGGTAAAACTGCCCTCGCCGTAATGCAAAATCCCCGAAATTCTCGGCGTGTAGTTGGGGTGATCGGGTTCAAACGCGCGGGTGTGGAGAGATTTTTCAAACGCAAACCCGTCGTCGCCGTGCGTTTTTATATAATCGTAAATCGTGTTCGTTTGATCGCCGTTCGTGATAATATCCGCATTTTCCACTGCAAGATACGGGTTGTAAATAATCAGCGACGGGTCGGAAAGCTTGCTCTCGTCGAACGCTTTCGTACGCATACCGTCCTCAAACCGTTCGAACACGCGATTTCTACTGTTTTCGCTTCTGCCCATAATAAAGTAAGCGATCATAGCGTTTTTGCCGTCTTTCGACTGCCCCACCACGATCCCTCTGCCGGGATAACTGTTTTCACTTAATAATGTTTTCAAATCGAATTTAGCCATCGTTCCGTTCCTTTGTTTCTTTTATTTGTTTGGCAACGAGCGCTACGGCTTTGGGCAAAATTATCCATTCCGCCTCTTCCATAACTCGGCGTTGCAACGTTTCGGGCGTATCGCCCTCTTGCACTTCCACCGCTTTTTGCATAATAATCTTTCCGCCGTCGGGGATTTCGTTGACGAAATGCACCGTCGCCCCCGTGACTTTCACTCCGCAATAAAGCGCCGCTTCGTGTACTTTCAACCCGTAAAACCCTTTTCCGCAAAAGGAGGGAATGAGGGCAGGGTGGACGTTCAAAATGCGATCCGCATATTTTTTCGTGAAATGCTCGCTTAAAATAGAAAGATATCCGGCAAGGACGATGAGGTCGATTTTATTTTCTTCCATCGCTTTGATCAGCGCCTGTTCCCTCTCTTGTAAATCGGGATATTCCGCTTTTCCGATGACGAGGGAGGGTATATTCGCCTTTTTTGCGCGCTCTAACGCATACGCCCCCTCTTTACTCGAAACGACGAGCGCAAATTCCCCGCAAGGAATCTCCCCTCTCTCTTTCGCGTCGAGAAGCGCCTGTAAATTCGTTCCGCCGCCCGAAACGAGGACGGCGATACGGATAGAATTTTTTAACATAATACAACCCCGTCATCCGAGCGAATAATTTCGCCGATGATGTAAGCGTCTTCCCCATGCGCGCGCAATACTTCAAGCGCTTTTCGCGCGTCCTCTTTTGCTACGACGACACTCATACCAACCCCCATATTGAAGGTGTTGAACATATCCCGTTCCGAAACGTTCCCCGTTTTTTGTAAGAGCTTGAAAATGGGGAGAATACGAACGTCGCTCTTGTTGATTTTCACGCCCAAGCCTTTCGGGATCGAACGGGGCATATTTTCATAAAATCCACCGCCCGTGATGTGGGAAACCCCTTTCACTTTCACTTCGTCAAAGAGGGCAAGCATCGGTTTTACGTAAATTTTCGTCGGAGTTAAAAGCGCCTCGCCAAGCGATTTTCCGCCAAGTTCTTCCAAAGGAGTCGTAAGGTCGGCGTTTTCCACGTCGAACACCTTTCTCACCAAGGAAAAACCGTTGGAATGTACCCCCGAAGAGGGAATAGCAATCATCACGTCCCCCTCTTTCATAGAGGATTTATCCACCACTTTTTCGCGGTCAACGATACCTACGGCAAAGCCGGCAAGGTCGTATTCGTCGACGGGATAGAACCCGGGCATTTCCGCCGTTTCCCCGCCGATGAGTTCCGCGCCCGCTTGCACGCAACCCTCCGCAACACCACCGACGATGTCGGCGATTTTTTCGGGTACGTTTTTACCGCAAGCTATATAGTCGAGGAAGAACAAAGGTTTAGCCCCGCAACAAATAACGTCGTTCACGCACATAGCCACGCAGTCAATCCCGACCGTATCGTGCTTATCCATCAAAAAGGCGAGCTTGAGTTTCGTACCTACGCCGTCCGTACCCGAAACGAGCACGGGATTCTTATAACCCGTCAAATCAAGCGCGAACAAACCGCCGAACCCGCCGATATCCGAAGCGTTTCCGTTCACCATCGTGCGCGCGATGTGTTTCTTCATAAGTTCGACTGCTTTGTAACCGGCGGTAATGTCTACCCCCGCTTCTTTATAGCTTTCCGAAAAACTTTTATCCATAATCTATCTCTTTCTCCTATATGTTTTTTCTCGTGTTATTCTTTCCCCGACCAGCAATAGGTACAAAGCTTGCAAGGCTCGATGCCGATCGCCTTTTCTATACCCTCGATTGATTGAAATTCAAGCGATTCGAAGTGGAACTTTTCGCAAATGGCTTTCCGCATTTTTTTGCCACGCTCCGTCGTGCCGTCGCTATATTCTTCCAAGTGCTTGAACCCCTCTTCTCCTTCAAGCTCCATAATCGTCGTACGAGTGATAAGATCCATATCGCTTGTCGAACGGGAGAAGTTCAAATATTTACACCCGTACATAATCGGCGGACAAGCCGAACGCATATGCACTTCTTTCGCGCCGTTTGAATACAAAAATTCAACCGTTTCTTTTAGTTGCGTTCCTCTTACGATCGAATCGTCCACGAATAACAGCTTTTTCCCCTCGATCAGTTCGTGTACGGGAATCAGCTTCATTTTTGCAATCTTGTTTCGTTCCGCTTGTTTTGCGGACATAAAGCTTCTCGACCAAGTCGGCGTATATTTGATATACGGCCGAGCAAACGGAACACCGCTTCTATTTGCATACCCTATCGCATGGGGAGTTCCAGAATCGGGGATACCGCTCACGTAATCAAGCTCTATATTTTCGCGGTTTTTCTTGTCGCCGTCCGCCAAAATTTCACCGTTTCTGCAACGCATAATTTCTACGTTTACCCCCTCGTAGTTAGAGGTGGGATAACCGTAATACGTCCAAAGGAAAGCGCAGACGCGCATTTTTTCTCTTTTCTCTGCAAGCACTTTAACGCCACCTAAAGAAATTTCCACGATTTCCCCTGCGCCCAGCTCTTTTTCGTCTTTATAACCAAGCTTTTTGTAGGCAAAGGATTCAAAGGAAACGCAATATCCGTCCTTGCTCTTTCCTATCAAGATCGGCAGTCTGCCAAGGCGATCCCTTGCGGCAATCAACGAACCGTCGTCCTTGAGAATGAGAATGGACGCCGTGCCCTCGATTTTCTCTTGCGCGTACAAAATCCCGTCGGTAAAGCTCTCCTTTTGGTTGATGAGAGCCGCAACGAGCTCGTTGGAGTTTATTTTTCCGCCCGTCATTGCGTCGAAGTAAACCCCGCCCTTTGCTAAAATTTCTTTCACCAATACGTCGGCGTTATTGATAATACCAATCGTGCAAATCGCATACTTCCCAAGACTCGAACAAATTAGCAAAGGCTGGGGATCGGTGTCGCTAATGCACCCGATCGCGCTCGTCCCTTTCATTTCGTCAAGCACTCTTTCAAACTTCGTCCGAAAAGGAGAATTTTCGATATTGTGAATCTCCCTTTGCAAGCCGAGCGTTCCATCGTACGCCGCCATTCCCCCGCGCTTCGTGCCGAGGTGGCAATGATAATCCGTTCCCAAAAAAACGTCGAGAACGGCGCTTGATTTTTTAACTGCTCCAAAAAAACCGCCCATATGATTCTCTAAACACTCCGTCTATTCTTTCGTTATCCGTCTCTTCCAAGTTCCCCTATCCCCAACGTTTTCCGTCGGGCGTTTTTGCGTGAATATTATTCGCCGATCGCCTTTTGAAGCGCAACGTCCTTTTCAAGAACGGCTTTTGCGTCCTTTTCACGCTTTGCGTCTAATTTATTGGCAAGTTCCGCGTCTTCGACCGCCAAAATTTGAACGGCGAGAAGAGCCGCGTTTACGCCACCGCCTATCGCCACCGTAGCCACGGGGATTCCCGAGGGCATTTGCACCGTCGAAAGCAAGGCGTCCATACCGTCGAGAACGGGGCCTTTGCAAGGAAGTCCTATTACGGGCAACGTCGTTCTTGCAGCGAGTGCGCCGGCAAGGTGCGCCGCCATTCCCGCCACGCCGATTAAAACGCCAAACCCGTTTTCGCGCGCGGACGAAGCAAACTCCGACGCCTCCACGGGAGTTCTGTGCGCCGAGAAGATATGCGCCTCGTATTCTACTCCAAACGAAACGAGAGTGTCGATCGCTTTTTGTACGACGGGAAGATCACTGTCACTGCCCATTACGATGCCTACTTTTTTCATAATGAAAACCTCCAAAAAAATTAAAAAATGGATACACTTATCCGAAAAAATAAGTGCACCCAGACGGTCGGCTTCGAAATCTATCACTTTTCGAACAATCGTTTCTCGTTCCCTTGTGGTGCTCCACAACAATCCGTCAGTCGCGAAAAACGGCTATATGCATTTTGTTATTTTTATTCTATCACACTCGAAGAAGTTTGTCAACAAAAAAACGGAATTTTTTGAGGAATTATCCATCGAAAAAAGGAATTCTTTTTCCTACAAGGAAAAGATCGAAAAAACCGCCGTCTTTTAAGCGCAATAAAAACGCACCGAGATTTCTCTCGATGCGTCTTCTTATCGCCGATTACTTAAAGCGTTCTTTTTTCGCATAGGTCGTATGCAACAGTTCGTGCGCAAGGTGCGAATTCGGTTCGCCCAAGAAGTCCTTGTAAAGGTCGATGATTTGAGGATTCTTGTGCGATACGCGTACGGGACGACCTTCGTCTTCCATGTAGAGTGCTTTCGCTCTCTTTTGCTTGTACGTATCCAAAATATTCGCGTCCTCGTTGGGAAGGAAACAAGGCTTCACATACGGTTGTCCACCACCTGCAACGCAACCGCCGGGACAACCCATGATCTCGATGAAGTGATATTCGCTCTTGCCTGCGCGGATTTGATCAAGCAACACTTTCGCGTGCTTCATACCGTGCGCAACCGCCACTTTCACGTCGATTCCGCCCAAGGAATAGGTAGCTTCTTTGATGCCTTCCAAACCGCGAACGTCTTGGAGTTCCACTTTTGCGAGTTCTTCGCCCGTAAGCTTATACGCCGCCGTTCTGAGAGCCGCTTCCATAACGCCACCCGTCGCGCCGAAGATAACGCCCGCGCCCGAATAGTCGCCAACGATATCCATATCGAATTCTTCGTCGGGAAGCTTGTTGAAAATGATACCCGAACGTTTGATAAGCTTACCAAGTTCTCTCGTCGTCAAAACCGCGTCTACGTCGCGAAGCCCTTCCGTGACGAGTTGTTCGCGTTCTTTCTCCGACTTCTTCGCCGTACAAGGCATGATCGAAACGACGAACATATCTTTGGGGTCGATTCCGTTCTTCTTCGCATAGTAATGCTTCAAAATCGCGCCGAACATTTCGTGAGGGGATTTGCAAGAAGACAAATGAGGGATCAAGTCGCCATAGTAGTATTCGCAATAGTTGATCCAACCGGGCGAGCAAGAAGTGATCATAGGCAATACGCCACCGTTTTTCACTCTATCCAAAAGTTCGGTCGCTTCTTCCATAATCGTAAGGTCGGCCGCGAAGTTGGTATCGAACACCTTCTTAAAGCCCAATCTACGCAGCGCCGCTACCATTTTACCCGTCACGGGCGTACCGATGGGATAGCCGAATTCTTCGCCGAGCGCCGCACGAACGGCAGGAGCCGTTTGAACTACGACGTATTTGCCTGCCTTCATCGCTGCGTCAACCTTTTCAATTTCGGAAACTTCCATAAGCGCACCCGTGGGGCAAACGCTTACGCATTGACCGCACAAAATACAAGGGGAAGCACCGAAGCTTCTGTCTTCCGCAGGGGAAACGAAAGTGTTGAAACCGCGCTTTTCAAAGCCAAGCACGGAAAGACCGTGCGCATTTTTACATCTTTCGATACATCTTCCGCAAAGTACGCACTTGGACGTATCACGCTTAATGGAGGGCGTGAGTTTGTCGATATGCACTTGCGTCTTTTCACCGACGTAGATGTTGTCTCTAGCGCCCGTGAGTTTTGCCACGTGCAAAAGTTCGCAGTTGCCGTTCTTGTCACATTCTTGACAATCGCGGTTGTGGTTGGAAAGAAGAAGTTCAACGGAAGTTCTTCTAGCCTCCACAGCTTTGGGCGAGGAAATCGTGATTTCCATACCTTCCGCAACGGGATATACGCAAGACGCCACAAGCCCTCTCGCGCCGGTTGCCTCTACGAGGCAAACACGACAGGACGCTTTCGAACATTCGCCGTGATTGAACGCGCAAAGGGTAGGGATTTCGTATCCGCAAGCTTTTGCCGCCTCTAAAATCGTAAGTCCGGCTTCCACTTCATAGGGAATGCCTTCAATTTTAATATGAATTTTTGCCATGTTTCGTACCCCCTTATTTCTTCACGATCGCGCCGAATTTACACGAAGCGATACACATACCGCACTTGATACACTTTTCTTGATCGATCGTGTACGCGGGAAGTTTCTTGCCGGGCGCAACGTAGTCCGTCTTAACGATTGCACCAACGGGACAATGTCTTGCGCAAAGTCCGCAACCGAAACACTTGTCTTTTTCGATTACGTATTGCATAAGGTTCTTACAAACGTGCGCAGGACATTTTTTGTCTACGATGTGCGCGATATATTCGTCTCTGAAATGCGCGAGCGTAGAAAGTACGGGGTTGGGCGCCGTTTGACCGAGGCCACAGAGCGAGTTGTTTCTCACGTTTTGCGCGAGGTCTTCAAGTGCCGTCAAATCGTCCATGGTTGCTTTCCCTTCCGTGATCTTCGTCAAAAGTTCGAGCATTCTCTTCGTACCAATACGGCAAGGCGTACATTTACCGCAAGATTCTTCACAGATGAATTCCAAATAGAATTTCGCAACGTCCACCATACAGTTGTCTTCGTCCATAACGATCGCACCGCCAGAACCCATCATCGAGCCTTTAGCAACGAGATTGTCGTAGTCGATCGGAGCGTCCAAATCTTCTTCAGTCAAGCAACCGCCCGAAGGACCACCCGTTTGGATTGCCTTGAACTTCTTGCCGTCGGGAATACCGCCGCCGATGTCGTAGATAAGTTCGCGAAGGGTCGTACCCATCGGGATTTCCACGAGCCCGACGTTGTTGATTTTACCGCCGAGCGCGAACACTTTCGTACCCTTGGATTTTTCCGTACCGTGGCAAGCGAATTTGCCTGCGCCTTCACGCAAAATGTAAGGCACGCAAGCGAGCGTTTCCACGTTGTTGATGATCGAAGGGCTATCCCAAAGACCTTTCACCGCAGGGAAAGGAGGACGGGGACGAGGCATACCGCGTTGACCCTCAATCGAGTTCAAAAGCGCCGTTTCTTCACCGCAAACGAACGCGCCTGCGCCCAAGCGGATGTGCACTCTAAACGAGAAATCCGTTCCCAAAATGTTGTCGCCCAAAAGCCCCAATTCTTCCGCTTGCTTAATAGCAAGTTTCAAACGGTTGACGGCGATCGGATATTCCGCGCGAACGTAGAAATAACCGTTTTGCGCGCCGATTGCATACCCTGCAATCATCATACCTTCGATAACGCCCAAAGGATTCCCCTCCAAAATGGAACGGTCCATGAACGCGCCGGGGTCCCCTTCGTCGCCGTTGCAAACGACGTATTTTTCGCCGTCGGGTTGCGCGTAAGCGAATTGCCACTTTCTAGCGGTCGGGAAACCACCGCCCCCTCTACCGCGGAGACCGGAATCAAGCACTTCCTTGATAACGTCCTCTCTCGACATTTGAAGGGCTTTTGCAAGACCTTGGAATGCGCCTGCACCAATGTTTTCCTCGATGTTTTCGGGGTTCAAACTACCGCAACCGTGCAGGGCGATACGAACTTGTTTTTTATAGAAATTGATATCGTCTTGCGTGGTCACCTTTTCCGCCGTCGTGGGGTCTACGTAAAGCAAGCGGTCGATAACTTCGCCTCCTACGATATCCTTATCGAGAATTTCTTCCACGTCCTTAATTTCTACCATACGATACAACGTATCTTCGGGGTAGATTTTCACGAAAGGACCTTGCGAGCAGAAACCAAAGCAACCAACTTGGTTGACGGTCACTTTATCTTGCAAGCCTTTTTCTGCAATCAGACGTTCGAATTCCACTCTAATTTCGTCGGAATTAGAGGAAAGACAGCCCGTACCACCGCAAAGAACGATGTGACGTTTTCCGTCCGATCCCGTAAATTTCCCGCTCAAGCAAGCGGAACATTTTTGAGAAACTTTTTGTAATTCTTCAAACGATTTAATCATTATGCTTGTCCTCCCATCGCTCTATATTCTTCCACGATCTTAGGAATGGAATCGACGCTCACCTTCGGATATACTTTACCGTTAATCGTCACGGCAGGTGCAATCCCGCACGCGCCGATACAACGGAGCGCGTCGAGGGTAAACAAACCGTCCTCCGTCGTTTCGCCGGGTTTAATCCCTAAAATTTCAGCGAATTTGTCGATGACTTGTTGCGCGCCCTTTACGTAGCACGCCGTACCAAGACAAACGCCCACTACGTATTTTCCCTTCGGTTTTAACGAGAAGAACGAGTAGAACGTGACGACGCCGTAAATTTCCGCTACGGATACACCCGTACGTTCGGAAACGAGTTCTTGCACTTCAAGAGGAATATAACCGTATTCCTTTTGAATGTCGCTCAAAATCATCATAAGCGGAGTTCTTTCCTCAACGTATCGATCACAAATCTCGTTGATTTTTTTAACCGCCAAATCATTTAAATGAGCCATTGTTGCCTCCTTATAAAAGTTTATTGTTATTAAAAAATTGAAAAATTTTTTACCTTGTTTAACCGTGAAAAGCCTTGCGACAAAAAAGTACGGCTTTCGACTCTTCTATTATATACCTTTCCCATCCAACTGTCAAATGAAAAATGATAATTTTTTCACTTTTTATTTCATAAACCAAAAAAAAGAGAGGTCTCCCCCTCTTCCTATCCTTTTCCGCTCGCCCGCTTTCAAAACGGCAAACGTACGCCCCGCCGTATGAAAGGCGGGGCGCATTTTAATTGGCTTGCGCGTAGAAATAATTAAACAAAACCGAATAATACTCCCCCAAATAACTCACGGCGATTTTATCGGCGCTAAAAGCGTTAAACCGCTCTTCCGCCGTGTCGTACGTTTCGTTATAGTATTCTCTCACGACGTCGTACCGATCGTCGTAGGAAAGAGAATAATCGAGCGGATATCCCGTCGTCTCGTCGCTCCCGCCGGACGGTCTTGACGAGAACCGCAAATAGAAAAGCAAGCCCTCGCGCAAGTTTTCTACTTCTTGACTATACGTCCCGTCCAACCGATCGCATATCTCGGCGTAGATCGGCGAACGGAAAATCCCCGCCGTAAGCAAACGGTATTTTTCCTTTCGCTTATCCTCTTCAAGCTGTTGCGTCAGTCTATTTTTTTTGAGTTGTACGTTCTTTACTTCAAGCAGTTGCTCCGCCGAAAGCTCCGCGAACTGTTCGTCTGTAAACGAAATTATATCAATAACCATATTCCCTCCTTACAAAACAGAAATGTCCGCCTCGATTTCATGGACTTCCCCGCCCAAAAGCGGTATAAACGACAACCGAAAATTCTTCCCTTTTAGCAGCGGACAAATCATCGCAGGCATAGAAAGATCGCACGCATAACTATGCCCTCCGCGCTCGCTACTGACCGCCACTCGAACGTTGCCTTTCCCTTTTATCTTCATTGTTCGCAAGGTCTTTTCTCCCTCGATTCCAAACTCGCAATCTTCGGCGATAAAACTTCTTTCCACCGCGAGCAAACTCTGTGAACCGTCTAAAAAATACAGCGTGCCGTTAAACCGACCCACGAGCCGATCTCGGCAAACGCAAAGTCCCGTCACACCGGACAAAAAATATCCTCGGCCCGTTTTCGTGTGATATACGTAGATCCTTTCGCTCCCATCCGCCAAGCGGTAGGAATAGTAAACGCTGTTTCGATAAAAGCAAACGGAAATAACCGGATCCTCGCCAGAAAAATCCAACCCGTCAAATACTTTCTTGGTCGTTTTTCCGTCGAAACAGAACCCACCCTCGGGCGTGAGAAAATACAATCCGTCCTCCGTTGCGCAAAGGCTGTTTCGGAAGATGGGACCGCCCCCGAAGAAGATCTCTTCTTTCTTGAAATCACGCGAAGATCCTTGTAGGGAAAGACGGACGGCGCTTGAGCCGAAAAAGATATAGGCGCGATCTTTCCAAACGCACGCGTCCACCGCCTTTTCGCCCTCGTACGCCAAATCCAAATATCCACCGCCGTCGGCATCGTTCAACCAATTCTCTTCTTCCTGCGGAGCGCAAAAATAAAGCCTTTGATCTTTCATGGCGAAAATGCGGTCGTGATAGACGAACCCCACGGCATCTGCGCCGTCGAAAATGTTAACGATTTGCGTCTCCCCCCAACGCATTGCTTTCACGCCGTCTTCCGTCAAAAAGATCAACGTTTCGTTTCCCTCTTGGTTATAAAAGGAAAGTACTTTTGGTATTTGAGTAAACCAGGTCCTCACTTTTGTCATTTCCCCCGACGCGTTTATAAGACGAATCGAGTACTCTTCGTCCAACCAATATAAAAGCGACGATAAAACGCCGTCCGTATAACCTACCACTTCTTTCATCCATGCATGAAAAGGATACGTCGGTTGCACGTCGTTGATTAAGTAGAGATCTCCGCACAAAGAGGCGACGATTTTTCCTTGCGACAAGTCACAGTTGACCGCCTCGCCTACGAGGGTATCCTCTCTGCCTTTTTCGATCGAAAAATCCACGTACTTTTTTCGTTTCGTCTTTGCTTTAATTTGTAATATTTTCTTTTGTACCATTATGCCCACCTTCTCGAACGGATGATTTTAGAGGGTTGCGCGCGATAAGCTGCCTTGAGCGCGTCTTTGTATTTTACGTCCCAAACGTTCGCCTCTTGATAAAGTCCCGACCGCAGACAGTATTCCACGCACATTCCAAGCGCGATCAACCGTTCCGATGCTTGCAGCGCATAATCGCTCGTATCCAAAACCCCTTTCTCGTTCGGCGCGTAGGTGTAAGCGACGGTAAACTTCCCTTGCTCGGGAATGGAGATGTAGGAAGGGAACAGTTGATATTCCACTTTTCTTCCCCCCTCCCCTCGCACTCTCAAAATGCGTACCGCCGTACGCGAAAGGTTGGAAAAGAAAATCTTTCCCGTTTGACTTTCCACCTCGTCCTCACAATAGAGCGGAAGATAGTCGAGCGCAAGCTCGTTTTCCACGACGTTGAAACATTGCAGCAAAATTTTCAACGAGCTCCCATCCGCCCCGGGTCTTACGTTCAGATCGTTTTGCAGTTGATCCTCTATCCCCAAATGTTGCGATGCCAATAACATCACGTCTTTTACGTTCATATCAAACCTCCCTTTGAAAATTAGGGCGTTCGTAGCGCAAGCCACGAACGCCACAACGATTCTTAAGCCCCTTTAAGATCTCGTTAAACTTCCGAAATCCTTTGGATTCTACCTTGCCCCTGCGGTTTACAACACATAAGTTCCGCATACTTGACGAGCGTCGCCGTATAAACGGGTTTACCCGCCACTTGTTTGAGAATTTTTCCATCCTCGCCTTCCAACCATTGCCAATCGCAAAGTTGATGTAATGCAAAGTCATTCGTATTGAGAAGGAACATCGTCCCCACAGGGCAGAAACGATCCGCGTAAACGGGTACGCCTGCTACCGAAAACGTCTGCTTACCGTCCTCGTCCACGACGTATTGTTCTTGGATACCCGCATCTCGACAAGCTTTCTTAAGAGCGCGTCTAACACCGGCGGAAGTGATGATCATATTTACTTTCGAACCGCTATTCTCTTCGATTTCGTCCATTGCCTTTTCAACGATATCACTCGAAATCTTCGTAGATTCAAGCTTGTAAGGTTTCATCCACGTGTTGGTTTCGATATCTACGCCGTACAAAGAACCGGTATCTGCGAAAAGCGCGCTAAGACCAGTAATTTCTTTATCTTGGCAGTCGTGCAAATAAACGTAAAGATTTGTACTTACGAGGGCTTCGAACTTAGCCCCCTCCACCGTAATCGTCTTTGCCTCTCTATCCACTTTCGAGATACGGCGCCCAATCGCGTCAGGTACCAAATAGCCGTTGTTTACGAAGTCGACGAGCATGCCCTCTTCAAAATTCTTAACGCTTAACATCGTAACGGTCGTGAACCCAACGGCGACGCTAGCATCCGCAACCCCAAGAAGCCCGGAACCGTCTCCGTAGAGCATACGCGAAAAGTTGAACGTCGCGCTATTGATAAGCCCCGCCATTTCGTCTTCGAGTAGATTGACAAACGCTCCTTGGTTATTCGCCGAAGCGCGTACCGCTTTATCGGAAATTTCAATCGTACCGTACAAATTTTTCAAGGTCGAGACAAATTGCGTATACTTATTCCCGTTCGCACTGGGCAAATCGCCCGTTTCCGTACCTGCGCCGACGCCACTACTAAACCCGTAGCGAACGACCTTTCTCACGTCTTTTCCCCAAACGTCGGAGGTCGTTTTCTTGATCTTTGCAAGGAACGGGCTCGCCTTATAATCCAAAGCGTTCGTCACAGCATCCAAATAAAAAGATTTCAAAGCCTTATCGGCAGTCGTAGTTGTCACCATATTCTATTATCATTCTCCTTTTTTTCTTTTCGCCGTTATTGACGGAAGAGTTCCAGCGCCATTTTGCCAGCCTCTTCAATCGTTCTGGCTTTCGCCACGGAAACGCCAGGCGAACGGGCGCCTCCTTTTGCAACGGGAGCTCCGCCAAACGATAGGGACGCCAAATAATCCCCGATCACTTTGAGTCGCACCTCCTCGCTGTTTTTGACCGCTTCGTATAAGCGATCCCCCTCCAAAACAAGAACTTGTTCTTGTATTTTGGTAGGCTCGGCGGGTTTGACCGCTTGCGTAAAAGAAGGCTCGATCGCTTCCTTCTCTTGGGGGACGACGGACGAGAATTCCTCCGCATCAGTTCCCTTTTTCTCAGCCAAATTCTCCGCCTCTTTTTCGAGTGCGCGCAGGCGTTGACTGCGACGGGTAAATTCCGCCTGCAACGCGCTGTAAGCCTCCGCAAGGGCGTTCACGTCCTTAAACTTCCCCAAAACCGTCCCGCCTTTCTCCTCTTCCGCCTCCGCAGTTTGCGACGTTTTGTAGACCTCTTCGTAAACGTTCTCCTCTTTATTTTCCATATAAAACCTCCTAAAAATTGTTTTTTACGTCATCCCACCGCCACCCGTCAAAAGACGCCTCAACACCCGATTAGTTTAATCCGGATTTTTTCTTCTTTTTTTCGTGATCGGCGATGTGGTCGCAAAAACGCTCTTTCATCGCCAAATCCCCCCTCCTTTTGAACTCGTCCGAGAGCAAGAAGCGCGTATGTTCGACGACGTGTAAATCGTGATCGTCGTAGCTATCCGCCAAGCACCCCACTTTGAGCATTTCGATATTTTCCTCGCTCGCTTTGGCGATATGTAGCCCCGAAATATCCTGCGCGTTTTCATACCCGCCGAAACCGAACGCCTCCAAAATCTTGTGCTTGGTCGAGGTGGTAATCTTCCCGTTCTCATCCTCAAAAAGGCCAGCCTCTAAAAGCTGTAAAATCGTCTGTTTTTTCGTTTCCGGTGTCACGCTTTCCATCGCCTCGAAAATCAAATCGTTCGATGCCAAATCGGAAGCGTTGAAATAATACACTTGCGCCTTTTTATTTTCCCCCGTCATCGTGATAAGCCGAGCCGATCCCGCAAATTGACGGTATAAGAAAATAATCTGTTTGGCGATCTGTTTGAGCGCGTCTTTCACGTTCTCCGTCGTGGAAGACAACCGTTCGTTGTCCTCTTGAATGAGAAGTCGCAACCCCGAAGCGCTCGTCACACTCGCCGGCATAGAGTTTTTCGAGAGATCGCTCACGCCTGAAATCACGGTAAATTCCCGTTCCAACCACTCCTCTTCTTTGGCAAATTCACTCGGCACGTCGCCGGAATCAACTAGCTCGGGCGCTTTCCCACCTTGGCGATAAACGAGCACCTTCCCGGGCGCCATTCCCTCTTCTTCCAGAGCGTCGGTGTCCACCGAGCCGTCCTCCACCGCCATCACGCCGAACGCGATACGATTGAGAAACTCGTGTTTGCGATTGCGCACCGCGTTATACGCCCGTTGCACGGGGATCAAACGATCGATGATACTCTTCCCGTAAAAAGCCGACGGCAAATGCAAACAATCCTGCTTCACGAACGGGAACAACCGTTCTCCTTTATCCCCGTTTTTATAGGGCAACGGTCCCTCGTATAATAGCTCGCCTCCCGCGACGATTTCCAACTTCCCGTCCTTATCCGTTCCGCTCGGTTTTTCGTACCGTTCAATCAGCACGACCCCCTCTTCTCCCGTAAACTTACTCTGAGCAAGCAAGGGATTTTTGGATAGGATAGAATCGTATGCGGAAAGGGAAATTTTATCGAGTGGCTCGCCTTGTACCACCACGCCGAACCGTTCTTGCACGTACGATTTGCTAACCGTCTGTGCGTGAATGATGCTTTGCAATCCGTCCATATCCTCCGTTTCCAAACGGTCGGGAAAAACCTCGAACGGGGAAAGCGCGGAAACGCCGACTTCTCCCTCGAAAACGCCGTGACCGTCCTCGTCCACGCCGACTCGCCGTCCCCCTTTCTCATCCCACGTAATTTTATAAAACGCCGAACCGCAAATCTCCGCCCAAAGGGTCGCGCGAGCGACCGTTTCGTTGAGGGAAATTCGTTCGCGAACGAAGGAAAGCACACCGCTTGCGAGCTTAGCCGCTTTCACGTCCCCGTCCTCGTCCGAAAAGGCGCGCACTCCGATCACGGGCCGAAGGGTGGAAAGCTTGGCGATTCTCGCATCAATGGCGGGCGCAATATGATTGAATACCTCGCGCGATTGCCAGTAATAACGCTGATTTTCCTCGTCCAACCCGCCTTTCGGGGAAATATCGCAGTATTGATTTCCACTGAAAAAGTTCATATTCAATAGCCAACCGCTTTCAATCTTTCTCCGCTTTTCCCTACGGTTTTCAAAGTCCGCCGTAATTTCCATCGCGCGTTTTTTCTTTCGCTTTTCTTCCTGTTGCTTTTGTTTCTCCGACCATTCCGTTGTTTCCACTGTCATTTTTCTTCTCCTTTTTTGAATTTTTTCACACCGCCAGATCTATTTCCTCTTTCGTAGGCATCGCGTTTGCCTTCCGCCTCTTTTTTCGCGAGGCATAACCTTTCCACGAGCAACTGCTTTTCCCTTTCCAGCTCCTCATCGGACATACTTTCTACACCCTCCCCATGTAAAGATTGTAGCATTTGCATCGCTTTTAGGTCGGGCGGAATCTCCTTTTTAATTTCCTTGCGTTTGGTGAGTTTCATTTGCCCGTCCACCTCGGCGTATTCTTCCGTCACTTCGCGCGAAGTAAAACCGCGCGCCACCTTAAAAAGCGTCTCTTCCAATTTCTCTTTCTTCCCTTTCGCCATCTACACCCTCCTTTGACAAATTTTCCGTATCAGCCGTTCCTTATCCTTTTCAATCGACGACTTTTCTCTCTCAACCGTCACCTTCTTCCTTCGCGACATCAAGTAATACCGCATTTCGTCCAAGGCGTGATCGTCCGTCTTTCTCGGCGAGTCGCCACTCCCCCAAAAATACCCTTTCAACTCCCGAATCAAATGCACGCAAGAGGAAAAAATGTAAATATTCGGCAATCCGTTTTTCTGATTGAGATAACTTTTCACCCGCGCAATCCCCGAAAACAAATCCTTGTCCACGTCGGGATTGACCAAAATCCCCCGTTCGTAAAAAAGCTCGCACACGCTTTTCACCCCCGAAAGAGTCCTTTGCTTCGCCGCGCTGTCGATGAGCGCGCGCACCCGCCCTTTCGTATCCCTCTTCCACGCGAGCTTATCGCAAATTTTTTGGATCTCGCCGGCGTGATAGTCGACGTCTTTTCCCGCGACGAAATGTTCGTAGATCACGTACACGTTATCGTCGTAATCCACCGCGTACCAATGCGCCGACAACGGGTTGTTGAGACCGGGGTCTATGGAAATATTGTCCTGCCAATCGGCAGGTACTTGAAAGGGCTCGATCACGTGGATTTTTTCATCGAATTCGGGATAGACAAGCCCAGCGCTACTTGCAAACCGTCCAAACCTCCGCGATTGCAACTCCGTTTCGTCCATACATTTTTCGAGTTTTTCAATCTCCTGCGAAGAAAGGTGGGGATTGTCCGCCCATTCCATAAACTCATACCAAATTTCGGGGTCATCGTGCCGATTCATAAAAATCTCTTCGTACACGAACGTGAGTCCCTTTAAGGGGGTCATCGTGCCGAACAAATCCCCTTGCCGATCGAACACGCGCATGCGACATTCCTCGTAGATATCCTTGGGCGGTTCTTCGTCGAACCACACGAAATCGAGCGACGCGCCTTGAAATTTTTCTCTGCCTTGGTCACAGCTTTTGAACCCGATCACGGAAATTCCACCGAATACGTTTTTTACACGAATAAAGTCGATCACGCCCCCCTCGGGGAAATCCTTTCTACCCGTCAGCATCACGATTTCTTCAATCCATTCCCGCTTTAAGTAGTGCAGAATTTTCTTTTGTGCCACGTCCCGTTGCACCTGCGAAGAGAGGGACACCACCCAACCTTGGCAGTTTTTTCTATTTTCCCGATAGGGATGCACCCCTCTTGCCATATAGACGCATTCGACCGCACCACACTCCGTCTTGCCCGAACGGTTCCCCCCGAATACCCAACGGTTTTTCTTTAGGGAACGATGAAAGGCGACTTGTTTTTCGTGTATCTTGTCCCCTTTGTTATACGCCCCCAAGAAGTCCTCTTTTCTACGGCGGGCAAGTTCTTTTTCTATCGCGTATAATCTTTCTACAATCTCTTTCATAATTCTCCAAAAACACGCAAAAATTTCTCGCAAAGCATTTTTATAATGAAATGTATGAAAAAATTGATTTTTGCGGTACTTTTACCCATTTTATATTGTGTCGCGAGCTTCCTATCTCCGCCACTACATAGTGCCCACGCCGTAAGCGACTGCTTTGCCTACGTCCCTACGCAAAACGTTTATTTCTATACGAGTGAATCAAACGGCGTTCGGCAAGGACTTTTCCTTTTGCCCTATTCCTATTACGTACACGTCGTCGGCGAAGACGAGGAATACTACCTCATCGAATACCTAACGGACGGCACCTACACCAAAAAACTCTTCGGTTACTGTAAAAAGTCGGAAGTCATTCCCGTAGATTACCTTCCCGAACGGCCGTATCTGTATCTCACCGTCGACGTCACCTACACCATAAACGGAGGCATGAACCCCTCCTTTTCGGAAATCACCTTTACGTGTGGATATTACGGCGACTATTTAGAGGGAACGAAAACGTTCGCTTACGTGTATCGGGACGATCTGTTCGGTTATATCCCTAAACCCACGACGCTCACCTATCCCAAAAACGAGGAATACGACGAACGGAACAAAGCGGAAGACGTATTCGCGGAGGAAAAATCCTCCTCTCCCTCGCAAATCGCCCTCCTCGTCCTTTTGTGTTTGCTCATTCCCACCGTCGCCACTCTTATTTTGAAACCCAACAAAAAGAATTTCGACGAAGAGGATTAAATCCTCTTGCGTTTTAAGAATCGTTCGACGAGATCGGTTGGACGGACTTTTTCCACGTGGGAAAAGATATATCGTAATTCTTCTAAATCGGCGTATTCTTCCCAAAACTTGTCCTTTTTGAGTTCTGATCTCTCGAACATATGTACGACCTTTTCCAGCAACTTCGCCTGCTTGCGATAATAACTTCTTTCACTCGAGAAAGGCGGTTTTACGCAAGCCTCCAAATATGCTTTAATCTTTCTTTTTCGACGGAAATAACGAAGTTCGAGCAACAATTGCTCTTCACTTGAAAGCCTTCCCAAAAACTGTTCGATCTGTTCCTGTAAGTGGACGAGCCTTCTCTTTTTCAAAATATCTTCCGCCATTTTTACCATCGCTTTTTCCCCGCTTCTGCGGTTGTCAAACGATAACATCGCCCGCGTAAAGATATGCTCCTCGAATCCCCTCTCCAAGCCTTTGAGCTTTGGATAACTGTATAAAACCGACTTTACGTGCTCTTCCATTTTTACTACCTCCTGCCAAGATAAACCCTCGATTCATTCACTCTCCTCTTTGGTAAAAATTTGTCTTGCTCTTCTTTATTTTTTTCTTCAGTACGTCTTTTCCTTTCGACGCCCCTATTATGTCACGCCTTTTCCACTTTGTCTATATTCCACTGCCAATTTTTGTTTTCAAAACGCGAACATTTGTTCGGATTTGCCCCATTTTATCAAATAAAATATGACAACTATTTGCCTGTTTCATAAAAAATACGAATAAAAACGGAAAATTCTTCCATTTTTTCGGAATTTTTGCTTTCTATAATTTTTATTTGTCATTTATTTGCTTTTTTCGCCTGCTTATGCTATAATTTAAGGTATGAAAAAGCTTTTGAAGACAACTTTATCTTTGCTTTTACCCCTCTTAAGTCTTCCTTTGACGGCGTTGGGGCTTTCTCGCGTGAACGCAAGCGCGGAATCCACGGAGGAAAGTCGGCTGTTTTTACCGAGCCTTTACGAGGAACATTTACCGCTTGAAGCACCGTCCGACGTCGCGACGGGCGAACGGTATCTTGCCGTCGCAGACGAAAACCGCATTTACCTACTCGATCGAGAAAAGGAAGAATATACGTTATACGAACACACGACGAACGTCAACGAACTCGAATTTTTCGGGGAGGATTTATTCTTTCTCGATCAAGCGATGAACTTATACCGTCGCCCTATCGACGATTTAGAGACGTCGACGACCGCCGTGCAGCATTGCATCTCGTTCGCGATTTCCAATGACGTAATGTATTTCACCAAAAAATCGGGCGGAAAAGCGCAAATTTATTCCGCTCCGCTTTCCAACCCCGCGCAAGAAACGGCGCGTAGCGACGAGCAGATCGCCGAAACCGATCCCGCCATTTGCACGAACGGTAGCGATTTATACTATACCCTCGAAGGGAAAAATACCCATTTATACCTTTTAAGCGACGAAAATTTCGAAGTGCGGTTGCCCGAAAAGACGATCGGGTCTATTGCGATGGATCACGAATATTTATACTATACCGCCGCGAAAGATTTCTACGTTTATCATTTGACGGCGCTTCGACAAAACGACGAAAACGCGCTCGTATTCAAAGCGGAGGGCAACTATTCTTCGGTCAACCTTGCCCCAGACGGATTTATATACGTGGTCAAGGACAGTTCGATTTTACGATACGATCCCACCGCTCACGCCTTTACCGATTACGAGATTGGCTCTTCTTCTACCACCCCGAACCGCTTGAACGACGCACATGACTTTACGCAAGCGGGAAACACCCTCGTCGTTGCGGAAACGGGACGGATAAAAAAGATAGACGCGCAGATGCGCGAAGTGAAAAACCTCCCTTCTATCACGGGGAATTGGATCGCTTCGGACGGAACGACCGCGCTTATCGCAAACCCGACCTCAGCTGCTCTTTACGATTTGCAAACGGGCGAAACGTTGGGTAGTTATCCCAATTTCTCCTCGCATATCGTCGGCGTAGTCAACGTGTTTGGGAAATATTACCTCGCCACCGAAGACGGATTTTGCACGATCGACGAAACGTCGAAAGCCATCGTCCGTTCGATCACGGCGCCGAAAACGCCCGCTCTTCTCTCGTCCGATCTGTTCGGCTATATTTACGTAGCCTACCGCGACGGACAGGTATTTTCCTACACCGAAGATGAGTTTTTAGATCCCAACACGCAAAAGACGGCAAAGGACTTACTCGCCACGATAGAGAGCGACTGCACGAAACTCCTCGTGGACTTTGATCGAACGATTTACACCCTCAAAAACGGTAAAATTCTCGCGTATAAAGACGGACAAAAACAAACGATCTCTCTTGCCGAGCGGTTGGTTTACGGGCAGGACGATTCCACCCCCGTTACCTCTTTTGCCTTCGGCTACGAAACGGGTACGACCTATGTTTTATACGATCAAAACTTCCTCGCGCAAACGAATAAACTCTCGCTTCCCACCTTGCATACCATCGACGTGATGGACGCAAGCGAGAATGTGTTCGATAACCAAACGGCAAACTTTACCCTCGTTAAAATCGAAAAAGACGCGCTGTTTATTCATTTCGACATCGAAAGCTTGCAAGGGGCAACCTATTTCCCTTATTTGACGTACGATCGCGTGCAAGAGGAACGAATCGCGCTCAAATTGGGCGAAACGGAACGCTTTAACGTCGTCACCGTATTCGATGAAAAAACCCACGAATACTTTACCGCGATCGTCGAAAAAACCTCTTGTTTGCAAGAGCTTACCCAAACGGAATATTTAACGGAAGCGGAAAGATTTACCGAATCCCCCTACGGCTATATCA
The DNA here is from genome assembly GCA_045613545.1 of Christensenellaceae bacterium. Taxonomy (GTDB): domain Bacteria; phylum Bacillota; class Clostridia; order Christensenellales; family Borkfalkiaceae; genus Scatosoma. The sequence continues at coordinate 41,843 of JAZLBD010000005.1, forward strand.
CGAGCAAACTACCCCTCTATAAATTCCCCTATCTCACCGATTTGTTGACGATAGACGACCTCGAACGGCACGCGCAAGTTAAAGTACTCGGCGCGATTGAGGATCTCGATTCCACCTACTATCTCGTAGAATACACGGATGAGGACGGCAACGTCTTACAAGGCTACGTTCCGCAAAGCTACGTATCTCCTTTCGACGGTCGCTATCCCGAAGCGGAAGAAAACGTATACGGCGAAACGACCTCCGACGTCGATTCTGTATGGCGAGCAACGTTCTTGCTTTTAGGTGGACTTGCCATTGCGATTTTGGTGGACGCCCTTATCCTCCGCAAAAAGAAAGATTAAAACAAATCCCCCTCGCTGTTTTCAGCGAGGGGGATTCCCTTAAAAACGATTATAAGAAGCGAAAAAAAGGCCTCGTGGAAATCACGAGGTCTTTTGGCGCAGAGAAAGAGATTTGAACTCTTGGATACGTTCCCGCATCACACGATTTCGAATCGTGCGCGTTCGACCACTCCGCCATCTCTGCACAGCATTGTTATTATATCCCATTCTCTCAAAAAAAGCAACTGATTTTACGTCGATTTATAAGGTTTTTATCCGCATTTTAAGAAATTTACGCCGACGAACTTCTTCGTCGGCGTAGTTGTTTTGTTTATAAAGTTGTTTTGTTTATAAGAGCGACACGATTAAATTCGAGGCAAGCACTACGAGTACGAGAGAAATGGGATAGGTCGCCGCGTACGCGCCCCCTACGTCCTCCGTTCCCGTCGAGGCAATCAACGCGCCGAGCGCGGGGGTGGACGTCATACCGCCACAGATGGAGCCAAGGTTGTTGAAAAGAGGAATTTTAAGCACGTACTTGGCAAACAAGAACCCTACGAACATCGGAAGGATCGTCATCACGACCCCCGCGATAAAGCCGTACAATACGAGCATTCCGCCAAGCTCCGACGCGGAAAGTTCTTCCACGAGGGAGACCCCTCCCTCTACGCCTGCGCCGATCAAGAAAAGCATCAGGCCGAATTCTCTAAACGTTTTCAAAACGCTCCCGGGAACTTTGAGCGAGATTTTACCAAAACCGCCAAAGTGTCCGACGATAAGCGCCATAACGAGCGGTCCGCCCGTATTTCCAAGCGAGAAACAAGCACCGTCAAATCCTTTTCCCGTCAAGGGAATACTCAAACCGCCGAGCAACAGTCCTAAAACCAACGTGATCGAAAACGCGCAAAGTCCGAACGGATCAATATCGAAGCGTTTTTTCTCGCTTTCAATACTCTCACCGTGCGCCACGATCTTCATTTTTTCTCTTTCTTCTTCGTAGTTCGCTTTCAACATACGAGGTAAAAGCTGTACGAAAAGCACTACGCCGATTACGCCGAACGGATAGGCGATCGCGTGGCCGAGCGCGACGATCGCAGGGTTTTCTGCCACCCCTTGCGCCGCCGAGAATCCGGGCGTTGAGGTGAGCGCGCCCGAAAGCACGCCGACGGAAAATTCCGAGCCGATTCCAGGGATCACGGTAAACGCGATAGAGATAAGCGAACCCGTTAAAACGATAATTGTGCCGAGCAACACGTAGGACTTCGCGTTCTTTTTCAAATCGCGGAAAAAGCTCGGTCCCGCCACGAAGCCAACCGCCGTCACGAACAACACGAGCCCGATGCTCTGCACGTTTTTATAATCCTTTGCCGCGTCTACGCTAGGAATATAAAACCCTTTCAACCAGTCGATTTTTCCAAGTCCCTCGAGCGTGAACAAATACCCGACTAAAATGGCAACGAGGAAAACCCCCGCCGTGCCGAGCGAAACGCCCTTGATCGTTATTCTGCCGAGCAAATACCCAAGCGCCGCAATGAGAAACACTGCAAGCAAAACGTAGGTAAAGCCTTTCGTTTTCAACACGTCCGAAAACGCGCACAATGAAAATAATCGGAACATATTCTACCTTCTTTTATTTATCTTTTCTTCTATAATCGGGAAGAAGTCTAGGAGACGCCGTATTACTGGTAATCCCCGCCGTTTCTCTTTCTTTCTCAAATTCCGTTACGTGGGAAAGGGTCAATGCTTTCACTTCCACACTCTTGCATTTTTCGCCCGCTTGTTGCCCTGCGTTTCTGCCGAATACGATAATATCGAGCAAGGAGTTGCCCATCAAACGGTTGGTGCCGTGGATACCGCCGACCGCTTCGCCCGCCACGTACAAGTTTTCAATGCAAGTCATACCGTTTGCGCCAATGTCGATACCGCCGTTTTGATAGTGCAACGTCGGATAGATCAAAATGGGCTCTTTGCGGATATCAATCCCGTATTTTCCAAACATACGGAGCATTGCAGGGATACGTTTTTCAATCGTGCCCTCGCCGTTCAAAATGTCGATGAGCGGTGTGTCGAGCCAAACCCCCTCTCCGTCCGTCGTCTTAATACCGTTTCCTTTTTCGCGACATTCCCTTATAATCGAGGACGCCGTCACGTCACGGGTTTCCAACGAATACACGAACGCTTCCCCCTCTTTGTTGACGAGTTGCGCGCCTAACGAACGCACCTTTTCCGTCACGAGCGCACCGTAGATTTGCGTGGGCGCAGCCGCGCCCGTGGGGTGATATTGCAACGTTTCGGGATAGAGGAGTTTCGCGCCCGCCCTATACGCCAAAACTAGCCCGTCCGCCGTAGCGCCGTAGTGGTTGGAGGTTGGGAAACCTTGATAGTGCAATCTACCTGCGCCACCCGTTGCGATAATCACCGTCTTTGCCCGAGCCACCAAAACTTCGCCCGTTTCCATATTCAAAAGCACGGCGCCTGCGACCTTACCATCTACGTCTTTCATAAGTTCGATCGCGGAAGTAAAATCCACCACCGTAATCCCACGGTTGATGACTTCGTCTCGGAGCGTTCTCATAATTTCCGAGCCGGAGTAGTCACGGCAAGCATGCATACGTTTTCTTGACGTACCACCGCCGTGGGTCGTCACCATCGTACCGTCGGGGTGTTTATCAAACATCACGCCGAGGTTATTCAGCCACAAAATCGCTTCGGGCGCTTCGTTGACGAGCTTATACAAAAGTTCCGGCTTGTTTTTGAAGTGACCTCCGCCAAGAGCGTCCAAATAGTGGATAGCGGGGCTATCATTTTCCTTATCCGCCGCTTGAATTCCACCCTCTGCCATAGCGGTATTCGCGTCGCCCAAACGGAGTTTGGTGACGATCATAACGTTCGCCCCGCGCTCGTTCGCTTCAATCGCCGCGGAAGAGCCCGCGCCACCGCCACCGATGATAAGCACGTCCACGTCGTAGTCGATTTTATTGAGGTCGATATCCAAATCCAACGTGCGGGAACGACCTTGCAACAAATCGGCAAGCTCGTGCAACACCTTACCGCCTTTATTTTGCCCAACTTTGAGTTCTTCGTAGGCAGAGGCGATATAGTCGGGGTGGAACTTCGCCAAAACGGCGTCCTTTTCCTCCGCAGACATTCTTTCGTGTAATTTTTCTATACGGGAAGCGCGCGTCGCTTCTACTTTTTTCATCGAAATAAGCTGTTCTTCAGTATATTGATACATAGCGCTTCTCCTTATTTTTCAATTTCTCTATGATTATACAGATGCTTTTGTTCTTCCAAGGGGGTGTTCATAATCGCTTCCAAAGCCGCTTTGCAATCCCCGGCGTCGATTTCCGCTACGCGACGGATAAGATGCTCGGACTTAGCGGACAAATATTTCCCCGTAAGTCGCCGAGCGAGCACCGCCACTTGCGGATGGGAAATCCCGGCAGGGCAACGAGAAGAACATACCCCGCACATCACGCAGTCGAAACTCTCCTCCGCGCACTTTTCGTATTCCCCTCTTTGCGCGTAAGCGATATATTGCATTACGTTTAACTCTTGCGTGCAAGCTTTCGTACACGCGTTGCAACCGATACACGAATAAATTTCGGGATACAGTTGCATCATAATTTGCTCGGTGGGTTTGATTTTTTCCACGTCGTACACCTTTTTAACGAGCGGGAAGAAGGGCAACGTCGCCACGTACATACCCTCTTCCACTTGCGTTTGACAAGCGAGGCAAGTTTTGAGTTCTTGCTTTCCAGCAATGCGGTAAATGGTAGCGCAAGCGCCACAGAATCCGTTTCTGCAACCGCAACCGCGAACGAGTTGATACCCCGCGTATTCCATCGCCGACATAATCGTCAAACTTTCCGGCACGAGATATTTCTTACCGAATAAAAATATATTTACTTTTTTCTCCATTTCTACACCTCAATACTCATCGGGCAGTTCGTCGAGTTCGTCCATACGAAAAACGGGACCGTCCTTACATACGAATTTATCCCCAACGTTGCATCTACCGCATTTCCCAACGCCACACTTCATACGAAGTTCCAACGTGGTATAGACTTGCGATTTTTCAAAGCCGAGTCCCAAAAGTTCGGCAAGAGTAAACTTGATCATAATCGGCGGACCGCAAAGGACGGCGGTCATATTCGTATCGAGCCCAAGCTCTTTGACGTAGGCGGGAACGAACCCCACGTGCCCCGTCCAACCCTCTTGGGGACGGTCGATGGTCAAATACACCTCGAAATTTTCTTCGTTTGCCCATTCGTTTTGAATTTCTTCGATATCGACGAGGTCGTCTTTACTTCTCGCACCGTACACCACCACGACTTTTCCGTAGTTTTTACGGTAATGTCGCACGTAGTTAATCACGCTACGAAGAGGCGCAAGCCCGATACCGCCGGCGATGAAAAGCAAATCTTTGCCCTTGAATTCCTCTTCGACGGGAAAGTTTCTACCATAAGGACCGCGCACCGTGACTTGTTGTCCCACTTCCGTGGCGTGCAAAACCTCCGTCAAGCAACCGCACTTTTTAATGGAAAATTCCATATACTCTCGGTTGGTCGGCGAAGAGGTAATCGAAAACATCGCCTCGCTCACGCCGGGGACGGAAATCATCGCGCATTGCCCCGGTAAATGATCGAACAGTTTCTTGCCGTCCGTTCCCACCACGCGGAAAGTCTTTACGTCGGGCGTATCTTGGCGAATATCGGTAATAACGCCGATTTTCGGGATCAACGTTTCTTGGCTCATTTTTTACCTCCCAAGGCTTTGATAACCTTTACGATATTCAAATTTTGCGGGCATTTATCCACGCAACGCCCACACCCCACGCACGAATACATACCACCGTGTTGCGAGGGATAATATACGAGTTTATGCATAAAGCGTTGGCGATAGCGTTGCATTTGCGTGGTACGGCTGTTGCCGTGCGCCATCAGCGTGAAGTCGGAATACATACAAGAATCCCAACAGCGATAACGAATCACACCCTCGTTCGTCTTGAAATCCCGAACGTCATAGCATTGACAAGTCGGGCAAACGAAAGTACACGTTCCGCAACCGATACAAGATTCGGAAAGCGATTCCCACTCTTTCGATTCGAAAAGTTCAAGCAAATTTTCTTTCTTGAAGCGTGAAAGATCAAGGCTCGCAAACGGAAGTTTCGATAAAATCTTCTTCGTTTGCTCCCGTTGGGTTGCAACTTCATCCTCCCCGCCGTTTTCCGTCAAAGATTCAAAGGAGGAAAGCCACTCTTCCCCCTTTTGGGTGTTGGGTTGGAGGTATAAATAAGTTTCGCCGAGCCACGTCGTCACGTCCCCTTTGGGCGCCGTCGCGTCGATACCGAAAACCGAACAAAAACAGCTCTCTTCCGGGCGAGAACAAGCGAGGGTGACAATGATCCCCTTTTCTCTTCTTCCTTGGTAATAAGTGTCCACGGGATCGGCTAAAAATACCTTATCCAAAACCTCGAACGCCTTATTGTCGCACCCTTTCACACCGAACACGACGAACGGCTCGTTTTCCTTTCTCACGTCAATCACTTGGATGTTTTTGCCTTCCGTTTTGAACTTCATCAAATCTTCGCTTTGCGGAAAGAACAAGTCTTTCGGCGAGCGCGCGGTTTTTAAGGTTTCCAGCGATACTTTCGCGCCCGTTTGATAGCGGAAAAATCCCACTTCCAAGCCCTTTTTTATGGGAAGATAAAACGCCATCTTGGAAGCGATCGCCTCGTAAAATTTCGGCAATTCTTTTCTCTCGATTCTACGCATTATTTCCCCTCCTTATAAACGACTTCGTGCGCCTCTTTATCCTGTTCGGTAAAGTCGATCAACGGATGTTTACCCGTCGGCTCTTCACCCGCTTGGTATTCGCCGTACGTCTCGTTTAAGTCCTTGATAAACTTACGGTTCAAAAGGTGCAAAGGAATCCGTTGGGGACAAACTCTCGAACATTCTCCGCAATCGGTACATCTCCCTGCCACGTGGTAAGCGCGAATGACGTGGAAGAGTTGTTCTTCAAACGCCGTGTCGTTGGCTTTTGCCGAAATCCCCGATTCGGGGTTGTCGAACACGCATTTAATACACGAACAAGCGGGGCAAACGTTTCTACAAGCGTAGCAACGGATACACCTTGCAAGTTCATTCTTCCAAAACGCGTAGCGTTGCTCCTCTTTCGAACTTTCGAGCCGATTTACGCCGGCGAAACGATCGAGATTGCCCTTTTGCATCTCGTGCAAGATAATTTCCTCGTCTTTGACGGGGAATTCCTTGCTTTTACAACATAAGCATCTCTCCAAAAGCACGTCGTTTTTGGCAAGTTTTTTCTCACCGTATAAGGTGGTAAAGCGAAGTTCATCGTCCTCTTCTTCCACCGTTTCAATCCCCACGACGCCCTTGTCTTTGACTTTATATATATCGAGCTTGCCTTGACATTCCACGGCAAGAACGAGCACGTTTTCACGCTTGATTCTGTGTTCTTTGACAAGTTCGTTAAAGCTGTACGCGTCGCACGGCTTCAAAAACACCGCCGTTTTTCCAGAAAGTTTGCTCATTTCAATCAAATATTTGGAAAGGTTTGCTCCGCAAAATCCGTTATAGACGAACTCGGAGAGCTCCTCTACGCTTTCAAAAACGGCAGGGGAAGGGTCGAAGTAAAATTCCCCTTTCTTCCAACCGATCACCCGTTGCACCTCTCCGCTTGTAAGCAGTTCTTTCGCGCGGTCAATCATCTTTTGTTCTACGTCACGCATTCTCCTCGCCCTCCTTTTGGCAACGCAAATCGGTCAAGCGAGTATTCTTGCCGAGCTTGGTCACCGCCTCCACGAACTCGTTCATAACTTTGGAGAATTTGACGCCCTCTGCGGCGGAAACCCAGTCCACGCGCGTACGCTCCTTTTCAATCCCCATATATTGCAAGAAATTGAATAGCATCGCCATTCTTCTTCTCGTATAGTAGTTACCCGTGACGTAGTGACAGTCCCCGGGGTGACAACCACACAAAATCACGCCGTCCGCCCCCCGTTGAAAGGCTTTGAGCACGAACATCGGGTCTACCCTGCAAGAACAAGGCACGCGAATGATCTTTACGTTCGCGGGGTAGGAAAGACGGCTCGATCCCGCAAGGTCTGCCCCTGCATACGAACACCAATTACAACAAAACGCCACGATCTTCGGCACGAACGTCTTGTTTTCCGTCGTCACATCTTGCATATTGCTTCCACCTCCGACATAATTTGTTTCGAGCTAAAGCCCTTAAGATCCATCGCACCCGAGGGACAGGTGACGGTACAAGCACCACAGCCTTGGCACACGGCGGGATTGACGGACGCCACGCGTCTTACTTCCGTCTTTCCACCGCCCAAGCGGAATTCCTTTTCTACGTAGGTAATCGCACCGTACGCGCACACGTTTGCGCATTGACCACAGCCGTTGCACGTCGTTTCGTCCGCTTTGGCAACGCACGCGTTCGTCTTGAGCTTATCTTTTACAAGCAGTCCAATGACTTTCGCCGCGCAAGCGGACGCTTGCGAAACGGTTTCGGGGATATCTTTCGGACCTTGGCATACGCCGGCAAGGTATACCCCTGCCGTGGGGCTTTCCACGGGACGGAGTTTCGCGTGCGATTCGGTCAAGAAATTGTTCGTATCAATGCTCGCCGTAAGAAGGGTTGCCACCTTTCTTACGGAGGGCTCTGGCTCGATCGCCGTCGCCAATACGACGAGGTCGGACTCGAGAGTGAGTTGTTCGTTATCGATAAGGTTCGAGCCTTGCACGTAGAGTTTTCCTTCCTCTCTATACACCTTGCCGACCATACCTTTGATATATTCCACGCCGTACTGCTCCACCGCTCTGCGATAGAATTCGTCGTAGTTTTTCCCCGGCGTTCTCACGTCGATATAGAACACGCGGACGGTCGTATCGGGGTATTTTTCACGAATGAGCATCGCGTGTTTTGCGGTATACATACAGCAAATTTTCGAGCAATAGGGTTTTCCGCAACCGCTCGTATCCCTTGATCCGACGCATTGGATAAAGGTGATCGAATGGGGATGTTTTCCGTCGGACGGACGAAGAAGCGTCCCTCCCGTAGGCCCCGCCGCGTTCATCAAACGCTCAAGCTCAAGCGATGTAATAACGTCCTTATTTTCCTTATAGCCGTATTCTTCAAAGCGGTCGAGATCAATCGGCTTAAAGCCGGTCGCCACCACGATCGCGCCGTATTCCCTGTCGATAAAGCGGTCGGTTTGCGTGTAATCAATCGCCCCCACACCACAGAATTTTTGACAAATTCCACACTTGCCCGTTTTGAGTTTGATACATTGCTCAGGGTCAATCACCGCAACGTTGGGAATCGCTTGCGCGAACGGAATATAAATGGCGGGACGGGTGTTAAGCCCCATATTAAAGGTGTCAATCCCCTTTTTCGAAGGGCATTTTTCCACGCAAAGCTTACAACCCGTACATTTCGTTTCATCGACGTAGCGCGCTTTCCTTTTAATTTTCACTTGGAAATTTCCGACGAACCCCTTGACTTCTTCCACTTCCGAATAGGAGAAAATGGAAATTTTTTCGTGTTGGGCGCAGTCGACCATTTTCGGCGTCAAAATACACGCCGAGCAGTCGAGCGTAGGGAACGTTTTGTCGATTTGTGCCATTCTACCGCCGATCGTGGCGTTCTTTTCCACGATACCGACCTCAAAGCCGGCGTCCGCGATATCGAGCGCCGCTTGTATCCCTGCAATTCCACCACCGATGACGAGCGCGCGTTTTACAACGGGGCTTTCCCCCTCCGTCAACGGCGCGTTCAAAAGCACCTTGGCGATGGCGGTACGAACGAGGACGATCGCCTTTTGCGTACCCTCTTCCTTATCTTTATGAATCCAAGAACAATGCTCGCGAATGTTCGCAATTTCCACCATATACGGGTTGAGTCCAGCGGCAACCGCCGTCTTGCGGAAGGTCGCTTCGTGCATACGGGGGGAGCAAGAGCCCACGACAATCCCCGTCAAATTATATTCTTTGATTGTTTTTTGAATGAGTTGTTGTCCGTTCTCCGAACACATATATTGGTAGGTCCCCGAGAACACGACGCTACGATCGTTTCTCACCGCTTCCGCAACTTTTTCCACGTCCACGGTCGAGGCAATATTACTACCGCACCAACAAATAAAAACACCTATTCTTTGCATATTTATCTCCGATTTTTTCCTTTCCGTAAATCACTTGTTATATTTTCTATACGCGCTCACGAGTAGCTGTTGCGGGATATATTCGTCGACAAAAGGCGGGATATCTTCCGCTTGTAAGCCGTTTTTCCCTTGCGCGCGTACCACGACGCCACGTACCGCCTCGATCACGTAAGCAGGCGCTACTCCTCTAGGACAACGTTCCACGCACGCCATACAGGAAAGGCAGTTCCAAATCGCCTTGCTTTGAAGGAGGGTTTCCACCTTGCCTTTTACGAGCAAGGAAACGAATTGATGGGGTTTGACGTCCATATCGTAAAAGGCGGGACACGTCCCCGAACACTTACCGCATTTCATACAACGGCGCGCGTCCGTTCCGCTGATTTCAAAAAGTTTCGTTTGCAATTCTTTGCTTGTCATTCTTCCACCCCCAACGCTTCCGCTAGCAATTCGGTGAAATAGCGAACGGGCAAAATATCCCCTCCGTTTTGCTGTAAATTGTAAAGACACAGTGGGCAAGCGGTCACGATTACGTCCGCGCCCCTTTCCTTTGCGGAACGCAAAATCTTCTCGCTACGTTTTTGGGGAAGTTCAGGGTTTTTCATCCCGACGTACGCTCCGCAACACTCGTTGCGGAAAGGATAGACGACGGGCTCACCACCGATCGCGCGGATAAAATCCTCTATAATCGTGGGATTTTCGGGATTATCAAACGCCATCACACCGCTCGGACGAAGCAGTAAACAACCGTAATACGCTCCCACCTTTCGTTTCAAAGGATTTTTCACGCTCGCCTTGATTTTGTCAAACCCTACGAGCGTTTTGAGCATTTCCAAGTAGTGCAACACTTCCGTTTCGCCCTTGTACTGCTCGTCGAGTTTCAGATAGTTATTCGCGCGCACGCAAATATCCCCGCCCTCTTGCATGTCCGCGTTCACGCGTTTTATCACGTTGTGACACGCAGAACAAAGGGTGAGCAGTTTGCCACCGTGACGCTTGGCGTAGTCGAGGGCGCGTACGGCGGAAAGTTTCGTTGCAATCTCGTCCTTCGCCGTGGGATAAACCGCACCGCAACATTGCCAATTTTCTATTTCAACCGCTTCCACGCCGAGCGCCAAAGCGCATTTACGAGCCGTTTGATCCAGCTCTTTCGCTTGGGTTTTCAGCGTGCAACCGGGGTAATAACAAATTTTCATATCTTTCCTTTATTCAGTCGCTTATTTTTGAGGGAACGCCATTTCTTCGGGGCGGAACACTTCGTCAAACTTCTCTTCCGTCAAGAATCCGAGCGACACGCAAGCCTCTTTCAAAGAAATGTTTTCCTTATACGCCTTTTTCGCCGTCTTCGCCGCGTTTTCATAGCCGATGTACGGATTGAGCGCCGTCACGAGCATCAAGGAGTTGTAAAGGTTGTGCTTCATCTTTTCTCTGTTCGCCTTGATTCCGCAAGCGCAGTTCTTTTCGAACGAAAGAATACCGTCCGTCAAAAGGCGAGCCGATTGCAAGAAGTTATAGATAATGACGGGCATAAACACGTTGAGCTCGAAGTTGCCTTGCGAAGCCCCAAAGCCGACCGCCACGTCGTTCGCCATTACTTGCACCGCTACCATCGTCAGCGCTTCGCATTGCGTAGGGTTGACTTTCCCTGGCATAATCGAAGAGCCGGGCTCGTTTTCGGGGATAAAGATCTCCCCAAGCCCGTCGCGAGGTCCGGAGGCGAGCCATCGCACGTCGTTCGCGATCTTCATAAGGTTGCAAGCAAGCGCTTTCATCGCGCCGTGCGCAAACACGAGATCGTCTTTCGCCGTCAACGCGTGGAATTTATTTTCCGCCGTCACGAACGTTTTTCCCGTCAAAAGGCTCACTTGCTCCGCCACTTTTTCTGCAAACCCTTTCGGCGCGTTCAATCCCGTGCCGACCGCCGTTCCGCCAAGTGCGAGTTCTTTCAAACCGCCGAGCGAAAAGGTGATATCTTTCTTCGTTTTTTCGAGCATTTTCCGCCAACCGCTAATCTCTTGCGAAAAGGCGATGGGCACGGCGTCTTGCAAGTGCGTTCTACCGCTTTTTACAATCCCCTCGTGTTCCTTTTCAAGACGCGCGAACGTTTGAACGAGGCGATCAATCGCAGGGAAAAGTTTATCTTCGAGCGCGAGCACCGCCGCGATGTGCATAGCGGTCGGGAAAGTGTCGTTCGAGCTTTGACTCTTATTGACGTCGTCGTTGGGATGCAAAATTTTTTCCCCCGCAAGCTCGTTTCCACGGTTTGCGATCACTTCGTTCGCGTTCATATTCGATTGCGTACCGCTACCCGTTTGCCAAACGACGAGCGGGAAATGATCGTTGAGTTTGCCCGCGATCACTTCATTGGCAGCAAGGGAAAGGTATTTCAGTTTTTCTTCGGAAAGCTTGCCAAGTTGATAGTTCGCTTTCGCCGCCGCCTTTTTCAAAATGCCGAAAGCGTGGGTAATTTCGCGGGGCATCACTTCCTCGCCGATCAAGAAATTTTCGTGGCTTCTTTGCGTTTGCGCCGCCCAGTATTTATCCGCGGGGACTTTCATTTCCCCCATCGTGTCTTTTTCGATACGGTATTCCATAGCTCTCTCCTTATTAGAAATTGATTTGCGCAATGACGTCTTTTAACACTTTTGCGCTATGGCGGAATTTCTCCAACTCGTCGTCGGAAAGTTTCGGAGTGAGCGTCGTTTTAATACCCTCGTCCCCTACAAGACAAAGGGTACTGATCGAAACGTCCTCCACGCCGTATTCTCCCTCCATGAGCGTGGAAACGGACATAACCGTATCCGCGCCCGAATAGATACATTTGATAATTTGGCAAACGGAAGCCGCAATCCCGTAGAACGTCGCGCCCTTTCTAGAAATGATTTGCCCGCCGGATTTCCGCACGTATTCCTCGACTTCTTCGTGGGTGTAGGGTTTTATGGGGAGGCTTTCTTGATTGGTGATCGCGTCGTCGTATTCTGCCAAGGGAATCCCCGTGATATCCGCCGCCGACCAAGCGACGAACGAGGAATCGCCGTGTTCTCCCAAAACGTACGCGTGTACTTGTTTTTGGTTAATGGAATAGAGCTCCGAAAGGCGAGTGCGAAGACGAATCGTGTCCAAAATCGTGCCCGAACCGATAATGCGGTGTTTGGGTACGCCCGAAATTTTCGCGAATACGTACGTCAAAATATCGACGGGATTTGCCACGATAAGATAGATTGCGTCAGGTACGTTTTCGACGATTTTCGGCGTGATTTCTTTTAAGATATCGACGTTGTTTTGCGTGAGGTCAATTCTCGTTTGCCCGGGCTTTCTACCCTTTCCGCAAGTGATCACGACGATATCCGACCCTTTCGCGTCCTCGTACGTTCCCGCGTATACGTTCACGGGCGAAAGGAAGGGCGTTGCTTGCTTGATATCGAGCGCTTCGCCGAGCGCTTTACCCTCGTTAATGTCGATAAGCACAATTTCCGAAACGAGACCGTTCACCACCAAGGTGTAAGCAATCGTTGCGCCGACCGATCCTGCGCCGATAATTGTAATTTTGTTTGCCATAAAACTAACTTCTCCATATATTTATTTTCGCTAAACGAAAGTTTTTCTTTTGTCGAACGCAAACTCCTCCGTTTACCATTCGAATATATTATATCATATTTTTCTTTTAATCTCAATTAAAACGCTCTTATATAACGAAAATTTCACGATTTCGGTAAATTTTTATCAATTTGTTTTTGGGGAAAAGAAAAAGCCGTTCTCCCTTGAAAAATCAAGAGAAAACGGCTTTTTGCTATGTAAAATCAATCCTTTTTTATCGGTATATACCGACAGAGGCGAATTTTTCCACCTCGCATCTTCGCCATTGCGTTGGCGCAGGGGTATTCTATCCCTTTATCGCAATAGGCGCAAAAGTCGTAGCTTCCGCAAGTATCCTTGCCGATCAGCTTGCTGTCGTTCCATTTTTCGATATCAAATTTTGCTTGTGTCAACCGTTGATTCATGTCGTCCTCCTTTCTTCTATTTTATGCGACGTTTTTTCTATTATAAACGATTTTATCATTTTTTTCAAGTATTTTCACTACGCCGAAAAAAAATACCGCAACGTTTGTTTGCGGTATTCGTTTTTTTTTTGAAAAAGTCCTACGTTTCGCGCCTTTGCAACGCAGAGTTGCAAAGCGCCACGTCTCCTCTTTTGTGCGGAAGCAAATTTGCCTTTTCTGACAAAAACGCGTCTCAAGCGGAAGAGGTTTTCCCCTCTTTTCGCGCTTTATGGAAATTCTTCACTACTATAGTATATGTAGCGAAAAAATATTTTTGTGCATTTTTTAGAAATTTCCCACCGTCAAAGTTTGATAGATTTCCTCGTACTTCTCCTTAACGAAAGAAAGCCCGCCGACGTTCGTCACCGTAGCGGTGCCCGCAGCCACCCCTCGACGTAAAATTTCTTGCAAATCGGCGCCCTTTTCCATCGCAAGCGCCGCCGCTGCAACCATCGCGTCGCCAGCCCCCACCGTGGAGTTTACCGCCACGTTCATACTGCGACAAAAATAATGCTCTTTCCCGTTGGTAATGACTGCGCCCTTTCGTCCGAGCGATAAAAGTACCGATTTCGCCCCACGCTCTAACAAATCGAAACAAGCGGATAAGATCTCTTCGCGCGTTTTGAGTACTTTCCCCAACACGTCTTGCAATTCGTCGATGTTTGGCTTGACGAGATCCACTCCCGCGCTAAGGCAAGAAAGGAGTTTTTTCCCCGTCGCGTCGGCGATTTTTTTGCAGTTTGGATCGACTGCGGAAAGTAATTTCTCGTAATATTTAGCCGAAGTCCCTTTCGGACTTCCACCCGATACGACCACGACGCTCGCCCTACGGGAAGTTTCTCTGACGAGTTCCAATAGCTCTCTCGCTTTTTCGTCGGTCACTTCCTGCCCGACGTCGTTGACTTCCGTGAGCATGGATTTTTTATCGATAAACTTATAGTTTTCGCGCACCCGTCCTTTATTCCAAACGAACGAGAACGGAACGCCTTCCTTATCGAGCGCGCGTTCGAACGAATTGCCGTTTTCGTTGTACATAAAACCGACGGTAAACGGATTACCGCCCAATCTTTTAACGCCGATTGCGACGTTGAGCGCCTTGCCCGTAAACGCGACGCGCTTGCTTTTTACCACGTTCGTCTTGCCGATCGAAAGAGAATCGAGCTCCACCGTCACGTCGGTGCTCGGGCTTAAACAAACCGTCAATATCATATATCCTTTCCCCCTTTCCTTTTCCCGTAAAAAGACCGCTTTTTCTGGAATGGAAAACGCGGTCTTACAATTCAATTTATCTTTTGTTTACATCGAAATCATCTGCATCGTTTCGTAGAGTTCTTTGTTGAACACTCTCTTTTTGCTCACGGCCTCGATGATATCCATATCAAACAACTTGTTGTCGTGAATACCGATCGCGCGGTTGGACTTGCCTTCCAGCAAAAGTTTGACTGCATACACGCCGAATTGCGCGGCGAGCATTCTGTCTTGCATCGTGGGCGAACCACCTCTTTGTACGTGTCCCAAACAAATCGAACGGATTTCGTAGGGTACGTGTTTTTGAAGCTCTGCGGTAAATTCTTCCGCATGCATCACGCCCTCCGCCAAAATGATAATGTTCGAATATTTGCCTTGTTTGTGGGAATAGTTCACCTTTTCCACTACTTCTTCAATCGTCATAGGCACTTCGGGCAACACGATTACTTCCGCGCCAGACGCGATCCCGCTATACAGCGCGATATCACCGCAGTGTCTGCCCATAACTTCAACGACGGAGCTACGTTCGTGCGAGGTCATCGTATCGCGAAGCTTGTTGATAATATCTAAGCACGTATTGACCGCCGTATCAAACCCGATCGCAAAATCGGTGTAGGCAAAGTCGTTGTCGATGGTAGCGGGAATCCCCACCGTGGGAACGCCGTAATCTTCCGCAAGCGCTCTTGCGCCACGGAAACTGCCGTCGCCACCGATGACGATCAACCCTTCAATGTCGTGCTTTTTTAACGTTGCCACCGCTTTTTCTTTTCCCTCTGGCGTCAACATTTCCAAACATCTTGCCGAGCGAAGTTTCGTTCCGCCAAGTTGCACGATGTTCGAAACACTGCGCATTTCAAGCTTTTTCAACTCGTCGTTAATGAGCCCGGCGTACCCTCTTTCCACGCCGTATACTTCCATTCCGTGATAAATCGCCGAACGAACCACCGCGCGAAGGCAAGCGTTCATACCGGGCGCGTCGCCACCACTCGTCAAAACTGCAATACGTTTCATATTTTTCCTCCGTTGCTTGCGCTTTTTTTCCCAAAACGCAATCCTTATATAGTATAGCAAAATTTCCTAAAAAGACAACTATTTTTCACTTATAATTTTTTCTTGCGCTCAAAAATGATAATTTTCAATTTTTTGACGGCAAAAATGGTAAAAATTAACAAATTGTCCTTATAAATTTGTTATTTTCACAAAAATTTCCTTAAATATATTTGATAGCGTCGTCGGGGAGGAACGTGGAAAGCTCCGCCATAAGGGCGCGGTTGACCTTTACTTTCACCGAGCACGCTTTCTTCGTACCTTTTGCTTTATCGACGAAACAAACGAGGGTGTCGCCTTCATAGGAGCAGAGCGTTTCCATCAATTCTTCCACGTCCTCGTCTGCTAGCCCCGTCACGTTGAGCCAAAGCCGTTTTTCCTTTTTCGGCGCCTCTTCTACTTGCGCGGGCGCGCTCGTTTTATTCTCTTCCGTGAAAAGGGTCATTTTATCGACGATGATCGTCGGCGCTTTATCCTCGTGGATGTCGAGTTTACCGCTAAGGCGCACAACGGCGTCCGTTTCCATAAACCCGCGGATTTTATCGTAAACCTTGGGGAAGCACACACATTCGATCGCGCCGTATAAATCCTCCACCGTCACGAACGCCATCATCGTACCCGAGCGCGTTTGCAATTTTTTGAACGCGGAGATCATACCGCCCATCGTAATTTGTTCCCCGTCCTCGACGTCGATGTACACCTTTTCGCCCGTCTCTTCGTCCTCCTCGTAAGCGGAAAGCATACCGCAGTTAAAGGAGCAGTCCTTGAAATAGGGCGCGTATTTTTCAAACGGGTGACCGCTGACGTAAACGCCGAGCACCTGCTTTTCGAGCGCCAGCTTTTCCCCCATTTCGTATTCGGGAATCGGGGGGTATTTAATCTCGATTGACTGTTCTTCCAAAATACTGCCAAAGAGGGAAATTTGCGCACCTGCTTTTTGCTTTTCGATCGCGTTCACTCTCGCCAAAACTTCCTCGTACGTGACGGCAAGCTGGGAGCGGTGGATTCCAAAACAATCGAATGCGCCCGCGTAAATCAAACTTTCGAGAATCCGCTTGTTCACGTATTTACCGCAACGGATCATAAAGTCGTCGAAACCGGTAAACAGCCCGTGTTCCTCACGCTCGCGAATGACGGATGCGATCGCCTCTTGCCCTACGCCACGAAGTGCGCCAAGCCCGATTCGAACGCCGTTCCCCTCCACCCAGAAAATATCTTTCGAGCGGTTGATGTTCGGGGGCAAGACCTCGATATTTTTTTCTTTCATATAGGCGATGTATTTGGAAACCTCTTCGCTCTTGTCGATACGGTCGTTCAAAATACCCGCCAAGAATTCCTTGGGATAGAAATGCTTTAAGTACGCCGTCCGATAAGCGACCACGGCGTAGGCAGCCGCGTGCGATTTGTTGAACGCGTAGGAAGCGAAACTTTCCATATCCATGAAGATCTTTTCGGCAACTTCCGGAGGAATCCCTTTGGATACGCAACCGGTGATATTCCCGCCCTTGTCGATATCGCCGTAGATGAATTTATCCTTTTGCGCCATGAGTTCGTCTTTTTGCTTTTTCGACATAGCGCGACGAACGAGGTCGGCTTGACCGAGCGAATAGCCAGCAAGATATTGGAAGATCTGCATAACTTGTTCTTGATAGACGATAACCCCGTACGAATTTTTCAAAATCGGTTCAAGGTGTGGCGTGTCGTACACGATCCGTTCGGGGTGGTGCTTGTTTTCGATGTATTTCGGAATGAAATCCATCGGCCCGGGGCGGTAGAGCGAGATCCCTGCAATGAGGTCTTCTAGACAGCTCGGTTGCAGTTCTTTCATGAACTTTTTCATACCGCCTTGTTCAAGCTGGAACACGGCGTCGGTATCCCCCGACGAGATGAGTTGATACGCCTCGGGTACGTCGTAGCCGAGCGCGTTGAAGTCGATTTCAACCCCGTGCCCTTCTTTGATATAATCAAGGGTGTTTTGGATATCGGTAAGAGTCGTGAGCGCCAAGAAGTCCATTTTGAGCATTCCCACTGCTTCCACTTCTTTCATGTCGAATTGCGTGACGATATCCTCGCCGTTTCGAGCAAGCGGAACGTTGTCGGCAAGCACCTTGTTGCAGATGACCACCCCCGCCGCGTGTTCGGAGATGTTCTTGGGCATACCTTCAAGCTTCAAGCCCATATCAATCACGCGACGGAGCTGTTCGTTCGATTCGTACACCTCGATAAATTCGGGGTTGCGTTTCTTCTTTTGCTCTTCCAAGCTCTTCTCGACGTCCGCGCGCTTATCCTCGGGGAGATTGGGGTCGGCGAGTTTTTCTTCTATTTTAGCAATTTTAAGACCGAGCAATTCGCTGATCTTCGATTTCCCGTCCATGAGCTTTGCCACTTTGTCCGTTTCCGCGTACGGCACGTCCATAACCCGCCCTACGTCCTTGATGACGGCGCGGGAGGCAAGCGTACCGAACGTGACGATCTGCGCCACGTTTTCGGGGTGATATTTCTTTCGTACGTATTCGATCGTCTCGTATCTTCTCTTCGTGCAAAAGTCCACGTCGAAGTCGGGCATTGAAACGCGGTCGGGGTTTAAGAACCGCTCGAAAATCAAGTCGTAGCGGAGCGGATCAACGTCGGTGATTCCGATGGAATAGGCGACGATGCTTCCCACCCCCGATCCACGCCCCGGCCCTACGGGAATCCCGTTGTGTCGCGACCAGTTGATATAGTCCCAAACGATGAGGAAATAGTCGGCAAATCCCATTTTGATAATGATAGAAAGCTCGTATTCCACACGCTTTTTAATCTCGTCCGTGACGACGGCATAACGTTTCGGAATCCCCTCCCACGTCAACCTCGTCAAATAGTCGGGCGAGGTCGAGCCGTCGTCCGGCTGATAGAGGGGTATGAGGGAGGTATCGCGAATAGGCACGCCTTTAGGGGTTAAATCGAACACCGGCTCCTCGATCTTATTCGCAATCACACGCGTGTTTGTAATCGCGTCGGGCGCAAAGGCGAAAAGTTCCGCCATTTCATCCCCCGATTTCATATAAAATTCCTGCGTTTCAAACTTCATACGGTTGGTGTCGGTCAGCCGTTTTTTGGTTTGAATACACATCAAAATATCCTGCGCTTCCCAGTCCTCTTTGCGGATATAATGCACGTCGTTCGTCGCGACGAGCCCGATATCCAACTCTCTTGCAAGGCGCACGAGATCGGGCATAATTTGTTTTTGTTCGGCGATTCCGTGGTCTTGAATTTCAATATAAAAATCGTCGCCGAAGGTGTTTTTCATATCGAGCGCAAACGCTTTTGCGCCCTCGTAATCACCGCTAAGGAGCAGTTGAGGAATCCGCCCAGCCAAGCAAGCGGAAAGGCAAATAACCCCCTCGCTATACTCTTTGATCGTCTTGTAGTCGATTCTCGGCTTGCCGTAAAACCCGTCGATATACGAAAGGGAATCGAGCTTGACAATATTGCGATACCCAACTTTATTTTTGGCGAGCAATACGATATGCTCGGTTTTCGTACCCGGGCGTTTATCCTTGTAATCGTCCGTCGCGTACAGCTCGCAACCGATGATGTATTTCAACCCTTTTTTCACGCACTCTTCCGCAAAATAGAGGGAGGCGTACATATTTCCGTGATCGGTGACCGCGCAACAGTCGATCCCGTTTTTTACCATATGGTCGATGAGATCGTCCACCCGCGCCGCGCCGTCGAGTAGGCTATATTCCGTATGCAAATGTAAGTGTACAAAATCCGTCATAATTCTTCCCTTTTGTCCTCTGTGCGTTTCGATAATTCTACTAATTTTCTAAGCCTATGATTGAGGCAACTTTTACTAATCGACAGTTTTTCGGCAAGTTCGCCTAGCGAAAGGGTGGGATACGCCGTTCTCGCTTTTGCCGTTTCCACGAGGGCAGGCTCTAATAAGGAAAGCTCCCCGCTCTCTTCCAAAAGGCGTATGCAAAGAACCTGCCTAACCGCCGCCCTCGCCGTTTTATCGGCGTTTCCCGAATAGCAGTTCGCCGTTCGGTTGTTTCGGTTTGCTTCGTCCCGTTTTTCCACGAACGAAGAGAATTTTTTCAAAGCTTTTTCCGCGCCGATCACCGACAAGAAATCGGAGATAAGCTCCTTGCTTTTGATATACGCCACCGCCGTCGTTTGCCTCTCCACCGTCTTAGCGAGGATCTCTTCGAGGAGCAAGGCGTCGCAAAATTCCTCCGCCTCTGCAAGAGTGGGAAACACGACCGCCAAGTGATAGCCCGTGCGCGTGTCCTCTTTCGGCAACAGACAACTTCCTCCCCCCAAAAAAGCGCCTTGGAGGTAGGCGATGCGACGAGCGGGAGAAGAGAGGATCTTTTTGCCGATTTTTTCCTTTCTTCCGCGCCCTTTAGCGAATAAATCTAACTCGCTTAAAATCTCTTGCGCGTGAGAGCCCACGTACTCTAAAACAAGCTTCCCTCTACCGTTTTTCCGATCGACGCTCGTGCGGGAAATCGTCAAATTCTCGCCGTACAATTCCTCGAAAATCGCCAAAAAATATTCGGCGACCTTTTCCGTTTCGGACACGATAAAAAAAGCAGGTTTCCCGTCCCGTTCCCCCACGACGCCACTTACTCGAATAAACGCGGAAAGAGCGGAAACTTTTTCCTCTCTCGATTGCATTTCTCGCGTAGCAAGTTCTTTTTTTATCTCCGAAGTAAAACTCATAGCTTATCCTTTTTTGTTTTTCCAATCCGCAAAGCGGAAAGAAGGGGTGCGCCCGTCGATATTATCTATCCTGTCCAGCGGAAATTTCACCCGTTTTAATTGCTCTTCCACAAGTAAAACTTCCCCCACTCGATTGCTCGTATGCGCATCCGAGCCAATGACGAACCGACAACCCGTTTCCAAGAGGCTTAAAAGCTCCTCGTCCGTGAGGTGCTGTTTCTTCGCGTTCAGTTCAATATACGTCCCGTAATCGCCGGCGCATTTCGCCACTTCTTTTACGTCGCACGGGGTTAAAAAACCGATATGCGAAAGGACGTCGATGGGATTTTTCTTGATCGCTTCTATATACGCCTTCGTGTTGTAGTCGACGAGCTTTTCGCTAGGGTTTTTATGAAACTTGTCCGCAACGAAATTTCCGCCGAAATACCGCCACCACGCCTTAAGATTTGCGTAGCCGACGAGCACGTGTTTTCCGCAAACGAACAGGTCGAAATCTTTGTAGTCACTCTCTTTCATATCCGTTTTTCCGTCGCAGGAAAGGATATTCGCCTCCATTCCGACGAGCACTTGTACGCCCGTCTCTTCGCTCGCCATTTGACATTCTTTTTTCAAATATTCTATTTTGCTTCGTCTAAGCCCAAACGCCAAATGTGAAAAGCCGTGATCGGTAATCCCAAGCTCGACAAGTCCCTTTTTTTTCGCCTCGATCGCGTTTTCCAGCACGGTGTTTTTTCCGTGCGAAAAAGGGGTATGCGTATGGTAATCCGCTTGTAATCTAAACATAATTTCCTCTATTTTAAATACTGTATTTCTTCTTGCAATAAAACGCCGAATTTTTCCAAAACCGCCCGTTTTACGATTTGTATGAGGGAGGCTACCTCCTCCGAGACTGCCGTGCCGTCGTTTATGATAAAATTCGCGTGCTGTTCGGAAACGAACGCACCGCCCACGCGCAGACCCTTTAAGCCCGCCCGTTCGATAAGTTCGCCCGCCGTACCTTCCGTCGGGTTTTTGAACACGCAACCCATACTCTTCCCCTTGGGCAGATGCGCGCGCCTTTCTCTGACCGCCTTTCGATTTTCGGCTACTTTCTCGCTCGTCGCCTTTTGTAAACGGAAAAATCCGCCTAAAACAAGCATTTTTTCTTTCATAAAAACGCTATTTTTATAGGAATATTCACATTCGCTTTTGTGTAGCGTCCATATTCTTCCATTGCGATAGACGACGACCGATTCTACGATATCTTGCATATACCGTCCTTGCGCCCCAGCGTTCATATATAGCGCGCCACCGATCGAAGTGGGAATCCCTTGCAAAAATTCGGCACCCGAAAGCCCTCTGTTTTCACAATCTTTCAGCCAAACGCTTGCTTGTACGCCACACTCGCAAAAAATTCGCCCGTCAAACCCCGTTTGGGTTAAGTTCTTCGTAAAAACGATGGCGCTCTCCACCTTAGAGGGGGGCAACACGTTCGTTCCGTTGCCGAGCACGATAAAAGGAATTTTTTTCCGCTCGCAAAAGACGACCGATTTCACAAATTGCGACAAAGTTTTGGGGTATAGTGCGACGGGAATTCTCCCACCGACCCCAATGGAAGTACACGTTGCAAAAGGGACGTCTCTTCGAGCAATCCCTGCAAATTCCTCGCACAAACGTATAATCTCCCATTTCATCATAGATCATACTCCTTCATTGTAGCATATTTGCTGAAATTTTGAAAGGAATTTTGCACGCTTTTTGAAAGTTTTTCAAAACTTCCTCCCACCCTCTATCCTTATGCCAAGCCAACGAAAAGGGTGCTTGTATCGAAAATATTTTTCTCCCTCCCCCCCTACAACCAAAAAAAACAACAAAAAAACGGCTTTTTCTCGCCGTTTTCATTGTTCTCGTAAGTTTTTGCAGTTGTTCCTTTTTTACGAAATCGTAAACATAATCGACGTATCTCCCACGACGCGAACGTAATATTGAACGTTTTGTTTCGCCGTAAACGAAACGGAAAAAACGTCCGACCCGTTTTCGTCTTTCGTGGAAGAACTTTGCGTTGCTACGCTCGTTTCTTGTCCGTTCTCCAAAACGAAAACGGAAAAACGCGCGTTGGCGTTGGAAGTGCTTATCGTGAGCGTTTGGTTTCCACTTGGCGTGACGTCGTAATACGCCGTCTCCGTAGCCGAATCGACGTCCGTCGTCACCGTTTGCCCCACGTAGGCGTAGATGGAATTCGCCGTCGACGTGCCTTGCTTTCCCGCCGTCCAAGTCGCTATATCTATCGAGGGAGTGTTTGCAAGCGCGCCAAAAATCGACGTATCTTGATACCAACCCGGATACGCATATCCTCTCGCCGAGCCTTGCGCAACCCATTCCCCGTTCTCCAATTGCAAAACGGTGCGATACACGACGTACACGTATCGATCTTCGGGGATATTATGATTGCTTTCCCAAAAACCAGTCGAGCCACCCAAATCCACGCTCGTGGTATATAAATACCGCGTCTCCGCTTCATTCTCTTCCGTACTTTCATCGTCGGCGGGGAAATGTAGCAAATAGTCAAGATTTTCCGTTTCGACCGATTGAATCCCTTGCCAATTCGCGACTAAGTCCATACTGCCGTAAGTATCCTTGGATTCTTCTTGTCGATCGCTAATTTGACTGTTCAACTTAGAATTTGGTTTATTTAATTCCGTAAGAACCGTACTGGCGAGCTGTTGATGGGCGGCACCGGCGGTTGGATTATCGGGAAGTACTTCCGAAGAATCCCACTGAAAAGGAGCAAGCTCGAATTGGAGGGAAATATCTTGCGACAAAATCGCCCCCTCGGCAAATTGCCAAGTGGCAAACGCACCGCCCATAAGGGTACAGGCAGTGAGTAACCCTCCCATTAATTTTGCACACAAATTCTTCATTTCTCGCGCCTCAACAAACTCTTTTTAGATCCTTTCGTGTTTTCGTCCTCGAAGCCATGCATGGGCGGATTTTCCGCCATATCCAACCACTTATCCGTCAACGTTTTGATATACTCTTCCCGCGCCCACTCTTCCGCGCTTTGGTCAAGGAAAAAAGCCTCCTCCCCCACGTCCGCACTAGGCGACGCGTACGTTTGCACGCTTGTAGGATAGTATATCGATTCATCCGCTACCCCAAGAGATTGTACGGGTAGCGCCGTGAAATAGGTCGGTTGCAACGGCACGGTAAAAAACCACCGATTCTTATCTTCTAACAACCGATTCAAGCGTTTTTTTTCTTCCCGTTCGATTTTCTTTTCGAAAATAGGCACGTAGACGATACACAAAGCGCAAAGTATAATGCAAAGATACCCCACGGGCGCTTGCAAAAACACGATAAAGCTCCCTACGTGCGGAATACGTTTTCCACGGTAAATCGCCCGCATTTGACTATACTCTACGGGCAAATCGGGGGTTTTTACGTTATCCCCTTGCGTGATAAACAAACGGCTCGTCGGATGCTGTTCGTTCGGCTCTTCAATCTTCACGATGCGATGGACGATAAGCATATCGTCCAGTTCGTAAACGACCACGTCGTATAATTTCAGTTCCGATTCTTTGGGAAGCTTCTCCGTTCTTATCAAATCGAATTTATTAAACTGATCATTCAATCCGTTTTTCGTTAAATACCCGTTATTTTTATGTTTTTTCGACATCGAATCGCTGTAAACGACTCGATACACGGGTATCGTGTTTACCGTATTTTGATTCGCTTGTAAATAAACGGCATACCCGAATACGAAAAAAAGCACCGCGACGAAAAATGCGGTAAATATCTTTTCCGCAAAACAAGTTTTTTTCTTTCCATAGCCCCGTTTTTCATATTCATCCAGAATATTTTCATCTTCCACGCCACTGCGTATCCCTTTTAACGTCAAACGTAGAATAAAGGCAAGCATAACGGTAAATAATACCGTTAACGTTATAAAAACAATCAAACACAAAACAAAAACGTAACGTTCCATATATACCTGCTCCAAGAAAGGCTCTGCCTAAACGAGCAAAACCAAAATAAAAAAGCAACCGTACCGCAACGCAAATGCGTTGCGGTGACAGCCACTTCCCCTCTTTGTTTTTAATTTTTGAAACTATCTCTTTTTTCTACGTTATTCCGCGCTGAACGTCAACGTGACGCTATCGTTGGAAAGCGCCGCCTCAAACGCGCTGTATTCCGCTTGCGTATCCAATTGGATATCCAACGTATCTTGGAACACCAAACCCAAATCCTCCGCTTGAATCGTCCAACTCGTAGCGCCTGCCGTACTCGTTAATTTGGATCCGGTCACGGTCGTCTTAAACGCATCGCCGTTTACGGTAATCGTACACGTAATAACCACGGAGCTGATATCCGCGCAATGCGCGCCACCATTGCTCGTGTCCGTATTTTTCGTCAAGCTCACGGTTATCGAACCAGCGGGAACAATCTCTGCCTTGTGGTCGCCATTCTCATCGTCGATCGTAAAAGACAAATCGTTATTCTCGATATCCAAAATACCCTTCGGAACTTCCGCACTCGCCCCCATCGAAAACGTTTCTTCGATCGGGTCAAGGGATTTAATATCCCCCTCGGCAAACGTCCACGTAGCGTAAACTCCACCAAGCGTCACACACATCGCCAAAGTAGCCAACAAACCAATTCTTTTTTTCATAATATATCTCCTAAAAAAAATTTGATACCGTTTGAGAAAAGCACTAACTTTTGCTTTATATTGCATGATTATACATCTTTTTGTGATGTATGTCAAGTATTTTACATCATTTTGTGGTATTTTTTGTATGAGCACGCTATTAAAAAAAGATAATTGGGGAAACGTATATGCAAATAGCAAAAATTATCGGGGAAAACTTAAAGGAGGCTCGGAGGTTTAAGGGGCTTACGCAAAAGGCGGTGGCGGAAAGAATGCATATGACGCAACAGCAGTATAGCCGTTTTGAGAACGGGATTTTTGAACTGAATTACGCACAGATTCTATTTTTATGTAATCTATACGACATTATGCCAAACGAGTTATTCAACTTAAAATGAAGAAGCCAAGCTTATGAAGCTTGGCTCTTTTTCTTATTTCCTATTGTTTTGAAACCAATGCCGAACGTAATCGGCAACGCAAGGCACGATTTCCTTGATCACCGTACCGCTCGTGTTCACGCAAAGGTTATATTCTTCGCGATTTCCCCACTCTCCGCCGAGGAATAACCCGTGCAACTTCTTCCTGCTTTTATCTATTTTTTTCATTTTCTTCAGCAGTTGCTTGTCGGTATAAGCCTCCGATTGGTCCATATATTCTCGGCAACGTTTGAGCTTGGATTTCTCGTCCGCATACACGAAAATTTTGAACGGATTTTTGTCCTGTAAAATGACGTCCGCGCACCTTCCGACGATAATGCAGTCTTGTTTGGCAAGCTTTCGGATTACCTTTCTTTGCAAGGCTAAAACTTCCGTTGCAGGGTGCATTCCGATAAGCGCAGTTGAGGAAAAGGTTTGACCAAAGGTCAAAAATATACCGCTCGGCATACCGTTTTCCAGCACGTGCTCCACGTACCCCTCGTCAAGCATACTGTTTTTCGCAATCTCCGTTATAATTTCTTTGTCGTAGTAGGCGATTTGCAATTCGTCCGCCAAACGCTTGCCCACTTCTCTGCCACCGCTACCAAACTCTCTACCTATCGTGATAAGCATATCTTTACGCCTCCTTATAACCGAAAAGGGAGTTCCTTTTCCTTTATTTTACTACACTTCTCGCCTCTTGTCAAGATTTTTCCAAAAAATCACCCGCTTTTGCTTGAAAGCCTTTCCTTGTGGGTATACTATAATAAAAGACTCGGAGGTTTTTATGAAAATAGCATTCTTTGACAGTAAATCGTATGATAAGCTTTCCTTTGAAAAGTACCCTTCAAACGATTTTCAGCTCAAATTTTTTGAAACGAAACTCACGGAGGATACCGTAGATCTTGCCAAGGGCTACGACGCTATTTGCGTTTTCGTCAACGACACGGTCAATCGCGCCGTCATTGACAAGCTTTGCGCGTTCGGAATAAAAATGATCGCGCTTCGTTGCGCGGGGTTTAATAACGTCGATATGGAATACGCCTACGGAAAAATCCATGTCTTCCGCGTCCCTGCCTATTCCCCGCACGCCGTCGCAGAGCATACGATGGCGCTCCTGCTCACGTCCATTCGCCGTATTCATAAGGCGTACATTCGCACGAAAGATTTCAATTTCAGTTTGAACGGCCTCACTGGATTTAATTTATACGGAAAGACGATGGGGATCGTCGGCACGGGCAAAATCGGTAAAGTGTTTGCGGATATTTGTAAGGGCTTTGGATTAAACGTTCTCGCTTACGACAAATTCCCCGACCTCACCACCGGACTTAACTACGTGACTTTGGAAGAACTGCTCGAACAGAGCGATATCATTTCCCTGCATTGCCCTCTCACGAAAGAAACCAATCATTTAATCAATAAAAAAACCATCGAAAAGATGAAAAAAGGGGTGGTCATTTTGAACACCTCGCGAGGGGGGCTTATCGACGCGGACGCGCTCCTTGACGGGATTAAATCAAGAAAGGTGGGCGCGGCTTGTCTTGACGTGTACGAGGAAGAATCGGATTTTTTCTTCGAGGATTACTCGGGGCATATTGTGGAGGACGATACGTTGGCACGGCTCATTACGATGCCGAACATCATCGTCACTTCCCACCAAGCGTTTTTGACGGAAGAGGCTCTTTCCAACATAGCCGAAACGACTATGCAAAACTTCCACGACTTCTTCACGACGGGCGAGGGGGAAAACGAACTCTGTTTCCCTTGCGAAAGCGCGAACGACTGTAAAAAAATGCGTATGGGTAAATAAGAAAAAACAACGCAAAAAACAACGGCTTGTAAGTCGTTGTTTTTTTCATCCTTTTTCTTTTGAGGTAGAACGTTCTATTCTAAAAAATTTTTTAATTATTTTCATAAAACCCCTTGAAATTTGTTAAAAAATATAATATAATGATTGTAGTTATCACTTTTCCTCATTTTTTTGGGCGTAAACAAGCGAAATGAAAAGGATAATTAAGGGAGAAAACAATATGAGTATTTTAGGTGAAAACATTCGCAACATTGCGATCATCGGGCATAGTGGAGAAGGGAAAACCACCCTTTGCGAAGCGATGCTTGCCGCAAGCGGTTCTATCGACCGCCAAGGCAAAGTCGTAGACGGCACTACCGTGTCCGATTACGACGAAATGGAAAAAGCGCGCAAGATGTCCATTTATATGACTTGCTCGCACTTGATGTGGAAAGGCGTCAAAATCAATCTGTTAGATCTTCCCGGTTTTTACGATTTCGAGGGAGAACGCAACGAGGGGCTTAGAGCCGCCGGCGGAGCGCTCCTCGTCATCGGCGCGAACGGCGAAGTCCCTATCGGCGCGGAAAACGTCGTAAGCTATTGCTTGCGTATCGGAAAACCCCTCATCATCTTCATCAACGGTATGGATAAGGAAAACGCCGACTATATCGGCACCGTGCAAGCGCTTCAAGCCAAATATCCCGGCAAGCTTGCGCCCATTCAATTGCCGATTATGGAAAACGGTAAGATGCAAGGATTCGTCAACGCCCTCCAAGAAAAGGCATACCTTTTCAAGCCCGAAGGCAGACAAGAAATTCCCATTCCTCAAGAGCTCGCCTCCGACACGGAAGATATGCAAAGAAGCCTCATGGAAACGGCGGCGGAAAACGACGAAGTGCTTCTCGATAAATATTTCGAAAGCAACTGGCTCTCCCGCGAGGACACAATCCGTGGTATTCGATTGGGTATCGCCTCCGTCAATACGATCCCCGTCATGGCGGGTAGCGCCCTGCAAAACAGAGGGGTTATCAACCTGCTCGACGAAATCGTGACGTACATGCCCCAAGCAAAAGAGCGTATGAATACCCTCGCCGACGATATCGCGGAAGATAAAGTGGTCAATGTACTTCCCGACGACGACGCGCCGTTTGCAGCGCAAGTATTTAAGACGAATATCGATCCCTCTTCGGGTAAACTTTCTTTCTTGAAAGTATTCCGCGGAACGCTCAAAGCCGGCGCCCTCGTTTATAATACCAATACCGAAAAAGAAGAGCGGATCGGTCAAATCTACCTCGTTAAAGGCAAAAAGACGGAATCCGTACCCCAAGTGCACGCGGGCGATATTTGCGCCGTACCCAAACTTGGTGATACGAACACGGGCGACACCCTTTGCGATGCGACGCATAAAGTCAAGTTCCCCGCCATTTTCTTCCCCAAGCCCACTTTGTTTATGGCGGTCGGCGCGGAAAAGAAAGGCGAAGAAGATAAGGTGTTCGCTTCCCTTTATAAACTCTTGGAGGAAGATTACACCTTCTCCGTAGAAAAGAACGTGGAAACGGGCGAAATTTTGATCGGCGGTCAAGGCGACGCGCAAATCGACATTCTTTGCAAAAAAGCGAAATCCCGCTACGGGGTCGATATTAAGCTCAAAGACCCGAAGATCGCCTACCGTGAAACGATCCGCGGTACGGCGGAAGCCGAGGGAAAACACAAGAAACAAACGGGCGGACACGGACAATACGGGCATTGTAAGATCCGTTTTGAACCGAGCGAAGAAGAGTTCGAATTCGCCGAAGAAGTGGTCGGTGGCGCCGTTCCGAAATCCTACTTCCCCGCCGTGGAAAAAGGGCTTCGTGAATGTATGATTTCCGGTCCTTTGGCAGGCTACCCCGTCACGGGCGTCAAAGCCGTCCTCTACGACGGAAGTTATCACGACGTGGACAGTTCAGAAATGGCGTTCAAACTGGCGGCGGCTATCGCTTTCAAGGAAGGATTGAAGAACGCTCGTCCCGTACTCCTCGAACCGGTATATCACCTCAAAATCGCGATCCCTGCCGACTTCCTCGGCGACGTAATGGGCGACGTCAACAAGCGTCGTGGACGGATTATGGGTACGACCACCGAAGGAGAAACGACGATCGTAATTGCGGAAGTTCCGCAAGCAGAAATTTTGAAATACACCACCGAGCTTCGCTCCCTCACGCGCGGTAGCGGTAAGTTTGTAGCAGAGTTCTTGGGGTATGAAGAAGTCCCTATGCAACTCGCCGAAAAAATTAGAGCAAGCAAAGAATAGCCCTCGAGAAACCTCCCTCCCCCTTGCGCCTCTGCGCGGGGGGAGATTTTTTGTCCTTTTCTCCGTCTCTGCGCAAGGGGGAGATTTTTATATCTCCCCTTACCTCCTAGCAACTTCCCCCTCTTACCTCTTTCCGATGCCCTCTCTTTGCCTTTTAGGGCGCGCATAAAAATACCGACGTCTGCCCTGCCTATGGGGGAGAATTCCATCGTTTCGTCCCACCCCTTGCTCTTCTTTTGCGTAGCTTACGTTCTACCCACAAGCCACTTGTTTTCTATAGGAGAGGCAATCTTTAGCTACCCCCTCTTTATCGTTTACGACTATAGCATTTTTACAAAAAGAAAGGATAGCAAACGTTTTGCT
Source organism: Christensenellaceae bacterium (assembly GCA_045613545.1). Taxonomy (GTDB): domain Bacteria; phylum Bacillota; class Clostridia; order Christensenellales; family Borkfalkiaceae; genus Scatosoma. The sequence continues at coordinate 71,892 of JAZLBD010000005.1, forward strand.
ATCCTTATTCTTTCATAAATTTTATCAAGCGTTATGCAATTAGTCCTCTTCGGAGAACAAAGGAGGATTTTCCGCCAAAGCCGTCCACTTTTCGGTCAAAGCTCTGATGTACTCTTCGCGCTTAATCTCGTCCATATTTTTGATTTGCGGAGCTTCCACTTTTTCCACTTTCGGTTCAGCGGGTCTTTGCACGCTTACCGGGTAGTAAACGGGTTGTTGCGACATACCGTTTTGAGCAACGGGTTGCACCGCCATATAATATTCCACTTTCGGTTCGTGCTTAGGCGCTACGAAATCGTGGTACACGATAACGTCCGAATCTTTCAAAGCGGGATATTTGCGCGTAATCAGTTCCAAAATCCAAATGACGAGCGCTACAATCGCCACGTAGCAAGGCTCGCTGAACGTGAGTTCCATATCCAACACGAACATACAAATAGCAAGGAAACCAAGCGAGAGCAACAAGGTCATAAACGCGCATCTTCTAAAGTTCCCTCTATGCGGGGTGTTTTTGCCGTCGTGATGGAATTCTCTCGTACCAAACGCATGATGCGCCATACCGTAGATGAAAAGGAACGTGACCAAATGCAAGACGGGAATGATGACGCCGATCGTCAAGCCGTTTTCTACTTCCAATACAGCCTCTAAAACGTCTGCATTCAAATACGTCGATAAGATAGGCACGATTTGATATTGATTGAAGAAGTAAAGGATTGCGCCAACCGCAACGATTTGCAAAAGGTTTCTAAGGAAAGGCACGAAAAGACCGCCCGTTCTCTTAACCTCCACAAATTGCCCAACGCGGAAGAAACTGACGGACCCACTCTTTAAGCCAAGCCAGAAGTGGAAGAAAAGCCCAGCACCCAAAACGCCTAAGAAAAGATAGGTAAATTCAGCGTACGCAAGGAGTTGTAACCAAAGCCCGAAGCCGAAGATCGCAAACAGCGAACCGGAGTAAAGCTTGCCGAGACGAACCATCGCTTGCGCGTTGCGGTTATACCCGTTTTGCAAGGAGGGACGGCTCTTGAAAAGCTTGCCGAGGCATTTGAATCCTTTCAAAAGGTTGCAAACCACCGAAAGCAACGTAAACGCGTATATAAGCGCGATTAAAAGTTGCGGGACTAAGACCACGTAGAGATCCGCGATTTCGTCGATATGTAAGAACGGTTCGTAGAAATTCGTGACCGAAAGGGTTTCTCCACCGATCGTATAAAGAGGCAAGAACGCTACGATAGCGAACGCGATGAGGAATAAGAAATAAAATACCCCCACCCATTCCGCGCGAGCTTGCGTTGCGCGAACCCGTCTTTTGAACGTTGCGATCGCGTGTTCACCCGCATACTTCAATTCACGTTTGCGGTTCAAAGATTCTTTTTTCTTCAACGCTTTGCGTTTTTCTTTCGCGTGTTCGTCTTCCACGAGCTCTTTTACTTGGAAATTTTGATTATCCGTCATTTTGCTCACACTCCAACTCCAATTTTTTATCAATGTGCATGGACGACAAACCGCCACGCTCTCATTTACATTATTATACTTTTTTAGAAAAGAAAGTCAATGCCTTACAACTCCTTTTGGGATATTTTTTATAAAATCACCCAAAAATCATTGCAAGTCGATTTGACAGGACTCCATCGCGACGAGCGCGGATTACGTCATAAGGCTCGTCAAAACTGGCCCCTCCTCGTTTTTATCTTTACTGAATGACAGGACCCTCTTCCACGTCGTAAAACGTTAACGTCCCTGCAAAATATGCCTCTATATCTTCTTCCACTAACACTATAATCCCATTAGGCAAGATATAGCTACCGTTCAAAGATACTTTGCGAACATTATTAATTGCAACATCGTATCTTAAATCTAAGATAGCATGACATTCTAAACAAGGGGCTCTATTGTTTTGAATATCCGCCTGGTTTACCACGTGTGTTCTTTCAACCAATTCACCGCAAGCGCATATACCTCTATGGGAAAACCGATTATAATATTCCCACGAAAGCACCTCGCTAAAATGCGAATGCTCTCTAATTATCTCAATGTTGATCGTACCAGCAGTGTTTACGTCAACGAAATTACCTTTCAGATAATAAATTGTATTAGATAACATTTTACTAAAAGAAATATCCGTCCCCGTATAGGACTCTATCAAGTTCATTTCTCTACCGTATAATTCTACTTTGATGGAAGACGTAGCAGTAATATTAAAATCATACGTTTTATTATAAGTACCACAATCAATTTCTAAAATGGAATCCTTGCCCGCATTGACGTCTAAATCATAAGATAGATCGTACGTACTATAGGAAATATCCACTTTATTTTTATCGTATTTGATAAAATAAATATCTTCAGTATAACTATTATAATTTTCACTCTCCATCCCATTCACGCTTTTTTCGCCTATCCATGGCAAATTGTAATTAGGCTCATAATTGTATTTTAATACGGCTGTGTTCCCAGGCTTATGATACCACGCATCCGTGACTAAATCATATCGCATAAAGTGAAAATCAAATGTATTTATACGAACGCAAATTAATAACTGATCGTCGGTTATAGTCGGGATAGACGTAGATGATGATATATTAGAGTATCCCATCGCTTGTAAATCCGCTTCAACTATTTCAACCACATCTTGTATGGAATTACAATCAGAAAAACTCCCCACGCCAGACATATCGCCTAATTGATATTGTCCAGTGGTATGATTATAAAAAGGAACCTCTTCACTTCTATGAAGAGCATAGGCATAGCAATTATAGGAAGCCCATCTTACGTCATAAGCTCCACCAGACGTCACCCAATTCCCATTAGCGTCTTGCACCGTGTTATATTGAAGCTGATAAGACGAATTAGATGCTAAAGCTATGCTGTTATTGGCCGTGAAATAATGATTCACTAAAACTTGTATGGTTTCTGCGTATTGTTGCATTTCATCGTAGTTGTATGTAAAAACGAAATCTCGATTTCTGGCCACTTGTTTGATAATACTGCTTGTGATACTGCCTAAATCGGGGGAATTTTCTATTTTCTTCGGGATATCAACGTTATGCCATTCAACAAAACGAATGCTTTCCGTATCACTAATCGTAGTAAAGTCATAATTTTCATAAGTCATTGCTTGCGCATACGACATATGCATTGTCGGTGAAAGACACGCAAACGCTGATAAGACAACCATCATTAATAAAGACAAAAAACAAACGAAAGCTTTTTTGAACGTTTTCATCATTATATAACTCTCCTTCTATACTTAAAATAAATTTCCATAAGTTTATCATATTCGGTATCATAAAACTCGTCGTCGTACGCATCATAGCATTGATGGATTTCTTCAATTCTACCCTGCACGTATTCTTCGCTAACAGAAATCAAATTCCCGTCGTCGCCGATAAATAAATTCGAAGAAACCCTCTGCGCATACCAATTCCCAAAAGAGAAATGTCTAATTTTTATCACGCAATACCCCACGATTTCTTCTTGTTGGATGATGAGGATATCCAACCAATCCTCCTGAACTTCCACGAAATTGTAATCTTTGTCTAAAAGATAATACGGGCAATAAAAAATCGTTTCACCAGAATTTTCTTGAATTTGTTTCACCTCGCTATAATAAGCAAACGAACCCTTTTCCGCTTTACATAAAAACGTTGCGTCCTCAAAATTAAGATCGATCATCATTCCAGGAAGGGAACTTCCCCAACCATAAACAATCGAACGAACGCGAATGATATCTTTAACTTTTTTTTCTTTTACTCCCTCATCCGAGCAACCAAAAGCTCCCAAAAGGCACACGATCGCAACAGTTATAACCGAAAAGAATATCCAAATCTTTTTTCGCATATACTACCTCCTTACGTCAAGACTTCTTTTTCACTACGCTCTCATTTACATTATTATACCTTTTTTAGAAAAGAAAGTCAATGCCTTACAACGCCTTTTTCAATATTTTGTATAAAATCATAAAAAAATCATTGCAAGTCGATTTGACAGGACGCCATCGCGACGAGCGCGGCATCGGAGGAGTCTTTCGTCGCCCCTGCAACGCAATTTTTCAAAACGGCGATCTGTTTCTCGGGGGAAAACGCCTTATATAAAAGTACGTTCGAAATCACGCAAATATCCGTACAAACGCCGACAAAAACCACTTTGTCGTAATCTTTTTCAGTCAAATACTCCGCAAGTGCCACGCTCCCAAAGGTCGGCTTGTCGAAAACCACGTCTCCCTCTTGATAGAGTCCCTCTACGATCTTCCAACCGTCCGTTCCCTCTATGCAGTGTTCCACGGGCAATTTTTTACCTTCGGCGCTCGATAAATAATCGCTCCCATGGGTGTCGCGCGTAAATACTACGTCGCTCCCGGCCTTTCGCGCCTTTGCAAGTTCCTCTCGAAGGGAGGGCAAAATCGCTTGCGCCATAGGGCTACCCAAAGCGCCGAACACGAAATCGTTTTGCATATCAATCACCACGAAACATTCTTTCATTCGTTCTTGCCCCCAAACGTTTCTTCGTATTGTTGAATACACTTTTGAATAATTTTTTCCGCCTCTTGCTTATGGCAAATTTCCTTGACGGTGGTATGCTTGTGTTCGAGCATTTTATAGACCTCGAAAAAGTGCATCATTTCGTCAAAAATATGCTTGGGAAGTTCGTGAATATCCTTATATTGATTGTAGGTAGGATCGTTATAGGGAATGGCGATAATCTTCTCGTCCATAAAGCCCTCGTCCATCATTTTAATAAGCCCGATCGGATAGCAAGTGACGAGGGTCATCGGATAAATCGTTTCTCCGCAAAGCACCAAAACGTCTAACGGATCTTTATCGTCGGCGTACGTTCTAGGAATGAACCCGTAGTTCGCAGGATAGACCGTGGACGTATAGAGAACGCGGTCTAAGCGAATCCTGCCCGTTTCCTTATCCAACTCATACTTCGCCTTACAGCCTCTAGGGATTTCAATGAACGCCTCAAATTTTTCCGCGGAAATACGCGCGGGATTGATGTCGTGCCAAATATTCATAGTGCTCCTTTACTCATTTTTCTTTATTATAGCACTTTCCGTGAAATTTTGCAAGAATAGAGGAACGGGATTTTAGAAAAAAATAAAAAGCGGAAAAATTTCCCCGTTTGAGGGCAAAAATCTTTGACAACCCAAAAAAAATATGCTATAGTAGTATAGCATTTGGCGATGCAGAAGTACCCAAGTGGCTCAAGGGGCTCCCCTGCTAAGGGAGTAGCATCTTAACTGGTGGCACGAGTTCAAATCTCGTCTTCTGCGCCAAAAAGAGAGAGGCTTTTGCCTCTCTTTTTTTGGCGTAAGGCGAGTGACAACGAGTGCTTTTGGCACGGAAAATGCCTGCATTTTCTTTGGCGTAAGCCAAGCCTCAAATCTCGTCTTCTGCGCCAAAAAGAGAGAGGCTTTTTGCCTCTCTTTTTTTTGCGTAAGGCGAGTGGCAACGAGTGCTTTTGGCACGGAAAATGCTTGCATTTTCTTTGGCGTAAGCCAAGCCTCAAATCTTACCTTTGGCAAAGTCTTCTGCGCCAAAAAGAGAGAGGCTTAGCGCTCTTTCCTTAGGGATTTTTATTAAGCTCGGTTTTTGATAAGTCGAATTTTCTTTTGTCCACTCATAACCGGTTGAATTTAATTTGCTTTTTTGATATAATAAACTCACCTATAAATAAGAATTTGTCTATGAAGATAAACGAGTCGTTAGAGTATGTTTGACGGCTCTATTATTTATGTTTTAGCAAATAAAGTCGAGAAAAATCTTTCGGGTTTTGCTATAATATGAACATAAGGAGATGAACGAAAATGGACGAACATGTCGAAGCGGTTCAAAGAATGCAGGATTATATTGAGGAGCACCTTGATTCAAATATTACAATGGCTGACCTTGCGAACGTGTCGCTGTATTCTCCGTGGCACTCATACAGACTTTTTGTGGATTTACTCCATATGACACCCGCCGTTTACATCAGGCGATTACGATTATCTAAATCCGCGCTTCGATTGCGAGATGAAAAAGTGAAGATAATTGATATTGCATTTGATACAGGGTTTGAAAGTGTAGATGGTTATCAAAGAGCATTTTATAAGGAGTTTGGGTGTAATCCTTATGAGTATTCCGTATGTCCTACACCGATTTATCTGTTCAAGCCTTATGGTATCAAATATATTCAAAAAAAGGAGAATGTAGAAATGAGTGAAGTAAAAAGTGTTTTTGTACAAGTAATCGAAAAACCCGAAAGAAAGGTGATTATCAAGCGTGGAAAAGAAGCAACGGAATACTTTCAATATTGTGAAGAAGTTGGTTGTGACGTATGGGGACTGCTTTGCAGTATGAAATCTATTTGCGGTGAACCAGTGTGCTTATGGCTTCCTAAAAAGCACATCAAGGCAGGAACGTCTGAATACGTACAGGGTGTAGAGGTTGCAATGGACTATTCGGGGGAAATCCCTGATGGATTTGATGTAATCGAATTGCCAAAATGCAAATATATTATGTTTCAAAGCGAACCGTTTGCGGAAGAATGTTTTTGCGAAGCCATTGAGCAGGTATGGGAGGCAATCAAAAAATACAACCCTGAGTTTGTTGGATACAAGTGGGATGAAACAAATCCCCGTATTCAATTAGAGCCTATCGGCACAAGAGGATATATTGAACTGCATCCAGTAAAAAGTATTTAACAAATTCCAATTTGTCGAACAGTTAATCCTTGTGGAAAAATTTTCAAAAGTGTAGCACACTATACTTTCAAATGAAAGTCGTGTATTTAGCAAAGTAAAAAAGTAAAGAGTAGCAAAGTTTTGCTACTCTTTTACAATGTCCTAAAAATCCCTAAGGGAAACGCCCTTTTTGCCTCTCTTTTTTTTGCGTAAGGCGAGTGACAACGAGTGCTTTTGGCACGGAAAATGCTTGCATTTTCTTTGGCGTAAGCCAAGCCTCAAATCTTGCCTTTGGCAAAGTCTTCTGCGCCAAAATAAAAACGGATAGGTGCGTGCCTATCCGTTTTTTCTTTCTTTGATAAATATATTTTACTTGCCGTCCTTTACCAAGCATTCCTTAATTTTTTCATTCACGAGCGCGCGGAAACTTGCGTGCGCCTCGGCGCTACGGGGATATTCGGTAAACCCTCTAAGTCCCCACTCGTGCAACAAGGCAAGCACCTCTTCCCGTCCTACATAAGATTCCAAAAGCTTCAAAGCTCTGTAATCTTGGAATCCCTCTTGCGAAACGAAAAGGCGAATGGAGGGCGTGGCGCCCGTCCTCGTCGGATACACCAAAAACCCGTCGCCAGAAGCGTACACGCCGTCGGCGTCGGTGATAAGATAAGGGTTGACGGGGTCAAGCGAAAGCCAAGTATTATAGAAATTGAAACCCCAATGCAAATACCCTTGCACGCCCGTTTCATACAGTTGCATTCCAAGCACGCGCAGTCTTTGGCTCGGCATATTCATAAAGCGGTTGGAATAATATTTATTCGCAGGGAAACAACAGTTATACACGAACAAATCCCCACGGCGTTTTTGCTCGAATAAGTCAAACGCCTCCACGCCGGCGATTGGAATATCTACAAGGCCCTTTTCGTAAATCAAGGTTTCGCCCATCGCGTCGATAATCATTATATCCCCGATATACTTCTTGACGGCTTTTTGGCATTTTTCGTAATTTTTAAGCGTTCGATTTCCCGGCTCATCCGTCAAATGCACGTAGCAACGTTTCGTGAGGTTTTCCTCGTGTAAAAACACCGAAAACGCCTTGAAGAACGCCTCTAAAAAGGCGGTATACCGCTCATCATCCGAGGGAACGTCCCAACCGAAAATCCGTTTTTCTTCCCCGTCCACTTCCGCCATCACTTTCGGACAAGCCTCCGCGCCCCATTGCGTGAAAAGGTGGGAAAGCTCAAAATATTCCACCCCGTGCGATAAAGCAAAGTCCACGAACTTTTTCAGCGGAGCGAAATCAAAAACGTACTCTTCGCCAACGACTTTCACGCCCACAAGTTGCGCCGTTTGGCGATAAATCTTTTTATCCGTGTCGAGAGGCGGGGTAAAAAGCGGAGTTAATAACAAGTTATAGCCACACGCCACGTAAAGATCAAGGTATTCCGAAAACGCGCGATAAAACTCGTCGCTAAACAGTTCCACGCGGTTTTGCTCGCTAATACAATCGTAATGCATCCACGCCGACAAACGCAAATCCATCGGAGGCAAGCACGCGTCAATCACCTCTAACGCGTAAGTGAAACTAGCCAATATCTCCCCACCGCCGTCCACGATGGCAATGGGGATATCGTAATTTCCTGCTTGCACGCTTTCGTCGAGTTCCACCACAAACCAAAGCCCTTTCCAAATATTGTAGGAGAGGGAAAGCCCCACTCTTCCGATCGGCAAGAGTGGGTCGGGAATCAAACACGCCTCTTTTGTGATATAATAATCGTCCGCGTCGTCCGCCGTCAATAAATTCGGTACGTAATGTTGCTTATATGCTTTGACGTAGTCTTTGAGAGGTCCGCCGATTTGCAACCGCGCGCCGAAAATCCCTCTGCAACCCTCTAAGGAGGTGTAGGCGATTTGGAAATGGTGTCGCTCGTTTTTAAGCATACTCCCACCTCGCACCTCGCCTTGCGGTTCTTCGTTCGGAAGAATTTTTATAAAACTACTCAACATTTTTGCTTGTACTTTTTCTTGTAAACTCACGGCGTTCACCCCCGTTTTTTGTTTTATTATAACATACCCAAAGCCCTATTGCAAGCCCTTGAAAAAAAATTATTCGATCTTTAGCAATTTATTTTTTTTCGTCATATAAATTTTCAATTTTTGAACGGTCTTTTCGCCCGCCCAACCGCTCATCAACTGGTCATATTCCTCTTTACAAACGGGCGAGCCAATCCCCATCACGTCGTAAACGACCTCCCGCTCGTGGATAAGCAAATCCCAGTCCACAAACCCACAACGTAAATAGAAATTCCTACGGCGCACGCGCATAGAAAAATTATCCGCATGTTCGTCGAGTTGCTCGCGCGCCAAGAACAACCGTCGCCCTTTGTATAGCGTTTGCAGTTCCTTTAACACGGCACCGCCAACCCCAAACCCTCGCAACGCTTCTTCTATCGCGAAGAAAAACAAATAACAGTTTCTATCATTTACGATTACGTAGGAAAAACCTACAAACTCCTCTTTGCAACGAATAATCCAAACGTCCGCCTTTTGCATACCTTTTTTAAGCAAAGAAAAAGGTTGCCTTTCCTTGGGCGGAAAGGCAGTTTTATATAATTTTTTGACGTTTTTCAAATCTTTTCTCGTCGCGCGAACGATTTGCATATCCATACTATTTTCATCCTTTCCTTTTTTATCAAACTTGCCCGTTTTTTGTTTGCTTTTGCGAATTTTATTCTATCATAACCCCGCGGTTTTGTCAAGCGTTTTGGATTATGGCAAAAGGTCGCAGGATTTCTCCTACGACCTTTTCATTTAGGTTTTATCATTCAAAATCATTACTGTTGTTTCAAAATAGGATACAAATCCCAATCATAATTTACTCTTGAAAAATCCCAAATGTCTTTACGCCTTTTTTTTCGGTTTTGGACATTCGAATTCACCCCACTCCGATACGCCTAATTGCGAAAAATCCCAATCGTTCTCATCCCAGCCGAGTACGTCTGTATAAAAAGATTTTTCCGTTATACGCGTTCTTGCGACACTCGACGCATTGATTGAGTTCGACCAATTGCTTACGGACATCGATTCTTCCGTAAAATAATTGTTTCTCATTACGCTTGCCGAATCAAACGTGATTGCAGTCACAAACACGTTATCCGTTGCCATACCATAACTTTTATCAGAAAAACTTAATTCCCCGCAAAACAAACTGTTTTCAAGCGTACCCGATTCGCTATTACTATAATTCTCTAAACAAAGCCCTGCAAGTCGCCAAAAATACACCGAGGAATAGTTATTCGTAACTGCTCCTATTTGTCCGTTAAAAACGCAATTCCGAATCGTTCCGCCGTTTTCGGCAACGAGTCCTGCAGCCCCGACAGTACTTCTCGTATAATACCAAGTGTCGTAATAATCCCGTTCCTTTAGTTCAACGTAAACGGAGGAAGAGCAATTTTCAATCAAGCCTAAATTTACGGTTGCAAAACTGCCTACCCACTCGCCGTAAACTTCACCTTTTAAATGTACGTCCTTGACGACGCCGTTTTTGCCGATATACCCGAACGCACCGCCGTAGGTTTTATTGTCCTGCGAAGATTTCTTATCACGCACCTCAGAACAATCTATCGTGTATCCGTTCCCTAAAAACAGTCCTTCAAACGGTGTTGCGGGCGTGCCGATAGGATAGTGCAAATAAACGTTTTCTTCTAAAACGAAAACGCGTCCTTTCGTATTTCCCCTATATGACACCCAATCCGTTGAAACGGGATCGACGACGACAACGTTGTCCGCCCATTTCCATCTTGCATATAATTTCAGCTCGTAGCCGTTGCTTTTAAACGGCGCTTTTTCTCCAGCTTGATAGTTAGACCCCCAATCGCTTTCCGTCGTGCTCCAACAATCGAACACTTTATATTCAGGAGCAGTAAAGGAATTTCCCATTAAAAACGCATTTGTATTATTGTCGACCATTTGCGTAACGGGTTCGCCTGCACCACCATTGGGATAATATTTTATTGTATAGCTACCATAATTGGGGACGTATTTCCATTCTGCTGACAAACGGATTTCTTCCCCTACGTCGCAAAGATTAAATACGGTTTCTCCATCTTGATAGGTATTATCATCGTTTCGCCAACCGTTAAAGACGTAGTCTTCATCCTCATGCTCAAATGTATTCAAACGCAACGCCGTTCTTTCCCCGTATTTGATTTGTTGCGTTATCTCTTCATCTCCGTTATCAAAAATGACCGTATAATATACGGACGATTTAAATTTCGCATACACTTTATAATGATTTTGTTCTTGCAGTGGTTGATCTAAAATGGAATTGAGGGTAAATTCGTCATCCCATTCCCCATCGTCCCAGTACCAACCATCGAAAGTATAATCTTCTTTCGTAGGATTTTTAGGCATAGCAATCTTGTCTCCGTCCGTTCCAACGGTTGCAATCACTTCACCATCCACCACAAAATCAATATTGTAGTCAAAGTCTATCGTTTGGTTACACGCCACTGCAAATAATCCTAACAAACAAGTTAATATTGTTAAAATTAAAAATCTTAATTTCTTCATAGAATTAGACCTCCAATTTGATTTGTATAAGAAACAAACTTAACATATGCTACATTAATTATATCAAAAAACAAATAAAAAATCTACCACTTTTAATACAAAACAATAATATTCCTTACAAGTAAATTTCCCTTGAATGTTTTATCCCATCAATTATGATAAATCTTAATTTTCGTTTATTATTTTCTAATAGCATACAACTCACTTTTATAAAAGAAAAAAGGTCGCAGAAAAATTTCCGCAACCTTTTAATTTTAAGACAAAATTCGAAAATTAAAACATCATTTATTGGATACTTTTTGAATCAAATTTGCTTATTAACCCTTTCGATATTCCAATGCAAGAAATTGACATAATCAAACAAGCAACATAACCAATAATGAGTCCGCATATCGTTTTCATCATCGGTGAAAGTTCGACCATAAATGTCATTGAGCAAATCCCAACAATAGCGCCAACAATACACATCGGAAATATCCAAATTAGAAAATGAAGAAAAACATATTTCCTGTCATTTGTCCTACGGTAAATATTCAACCAAGAACACAACCACGCAACAAGTAGCCCTAAAAAAGGAATTAACGATAAATAATAAAGAATTTTGTAAGAAATAAGTTTTTTATTCATAGAGAACTCCTTTACCAAAATTTAATCGTTATTTTAAAGCCTATACCCAAAGAAAAGCCAAAAGTAAATTTACCATCTTTAAACTTAAGAGTAGCCCCAACGGAACCAACTAAAAGTTCAGCATCAACATCTTCAGAATTATCATACACAAAAACATAGGTTTTGTCAAGGGGTTGGTGTGATAAATAATTTGTAATACCCTCGAATCCCTTTATCTTTCGTTGCTATGCAAAAAAGGCACCTCCCCAACGGGTGATGCCTTTTTTGTGAGTAATCTAAAATTTTGATGCCATTTTTGGGTGGGTGCAAATTTTAGAGTTATGGGTGCATTTTTTGTAATGGGCTTGTACCCATTTTTAGTTCGACAAATTGGAATTTGTTTGTTTAGTTTATTGATTTATGCTCTTAAACAGCATCTTTTTATTTCTTACAAGATTTAATCCGAGCAAAAAGGTAATCACGCACACGGCAGAACCGAGAGAGGCGTTCATGATTACAATTTCTGTTTCGTTCATTCCCTCAAACGATACAAGCATTGAACGTTGCAATGCAAATATCGAAACGAAGGCATCGGCAAAGGATATGTTTCGGAGCGTGATTAGTGTTGACGATGTACTTCGACGAGCTTTTATGAACTTTATTGTCGCAAGTGTAGTCTTGGTAAAGGCATAAGCCGCCATTGCTATCATCACAATCATGTAACGTTCTTGACCTCTATCTTGCACAACAGAGAGTATAACGGTTCCGATAAGGGGAATGGATAGTATTATTAGCATCCACCCTATAAACTTGGTGATGAAACGCTCCTGGGATTTATAGCGTAGCACCGCAAAGCGTACTATGCTCAAAACGAGATAGTATGAACCGAGCGTTAATAACCACCAAGAGCTTGTAACTGCGCCCATGACAAGATGGTAGATTGCAAACGCTATGTTGAATGACAGACTTGCAAGAGCTTGTTTCAATACCCTATCCATTTATATTCCTCTCGCCCATCACACAATCAATTATGACCGCAATAACCGTTGCCATATCATCAGAGCAGTTCTTGTCAAGCCATTCCATAACAATAGCGAATATACCTGTTAGATAGAATTTAATCACATAGGCATGCTCCTTTTCGGGAACGCGGAAACGTTCAAGAATGGGGCTGAAAACGTATTCGAACATTTTGCTATACACCTCAGCCATATTTAATGAGTCGAACTGTTTGATAGATACCCTAAATAAACGCTGATTGTCCTTGATAAATGTCAAATAAGGCACAAGATACTCATCTGTGATAAACAAAAGCTCCTCATTCTTGCAAGTTGCAAATTGCAGAGATATGCGTTTCTGGTCTATTTCGTAGTATGCGAGGTGTTTGTCAATAATATAGCGTGTGGTTTCCTTTAGCAAATCCGAGGTATTCTCATAATGCAAATAAAAGGTTGAACGGTTAACCCCTGCCGTATCACATATCTCCTTAATGGTGATATATTCAAAGTCCTTCTTCTCAAGTAGCGTAATGAGGGCTTCGTCCATTTTTATTGCCGTGTTAAAGTATTTGCTTTCGTTCTTGTTCATAAGACCGCCCTCCGTGAATGCTTATTTGCTCTCGCTAATCTCTCTCGCAAGCTCCACAATCTCATAGGCATACTTCTTCTTGCCGTTCTCAAGCATCTTTTTGTAGATAGGATAGTTCACGCCGCATCCTATCATACCGATAATACCGACGATAATACCAATCACCATACCGATAATACCGCTACCGAGAACTTGCATTGCAAAAGACATTCCCGTGCCCAACACGAGCGATGAAATGATGCCGAAGGTGTAGGTAAAAATAGTTGCCGGCATCTTTGCTTTTTTGTCAAGTTTGCGAAGTGCTACAATTTTGGAGCTGTCCTTGGGAGCGTACTCCTTTGCGATGGATTCTGCGTAAATTTTGTCTGTGTTCATTTTGTTTCTCCTTTTTGGTTGATTTATTGTGACTTTATTATACCAACCGCCATAGAAAAACTGAACAACAAGAATTGCATAATGTGTTGATTTTTGAAAAATTCTCACTATTCAATTCATATTTATCGCTGAGATTATTCTATCACATCATCTATCCAAAATCAAGTCGCTTATTTAGCAAATCATAAATTGAACGATACCCCATAAATTGAACGGAAAGGGTGTAAAATGAACGATTTACATCTCACGGTTAAAAACAAAAAAGGCTTGCAAGGATAAAAATTATCCAGGCAAGCCTAAATTTTTGCTATAAAACTTATGAAAAAGGACAAAAACCCCTATTTTTGCAATAAAAAAAGCCATAATACTGATAATTTTCGTATCAATATTATGGTTTCTTTATGGTGCGGATAAAGGGATTCGAACCCACACGGTTGCCCACAGGAACCTGAAACCTGCGCGTCTGCCAGTTCCGCCATATCCGCTTATGTTTAGCGAACGTTTCGCTAAATAATACTTTCCAAGATCGTCTTTTTTAAGACTCCGTTTTGTCGTTCCAAACGGTATACCTTTCCACCTGCCGACAAACTTTTTCCGATTTCCCCGTCCTCGATGACGAGCGCGGAATCGTCCTCTAATCCGTAAGCACAGTCGAAATTATAGCACACAACTTCGTCAAAGTCAAGCGTTCTTTGATTATAATGCGGAGAAATTACGCCTTTTATCCAACCTAATCCCTCGAACATTGCGTATTTCTTCCCGTCCTCCGTTTGCAAGGAATCAGTGTAGATATCCGAAAACCAACAAATTGCGCCGGCGGAAAGCCCTACGATAACAACTCCTCGCTCGTAGGCGTCTAAAATTAAGGGCAAAAGCCCCGTCTCCCTCCAACTTTTCAGCATAAACACCGTGTCGCCGCCGCCGACGTAGATCATATCCGCTTTCAAAAACTTTTCGCGCATACGCTCTTGATCCACTTCCTTAAACACCGTCAAAGCGACGTCCGTTTTTATATTAAACCCTCCCGTATAAACCTTATGAAAAGTGTTATAATACGGCATAAAATCGTGGCTTGCCGTGGGGATAAACAGAGCGTTTGCCCTTCTCTCCCCCGCGCGCTTTTTGGCGAGATTGGCTATATATTCGTCAATGGGCAACGTGGTTCGTTCTTTCAGTTCCCCACCGCCGATTGCAATGATTGTTTTCACAGTTTTCTCTTCCTTTCCTAAAAGATCGCTCTGCGAAAAATTTCGCAGAGCGGATTTTGTTATTTCGTTCCGAAAATGCGATCCCCTGCGTCGCCGAGACCGGGTAAGATATAGCAATTTTCGTTGAGGCAACGATCCACCGCCGCCACGTACACGTCCACGTCGGGGTGATCGGCAAGTACTTTCCGAATCCCCTCGGGCGCGCTTACGATACAGCAAAGTTTAATCTTCGTCACACCGCGTTTTTTGATCATGGTAATCGCGTCCGAAGCGCTTCCGCCCGTTGCGAGCATAGGATCTACGACGATAATCGTTCTTTGCTCCGCGTCAGCGGGCAATTTGCAATAATATTCCACCGGTTCGTGCGTATCGTGGTCACGATAGAGTCCGATATGCCCCACTTTTGCGTTGGGGATAAGCTTTTGCACGCCCGAAACCATACCGAGCCCAGCGCGAAGAATGGGTACGATCCCCACCGCTTTACCGGATACCATATAGCACTTTGCAACTTCGAGTGGCGTTTCTACGTCCACTTCTTCCAAAAGCAAGTCTTTCGTCGCCTCGTACGTTTCAAGCATAGCGATTTCTTCCGACAATTCGGCAAATTGCTTGTTCAACGTTCGAACGTCGCGAAGAATGGCAAGCTTGTGTTCGATGAGGGGATGCTTTACGTGATGAAATTTCGGATTCTTGTAAAATTCCAGTTCCATAACCGTTTTCTCCTAAAATGTATTTTTTATCATTTTCCCAACCAGCAGGGATTATTTGCTGTATTTTTTTTCGATTTCGGCGATTTTTGCCAACCGTCTTTCGTGGCGCTCACCGCCCTCGAATTCCGTCGTCAAAAAGAGGTTTACCATTTCTTCCATGAGCCCCTCGCCGACGCACTTTTCGCCGAACGCGATCACGTTCGCGTCGTTATGCAAGCGCGTGTATTTCGCGCAGTAGGTGTCGTGACAGTGCGCGCAACGAATCCCCGGCACTTTATTTGCCACGATCGAAACGCCGATCCCCGAAGAGCATACGACGATCCCTCGTTCACACTCTCCGCTTGCCACCGCTTCTGCAGCAAGCAGGGCAAAGTCGGGATAATCGCAAGACTCGTTCGTATACGTCCCAAAATCCGTATAGGTGTGTCCGCATTTTTCCAAATATTTTTTGAGCGCTTCTTTCAAGCGTAATCCACCGTGATCACAGGCGATTGCAATTTTCATAACCTTTCTCCTTGCCGTCTTTTTTATTATAGCACGTTCGCCTCGTTTTTTCAAGCGTTTTGGCGCTTCTTCGTGCTTTTGCGTTTTAGGGAAGCGCTCGATTTTGCTTCCGCTTCCGTTTTTCTTGGACGACCGCGCTTGCGTTTTGGTGGTGTTTCCGACATTTGTCCCGCTTGTTTTTGCGGAAAAAACTTCTCAAACAAGGGGGGCATGGCCTCGTTTATGCGTGAAAACGTCGTTTGATACGCCTCGACGTCACCGCCGTATGGATCGGGAATATCGTATCCGCAAATATCCGAAAAGGCGTACACATTATTCTCGATATCTGCTTCCCCGTTTTGCTTTAACGCTTGCCAACGCAGTTCCATTAAATAGTCGCGTTGCTCCTCCGTCATACAAACGATCGCGTACGCCGAACGCAACGCGTCCGCGTCTAATTTCTTGGAATGAAAGTTTTCGATGGAAAATCCGTTTTGCGCAAGCACCGCGATGGATTTTGGATTGATATTTTCCTCGCGAGCGGAAATCCCTGCGGAATAACAAACGACGTCGTCAATCCGCCTTCGGCGAAGTTCCGAGTTGAAAATTACCTCCGCCATCGGCGAACGGCAGGTATTCCCCGTGCATACGAATATACAAGATTTTTTCCCATTTTCTTCCATGGTTTCTTCCCTTTAATGCGCAATATCTTTGGACTCACACGCTTTTTTCAATCGGTTCATTACCCCGACCATCCCCTCGCCTTTTTTAGACGGCTCGACCGCCACCAAAACGTCGGCGATTTTTTCCGCCTCGCGAAGGCTTGCATACAGTCGGTTTGCCATTTCCCGTGGAGATTTTCCCAAATCAAGCACCGCCACGTTGTCGCCTAAAAAGGAGGTTTTTTTCTCGCTTTCGCAAAGAATAGCCACTTTTTTCCCTTGCGCGAGGTATTTTTCCGCGCAGACCTTAGCCTCCTCTACGCCAGAAAACAAAAAGCTTTCGCATCTCGGCGCGTAGTGTTTATAGAGCATTCCGGGGCTTTTCGCTCGTTCTCCCTTTTTCACTTCAGCGCTCGCCTCGTGGCATATGCCCGTCACTTTTTCGATCATTTCCCGTGTGATAAGCCCCGGTCGTAAAATCGTCGGGACGTCGCCCGTAAGATCGCATACCGTACTTTCAATCCCCCCCTCCGCTTGTCCGCCGTCCAAAATCAAGGGGATTTTTCCGTTGAAATCGTCGAGGACGTGCTGTGCGGAAGTAGGCGATACGTGTTTGGATAAATTGGCGCTCGGCGCGACTATGGGTACGTCTAACGTCCGCAAAAACGCTTGCGCTCCCTCGTGCGAAGGCACGCGCACGGCGAGGGTTTCCAATCCGCACGATACGAGCCGACTCACTTTCCCTTTCGAGGGGTATACGAGGGTGAGTGGCCCCGGCAGGAACGCCTCCCGTAGCTCTTTTGCAAAAGGCGGATCGTAATCAATGATCTTCGACAAATCGTAATCGCTGTGTACGTGGGCTATGAGCGGATTGTCGTTCGGTCTCCCCTTGACTTCAAAAATCCGCGCGACGGCGGTATCGTCAAAGGCGTTTCCGCCCAAGCCGTACACCGTTTCAGTCGGAATCGCCACCACGCCACCGTCTAATATAATCGCTTTCGCCTCTTCTAACGATTGAGGCGTTATTTCTTGCACTTTCGTTTTCATAGCGGTCAATCGAAAGGCAACTCTTCCTCGTCGCCACTCCCGTATCTCGGCTCTTCCATCGGCGGAGTCTCGTCAAAGACCGCTTCGGCGTTTTCTACCGCGCGAGGGCGTTTGACGTATTGCGGAGGTTCTTCGTCCATATTTTGGTCTTCCACGTCGACGAACTTGGTACATTCCCCGATAAACCGAAGGTTGATTCTACCCGTTTCGCCGTTTCTGTGCTTAGCGATGTGCAGTTGCGTTGCTCCGCGAGCGATAGCGCCCGAGGCAAGTTCTTGCGAAGTAGCCGTTTCGTCTTGCCGATTGATGAACATAACGATATCCGCGTCTTGTTCGATAGCCCCCGATTCACGAAGGTCGGACAATTGCGGTTCTTTCGTTTGCATACGGCGAAGCTGGGAAAGGGCAATGACGGGAACGCCCAATTCTTTCGCCATAATTTTAAGGTCTCGCGTGATCGACGCGATTTCTTGTTGTCTGTTTTCCCCACCCGAGAGTTTAGACGTACCCGAATTCATAAGCTGGATATAGTCGATCATAATAAGATCGAGCGACCCCTCTCTCGCTTTTAAGCGACGGCACTTCGACAAAATTTCCGCAGGGGTGACCACCGAGGAATCGTCGATGTAGATTCTACTTTTATCGAGCTTCTCCGAAACGGTGAAAATCTTCTTCCATTCGCTCTGCGAGAGTTGACCCGAAAGCGCTTTTTGCATACTCACTTGCGCGCAAGAACAAAGCATTCTTTGCACGATTTGGGTATAGGGCATTTCGAGTGAGAATACGGCGCACACCCTCCCTTTTTGGACGGCGGCGTGCTCGACGAGGTTCATCGCAAACGAGGTTTTACCCATACCAGGTCTTGCTGCAAGCACGATCAAATCGGAGGGTTGCAAACCGTTCGTCATTTGATTGAGGCGTGTAAAAGGCGTTTCCAAACCCTTGAACGCGTCTTTGTTCGATTGCAGTTTTTGGAATTTATCAAGCACCGCGTCCACCGCCCCGCTTTCTTGTATACCGAGCAGTTTCGACCCGTCCACCTCTTTGGAAATATCGTAAACGAGTTTTTCGGCAAAGGAAATCGCGTCACGACCGACCGACCCTTTCAAGGAATGTTCGATGATTTGTTTTGAGGCGCGAATGAGTTTTCGGTTCGTGGAATCCCGCTCGACGATCTCCATATACGTTTTATAGTTCGCCGAAGAGGGAGTGATCTGGGCAAGTTCGGTCACGTACGCGATCCCGCCCGCTCTTTGCAGATTGCCTTCTTTTTCGAGCTCATCGCAAAGGGTGACGATATCAATGGGATTACGGCTTTCAAAAACCCGTTTCATTCCGTTGATAATGTATTTATGCGATTCTTGATAAAAATCGTCCTCGTGCAGTTTTTCCACGATATCCGTAGCCAGCTCGTTGTCGATCAAGATACACCCAAGCAGCGCCATTTCGGCGTCACGGTTAAAGGGCATTGCGTTCGTTAATTCTTTCGCCATTTTACACTTTTCCTTTTTAGCTTCCTTTTTTGGTCGCTATTTTTTCTTTTTATTTAGCAAAGTTTTTCAAATTCAGCAAGCGTTTCTGCAAACTCGTTCATCGCCACTTCGAACGGTTCTTTACTCGTCAAATCCACGCCCGCCTTTTTCAAGATAGACACGGGGTCGGTGCACCCACCGCTCGAAAGGAATTCGAAATAATCTTTCACGGCGGGTTCGCCCTCCGTCAAGATGCGCTTGACGATGGAAATTGCGGAGATGATCCCCGTCGCGTATTTATACACGTAGAACGAACGGTAGAAATGAGGAATTCTCGCCCATTCGTACGCGATCTCTTCGTCGTGCACGATACCCTCGCCGTAGTATTGCTTGTTGAGGTTATAATAGATCTCGCAAAGGTTTTCCTTGGTCAAAGGCTCGCCTGCTTCTGCTTTCGCGTGGGCAAGTTGTTCGAATTCCGCAAACTGCGTTTGACGGAACATCGTGCCTTTCATCATATCCATGTAGTAATTGAGGAGGTATTTCTTCAAATTCTTGTCGTCGGTGTTCTTATAGAGATACTTCATAAGCAATACTTCGTTCGCCGTACTTGCAATCTCGGCAAGGAAGATTGTATAACCCGACTTCGAATAGGGTTGCCCCGCGGAAGATTTATAGGTGTGGATCGAATGTCCCATTTCGTGCGCGACGGTGAAAATGTCGTTCGTCGTTTGTTGATAGTTCAAAAGCACGTACGGATGCACGTCGTAAACGCCCGTCGAATAAGCACCACTGCGCTTTCCCTCCGTTTCGTAAACGTCGATCCATCTTTCCTCTTTTCCACGGCGAAGAAGATTTTGGTAATCTTCGCCCAAAGGCGCAAGGCCTTTCACCACCAAGTCGTACGCTTCATCGAACGGGAGTTTGATTTCCGCGTCCTCTACGAGCGGTACGTAAATATCGTACATATGTTGCTCGTCGAAATTCAATAATTTTTTGCGGAGGGAAATATATTTATGCATCGTGGGAAGGGCGCTATGGACCGCTTCGATCAAGTTGTTATACACGACGGGGCTAACGTCCTCGCCGTCCATCGCCTTTTCCATACAGCTTTCATACTTTCTCGCCGTCTTATAGAAAATATCCTTTTTCACGTTCCCGTAATAGGTTTGCGTCAAGGTGTTGATAATCTTCACGTACGCCTTATAGTAGTCCTTAAACCACGCCTCTCTTTCCTCTCTCGTGCCGGAATGCATAACAAGACCATAAAGCCCGTGACTCATTTGCACTTCTTTGCCGTCCAGTATACCTTTGGGTAAGTTCAAATCGGCGTTGTCGAGCATAGAGAATACCGTGTGGAAACCACCCATAACGTCGCCGGTTAAAGCGAGTAGTTTTTCTTCGCCCTCAGAAAGCACGTGCGCTTTCGATTTGCTGATGCGAGAGAGCGAATAGTCGTAATCGGCAAAGTCGGGGTCTGCGATAAACGATTGCAACGTCTCGTCGGGAAGCGCGGTGAGTTCGGGATCCACGAACGCCGTCGCCGCCGAAAGCTTGGAAACGAGCATACCCATCATAGCCGTGTACGAGGTGTATTTCGAAACGCGGATATCCTCGTCGTGGCGCATGCTCGCGTATACGTACAACTTTTCGATGCGACGATACGCCTCGTCTTGCAACTTGAAAAAGCGCAATAGTTCGCTCTTTTGTCCAAGCTTGCCTGCAAACGCGTTGAAATCGTATTTGCCATACTCCTCTTCTACCCGTTTGAATTCCCTTTCCCACTCTTCGTCGGAGGGGAACATATCCGCTAAATTCCACTTGTATTTGTTTTCAACTTCTTTTCTTTCCATCGTATAAAATCTCCTTTTAGGTTTTTTCTTGATTATTTTCGTCGTTCGATTGAACCTTTCTTTCAACGACTTCGTATTGTAAGAGGAAATTACTTTGCGATACGTATCGCACCAAATCACCCTCCAAAAAATCGGGAATTCGCTTCTCGCAGTCGAGATAAACTTCCCTCTCCATCCATTCTCCCTTTTTCTTGCTCCACGTCTTAAACACGCATGCGATCACGTCGACGTGATCCTTTTGCAAATCCTTTTGGGCAAATCGCACGAAATAGTCTTCGCTTTCCGTCTTTTTTCCCTCGGATAAAAAGTATACCATGCGGAAATAGTGGCGCGCCCTCGCGTATTTGATGCCCAAAAAAGGGAATACGAATAGCGCGTACAAAGCGGAAAGCACGAATGCGAACGCTTTGAGCGGTTCTTGCGCAGGGTCCTTATACGGCAAACCTGCATAGACGATTACCGCCGTCGCGCAGAGCACGGTATACGCGAGCGTGACCAGTAAGAACGCGCGAAATATTTTGTTTTTTTGGTCAAACGCCGATTTGCAATCGGCGTCTGCGTAGATCGTGGTCATTTTTTAT
This sequence comes from Christensenellaceae bacterium, assembly GCA_045613545.1. Lineage (GTDB taxonomy): Bacteria > Bacillota > Clostridia > Christensenellales > Borkfalkiaceae > Scatosoma. The sequence goes on from JAZLBD010000005.1 coordinate 93,709, forward strand.
CCTCTTTTACTTGGCGATAAACAAAACGCCGATCGTGTTTCGTCCGCAATGCCCCGTAACAACAGCTCCTGCCACCGTTTCGATGACTTCGTCGAAATCGAAATTATTTTGAACGAGTTGTTTCACTTGTTCCACAAGCTCTCTATCCGCAGAGGAATGGGTGACAAAACATCTTCTCTTGTCGTATGTAGGGTATAACTGTCTCAAATCTTCGACGTACGATCTCATACAAATACTCATTTTTCCACGGTATTTTTTCTTCGAGCCGAGCTTTCCGTCGTCCATCGCGATGAGCGGATGAATTTTCAAGATGTTTGCACCGTACATTTCCAAAGCGGAACATCTACCGCCCTTAAACAAATAATCCAAACGGTCGGGAATGAACGAGGTGTTCACTTTATCGCGAAGAGCGTTGACCTCGTCTACGATCTCTTGCGCCGACTTTCCTTCGGCGAGCAGATCCACCGCTTTCATTACGAGCAAGCCTTGCCCCGAAGAGAGCGCTTTGGTGTCGATGACGTGTACCTTTCCGTTAAATTCTTCCGCCGCCGTCTTCGCGCAGTTATGCGTGACGGAAGCTTTGGAGGAAATATTAAAGTGAATTACTTCGTCGTACTTTTCCAGCAGTTTTTCAAAATACTCTGCAAATTCCACCGAGGAAGCCGCGCTTGTTTTCGGCAACATCTTCGTCTCTTTCACGAACGCAAAAATATCTTCGGGAGTAATATCCACGCCGTCGTAATAGGTTTGCGTGTCTAAAATGACTTTAAGAGGCATAATCGAAACGCCGTGCTTTTGCACGAGATCGCCCAAATCACAAGTACTGTCCGATGAAATGATAATCATATGTTTTTCTCCTTATAGCTAAACGCCGTTTTTTCTATTTTTTAATCTTTATCAAACGTAAAAACGAGGTATTTCAACACCAAACGGTGCTCGTACGCCCAACTTGGCACGACGCCGTAAATATCCTCTTCCACGTATAGACAATTGAGGTGACTACCGCGGTTTCCCGGTTCTAAATACCGAGAATCTCTGCTGTTCGTTCTGTTATCGCCCAAGAAAAAAATCTCGTTTTCACCCACGACGTATTCTTGGAACCGATCCTTATTCACGATATATTTTTCCGACGGGTGCTCTACCCATTCGTCCGTTCCTGCATAGCAGATCTCCACCGTACCACTGAGGCATCGCACTTTATCCCCCTCCTTGGCGATCAATCGCTTAATAAGGAATTTCACACCGCCACCAAACGCAGACTTCACACACGCGCTCTTGGGGTTTTGCGGGTCTTGATAGGGGCGAACGTCCACGATAATGATATCGCCGATCTCCGCCTCTTTGTCGTAATCGACGAAAAGCTGTTCCCCGTGTTTGAGGGTGGGATACATCGACGTCCCGTCTACCTCTACGCAAAAGAAATTTCGCGTTAAATAAATACGGAAACAAGCAATCGAAAACAACAAGACCGCCAACGTTATATACAAGCTCCGCCAAATATACCGCGTCCATTTCTTCCTAGGCTTTTTCTCCTGCTCGGAAGATATCTCCGTTTCGACGGGCGAGTCTATTTTATTTTCTTCAAACTCTTCTGTCATATTCCCTCTATCTTCCCCGTTTTACAACCACAAAATGTTCGTAATTGTGTATTCTTCGTCCGATTCGGACGTGAACGAAAGCGCCATACCCTCGGAAAAACTTGCAAGTGGCGTGGCCTGCTCCTCGTCCTTACATTCGGAGGCTTTCACGATGATTCTCTTCCATCTACCGCCCCCCTCCACGTTGATCGTGGTGGAATATTTCTTAAAATGCGCACCACGAAGAGGCACTTCCACCGTCACGGTGATCGGTACGTCCTTTTGCGCGTAGACGTCGAATTTGAGCATCGCGCCCTCGTCCGCCAAGAACTGAGGCGTACCGATTTTATAGGTACGAATCCCTGCTTTGGAATAGGCGCCGACGATATTGCCGTACCCTTTGACAAACTTGGGCAACGCGCTACTTTGCACGAAAATCCCACCGCGCGCGACGCTTTCGTGATCGGCAACGGTAAATTCGTCCAAAGAATCCCCCGCGTACACCACGCGGTTTTTTACGGCGTAATCCTCTTTTTCTAATTTTTTAGCCACGATTTTCGAGGCGACCTTGAACCCGTTGATATAACGGGCGTAAGCGTATGCGAACGCATAATTCGCTCCCTTATACGGTTGAACGCGGACGGACGTTTTCTCGCCTTGCGCGCCGTTTCCGTTGACCCTCAAAATCGTTTTCCATTCACGGAACGCGGATTCCACTTCTTCGCCCGTTTCCGCATAGCAAATCCCTACTTCTTCCACGATGCCACCCTCGTCTAAATTAAGCTCGTAAACGAGGTCGTCCCCCTCTTCTTTCATCGTCAAATTGACGGGGGAGGGTATGAAGATCGCCCGCCCTTTTAAGTTCCGTTCTAAAAACAGCTCCATATCTTTGAGCGCAAGCGGTCCAATACAAGGCCCGCAGTCGGGCGAATATACCATAGCGCTACCGTCTTTCACGCCGATGCGGGTGAACGTGTCGTAAGCGCGATCGTAGTCGAACGCATAGTCGTAAAGGGAACAAAGCATTAAGACGGGACACTTGACGAACGGGGCGTACGATTGCGATTCAATCCCCGCGATATAGCCGTGTCTCTCGTCGCTCATATTCCGCTCGGACGCGTCTGCAAATTTATCGTAATTAAAATACGCTTTCCAACCCGCCGCATTGATCGGCACACCGCATTTGAGGTCAGGAGAAAGCATCGCTTTCCATAAAATTTCACCGCCCGTACGAACCCCCACGCCACCGATCGCGCCGATATCGTCGCGCGATTTCAAATACTCGATCGCGTAAACGGAAACGTAAAGCCACTCAAACCAGCACGTCTTTTCCGCGTCCCCGTCCTCGTCCAAATGATAGAGTTCCGCATTTTTGGCGTTGGCATGTGCGAGCGACGGAGGATACACGGTGTGTGTTTCCCCGTTTTTTTCCTCCCTTTCCCCTTGATAGTCGGGAATGAGTACGGCGTAGCCCTTTTGCGTAAAATATTCGGCGAGTTCCTCTTCTTTTCGGAGGGAGGAATGAAAATCGGGCAACAATAAAATCGCCGGTACTTTATCCCCCCCCTCGGGGCGATAAAACCGCGCGAAAATACGCACTTGCCCGTCTAAAACGAGATGTCCGTTAAAAGAAACTTCCGTTTTTTTTGCGCCTAAAAACGGGCAGTCCACCACTTTTTCTTCGGTTGACAGCGGAAGAGTATTATCTATTTTTTTCCATAACGACACCGCGCTAACGATCATTCTTGTACTCCTACGACGAAAAAGGTTCTGATTTTTTTGCAAAAACCGTTTAGAATACCTTGCTTTTCCCAAAAAAACACGCTATAATATTTTTACGGAAAATACCGCAAGGTAGATTATACTCTTTCATTATACTACATTTTCGAAAAGAAATCAATCAAACTCGAAAGAAAAGCGAAAAATAAAATTAAAAATTTTATGGAGCCTACTATGTCTTTTTGTTCCTTTTCCAAAGAACTGAATGAAAACTCCTCTTTGCAAGTGGAAAACCGTTTCATTACGAAGTATTTGCCCGAAGCGGACGGTCTTGCCGTAAAGGTGTATCTTTACGGTTTGTATTTGTGCCGTCAAACGGAAAGCGAATTCTCGATTCGTTCTATGGCGGAAGTGTTGAAAACCGACGAGAAGAACATTCGAGATGCATTCTTGTTCTGGCAGGAATACGACCTCGTCCAAATCCTCTCGCACGAACCTTTTTCCGTTGAGTTTTTGCCGGTACATACCGCCGTCGGAAAACCCAAAAAGATCCGCTACGAGCAATACGCCGATTTCAACAAGGAATTGCAACGTCAAATGCAAAAAGTAGGCAAATTTATCGGCTATAACGACACGAAGAAGTATATGCAATTTTTGGAAGAAAACGACGTTCAACCCCACGCTCTACTTCTGATCGTCGATTATTGTATTCGCAAGCAAGGCGAGGCGGTTTCGCACGCTTACGTCTTCAACAAAGCCAAAAAAATGATCTCGAGCGGTTTCCATACCTACGAGCAAATGGAAAAAGAGCTTTCCAGCTACCATCAAAACGAGGGCGAACTTAAAAATATTTTCTCGGCGCTCGCGATTTATCGAAAAGTAGACGAAACAGACTACGCTACTTTTAACCGTTGGACGCAAAAACAAGGCTTTGAAAAAGAATGCGTATTGTTTATGGCAAAACGCATCAAAAAAGGCACGATGGAAACGCTCGGCTACGCCTTAGAAGAGCTTTCCGAGAAAGGGAAATTCACGAAAGCGGACGCGGAAGAATATTTTGCCGTCCGCGACGTATTAGCGGGACTCACATTCAAAATCGCCAGAAAATTGGGCGTAAAAGTCGGAAACCCTGCGCCTTTTATCGAAGAATACGTGGAAAAGTGGTATAACTACGGTTTGGAGGAATCCTCCCTTCTCGACGTGGCGAGCTACGCGATGCGTTCGGGGAAAACGGATTTTTCTGGTATGGACGAAATCGTGGAAGAAATGTTCCATAAAGGGCTCGTTTCTAACGAGAGCGCGCGCGAGTATTTGCAAGTGAAAAACGCCGAACTCAAACTGTTTACCAAAATTCAGTCCCTTTGCGGAAATATTAAAAAGAGCCACGTAAACCTTGCGATGATTCCGACTTGGCGCGAATGGAATTTTTCCGACGAGATGATTTTGGAGGCGGCGCGCCGTTCGGCAGACAGTGCTTCCCCCATTCCCTATATGAACAAAATTCTATCCGACTGGAAGCGTGAAAATATCTTCCATAAGCAAGATATACCCGAAAAAATCGCCCTCCCCAAGGCAAGCGCGTATATACAAGACCAAGTGAACGCGATGAACGAAAAAGCAGACCGCGAACGCTACTACGCGTCTCTTCGAGAAAAAGCAATTTCGATTGCCGATAAATATTTGAAAAAGGCAAAAAGCAACCCCGCGTTCAAGGAAATCTCCGAACGCCTTGCAAAAATGGAAATTTCGCTTGCAAAGGCAGAGATGTTCGCCCCCGAATCCTTAGCCTCTTTACAAGAAGAAAAACAAGCTTTGCGCGCGCAAAAAAACGCCTTGCTCGCGGACATGGGTATGACGGAGAGTATGTTGTCTCCGCAATTTGCTTGCAAAAAATGTTCGGATACCGGCTTTTTGAAAAACGGGAAAGCGTGCGATTGCTACGAAAAAAATCTCCGAAAAAGCGTCTAAGTAAGCGCTTAAAAGAATAAAACGTAAAAAACACAATTATTTTCACAAAACGGGTGGAAAACGCTTGCTTTTTTTTGAAAAATCGTGTAATATAAATACGCTTTCCGGAAGAGAAAGCCTATTTGCAGAGATGTCTGAGTGGTTTAAGGAGCACGATTGGAAATCGTGTGTAGGTTAAAAGCTTACCGGAGGTTCAAATCCTCTTCTCTGCGCCAAAAAAAGAACGGATTTCGATCCGTTCTTTTTTGTTATATACGGATTATAGAAGAGGATTTGACCGTGGAGCCGTTTTGCGAAAGCAAAACGCTTTGCCTTGTTGCTCGATTTGTCGTATCCCCCAAAGGCAAAGGACGACGTTGCAAGCGTCGGAGCGGGGCGCGCCGCTAAAGGCGCGAATCACTTCTCCTCTATAAAATAAAATTTAGCGGAACACTTGCATTTTCAATAAACCCGTGTTATAATACATGCAACACACAAAAGGAGTCCCCTATGAATTTTCAATTTGATGTAAACGTTACCGAAAAAGATTACTTGGACTACAATCTTTTTTGGCAATTCAAATCCCCTTACGGCAAAAAACAAATTTTAACATATAGAATGGTCTTCGCTCTTCTATTCGGAGTACTCATTTTGCTTACATTATTGAAAGGAGACTTTTCAACCGATTCCATCATCGAATCCATATTCTATCTTTTCTTCCTCATTTTAGTTGAAATCTTTTTTAAACGTCTTGCAACCTCTATATTTAAAAGCACGATTAAGTCATTAAAAAAGAAAGGAAAAATGGCATATTCTCCCACAGCCACCGCGCAATTTCACGAAAATACTTTTATTGAAATTACCCCTGAAACAAGAAACGAAGTCAACTATTCCTTGGTAGAACTCGTCAGCGTTATAGGCAATCAAACCATCTATATCCATGTAAATAATATGATGGCATACCTTCTCCCCTCCTCGAGTTTCACCTCTCAAGAACAATTCGACACGTTCGTCGAATTCCTCAAAACAAAATGTGAAAGGGTAAAGTATTACTAATCTAACCCTAAAAACGGCAAGTCAATCTTGCCGTTTTTTTCTTTTCACTTTTTCCTAAAAACCGACAAAATTACTCCTTTTCCCTTCTTTTTTACTAGGTATAATTATGTTATGCTATGGAAAAAGGAGATTTTTATGAAGTTAAGCGATTTTCAAGAAAAAAATAT
>JAZLBD010000006.1:0-172320 GCA_045613545.1 Christensenellaceae bacterium
CGTGATTCGATCACTCTTTCCCGTGCACGTCGCGATCAAAGGAAAAACCGAAAGAGGAGAAAGTAGCTCATGGCAAAGAAGAAAACGACAAGAAAAACAACCAAAAAAACGACGTCGAAATGTTCGGCGCCGAAAAAAACGGCAAATAAAAAGCCCGTCGCCAAACGAACGACGGGGAAAAAGAAAACTCTAATTCAACGGTTAATAGCTGTTTTTAAGACGGAAGAAAAAAAGAAGAAACGGGAAAATAGTCCTGCTCGGAACGAATTTCGATACAATATTAAAGAGAAACACACCAATTATGTTTTTGAGGTCAAAGACGATAATTGGAAGGCGGTAGGATTTACTCACGAAGAATATACTTTTGACAAAAAAAATATGCCGTTGAAGAATAACCCCAAGAAAGGCGATACTAAAAAATCACATGTTAGAAATGGGGTTATAGAAACCGACAAGCACTCATACAGCAAAAAACGAGCTAAAAATTATAAGCTCGTCGGGGACGATATGGCAAATGTGAAAAGTAAAATTCGCAACTATAAAAAAGAGCAAAAAATAAAAAACGCCCAAAAAAGGGCGAAAAAAATTGAGAAGGCCTGGCGATATACGATTCGCCAACGAACAAAGTATTGCCAACTCAATCTTTTATAACCTTACGGCTACAATTACAGTATATGCAATTTTAAGGAGAAAGTCAAGCAAAAATGAAGAAAATTTTGAAAATATTGTTCGGATGCGCGATTACGGTTGTCGTGCTACTCTTCATCGGTCTTGTAATCTTCACAAGGAGAACGTTCTGCGTTAGGGAAAGGAACGAAGGAGTATCGTCTGGATAAATCGGATGAAGATTTAATTGACGATATTTTTGAAACGGCGCCACGATATAAAGTTTTGAAAACGGGAAACTTTGATTCTTCTCAAAATTAAACAACAAAAAAAAGAAAGTAGCCGCAAGCAAAATGCTTCCTTTGGCGGAGCTCCAAGGACAAAAGCTAAAAGCTAATACCGAGCTAACTACTTTCTTTGAACACAGTATAACTGATAAAAAGGAGAAAGTCAAGCAAAAATACAGTACATCGTTGATGTGCTGTATTTTTTTATTGTTTCGGCGTTGCGACGGGACTTGAGGGTGGGAGCCGTTTTGCGGGAGCAAAACGCTTTCTCAAAAGACGTTAAGACATCATTATACTACGCTACATTCTACTTGATAAAAATATCCGCGAAATTGCATCTAAGTTCGTCGAAGTCATTTCTATGAAACACACGTATAGTAAAATTGGCAATATCTTGTCTTTGCCCGCCGCCATTTCTAAATCAAGTCACAAAAAAGCCAAGCAAAATGCTTGGCTTTTCGTTATGCAATTTTAAAGGTAATCGACGTTCCGCCCGAAACTTCGATATAATAGGTCGTGCCGTTGCGTCCAGAGAAGGAAACGCTCTTCGTCCCCTGCGAGCCACCGTTGGTCGAAACAAGTTGTTGATTGTTTCCATACACCTTCAACTTTGCATCTTCGTTGTCGGAGGTTACCTTGATTGTCGCATTGGATTTTGGCGTCACTTTGTAATATCTGCAATCCGTCTTATTGTGGTTATACGCCGTTATCTCTTGCCCTACGTACGAGTAAATAGCATTGTCAAAAGAGGTACCCAATTCCTCTTCCGCCCACGTGTCGGGGTCAAACGAAGGATATTTGACAAACAACGAACCTGTAATCGGGTTTTGATAGTATGCAGAATCAGCATGCCCCGTCTTGGTCTCCGTCGCTTCCCAGACCCCATCTTCATTCTTTTTCAGTTCTGTCTGATAGATCGGGTATATCGTCTCACCAATGGGAATATTAGGCGAACTTTCTCCCAAATCCACACTAGTTGTGTAGAGGTAATAGGTATCCGACGAGCCCTCAGGGAAATACAGCAAGAACGCAAGCCCCGTAGTTTCGGTATCAAAGAATTTCTCTATGTCGTTTCTTTCCCAGAAGTCCATACTACCCAAGATGTCCGACCTAAACCAGAAATTACCATTGGCTCTACTTTGAATCTCATTATTGATATAGGAATTAGGGTTATTAAGCCCGATTTTCGTCTCTTTCCCATTCCCGTCGATATAAATACCATTCAGAATCTTTTCGATGAGCATTTGGTGATTTTCGCCCAAAATATCGCTAGGCAATTGCTCCACGCCCACCCAAGGGAAAACTTCCACACTCATAGGCACTTCAATACTACCAGAAGCGTTCATCGCATAGTGCCAAGCCCCTTTGACGTTGGTTGTAAAAATGCAGACGAGCGAAATGATAGCCGTTACAAAACATACGCAAAGCCTTTTTATATACTTCATTTCGCCACCTCCTTTTTACAATTTTTCAATGCTTTACAGGTTTTTAATAATTTCTAATAGATACTTTACTTTCCTATTGGACGTTATCTTGCACTCGGCAGGATAATTGACGTATGCTTTTTTGGAAGAAGCGTCTTTTATACCATATTTGGGCTGAGCATATTCGGCAGGATCAACTCCAAGGTATACGTAGACGGATTTGCCTTTAATCGTAATTTTTGCAATGCCTTTATTGCCTTTCTTGTACAGTTCGTGATATTTCGCCTTCGTCTTTTTCACAGCAGTTACTTGCATCAATGCTTCACTCAACTGTCTATACCACGCGGCTCTTTCTTCACGCAAGCCTTTCAGTTTCTCTTCAAAAGGCTTTCTGTCTCCAAATTTACCAAATCTATCGAAAGGTTGCGCCTCTTCTTGCTCCATAGGAATTTCTTCCACAGGATTCTCTTCCATTATTTCCTCAGAAGGCTTATTACCCTTTTGGACAATCTCTATTAGATACTTAACCTTTCTATTAGACGTCATCTTACACTCGGCAGGATAATTGACGTATGCCTTTTTGGAAGAAGCGTCTTTTATACCATATTTGGGCTGAGCATATTCGGCAGGATCGACAGCCAGATAGACGTAGACAGATTTACCTTTAATCGTGATTTTTGCAATGCCTTTATTGCCTTTCTTGTACAGTTCGTGATATTTCGCCTGTGTCCTTTTGATGGACGGTTGTTGCATAAGGGCATCCCTAAACTGCCTATACCACTCCGCTCGTTGCTCGTTGATTCCACTCAATTTTTCTACAAAGGTCTTTCGATTCTTAAACTTTCCAAATTTATCGGAATCTGCCTCGCCCTCCTCTACACAAGCCTTCTCTTCCATAAGCGTAATAACTTCTTGAGCGAGCGGCTCCTCTTCAACGAGGGACTTTTCTTCTACCTTCGTAGGCTCTTCTACGACGGCCTCCATAGGATCTTGCGTAGCGGCAATCTCTTCTTTACCGTCCGACAGCAGACCTATTGCTAGCAATCTATTACGTACTGCCTTCTCTATGATATGCTCCACAATCGGCGTCGTAATGACCGCCAACAAAACCAACAGGAGACACAACATGCCCGCAGGAGACTGCATAAAGATAACGAACATCCCGACTTGGGGGATAGATTGCCCCCGATAGATACTTCTCATCTGATCGTATGTGACGGGATAATCATCCGCATAGATATTGGCGTCCCCTCGCAAAACAAACCATCTTTCGTTGGGATGCTTTTCATTAGGTTCCTCAATCGCTACGATACGATGGATAATAAAGTATCCGTTAACCTCATAGACGACGATATCATACAGTTTTAAATCCTCTTCTTTCGGCAATTGATGAAGGACGACAAGGTCGAAAGTTGCAAGTTGGTCGTTTAAGTTATTGTCGAACAAATAGCCGTTCTCTTTATTCTTCGTCTCCATTGAGCCTGTTTCCACCACTTTGAGTGTAGGAATTGCCCCCACCTTTGCGTTTTGCGAAATTCTCGAGTATAAAGAAACTCCCAGCCCACACGCCAAAATCGCACATAACAAAATAGGAAATGTGCTACTTAATATGGTTACAAGGCGATGCCGTTTCTTTCTCTTTTGCTCTTGTAAATATTCTTTTTTTATTTTCTCATCGTCAACGCCTGCATGAATCGTCTTTAACGTTAACCTAACAATAACGGTAATTAACGCCGAAAAAAGTAAAGTTAATGCAATAAAGACGATAATGCATAAGATGAGGTTAAACTGTTCGTATGCCCGCATATAAGAAATTCACGGCGTACCATGCCCGATACGCCGCTCCTTTTTTGATTTTTTATGCTACTTCCGTAATGGTTACCACGATGATGTACGTCTTCATTGCATTTTCGTATGCAACGTTTTCATCGTACGTGCTCAATTTTACCTCTTTACCTTCGTTGAAATTAAGGCAAGCTGCAATTTGTTCAGCCTTAATTTGTACCGAATTCAACGTTGCGGTATCGTTGATAACAAAGGAGTTTGCACCTTCCTTTACCGAGAAGATGCTGATTTCACCAGCTTCATCGTCTACGAATTTCGTTTGCGTACCTTGCAAAGTAATCGTAGCCTTCATTTTGATACCACTTGCAATAACGGTTGCGTCTGCGTTTTGTGCGGGAGTGAATTTTACCCAAACGGAGCCGCTAGGAACCAAATCTGCTTTCCAATCCGTTTCGCCCGTATCGTCTACCAAGAATTTCAACGTATTGCCCGCACCGCTGTTGGCCGTTTGGTCAATCGAAATCGAACCTTTAGAGGTATCTGATTGGATAGAAGCCATCGTAGCGGATCTAGAGAGTTCGAGCGTTACGGCACCACGGCTATAATGCCATGCTGCAAATACGCCACCAATCGTTACGACGAGTGCAAGAGTGATAAGCAAGCCAATTTTTCTAATATACTTCATATTTTTTCCTCCAAGAGAAGAATTTGATAGCCTCATTATAACCCCGGCTCATCAAGAAGTCAAGCATTTTTTATAAAATATTAAAAATAAAATATTAAAAAATATTTTTCTTAACAAAGTCAAAATTTTTCTTTTTCGACGAAATCCATCCAATACAAACAAAAAAGGCTCCCTTAGCCGAGTCCCTACAAGGGATTCGGCAACTAAATAAATCCTAAACGGATTTGTGATATTCGTCTAACGACGAGTGATATTGCCTATCGGCAGTGATATTTGCCTACGGCAAGTTGTGGATTTATTTAATATAACTTCTTCGAGAGAAATATAAGAACCTGCTAAAGCAGAACCTTGAATTTTTCTCTCGAAAAATATAACGCAAAAATTGTTTTGCATATCACTTTTAGCCGCTCGGTGTATTTTACTTGACTTTACACCAATCGGTGGATAAAATGTATTCACAAAATAAAATTGGGAGGTTTTTATAAAAGAAAACTCTCTAAAATAATATTCTTAGACTGAATTCGAAATAAAAACAATCCCCTTAAACCCAAAAAATAACGGCGTACCCTTGAGGTGTGCCGTTATTTTTTATTGTTTGGGTAATATAGGATTCCCCTCTTCGTATGATTTTATCAAGAATGAGCAAAATTTTTGTATGTATTATAATTATCACGCGCGCAATTTGCAAAGAATTGCAAACGGAGAACTTGTAGGAATCGAAAAAAGCGATAAAAAAGAATTCGCGTTCGTGTTAGTTTTTCAAACTCCCCCACACACGCGACCCATCCGCCACCACGCTACGTTTCGCTATGAGAAAATCTTGAGGGATAAAAATATTTATCCCCCTAATCGCTAAAACCGTCGAGAAGAACAACCGTGTTTTAATATTCTCTTCTTCCGCATACAAGGTCAATGGAAACATCGAAAAAATCGGCAATTTTCCAGCACTCGATAATACTGGGAATATTCAATCCTTGTTCCCAGCGCGATAAATTTGCTTGACTCGTCCCAATGTCTTTGGCAAGTTGCCGTTGCGATAATCCATTTTCCCTGCGGAGCTCAGCTATTCTATTTTGAAGAAAATTGTACTCCATAATAATATTATATACAAAAATGTATCAAAAATGCTTGACATATACAAATTTGTATCGTATAATAGAGCTACAAAACGATTTTTAGGTTTTACAAATGAAAGATGCAACAAAAAAGATTTGCCTCGTCGTTATAGCGATAGCAACCGCGATCCCTTTGCTGTTCGTCGGGCTTTTTGATAGAAGCGAAGCAAAAAATATTCGTGCGTTTTATGATAAGAGCGTTGAATCGCAACAACTTCTTAATCTTATCTCCGACGATATCCTTACGTATTGGAACAACGCAATACACGAAGGCGAATTTAATGGAAACGTTGATACGGCGATTGAAACCGCCCTTTCGGAGAATGGCAAAAACCTTAAAATTCTCCAAGAAAACGACGTAAAAATTAAAACGCTTTATAAAAAAATTAGAGAATCTCAATATTCTAACGAAGCAAAAGCGGTTATAGACGCTTATTCCGAATATTATCTCCTCGCCATAAATGCAAACGGTTCTTTCGATGATTTTTTCACAAACAAAGAGTCGTGCAAAAACGCCTTGGCAGTTGCCTTGAAAAAATTATCGTTTGAGATTGAATAAAACAACCCCAATCCCCCCCCAAAAAAATACGGTTCCCGTCTGGGCGCCGTATTTTTATTGCGAAAAATTTCTAGCGTTTTTTGCGTATTGCTTCACGCGAACGCTTTCTTGCGAAGTTTGGGAATATGGGCGTTTTTAATTGACAAAATAAAAAGAATCACTTATAATATCATTTGTTGTTAAATAAGCAATACGTTCTAAAGAGGTTGTTATGTTTTTACCTTATCTTTATTTAATTTTAAGTATATTTTGTATGGCGTTCGACTCTATCTTAGCGACCTTCTACGATAGAAAAGCGATCGCCCACAAGCACCGCGCGAATTTTTATTATTTGGTGCTTTCGGCAAGCGTGTTCGTTTCGTGGCTCGTCTATTACTTGATTGATTTCAGTTTCGATATAAAAGTTTTGCCCTATTCGATCGCGTTCGCCGTGTCCTTTACGAGCTGTTTTATTTTCCAAATCAAAGCCATTCAAGCGGGGCCTATGTCCTTAACTGCGTTGATGCTCCAATTTTCCTTGATTGCCGTGACGCTTTACGGGATTATTTTCGGTTGGCAAGGCGCTAAATTTACCTATCTCGTGGCAATCGGGCTGGCACTCACGACCATTTCGCTCGTGCTTTGCTTATACGAAAAGCCGAAAGACGGCGAAAAGAGAAAAATCAGTTTCAAATGGTTTTTATACGCCTTTATCGCGTTTGTTTCCAACGCTGCGAGCGCCATTATTCAAAGAGAACAACAAATTGCGTTTGACGGCAAGCACGGCAGTTTATTGATGGTAGTTGCCTCTTTCCTGTTCTTGGTATTTAGTATATTTTACTACGAAATGGGCAAAAAGGACGACGTGAAATTGCTCGCTAAACATTCCTATTTCCCCATCGTAGTGGGCGTGTTGAATTTCGGTTTGAACTTATTCGTCATTTTACTCGCTGGGCAAACGGTTTTGTCTTCCAACGTCATTTACCCCGGTTTAATGGTCGGCGCTTTGACGCTCACCACCCTTTCTTCCGCGTTTATCTTCAAAGAAGATTTGAAATGGTGGCAATGGGTAGGAATCGCCGTCGGCATTATCGCCGTGGCGTTACTAAACATCACGATATAATCCTTTCAAAAACACAAAAAACCGCCGTGGGCTTACACCCACGGCGGTTTTTCTTATACAAGTTCAAATTCCGCAAAATCTTGCACCGCGCTACTCGCTCCAATAAACACTCTAAACTTTCCTTTTTCCGCTTTGCGTTCAAGTTTAGCGTTATAAAACGCAAGCATTTCTTCGTCAATGACAAACGAAACTTCCCTCTCTTCGCCTACGGCAAGCTCAATCTTTTCAAAGCCTTTGAGTTCTTTCACCGGTCTTACCACCGAGCCCACGACGTCGCGAATATAGAGTTGTACGACCTCTTTCGCTTTATAGTTGCCCGTATTTTTCACTTTCACGCTCGCCACCATTTTCCCCCCCGCCGTCATCTTTTCCGCCGAAAGTTTTATAGGCGAATAGGCAAACGTCGTATACGAAAGCCCGTATCCAAACGGGTAAAGCGGAGCGTTCGGACCGTCGATATACGCCGATTGGAAATAGCATCTTTCCGCGTCCGTGGCGCGGGGACGCCCCGTGTTATAGTGGTTATAATAAATCGGACATTGCCCTACCGCATACGGGAAAGACATCGTAATTTTCCCGGACGGAACGACATTCCCTAAAAGCAAATTCGCCGTAGCGTTGCCACCCTCCGTGCCCGGCCACCACATGTTGAGGATAGCGGGCGCTTTTTCGTGTAGGCGAGGCATCGCAAGCGGTCTGCCGGTAAAAAGCACTACCGCCACGTTCGAATTGACTTTCAAAACCTCGTCTAAGAGTTTATATTGCACGTCGGGAAGGTCGATATACATTCTGCTTGCGCTCTCGTCCGTATCCAACGGATGTTCGCCGAGGCACAAAACCACCGCTTCGCTATTTTTCGCAAGCGCAACCGCCTCTTGAATTTTGCTTTCGTCCATTTGATCAAACCCGACTTCGCAACCGAGCGCGTAAGAAACCTTATCTTTTCCAAACACATTACAAAGTCCATCATAGACGGTCACCGTTTCCCGTGAATCCCCCTTACAGTACCAACAGCCCAAAAGCTGTCCTGCCTTTGCGTGCGGACCTACAACCGCCACCGATTGGGTAGATTTTTTAAGGGGCAAAATCCCCTCGTTTTTCATAAGCACCGCGCAACTTTCCGCCGCCTCTCGCGCTATTTCTCTGTGTTCTTTGCAAAGGGCAAATTCTTGCGCTTTTTCCGCGCTAATCTGATGATAAGGATTTTCAAAGAGGTGCAATTTATCTTTGAGCTCCAAAACGCGCAAAACCGCCTCGTCCACTTGGCTCTCTTCAATTTTTCCCTCCGAAATCAATTCCTCTAAATGATCCGCGTAGGTAATCGACATCATCTCAATATCCATACCCGCTTCCATGGAAAGGTACGCCACATCCTTTGTGTTTTCCGCAACTCCGTGCGTTTGCATTTGCCACATCGAACCGTAGTCGCTGATCGTGCAACCGGTAAATCCCCATTCGTTCCGCAAAATATCTTTCAAAAGGTGTTTGTTCCCCGAAGCAGGCATCCCGTCTATCACGTTGAACGAGGACATAATCAGCGAAGCCCCCGCGTCGATCGCCGCTTTATAAGCAGGTAAATAGTATTCTCTTAAAGTTCTTTCGGACATATCGACGGTATTATAATCTCGCCCTGCTTCCGCTCCGCCGTAGCCCGCGAAATGCTTGACGCAAGCGCCGACGTGATAGCCCGAAAAATCCCCTTGCAATCCCTCCACTTGCGCTTTTGCAAATTCACAGCAAAGGAACGGATCCTCTCCAGGCGATTCCACCACTCTCCCCCAACGCGCGTCGCGGACGAGATCGACCATCGGCGCAAAGGTGATTTGCACGCCGTCCACACACGCCTCTTTCGCCGCCATTGCCGAGCATTTTTTTATTACGTCCATATCAAACGACGCAGCAAGCCCAAGGGTCGCAGGATAGATCGTACGATAGCCGTGGATGACGTCGAGCATAAATAGCAAAGGAATGCCGTGTGGGTTGTTTTTCAAGTATTCCCGTTGCATCGCTTTTACTTTTTCCGCGCCTGCGCCATTGAGGATCGAGCCGACGTTAACGACGTCTTTATCCTCCACCTTCCAGCGTTTCATTTGACCCGTGACAAAGTCCGCGCCTTGCAAACGATCCAAAAACGGCGGTTCTAATTGAATGAGTTGAAAAATCTTTTCCCGAAGGGTCATTTTTTCGATTATTTTTTTGAGGTCCTTCATCGTTCTATCCTACCTTTTACAAGGACTTTCTTTTCCTTTATCCTATCACCAATGATAGCATAAATTCTTTTCTCTGTCAATCAATTCAAAGAAAAAACTTCCTTTGTTTATAAGACTTTTCCCCCTTAAAAAGAACAAAATTCCACTCGGCTACGTATATATATAATAAGGCGCAACGCCTAAATATTTACACAAGAGGTTCTTTATGTGTCAAAGATGTAATAATTCTTGTTGTTCCGCAACTTTTTGCGATTTCTTACGCGATCTGTTTACCCCTACGTGCGGTTGTTCTCGCGCCCAAAACCGATGGAGCAACCGTTGCAACAGATGCGGTTGCGGATGCGGATGGTGGCAACAAAGAGATAGAAGTTGCAATAACAATTGTTTAACGCAATGCAACGCTTGCGGTGACTTTACGAACACAGCGACGACTGATACCTATTACGCTCGCTTGTACGGCTACGGCAATAGGCAAAACCAAGGATGCGGATGTGGATGTAATTCTATTTTCTAACCAAAAAAAATCGCTGTTTCAAAAGGAACAGCGATCTTTTTTTATTGTTTTCTTATTCCCACTCGATCGTGCCGACGGGCTTCGGCGTTAAATCGTACAACACTCTGTTGACGCCTGCCACTTCTTTCAAAATACGGTCGGTGACGTGATGTAAGATATCATAAGGAATTTCTTCGATCGTAGCGTGCATCGCGTCCACGGTGTTCACCGCGCGAATGATAACGGGATACGCGTACGTTCTTTTGCCGTCTTTCACGCCCACCGAACAAAAATCGGGAACTGCCGTGAAATATTGCCAAACCTTACTCGAAAGTCCGTTTTTATCAAATTCCTCGCGCAAGATTGCGTCCGATTCACGAACTGCCTCCAAGCGATCTCTCGTAATCGCGCCAAGACAACGAACACCGAGACCAGGACCGGGGAACGGTTGACGGTATACCATACCGTCGGGAAGCCCGAGCGCGCTTCCGACCACGCGCACTTCGTCTTTATAGAGGAGTTTTACAGGCTCTACAAGTTCGAATTTCATATCTTCGGGAAGTCCGCCTACGTTGTGGTGTGCCTTTACGCCGTCGCTTTCCAAAATGTCGGGATAGATCGTGCCTTGCGCCAAGAACTCGATCCCCTCAAGCTTTCTCGCCTCTTCTTCAAACACGCGAATAAATTCCGCGCCGATAATTTTACGTTTCTTTTCCGGCTCTTCCACCCCTTCGAGTTTGCCAAGGAAACGATCCACCGCGTCCACGTATACGAGGTTCGCGTCCATTTGGTTGCGGAACACTTCCACCACTTGTTCGGGCTCGCCTTTTCTAAGTAGCCCGTGATTGACGTGCACGCAAACGAGTTGTTTGCCGATCGCTTTGATAAGTAGCGCCGCCACCACAGACGAGTCCACCCCACCCGAGAGCGCGAGCAATACTTTTTTATCTCCTACTTGCGCGCGAATTTGCGCCACTTGGTCTTCTATAAACGCGTCGGCGAGCGTCTTATTGACGATTCTTTCCATACCATCCGGTCTTTTGTTATTATCCATCAAAGATAAACCTCCTGATTGCTTATGATTCCTTTTTATTCTATGCAACAATATCTTTCCGCCACTTCGATCATCGTATGCAAAAAAGCGAGATCGGTTTCGTTATAGTTATTGCTTACTTGTTTTTCTTGCAAGAAAAGTAAAATTTGACGAAGGGAGTCTTGATCGTTTTCTCCGATTGCCGATAAAAGCACTTTCAAAACGGCGTTCCCGCGAGGGCACTCGTTTTCTAATTCCAAAAATGCCCCGTCTAAAGCCGATTGCTTGTCCCCCTCTCGATACATCGCGGCGTATAAGTTCCCTTTTACGTATTGCCGATACGGGGGAAGCTCCGCCAAAATTTCGGGGGAATAGGCTTCTTTCATTTCCTCGTCGCGAAGGATGCAATATTCGTCAAACTCGTCGTCGCTTGCTACTTTTTCGCCGTACTTTACGATCTCTTCGTCGTCGTTTTGGTTCACGGCGATATCAAAAGCGAACACCGCGTATTCGATTTGATCGCTCATTCGATACGCGCGATTTGCATAATATTGCGCCGAATTATCCATCCCTAAATTATACGATAAGTTCATTAGGGTGACGGGAAAGAAAAAGAGGGAAAAAACGATGAAAATGACGAACAAAATCGCAATCGACGCAATGGTGCTAAGCATGGCGCGTAAGACGACTTTATCAAGTCTCATTCCTCTCTCCTCCTTCGTAGCTCTTAACGTTAATATTTTAGCATATTATTCCCCAAAAATCAAGCGTATGCACAAAATTTCTCTTGCATACGCCCAACTTTTTTTTCATATAGTATCTCTATGACACGAAAAGTTCCGCATTTATTTCAAATCGCTCTTTTGCTACCTTTCATTCTGCTCGGTTTTTGGACGGGTTGCGCACCGAAAACCGTCGATTATTTTTCTTACGTTTCCGAGTGCCGAGAGGACGTTTACCTCGCGCAAAACGACGCACTTTTCCTTAAAATTTACGCAAGCCGGCAAGAAAGCCCCTACCTTTTAGACGGGTATGCAAGCCCCCTACAAGATCGAACGGAATTTTATTTGTACGGGATATCCGGCGACAAATCCGTTTACATCACTTGGACTCTCCAGGGGGAAACGGCGCAGGGTGAAATGGCGTACGACCACGTAAAAAACGCCTTTTTTCTACATATACCCACCCCTTCCTTTTCCCTTTCGTCGATCCCCGTTCGCATTTCCTTTGGCGAAACGACCTCCGATCTCACCGCCGTTTCCGTTCGCAAAAGCGACTGGCTCAGCGGAGAAGGATTGCTTGCGAAGGTATTATCCATCGAGCAGGAACGCTTGCGCGCCCTCACGCAGAAAAATCTGTTTTTGGGGGAAATCCGCTTGCGTCTCATTTTTGAAGACGCACCCTACTACTACGTCGGAATAACCGATCGAAACGGGGAAACGTACGCCCTTTTATGCGACGGAATCAGCGGTAAAATCCTCGCCAAAAAAACGACGTAAAAATAGGCAACGAATCATTTCGTTGCCTATTTTTTTTATTTTTCCGCTATGCGACCGACGGTTAAACTATCCGACCCGCGATCCCTTAAGTCTGAGACGGGATGGGGCGCCGTTTCATACCGCAGATCTTTACCGTTTTTAGCGATATATTTTTCAATCACTCGGTGCGAGGGATTTTTTTCGCCCGTGTCTACGAACTTGCTTTGATAACGGTAAAAATCAGACGACTTACCTAGCTCTTTCACGTTCGTATACTTCTCTTTCACGGCGGTCAAGTTCACCGACTTCAAAACGTCCCGTATATAGCTTATATTCGAGCCGAATTTGATAAGGGCGGGGAATTCGCCGTCTGGAATGACTTGTTGCCAAGATTTCCCCTCGTACGTTTGTAAAAGATCGGCGCTCTCGTGCAAATGCGCCACTTCCTGTTCGAAAATTTGTTGGTATAAGCTCTTAATCCACGGATCGCTTTCGTCCTCCATTAACGAATAATACAAGTAGCACTCGGTATATTCGTGCATCAAAAGACATTCGAGCCACGTCGTTTCCGTATCCTTTAAGCTTTCATATCCCGACACGTGTTGTTCTTCGATAAGGGCGATTTCCGTGAATAATTTTCTGCCTAAATCGTTTTTATAATATCCGCCTAAATTCATATAAAAATTCATCGTTTGTTGTTCGGCTGCGGTAATAATTCCTATATTTAGGTTGGTGACGACGTCGTTTTTCTTCGAGCAGGTCGCTCCCCGTATATCGTCGTTTGGATGGCGAAATTCCGCTACTGTCGGACGTCCCGGCATCACTTCCGTATAGTTGCCGATATACCGTTCAAAATGTTTCCCCTCTTCCATTTCGAGCAAGTCGGAAAAGCGATATAAGTGATCAAAATCTTCTAAAAGCGCAAAATCCAATTGTTGTTTTACGGCAAGATTTTTTTCACGTTTCGCCAAAATAGCCGTCAAATCCACCGCAAGTTGTTCGTAAGCAAGGGTAGTTTCCAATAAATTTTCGTCCTCCGGTTTCAATGACGCAAGCATTTTGTGTTGGATTTGCTCCGAACGACGGATAAACGCAATCCGCCGTCTGATATCGTTATTATGGGTGTGACGAGCCATTTGATGCGAGTTCCAATTCGCCTCGAATTCCGTGCCCATAGCGAGAATGTGTCGAACTTTCGTGTACGGGCTAACTTCTAACTTATCGTAAGGTTTTTGGGGGATTTTCTTCAAGGGTACGATTAAACTTTCTAGTTTTTTTGGCTTTAATGCAAATGGATTCATAGGTTTCCTCCTTATAAATTTTTCAACCTACAAAAATCATTGCCAACGTTAAAAAAAATTAAACATAAAAAAGAACGGGGTTGCCCTCGTTCTTTTTTTATTCTTTTAGAAAGCGTCTTTTTCTATTTTACTCCACCTGCTCGCGATGAACTTCATTTTAAGCGACAACGGTATACATTTCGTCGCCACGTTCATCACCCGATTGAAAAACCCGGGAATATATTTCCGCTTGTTCTTTTTCACCGCTTTTAAGCTTTTCTTTGCAACGTACGTAGGCGATTTTACGGCAAGTTTTCCCCAAAGCCCCTGCCCTTTTATCTGCTTTTTAATATCCTCCCTCGTCGGCATAGCGCCCGGCAAAACCGCCGTGACGGAAACGCCTTCCCCTTTTAATTCTTCTCTTAAAGACATCGAAAAGGAAGTGAGCGCGCCTTTTAGGGCGCTGTATAACGCAAAATACGGCATGGGATAAATCCCCGAAACGCTTGAAATATTGATAATTTCCAGATTTTCTGCCCTCTCTTCTATCGCAAATAGACACATACTGGCCGCTGCCTCGAAGTTTACACGACATTGAAAGGAAATTTTCTCTTGCGTATAACGGAAAAATCCTTTTTGGATATCCGCGCCCGCCACGTTGATCAAACGTTCGATTTTTCCGCCGAGCGCTCTGATTTCGTCCATCAACGCAGTCCTGTCCCCCTCCTTTGTCAAATCACAAGGAATACAAACGACATGCGCAGAGGGAGAAAACGACAAAAGCTCCTCTTTCGCCTTTTGCAATTTTTTAGCGCTTCTTCCCGTTAAAATCAAGGGTACGTGCAAAAGTTCTTTGGCAAACGCCAATCCTAAATGTCCGCTACCGCCCGTAATCAGAGTATACTGCATATTTTCACTTCCATAACGTATTCGGGTTAAACCCATACACTTGCACGACGTCGAGCAGGGGAGAATTCGCTATATCTCGCGGTGTGACGAGCGCCCCTCCGCTCGAATCTATATCAAATCCGAATTGATAATAAGCATACCAAACCAAGTGCGCGCACTGGGTATTTTTCAACTTTTTAGGTGCTTTTTTCGAGAGCAACCCAGGGAACAAGGAATAGGGAACGCCAAGCAAGTTTTTCCTTGCGCTGTCCACGATTTCTTGGCGTTTTTGAATATCTATTCTCGGACGCAAAATGATAAAACTCGCCGAACTCGTAAAAGAAGAAATATAAGAAATTTGCGAGACCGTTCCTACGCTAAACGCCTCTAAAATTTCCGCGTTTTTGTTCAAAATTAAGGCGGCGTGACCGAGTCTCCAACCGCATACGTGCGTGGTGTCCGAAACGACGATATCCCCCGGCTCCACCGCGCAATGTCGAATGACGGTTTCGCTCCGTTCGATACACGTATAGGGCGCAATCTCCTCGTGCCATACCCCGTAATCGCCAAAATAGTCCTCTTGTATCTCGTAAATTGCGTAGAGCCGTCCCTCCCGCTTCAAACCGTCCACGCCAAGCTTCGTCAAGCCCGTCTGCTCGTATAAAAGCGCGTAATCTTCTTCCGTGAACGATTTTTTCGAAAGTACTTCCGTTAAATCTTTTTTCGCGTAGTTGGGTTTCCATTGTTGCCAACGGTGTGACGTTCGAAAGGAAATTTCCGCGTATACAAACGCGAACGCCGTCAAAGAAAACAGCACGGCAAGAAAGACGGCTATTCCCTTTTGCCATCCTCTCCATTTTCTTTTCTTCGTTTGCTCCATATTTTTATTTCCTCTCTCCAAACAACGCCAAGCCGAGTCGAATCATATTACTCCCCTCTTCTACGCAAAGGGGATAATCCTCGCTCATGCCCATAGATAAAACGGTGAAATTTTCGTCCGTCTTTGCAAATTCTTCGTATCTTTTTCGCATTTGTTTTGCGAGCGAACGCAAATACCGTTCGTCGCTCGATTTTGGCAACATTGCCATCAGTCCTTTTACGCAAACCCCTTGCATATCTTTGGCTTTTTGATAAGCTGTTTCTATTTCGGCAAGGGAAAAACCACCTTTCGTCTCCTCGCTCGCCACGTTCACTTGTAAAAGCAAATCCGTTTTCGTCCCTGTTTGCAGGGAAAGACGATTGACTTCCTCTAAAAGGGAAACTCGATCGCAAGAGTGCAATAGGGAAATATTTCCGATTAAATATTTCACTTTGTTCGTTTGCAAACGCCCGATAAAATGTTTTTCGCAGGGAAGTAGATCCGCTTTTTGCACGAATTCTTGCACGCGGTTTTCCGCTACGGCGTCCACCCCGCCCGCAATCGCAAGGTTAATGCGTTCTACCGTTTGCGTTTTCGTCGCCGCAACGATAAAAACCCTCTCGCTCGAAAGGGCGGAAAGCCGACTTCTTATCTCATATATCTTTTCTTGCATCGTTCTTTCCGTCATATCGTCCCTCACTTTTCCCTATTATATATCATTTTCTTCCGTTTGTCAATTTCGCAAAAGAGTTTTTTATAAAATATTCCCCTTCCCCCGCTTTCTCGCTTGCAATCCTCTCTTTCTTATGCTATAATAACGATAGAGAAAACTGATAAGGACAATCAATATTTTCTATGACTAGTGAAGAAATCAAAACGTTTATATTGCTTGCAAAGGTAAAAAATTTCACGCTTGCCGCCGAGCAAATGTTCATCGCGCAATCCACCGTCACCAACCGAATCAACGAACTGGAAAAAGAGGTGGGGAAACGCCTTTTTTCACGCGCCTCTAAAACGGTAAACTTGACGGAAGAGGGAAAGATTTTCTTGAAATACGCCGAGCGTATTTTAGAGCTGGAAGAAACATCTATCGCGGAAATGAATTCCGCCTCGTCTTACCGTTTTAATTTCTCCGTAGGCGCGGTCAATTCTTCGTATGAGGGATGCGTAAAGCCGATTATCGACGAGTGCTTGAAAAAATCCACCGATTCGTCGGTAAAGCTTATGCTCGGGCAATCGCTCGACTTAATACAACACTTACAAGACGGCGTGCTCGATTTGGTGTTCTCGTCCGTACCTTGGAAACGGGCAGGGTTTACGTGCGACGTTTTCGACACCGATCGTTTGGTACTCGTGACGGGAAAAAACTCGCCGTATAAAACCACCGGCGTGACGAAAGAAGAGCTCGTCAAACTGCCCTATCTTCTTTGCTCCTTTTCGATGAGCGAAGTGGGACGGTTTATCCACTCTCTGTTTCCGCAAAACCACGCGTTTAAGTTGGAAGTCGACAATTCCTCAAAACTTTTCCCCTATCTCCGACAAGGAATGGGCTATTCGTTCTTGCCCTATCACCTCGTGAAAAACGAGCTTGCCCGAGGCGAACTGGAAGAAATCAACTTAATTGATTTTACCGCACCGCCCGTGATGACGTATCTCATTCATCGACAAGGCTACGACCCCTCGGAATTTTTGAAATTTGCGCCGAAAAACCCGCTTTCTTTCTAATTTCATCGCCGTCGAAATTTTTTTGGAATTTTTATAATTTTTTTCAAAAAGCGCGAAAAAACAGTTGACAAAAGAAATGTTTTTTAGTATTATGAATAAGCTGTCTTGAGTTTGAGGACAAACACAAACGGCAACTGCTCATATCGCGGGGTGGAGCAGCTAGGTAGCTCGTCGGGCTCATAACCCGAAGGTCGTAGGTTCGAATCCTACCCCCGCAACCAAATGGCGGCGTAGCTTAGTTGGTTAGAGCGATCGGTTCATACCCGATAGGTCATAAGTTCGAATCTCATCGCCGCTACCATTGCAAACAACACGAAATATCGTAAGAATATAAATTGAATACGGCCCGTTGGTCAAGCGGTTAAGACACCACCCTTTCACGGTGGTAACATGGGTTCGAGTCCCGTACGGGTCACCAGCAAAAAAGCACAGGAATTGCCCTGTGCTTTTTTGCTGCCGCTTCCGTCGGGCGAACCCATCGGGTTCGGAAAAATGCGAGTGCCTATACACGAGCGTATTTCTTTGAGCGAAGCGAAAGCCCCCGTACGGGTCACCAGCAAAATCCTAAAGCGAACACAGTTCGTTTTAGGATTTTTGCTTTTTGGTGTCCCGTACGGGAATGGTGAAGAACACGTCGGTTCGCGCGAGGCGATGCGTGCGATTTCTTTGTGTGGGGTAAAAGCCGTTACGATAAGACTAACTATAACTATAGTCACATAAAAAACGCAGGTTAAATCCTGCGTTTTTCTTATCATCAATACTCTTTTATACCTAAAAAATAATCGGCGGATATGTTAAAGGCAATCGCCATATTTCTTAAAGTGTCGTATCCGGGCTTTGCTTTCCCTTTTAACCACTCGCTTACTTGACTTTGCTTTACACCTATCGCGTTCGCAAATGCCACCTGCGTTAAATTGTTATCCGTTAAAAAATCCTTCAAAATATCACTAAAATTATTTTCCATACTTTTATTATATAGAAATTTCTATAATTTTACTTGACATATAGAAAATTCTATACTATAATAAGAATATCAAATTTTAACGTTTACGGAGGATATTATGTTTTGCAGAAATTGCGAGAAAGAAGTCAGCAACAACGAAGAATTTTGCGACGAATGTAAAGAAAAACAAGCCAAATCAAACATGGTAATTTGTCCTTATTGCGGAAAGGAAACAAGTAAATCCGAACTATTTTGTCAACATTGCGAAGGTTTTTTGAAAAAGCCCCAACCCACGCAGGAAACAAAAACCTGTAAAGCTTGCGGTTCAAAAATTCCAAAAAATAGCGTATACTGTCCAAATTGTCATAGATTAGCCGACAAGCCGTATACTATACGCCAAACAAAAAGTCAAAATCAAACGGACGTAATCGGCTTTCTTTTAGGTTTCTTTTTAGGTATAGCTGGGATGATTGTTGCGCTTTGTTTAGACGTCGATTCCACAACAAGAAAATCTGCGGCAAAAGGGTTTTTCGTCTCTTTGTTGCTTTGCATTATCGTCGTTGTATTGTTTTTCCGCGGAACCTGTCTTTTATAGATAATGCAACCAGACCTTTTTCAAATCGTTAAAACTGATTATTTTCGATTTAGGTTGTTTAAGGGTCACCAATGAAAAAGCACAGGAAACAATCCTGTGCTTTTTACTGTGCCCGTACGGGCACACCTGATGATGCGTTGCGTAGGATGACGTTGAAAACCGAGGATGTTCAAGCGGTTAAGCCGAGCGACTCGTTAAAAACTTTTTCGGAGGGCAATTTTCCGTTTTTGATAAGCCAATTTTTTTTTACCGACATATGATATACTATACGCAAAAGGAGGGGTGTTATGGATTTTCAACAGAATACAAGCAAGGATTTAGGCGCAAAACCGCAGGTTTTTCCTATACGTAAGGAGGTTTGCAACAACACAACTTTTCGCTCCGCAGTCTGGACGGGCAAAAACTTACAAGTCACTATGATGTGCATACCCGTTGGTGGAGAAATCGGACTCGAATTTCACGAAGACGTAGAACAATTGTTGCAAATTGAAAGCGGGGTTGCGCGCGTGTATATGGGAAAAACGAAGCCGGAAGTAAAATGTTTAGGCTTAGCCGACAACAAAAATTTGATTATCATCCCCACGAAAACGTGGCATAATATTATCAACGTGGGTCGCACGCCTTTGAAATTGTATTCGGTCTATGCACCACCGCAACATCCGTTCGGCACCGTCCATAAAAAGAAGTTGGATTCCGATTTAGCGGAGGAATGACCGTAAACGTTTATGTTTCAATCTTGAAATCCGCACAAATAAAAAAGAGATGCTTCTCCGCATCTCTTTTTGCGTTATTATTCTACGGGATGAACTCCCAACCAATTGCTCAGAAGCGGAAGCGCGGATAAATCAATCACTCCGTTCTCCCAATCAATGGTTATCACCACCGTTCTGCCCGTCTTGAAATATTTTTCGTCTTGTTCAAAGGTGTATTCTTTGGGGTTGTAACTCTTATCATCCACCCGTTTATACTCTTCGATCGTACAAGTTAAAGACGTCATTTGCCCACCGATGCCGTCTGCACGAAGGACGAAACTCCACTCGTTGGAAACTTTTGAGTCACTCGAAATATAATGGATGACGTATTCTTTCGCCTCTTCGTCCCACTCAATCGTAAACTCGTCCACTGAGAAACAAATACAGTTTCGCTCCCCTTTCACCATAAAGTCTTGGAAAAGAATTGGATGCAATTCCTCCAGATTTTCTTGGTCGGACTTCAAGGGCAATCCCCTTACGTCCACCGTCCCGTTTTCCCAATCGAGGAAAATTTCTATATTTCTACCCGTTTCAAACAGCGCCGAATCCTGCTCAAAGGTATATTCCGTCCCGCCGTCTACACGCTTATAATCTACGATCGTACAAGCAAGAGACGTCATTTTCCCGTCCACGTGCGACGCGCGAAGTTCGTACGTCCACGCACAATCCAAAACGGAGTCGCTCGAAAGAAAGGCAATGACGTATTCTTTCGCCTCTTCATCCCACTCGATCGTAAACTCGTCCACGGTATAGTCCACCGAATTTCGTCTCGATTGCGCCGTAAAATCCGTGTGAAGAAGGGGGTATAAGTCCGCGAACATCGTTTCTTTGCGTTCGGACTTTAGCGTCAATGCGGAAAAATCAATCGTTCCCGCTTCCCAGTCGATCGACACGATGACGGCGCGATCTTCCTGCTCCGGATAATCATCCTCTAAGCCGTATTGTTCGTCCAATCCGCCACTCGATTCAAGACGGGAATAGTCGGTTATGAAAAATTCCAGCGTTTGCGGTTTTCCCACGACGTAAGGGGTGGAAAACGCAAACGACCAATCACATTCGATCACCGTGTCCGTCAGCGTCACGGAAACCAAATAATTTTCCCTCTTTTGATCGAGCGAAACGAAGAATTTTTCTACTGCAAAACACGCGCAGTCTTTCTCAAAAAGCGGAGTAAACGTTCTCTTGACCAGAGGATAGAACACGTCGTAATCGTTGGTTTTTACGTCCGTAGATAAATCCCGCAAAGAAAGCGAATATTCCACTTGGCTAACGGAAGCGCTTTCCCCGTCAAACGGATCGATATAGTCGAACGCCTCGCTCGTGGATATCGACGATTGCAAAGAAAATCCCGTCATACCCGTACGTTTCTCAAAAGCGTATTCCAAGCTCGTTTGCGCCTCGGAAATCGTCGCCGTCTCGTTTCCTAAAAAGGTCAATAGTTGGTTTGCAAACGTTTGATTTTCCGACTCCGTAGTAAACGAACAAGTCCCCGTCTTCGAATCTTGCTCTTTGACCAAATGCTCGCTCGTCAGAAGCGCCTCGTGAAGCGTTTCTCCCCCGTCTACTTGTTCTTGCAAGCCGTCCACGAAAGAAAGTAGGCTCTTTTCAAACAACTGCAAAAGGCTCGTTTCGGAAATCGACCAATCCGCGATCGTAGTGTAGGCATCGTTGCCGGTATGATAAGAGAACGGATCTCCGCCATTCCCGTACCAATACACGCGCTCTAATGCTTGTCCTTCGCCTCGCTTTAAGATCACTTCCCAATCGAGTTTTCCGTCCCTTTCGTAAACGCAAAGTTGACCCGCATCGGACGATACGTTCGGCGTTCCCAACGCCCCGAGCGTCCACGAAAAATCAAAGGTTGCCGTATGCGTTTTAGCAAGCTCCGTTCGGTTGGTATCCAAACAAATTTCCATCGTTGATTTCGTCTTATAAGACGGGGGATCTTTTTCCGTGCAAGAACTCAAAGCGCCTACTCCCAATCCGCCGATAAGCCCGATCAAGATTACTTTCTTTTTCCATTCTCTCATTTATATTCCCTCACTCTTCTATTTTTTCGCTTGCAAATACTCGTCTATCGCTTTGGCGCAGTCTTTCCCAGCGCCCATCGCTTTAATGACGGTGGCGGCGCCCGTCGCGGCGTCCCCTCCGCAATAGACTCCCTCGATCGAGGTTTTACCCGTCTCGTCGACGGCAATTTCACCGCGACGCAACGTTTTGAGCGCTTTCGTAGTTTGCGCGAGCAACGGGTTGGGACTCGTTCCCAGCGACATAATCACGGCGTCCGCCTCGATTATAAATTCGCTCCCTTTGACCTCTCGAGGGCTACGCCGTCCGCTCGCGTCCGGCTCGCCAAGTTCCATACGCACACACTCCACGCCGTTGACCCAGCCGTAATTCGGGGATTTTTGATCCATTTCGTCTGATTGTAGAATACGTACGGGGTTGACGAGCAAATCGAAACCGACACCCTCTTCTTGGGCGTGTTCGATTTCCTCTCTTCTCGCCGGCAATTCCTCCTCCCCTCTCCGATAGACGACGCGTACTTCCGCGCCCAGCCTGCGTGCCGTTCTCGCCGCGTCCATCGCGACGTTTCCACCACCGACGACTACGACTTTTTTCGCGCAATGCAAAGGCGTATCGCTATCCTTTAGATACCCTTTCATTAGGTTGGAACGGGTCAGAAATTCGTTCGCCGAATATACCCCTTTCAAGTTCTCGCCGGGGATATTCATAAATTTAGGAAGGCCTGCGCCCGTGCCGATAAACACCGCCTCGAAATCGTACTCTTTTATAAGCTCTTCTAAAAGAATCGTTTTCCCAATCACGACGTTGGTTTGGATTTCCACTCCAAGCGCGCGCAAGGAATCTATTTCTTGCTCCACGATCTTTTTCGGTAAACGGAATTCGGGGATCCCGTACGTCAGCACGCCACCCGCCACGTGAAGCGCTTCAAAAATCGTCACGGCGTACCCTTTCTTCGCCAAATCTCCCGCGCAGGTTAAAGAGGCGGGACCGCTCCCTATCACGGCGATTTTACGACCGTTTTTCGGAACTTTCGCCACCATCTTCCCTTGCGACAAATGATAATCCGCCACAAAGCGTTCTATTCGTCCGATCGCGACCGCTTCGCATCCAGCTTTGAGCCCCCTTGTACACTTACTCTCGCATTGACTCTCTTGCGGGCATACTCTTCCGCACACCGCAGGAAGCGAGGTGGATTGTGCCAAAACGTCGTAGGCGCCGTCTATATCCCCCTCCGCAACTCGCCCAATAAACGTAGGGATATCAATTTGCACGGGACAACCGCTCACACAAGGGCGGTTTTTACAATTCAGACAGCGTTTTGCCTCTTGCATTGCCATTTCCAAATCGTAGCCGAGCGCCACCTCGTCGAAATTTTGACTGCGGAGGATAGGGTCTTGCGTGGGCATCGGGGTCTTTTTCGGTTGCATATTAAACTTGCTCATCGCCCGCCTCCTTTTGGAATAAGTGGCAAGCCTTTTCGTGGGCGCGCCGCTCAAAATCCCTATACGCGGAAGAGCGACTGATCGCGTCGTCGAAATCAATGAGATGCCCGTCGAATTCCGGCCCGTCCACGCACGCGAATTGCATTTTGCCGTCCACCGTAAGTCTACAGCCACCGCACATACCCGTTCCGTCGATCATAATCGGGTTCATGCTCGCTACCGTCTTGACGGCGTATTTTTTCGTCGTTTCGCATACGTATTTCATCATCACGAGGGGGCCGATCGTGATCACTTCGTCGAATCTTTCGCCTGCAGAAAGCAGTCTTTCGAGCGGAGCGCAAACGTTGCCTCGTTCACCGTAGCTCCCGTCGTCCGTGACCAAAATCATAACGTTTGAATATTTCTTAAATTCGTCTTCTAAAATAACGAGCTCTCGCGATCGAAAGCCAATAATTGAAGTGACGTGCGCACCCTCTTCTTGGAACGCGCGCGCAACGGGGAGCGCGATTGCCGTCCCCACTCCTCCGCCGACGATACACACTTTTTTTGCGTGGGAGGTCTCAGTCGGCTTGCCCAAAGGCCCGACGAAATCGGGGATAAACTCCCCTACTTTTTTACGGTTTAATTTTTCCGTCGTTGCGCCCACGACTTGGAAAATGACGGTAATCGTACCCTTTTCCCGATCGTAGCTAGCCACGGTTAAAGGAATCCGTTCCCCGTCTTTTGCTACGCGCAAAATGACGAACTGCCCCGCCTTTGCTTTTTTCGCGACGAGGGGGGCCACAATTTCCATTTGCGTGACCGTTTTATGTAAGGCTTTTTTGGCAACAATTTCAAACATTCCGTTTGCTCCCATACAATATCTCACTCTCTCATTATATATCTTTTCATAAGAATTGTCAATCCGCAAACGCCCTCTTTTCAAAAAAGGAAAATAAAAGCAAAAAACATTTTTATAAAAAATATTTTTTCACGGCTTTTTCATTTGCTTTTCTCGTAGATAAGGTGTATAATTACTCACGATCGTTTGCTTGCAAACCATCTTACTTTCGTTTATTCTATACCTCAAAGGAACTAAATATGCAAGTGGAAATTTTACTGAATTTGTCCGTGGCGCTCTTTGCGGGACTTCTCTTGTCGCGTGGCGCGAAGCTCTTAAAACTCCCCGCCGTCACCGCTTACCTTATCGCAGGAATTTTGGTAGGGCCTTATTGCCTTGGTGCGTTCGGCGTGAATGGGCTTGGCTTTACTAGCCTTGAAAACGTGAAATCTTACTCGATTCTTTGCGACGTAGCGCTCGGATTCATCGCCTTTTCGATCGGAAACGAATTCCGCCTTTCTCAGCTCAAAAAAATCGGTAAACAAGCGACGATCGTCGGCATTTTCCAAGCGGTCGTCACCACTTTAATCGTGGACGCCGTTTTAATTTTGCTCCACCTCCTCTTCCCTAAAGCGCTTCCTCTGCCCGCGGCGATCGTGCTTGGGGCAATCGCTTCGGCGACCGCTCCCGCCGCAACGCTTATGGTCGTCAAGCAATATAAAGCAAAAGGACCTTTAACGAGCTTTTTACTTCCCGTCGTGGCTCTCGACGACGCCGTCGGGCTCGTTTTGTTCGCTGTTTCTTTCGGCGTTGCCAAAGCGTTGCAACTCGGCGCGATCGATATTATTTCCGTGCTCGTAGAACCTCTTTTGGAAGTCGGATTGTCCGTCCTTTTGGGTGCGGTTATGGGATACCTCTTCTCCTTTTTCGAACGGTTTTTCCATTCCCGTTCGAAGCGGTTATCCCTTTCGGTTTGTTTCGTCTTTTTGACGATCGCCCTTTCCATGCTCTCTTTCCGCATCGGACGGGTACGTATCGCCTTTTCGTCCTTGCTCGTTTGTATGATGCTCGGAACGATCTTTTGCAACGTGTGTGATTTCTCGGAAAATTTAATGGATCGGCTCGATCGTTGGTGTGCGCCTTTGTTTATTTTATTTTTCGTCATCAGCGGAGCAGAGCTCGAACTTTCCGTGTTCCGCGACCCCATTATCGTCTTGATCGGTTTGGCGTATATCCTCTCTCGCTCCGTCGGGAAATACACGGGCGCTTACGCGAGCGCAAAACTCTCTAGTTGCAACGACACGATCGTGCGCTACCTTGGAATCACTTTACTTCCCCAAGCGGGCGTTGCGCTCGGTATGGCGCTCAAAGCGACCGAATTGGGAACGCAAGGAACGCTCGTAGCGAACATTACCCTCTTTGCCGTTCTCGTTTATGAAATCGTCGCGCCGTTGCTCACCAAGATTGCCTTGATGAAAGCGGGCGAAATCATTCCCGAAAACAAGACGAGCGATAGACACGAAACTCAAAAAAATTCCGCTTCTAAAATTTGAATAGAGTAGAAAAGAAAAAATCACGCAAACCGAAGTTTGCGTGATTTTTTTAAGCCCGTTCGATAGAGGCAAACACCTCTTGCAAGGCGCTACCGTCGTAATCCTCCACTCTGCCTTGATCGGCAAAGGTAGCCACTCTCGGATCGAGAGGCAAGCGCGCCACCGAGGGAATCCCGTATTCTTGCGCAATCGCCGCTACTTTGCTTTGTCCGAATACCTCGATCGTTTTACCACAGTCGGGGCAAGTGAGGTAGCTCATATTTTCCACGATACCTAAAATGGGAATCTGCATCATATCCGCCATATGCACCGCCTTTTCTACGACCATTTTCACAAGGTCTTGCGGAGTCGTCACGATCACGATCCCTGCAAGGGGCAAACTTTGGAAGATGGTAAGCGGAACGTCGCCCGTTCCCGGGGGCATATCAATGAAGAGCAAATCGACGTCCTTCCAAATAACGTCCGTCCAAAATTGAAGGACGGTCCCTGAAATCATCATACCGCGCCAAACGACGGGATCCGTTTCGTTTTCCAAAAGCAAGTTCATCGACATCAATTGTATTCCCGACGGCGAAAGCACGGTGAAAATCCCGTTTTCATCCCCCGTCGCGCGTTCGTTTACGCCGAACATTTTAGGAATGGAAGGGCCCGTGATATCCGCGTCCATAATCCCCACCGATTTGCCTTGTTTTTGGGCAAAGGAGGCAAGAAGCGCGGTGGTAAACGATTTCCCGACGCCACCCTTTCCACTGACGATAGCAACGACTTTTTTCACGCTCGATTTCGCGTGCGGTTGTTTTTTGAAACTTTCTTTCGATCTCGAAGCACAATTTTCCGAACAAGTGGAACAATCGTGCGTGCAATTTTCAGACATTGTATTTCTCCTTTTTTTGCTTTCTAAAATATTATATCCCTTTGCGGAAGGTTTGTCAAACCAAATCCCCGCCTTTTTGCAGAAAAAGGGAAAAACCGTCAAAAAATGCCACGCAAAAACGGTTGCAAAATTTAGACAAATACGCTATAATAAATGAGCCGTGCGTAGGTGGGGAGTTAGCGGCACCCTGCATCTGCAATCCGCTATAGCAGAGCCGAACGCCTTTCTCGGCGATATTCATGGGAGGTTGCGCCTCGTAAGGAACGTTGATCGCAAGGTCTTATGCAACGCGATGCCGCGAACCGTGTCAGGACAGGAATGTAGCAGCACTAAACGGATTTTTGCGTGTGCCATAAGGTAGCTTTGAAGGAGTCACCTGCTTGGTTTCCGCTCCGGTGGATATCGACAAAAAAGGATCGCACGGTTTTTTTGATTTTTGATGGCGACGAGATCTCTCGCCGTCTTTTTTTTATAGTTTTTTACTCTCGCTCGGCTCGATTTTTTCACTGCACCAAATCATACCCGAAACGAAACAAATCATCAAAACGTATAGCCACAGCAAAAATACGATAACCGCAGATAGAGCGTTATATAGTTTTTCCGTGTTGCTAAACGACAAATACACGGTAAACCCCACGAGCGCAACCGCCCACAGCGTTGCGGTTAGCAAAGACCCCGAAACGAACCGTTTCAACGCCACTTTATAGGGGCATGCGTATACGTTGAGAAGTAGCGCAAGCCCAAACGATACCGCCATCATAAAAAGATAGGTAAGCGCCGTGGCGATCGTTTTTCGAAAGAGATATAAAAAAGCGACGGTAGCCCCCGCGACGAGGAAAACGCTCAAAGCGGAGGCGAGCATGACGCAAAGCAGAAAGAGGCTTGCGGAGACGCGGATTTTCCAACCGCTTTTCTCCCGTTCGTAGCCGTAAATGATTTCCCCGCTCCTGCGTAGATGATAAAAAAGGCTGGTGGCGGAATAGAGCGAGGTAAAAATTAAAAAAACGTCCGCTCCCTTTTGCTGTTTTTCCGCTTGACTTCGAATATAGAGCAAAATTTCTTTCACAGACGAAAAAACGGGCATTTCTATGATTTTTTCAATCGGTAAATCGAGCCTACCAAAAAGGAGCGTCAGCCAAATGGAAAGGGGCAAGAGAGACATCACGAGGAAAAACACGAGCGTCCCCGCCACCGTCGTATATTTTTTAGAAGCGAGCAGTTTATAGCGATCCCAAACGAACTCGTATCCTCTCTTCCAGTCAAACCGTCGTTGTTTTTTTACTTTCTTTTCCATCTTTCGACACCTTTTTTCGTATTCTTCGCCCTTTTTTATGCTATTCTTCTTTTAACGACTCGGAGGTAGCTTTATGTTTCTACACGAATTAGAAGGAAAAAATATTTTTACGGCAAAAAAAATTTGCGGGATATGTAAAGGGATCGGCGTTCGCGTCAAATCGGGACAAATCAAATACCTCTTTTGCGAAAACGCGCAAAGCCTTTTCTTTTTGCCCGTCTCTACTGTAAAAGACGTGAAAGAGGGCGGTATCGTCTGCAAGCGATTTACCCCCGTCTTCCCGCAAAATGCAGGGATTATTACCCTACAAAAACCCGTCTATTCCACCGAGGGAAAATCCCTCGGCGCTATAAAAGACGTCGAATGGTCGAAGTGGTCGCTTCTGCGTATCTTTACGGAGGGAAAAACCTATTCTCCCCTCTCCCTTTTCGCCGTTGACGACGCGGTGATCGTGAAGAAAAAACCGCCCTTCCCCTTGGGCGAAACGCTAAAAAATGAAAACGTCGTCACCCGTGCCACCTTAAAAAAATCCATCGCCGAAGGAAAATTGATCCGACTCACCCTCTCGGTTTTGAAAAAAGAAGAAGGTTAAATCGCATATTTTGCCGACAGTTTGATAAGCTCGGAAAATCGCTCGTTCACCTCTCTCAATTCTTGGCACGTATGCTCGTCTTTCATAGCAAACGCCGTAAGATAGCGAGAAATTCCGTCCACTTGCACCCGCTCGGACGGAGTGAGAGATTTTCCTTTTATCTTTTGTAACAATCCCCGAACGTATACGAGCCTCAACTCTTTCCCGTCCTTGCAAAGGGCCGAAGTTTGCGGTACGCTTATCGAAAGCAGTCGTTCTTTTATAAACGAATTTTCACGGTTGGGCAAGGTATAAATCTCCTTTTTTCGCGCCTCTACTCGCGCTTTTTCACGGCGTTTTTTTCGAGCCGTCTGGCTCGCCAAACAAAAACAAGTCAAACAGACGGCAAAGAAAACAATAGCCGACAAACAAACGAAAAACCACCCGTTTTGCAAGTGCATTTTGATAACGACCCACCCTTTTTGCATAAAAAACAGCCCTCCCAATCCTACGTTAAGTATGGACCGATAGGGCTGTTTTTTATACTGCTTTTATTCGATTACTTCCACTTCAAACCCGCGCCGAATATTGACGATGACCGTCCGCACCCGCGACGGATCCAACCGCAACAGTTTTTGCACGACTGTTTTATACAGCAACAATTGTTTTTTATACCGCACTTTGAGTTCTTCCTCGCCCGCCGTAGAGTATTTATAATCGACGATCACGGCGTCTCCCTCCTCGTCGATACCAAGAAGGTCGATCGCGCCTTGGACCAAGATTTCCTCGTCGCCACAACTCCCGTACTCCTCTGGCGAATAGACGTCTTTCGCTTGTAAGCTCGCCAAAAATTCTTGCTCTTTATAGAGAATCATTTGCGAAAGCTCCCCAAAAATCGGGTTTTGCAAAATATTTGAAATTTGTTTTTTATCAAGCGCCTTAACGTACTCGCCAAGCCCCGATTCCTCCATTAAGGCAAGGGTCTTATCCACCGATTCTTCGTTTGGACGGTGGAAATCATAGCGCTGTAAAAAGGCGTGATACGCCAGCCCTAATAGGATTTTATCCTCCCGTTCGTCTTCTAAAACAAGCGGTTGTGCCACAAAGCGAGACTCCGTCTTTTCTTCTTTCAATCGCATACTCGCCGAAGTTTTTACGGGCAAGTTCTCCCCTCCGAAGTAGGGATATTTCCAACCGATCGCGCGGACGATTTTTTCCACTTCCGCCTCGTCGAATTTTCCCGCGTAAATCGTTCTCTCCGCTTTGGGTAAATCAAAGACGTTTTCCTCTCCTACGTGTTTATAGAAAGTGGAAAGCGGAATGAAATCGGCGTACGAACGGGCGTAGCGAACGTTCAATCCTTTGGGAGGTTTACTGAACGTAAGATGTAAGCGGAATTTTGCTCTCGTCAAGGCGACGTAGAATAAGTTTAGCTCGTTTTTAACCTCCTCTTTTTCCTCTCTCGCCTCGCAAAGTCGCCAAAGAAGAGTCGTTCCACGGACGAACGTTTCTCGTTTATGGAATTTGAGCGCCACGCCGAACTCTTCGTCGAATCGCACGTCCGTATCGCTTTCTCCACGGTAGGGATTGCTTAAATCTTGCAAGATAACGACGGGGTATTCTAGCCCTTTCGACGCGTGCATGGTCATGACCTTTACGGCGTTTTCACCGCTTCCCTCCATTCGTTTGATTTCGAAATTGAGGGCTTTCAAGAGGCTTAAAAACTCGTGTACGGAGCACGGCTCGTTTTGCAAAGTTTGTTGGGTAAAAAAATGAATACGTTTCAAACACGCAACGCCGTTATCTCTCTTGAGAAGTTGCGCCTCCATGCGCGTTTCCGATAAAATACGCGAAAGCACTTCCCCCGCATCCGCCACCGAGGCAAACGCGCGCAATTTTTCCAAATACGCGAAAAATTCGCTAAGGCGGAACGCTCTCTCGTCCGAACGTTCGTTCGCGTAATTCTTACAAGCGTCGCGGAAAAAGTATTCCTTGGGATACGCCAAACGGATTTCCGTCAAGTCCTCCACCGTCAAATTCCCCATCGCGGAAAGGAGCGCAGAGCAAAGGGGAATATCTTGCTCGGAATTGTCGATCAAGCTCAAAATATCAATGAGCGTTTTGATTTCGGGGAACTCGCAAACGTTGATTTCCGACGAAGAGGAAACGGGAATCCCCGCCTCCGTCAACGCCTCGATTACCCGTTGCGCCTCTCCGCGCATCTTTCTCGTCAAAATGGCGATATCCGAATATTCCACCCGTTTTTCACGTTTGTCCTCTTCCGGCTCGTCGGCGTCGTACCACGTGGAGTTTCGCTCCTTTTCCACGAGCGCGCGCATCTGCTCGGCGAAAGCGGAAATTTCCCGTTTTTGCTCCAAATACGCTTGTTCCACCGAATATACGCCTCGCTCTTTTTCCGCTTGCGTAAGCGGTGTAAAGACGTGACAATGCACGCTTCCTCGTCTTCCCCCGAAGCGTTCGCTCCCTCTCATTCCGCCCTCTTTTTGATAGTCCACTTCCGAGACGGACGGGGTCATAATTTCCCTAAAAATCTCGTTCACGAACTCCAAAACGCCGTCTGAAGAGCGGAAGTTTTTGGTAAGGAGCAAGGCGTGGCTACGTTCGTCCTTTTCAAAACGCCGTTGCTTTTGCGCAAAATATACCGATTTGCTACCTCTAAAGCCGTAGATCGCTTGCTTGATATCTCCCACCAAAAAGAGGTTGTTTCCCGAAAGAGCCTCGATCATTTTTTCTTGGACGGGATTGACGTCTTGGTATTCGTCCACGAACACGTAGGAATATTTTCCGAGCACTTCCTCCTTAACGCTCTCCTTTGACAAAAGGGAAAGGGCAATATGCTCTAAATCGTTATAATCTAGCGCATTTTTCGCCCGTTTCATTTCGGCGTAGCGTTCGTCGAGGCGCAGGATATATTGCGCGAGATACCCCATCGCTTTGCCTGCAAGAAGGTAGTTTTCCAGCTCTTCTTCGCGCGGTTTGAGCTTTTCTTGCGCCGTTTTATATTGATCGCGAACTTCCTTTTTCAGCTCGCCTAACTCTTTCATTTTGCTTGCGATCGGCTCTTCCATTTTCTTCGAGCTCGGCATACGGGCAAAAGCGGGAACGGGCAAGGAAAGCAGTTCGAAATAGTCGGTTTTGCCTTCGAGCGAAGACAAAAATTCTTTTATTTGCGCGCAAACGCCCAAACAACTCGTTACGCCGTTTTCTTCAAAGAATCCCTCGTAATCCTCTACTTTTCGCTTATAAAAAGCCATTCGTTCCAAGAAAAACGTAGAAAGCTCGGAGCAAATCCGATTAAATTTTTCTTCGGTGGAATGGACGAAACCCCCTTTTAGGTATCTCGTATAATCGTCGTAGGTACGCAATTTTTTATAGACGCTTGCGATGATTTTTTTGAGGTTGTTATCCTTTTTCGAACGCCAGTACATTCCAAGCAATTCCAAAAATTCCTCTTCGCCCCGATCGTACGCCTCTTCGAACAAGTCGTCCATTGCGCGATCGAAGATTTCCACCCCTTCTGCACTGTCCTCGCTGATGATATAAAAATCCGCGTTGACGTCCGCTAAGAAAAAGTGGGAACGAATAAGCCTTGCGCAAAAGGAATGGATCGTGGAAATGTCCGCAGAGGAAACCTTGGCAAGTTGCTTTTTCAACCGTTCGCGCGTTTCTTTGGGCGTCCCCTCTTCGTTGATGGCGGAAATGAGTTCACGGCGCAGTTTATCTTTCATTTGCGACGCCGCTTTTTTGGTGTAGGTGACCGCAAGTAGGTTGGAAAAGTCCAATCCCTCTTTGACGAGGCGCACGATCTTTTCGATCATAACCGTCGTTTTTCCGCTCCCTGCAGACGCGGAGAGAATTACTCTCCCCTTTTCTTCGATCGCGGATAATTGTTCTTCGGTGAACATACTCACTTTTCACCCCCTTGCTCTTTTCTCACTATTTCGACGATATCTTTCACGGAAATCTTCTTTTCCTTGCGCGGTTGTTTTTGCTCCGCGTTCAGTCCGCACATACCGCCGAATTTACAGTAGGCGCAACTCTCCCCTTGGGGGGTGGGCGCGATGAAACCGCTTTTGATCTCTTGGCTCGCTTGCTTGCAAACGAGGCTAGCATAGGAAATAAAATCGCGGAATTTATCTTCAGACATCACGGCAGGGCGCGCCTCGTTGGAATCGAGCGAAGCTTTGAAGAAACGGCTGGTTTCCCCTTCTTGCAAGCTGGTATCCCCCGCCAAAATCGCCTCCCGATCGCCGTTCAAAAATCCTTGCATCACGAAATTCCCGTTCTCCTCTTCTTGATAGGATACTGAGGCGGGGAAATAGAACACGCTCGCCGGCGTTCTGTCTTTCATTACGGCGCTTAAATACAGTTCGAGCTGTACCCGTTTGCCCATATAATAACTGCCGACGTCACTGGAAATTCTTCCCGTCTTATAGTCGATGACGCGGACGTATTCCTTATCGTCCGTTTTCGCAACGTCCACCCGATCGACTTTCCCGTGGAAATCTTCGGTGGCGACGGTTTGCTCCACCGCTTCGACGACGAATTTAGAGCCTCGCAGTTGTCGATAAACGGCAACCGCCGCCTCTACCCCCTCAAAGAGCAAGCTCTTGGTGGCATACTCGCCCGATTTCGTGTCGGTGGAAAGGGAATATTTGGGCAAAAGCAACATTTTTTCCGCCTCTGCCAAAGCAAACGCGCGCGCCTCGTCCTCTGAAAGGAAGTCTTGTTGACGGCGAGCCGTCGTTTCGAGTAGATCGTGGATAAACGTCCCCGAATCGGTGGCGAGGGTGACCGTTTCTTCCCGTTCTTTGATTTGCAAACCTCGGCTTGCAAAGTTGGCGAACGGACAAAGCGCATACCCCTCCAATACGCTCGGAGAGAGGGTATCGCCACGATAGAACAATTCGCTTGCGCGCGCGAATTTATAGGGCGCGGTATCCGTTTTGAGATAGCTTTCTAAATCCTCATCCCCTATCCTAGACAGCGCCTCGAACAGGTTGGAATAGGGCGATTGGTCTTGCTTTTTCCCCTTTTCGAACGCTTGCTTTTCCGTTAAGAGTCTCCGCATAGCGGGAACGGGCGAAGAACAACCGTAGAGGAAATCAATTTGTTTTTCGATCGCAAGCGGTTTGCCGTCCTTTTCAAAGGAACGCATATACCGAAACACTTCGCTTTTCGTCGGCGCTTCGCCCTTGGACGACTGCGCGTACGTTAAATACAAATACGCGGTGAACGAGCATAAGTTGAGGGCTACGTTCTCCCTCGAACGCAAATTCACTTCGGATATTTTCGGTTCTAATTCCGTTTTGAGCGTAGAAAGTCTGTCGATTTCTTGATCGGAAATCAACGCGACGTCCTCGGCAGATCTCGGCACGTCCTCCGTCATACCAACGGCAAAAATCGCCTTGGCTTTTTCGATACGGCTATCGTTGATATCCCCCACGAACACCGCGTCCATTTTGAGTGGTATCAGGGAAATCTCCGTGGATTCTAAACCACCCAAAAGCACCGCCTCGAACGAGGCGACGGAAAGCTCCCTACCGCGCAACAACAAAGTCGCCTCTTCCAAAAGGGAAACGAGCGCCTCTTCGATTTGGGAAAGATAACTTTTCATCGAAACGTCTTCCGTTTCTTCTTCCAGCTTTTGCAAAAGCCCCTCTTGTAAAACGTGAGAAAGGATATCCTCGATCGCCTTACAATACCCCTCTCCACTGTCTTGCGCGCGAATGGGCTCTACAAAGGAAAGCAGTCGCTGTCTGCAAGCGACGAGTTTTTCTCGATCGTAGCCTTGTAAGGCGTCCGCGCTTTTGATTTCTCGTTTTGCGCCCCCTCGGAACGCGCCGTATTTGAGGAGATAATTTCTATATTCGTCGCTCTCGCCGAAAAACCGATTGGCAAGCAAGGCTTGTACGCTTTGCGCGGAAAAATTATCCCGTCGAACGGCTAAAATCGAGAGCAAAAATTTACCGAGCGGATGGCGTTTCAACGAGCGTTTCACGTCGAAAAAGGTAGGGATACCGTACTCGTCGAAGATGCGTTTTACGCTCAGCTCGTACTCGCTCGGAGAAGACAACAACACGGCGATATCTCTATACCGCATCCCCTCCTCTTCGGCAAGAAGCTTGCGGATATTCGCCGCAACGTAGGAGATTTCCTCTTCTTTTTCCTCGCCCTCGAATAGATGAATACGATTCGTTTCCATACGCTTGATTTTACCTGAAAGGGTTTCGGGGTCAAATAGAGATTTACGTAAGATTTCCGCCTCGCCTCCAATCGGCGCGCCTAAGTCTACGATCGGCGCGGAGCCGTATTCTTGGAGTACGTTTGCAAACACGCGAACAGCGTCGTTCGTATAAAGATCCTCTTTCCCTGCAATAAAAATCCCCACGACGTTTTTCGCCGTTTCACAGCAGGCGCGAATCACTTCTTTGGCTTGCGCCGTAAAGGAGTTATAGCAAAGGAAAAACACCGTTGCCCCTTGGATTTTCTCCGAAGTACGAATGCAAGAGGGGAGTAGGGATAAATACCCACCCTCGTCCAAATATCCGTTCTCCTCCAAAAAGGCTTGGTAGGATTGATAAACGAGGGTAAGATCGTGGATTTTTTCCTTTAACATTCCCTCTTCTAATTTTCCATAGCACTCCCCAAGCGCCTCGGGGGAAACTTTGGAAGAATAGAGCTGGGCGACCGTTTCGTAGATCGCTCTTGCCCCGTTTTTGATCGTTTGCGGAGACTTAAAACAAAGCAATCTCCCCTCTTTTTGAAGGGAGGACATAATCGTACCCACCGCCATGATCGAGCCTTGTTTGGTGAGGACTCGTTTATCCGTTTTCAAAAACCGAGCAAAAGTAGAGACCGAAGAGAAAAAACTCCCGCCCATCTTTTGCGTGAGAGCGCGTTCGGCAATCATCGTCAAGCGGTCTTCGCAAAAGACGATATTCCTCTCTCCGCTTTGCTCGAACGCCGACGTATATTCCGCCATAAGATCCATACATTCCGACAAGGTATAGGCGGTCAGTATTTTTCGCACGGGATTTCCCTCCTTTTTTACTCTTTCCTCCATTATAGCATATTTCACGCGATATTTTAAGTTTTTTTTGCAAGAAATTTTGTAAAAACCCTATTTTATTTTTACAAAAAGGGAATTTTGTGCTATAATAAGAGAAATCGCGGGAATTTTACACTCGCTTTTTATAAAGGAACGATTATGAAAAAGAAAATCACTATGGCAATCCTTGCCCTCATTAGCGTATGCTCTCTCACGGCTTGTAGCGTGGATACTTCCACCTCCTTCTCGCACGGTTGGAACCCGAATAAAGTTTCCGAACCCACCCCCGGCGGTGTCGAGGTTTGCGAATACGACGTGAAACTCGAAGACGCTTCAAACGAGGATTTTTCCGTTTCGTATGCAAACGGCAAATACGTGACCCGTTTGGAAACGAACCCTGAAAACCGCTCGCAATACATCTATACCACGACGTTTACGGCGGACGTCACCTATTCTTACGGCGAAGAGCAAAGCGATCCGATCCAAGAGAGAATCGTGAGCGAAATTATTATGGACGGCACGAAAAATTTACGTCCCATATCGTCGAAAAAGATTGTGCATAGTCCCGTAGCGCTCGGCATTTCCCCCGAATCGCTCGAAGCTTGCTTTGCGGTTTATTCCTACACGATGGAGACGAACTACAATGGCTCCAAAGGAACTTTTCATCGGTATAGCCCTCTTCCTGGGACGGTCGATGGAGTGAACTTGCTCCCCGAAATCGAGGAGACTTTCTCGATTTCCTCCAAACACACCTATATCGACAACGAACAGCTCTACCTTTGCGCGCGCGGTGTGTTAGAATCGAGCAAACAAACGTTGCTTTCGTATAACACGTCGGCAAGAACGGTGCAAAAAATTTCCATCGCCGAGGACGACGACGACACCGCTTCGTTTACCTTTGCGTTGAACGGCGAAGAGGCGAAACAACGCGCGATCGCATACGCCGATTATAAAGTGGCGATTCAAGAATCCAACCCCGGTCAAACGCAAACGTTGCGGATCGCAACGAGCGACGCCTACCGCCGTTTGCTCTTGGAATTGCGTATCCCCCTCTCTTATAATTTAGGAACGCTCGTGTTCACGCTAACAAACGCCTCTACCATTTCCTAACAAGCTTTAGCATCCTTTAAGCGACGGACGATTACGCCCGTCGCTTTTTTATGCAAAATATTCATATTTATACTGTATATTCATAAACTATGCAATAATTTCCCATATTTTTTCCATTTTTGTTTATTTTTATGCATTAAAATGCTTGACAAGTGAGAAAAAAAGGACTACAATGCTCTCGAATTTAATTTTTGAAACAAAAAAGGAGAAGTTATGAAAAACAAACTATTAACGATGATTCTTGCAGGCATTACCGCATTCTCGTTTACCGCATGCGGGGGGGAAGAAGACAAAGTAAAACTCGTGGACATTTCCTTGACGGAAGAAGAATATGCGTTCGTAATGCAAAAAGGCAACGATGCGTTGACGAGCGATATCAACGAATTCCTTGCCGACATACAAGCGGACGGAACGTTTGACGAAATTATGGACAAATATTTCAAAGGCACGGGCGAAAAGGTTGGCTATCCCGTCGAAACGGGCGCCGTCGTAAACGACGACGATACGTTCGTGGTGGTGACGAATTGTCCTTTCGAGCCGTTCGAATATTTGGGCGACGACGGTAAGATTTACGGACTCGATATTGAAATCGCAGGCTTATACGCGCAATCCAAAGGGCTCGACCTCGTGATTAAAAACATCAATTTCGATTCCATTTTTACGGAAATTTCCACCGGATACGCCGACATCGGTATGGCGGGCATCACGGCGAGCGAAGACCGTATGGAACTTTACAACTTCTCCACCCCCTACTACAACGCTTCGCAAAAACTCATCGTTGCAATGGATAACGAAGACTTCAAAGATTGCGAAACGGTAGCCGACGTGGAAGCGGTGCTCGCTTCCCTCGATGGAAAAACCATCGGCTATCAAACGGGTACGACGGGCGGTATGTATATCAACGGCGACGCGGATTGGGGATACGACGGATTTCCCAATCTGGGAAGCAAAGGATACCAATCGGCACAAGACGCCGTCATGGATCTTATCAACGGTAATATTTACGCCGTGATCGTCGATAACGCGCCTGCTAGCGCTATCGTAAAAGCCGTCAATTCATAAAATAAAATTCCCCGTGATTCTCA
Source organism: Christensenellaceae bacterium (assembly GCA_045613545.1). Lineage (GTDB taxonomy): Bacteria > Bacillota > Clostridia > Christensenellales > Borkfalkiaceae > Scatosoma. The sequence continues at coordinate 37,669 of JAZLBD010000006.1, forward strand.
CGGGGGGTTTTTGCGCATAAAAGGATTTTTATTATGAACTGGAGTAAAAAAATATCTCTCTTTTTGAAAACGATGAAAAGCGACTACTACCAAGACTTGCTGTTGTCGGGGCTTTGGAACACGGTGAAAATCGCCGTTTTAGGGCTTTTGATCGGTATTTTGATCGGTACGATGATCGCAATGGTGAAAGTCGCGCCCAAATACAAACGTAGCGTACGCATTCTGGATAAAATCTGCTCGTTCTACGTCGCCCTCTTTCGCGGAACTCCGATGGTCGTACAACTGTTGCTCTCCTACTACGTCCTCCTCCCTGCTTTGGGAGTGAAAGGCGTCGATGCGATCAACGTCGGACTCATCGTGTTCGGTATGAACAGCGGTGCGTACGTGGCGGAAATTATGCGTAGCGGTATTCAATCGGTGGACGTGGGACAAATGGAAGCGGGGCGAGCGCTAGGGTTCGGCTACGCGACGACGATGATAAAAATCGTCATTCCGCAAGCAATCAAAAACATTTTGCCCACCCTCGGCAACGAATTTATCACCCTCATCAAGGAAACCTCCGTTTTGAGCTTTATCACGGTGTACGACCTGTATACGGCGCTGAATGAAATCGGCGAAAAGAACTATGATAAAGTGATCCCCTATATCGTGATGGCGCTAGTCTATATCGTGCTCGTTTGCTTTATTACGATGCTCGTTCATTTTGTGGAAAAGGCACTCTCCAAAAGCGAGAAAAAACAATCGAAACAGGAGTCTTAAAAGATGGAAAATGCAATTTTAACCGTAGAACATCTTGAAAAAACCTTCGGCGATCACATCGTTTTGAAGGACGTCAATTTAACCGTGCGACAAGGCGAAAAAATCGTCATTTTAGGGGCGAGCGGATCGGGAAAATCCACCCTACTCCGCTGTTTGAACTGTATGGAAGACCCCACTGGCGGTTCGATCTATTTCGACGGCGAGGACATCGCCGATTTTAAGGTGGATATCAACAAACACCGCCAAAATATCGGTATGGTTTTTCAACAGTTCAATCTGTTTGCAAACAAGACGGTTTTAGAAAATATTATGCTCGCGCCCGTGACCCTAAAAACCCGACAAGTTCGGAAAACCAAACTGAAAAACTTCTTGATCCGGTTTTCCAACCTCTTCCGAAAAGAGAAAAAACCGCTTATTCCTATTTTGAAAACGGAAAAGGATATCAAAGAAGAGGAAACGGCAAAAGCCCTTGCGCTACTTGAAAGAATCGGACTTACCGAAAAAGCGAACGTTTATCCCTCTACCCTTTCGGGCGGTCAAAAACAACGGGTAGCGATCATTCGCGCCCTTGCCATGGAGCCTAAAATTCTCCTCTTCGACGAGCCGACGAGCGCGCTCGACCCCGAAATGGTCGGCGAAGTACTCGACCTCATCAAAGAGGTCGCAAAGGAAGGAATGACGATGGTGATCGTTACGCACGAAATGGGTTTTGCGAAAGAAGTGGCAAGCCGTATTTTGTTCGTGGACGAAGGCATTATTAAAGAAGAAGCGCCCCCCGAAGAATTTTTCTCCCATCCCAAAGATAAGCGCTTGCAAGAATTTTTATCGAAAGTGTTATAAAGAAAAACCGCTCTACAAACCTTGTAGAGCGGTTTTTTTTAGTCGTCTATTTTCGTAAATCTTGGCACTTTGTTTCCGTCCACTTTCACCGTTTCCGTCCACATAGACATAGGTCGAACCCACGTTTCCATTTTGCCGTACAGCGCGCGATACACCACCATCTCTTCCAGCGTTTCCGAATGTTTCGCCGTGCCTAAAACCTCGTATTCCATTCCCTTAAAATGCCGATATTTCCCCGTTTGTATCATTTTTTCTCCTCCTTTTTTTGAGTATAGCACAAACCCTTAAAAAAAGCAAGAAAAAATAGGGAGCGGGTGTTCCGTTCCCTACGTTTATCCTTATGAACGATTAAAATTTTCGCTGGTAAAGTTCTTTTGCGATTTTGAAAAACGCCTCTCTCTTATCTCTATAATTCTCATAGACTTCGTACTGTTTTTCATCTAACGCGTCGATTAAATCGTTTTCCGCCATCCACATTTGGCTTTGCGCAACCCTAAAGTCAAAATCCAATTCCCTACGAATTGTGTCCGCCAATTCGCCAATCACTTGCCCTACTTCTTCATTCGTAATTTTCTTTTTCATAAACCTCTCCTATAAAAAAAGTGCGCCAACCGAAGCAAGCGCACTAAAAACGCAAACTCCGTTGTTGTCACACAAATCTCAAAATAGCCGTAGGATAACCCATCGTCGTAAATCAAGTGGAATTTGCATTTTTCTTTAATTTATAACGGCTTTAGAAAATCCGTATCCGTGATTTTCCTTTAATCCCGATCTCTCGGCTCTTCCATAAACGGCATAAGCACGGAATTTTGCACGAATAAAAATTCGTCTTTGATTTTTATACGTTCGCCGTCGTCCTCGAGGTATTTCGCGCTCTTTTCCAAAGCCCGAGGGAAATCCTCGCCAAGCGTAGAGCCGAATTCCTTTTCATATTCCTTTCGGTTTACGCCGTATTTCGTGCGAAGCGCAAGCATAATAAACTCAAACTTCGCGTCCGCCTCCTCCACCGTTTCGCAATCGACGGCGGGATAATAGCCGGAAATCACGCACTTCATATACTCGTCCAAGTTAAAGGTGTTCGTAAATCTCGCACCGCGCATAAACGAGCTTGCCGAAACGCCGAAGCCGATATATTCTCCCCTCTTCCAATAGTTGAGGTTGTGCTTGCTTTCATACCCTTTTTTCGCGAAATTGGAAATCTCATAGCGCTCGTACCCCCTTTCTTGCAAGAGTTTACAGCCGTACTCGTACATCTTTGCCACCTCGTCGCTATCGGGCAACTCCCCGTTGAGATAATCGGTGTAGATAGGCGTCCCGTCCTCCACCGTCAACGCGTACATGGATATGTGATTCGATCCGCAAAGGGTGGCAAGTTCGATGGTTTTTTCGATGTCGGACAGCGTTTGATTTTTAAGCCCAAGCATGACGTCGGTGCTAAAATTTTGCCCTTTTAAGAGCTTGGTCGCATACACGTAGTCCCTTGCGTTATGGATTCTACCAAGATCTTCGAGTTGTTCGTCGATCGCCGTTTGCAGTCCGATGGAAAAACGGTTGATTCCCGCTTGCAAATAGGTGTTCACTTTTCCCTCTCCGATCGTACCAGGGTTGAGTTCAAGGGTAATTTCCGCGTCTTTTTTCAAGCGGAAACATTTTTTGATTTGGTTCATTGCCCCCAAAATGAGTTTTGGGGGAATATACGACGGCGTTCCACCGCCGAAATAGACGGTGTCGAACTCGTAATCCTTGAGTTCCTCGCTCCGCATTTTCATTTCCTTATACAAACACGCCATATATGCTTCGGCGTAGTCTATTTTATCGGGAAAGGACACGAAATCGCAATAGGAACATTTATGCCGACAAAAGGGCACGTGAATATAAATACCAGCCATACTTTTTCCTCTTTATTCCTTATTCGTCTTTAAGATTTCCATAAACACTTCGCTCGGGACTTCTACGCTACCCACTTGGCGCATTCTCTTTTTCCCTTCTTTTTGCTTTTCAAGGAGTTTTCTCTTTCTCGTAATATCCCCGCCGTAGCACTTTGCAAGCACGTCTTTTCTAACCGCTTTCACCGTTTCGCGCGCGATAATCTTTCCGCCGATCGCCGCTTGCACGGGCACTTCGAACATTTGACGAGGAATGGCGTCTTTCAAGTTTTCGCAAAGCGTTCTTCCTCTTTCATACGCGCGATCTTCAAACACGATCGTCGAGAGGGCGTCGCAAAGATCCCCATTGAGCAGAATATCAAGTTTGACGAGTTTAGAGCGTTGATATCCCGCAATCTCGTAATCAAAGCTTGCATAACCTTTCGTCCGCGATTTCAACCCGTCGAAGAAGTCGTACACGATTTCGTTTAAGGGAAGCACGTAGTCGAGCTTGACCCGTTTTTCGTCGATATAGGTCATATTTTTGAAGATCCCGCGCTTTTCCTTGCACAAATCCATAATCGCGCCCATATAATCGGGGGGCGTATAAATCTCCGCCTTGACGATCGGCTCTTCCATATATTCGATGTCGGAGGGGTCGGGGAGGTGCGAGGGATTGTCCACGTAAAATTCCGTTCCGTCCGTTTTATGCACTTTATAGCTTACCGACGGTGCGGTCGTAATGATTTCGAGGTTGAACTCCCGCTCGATCCGTTCTTGGATAATTTCCATATGCAAAAGTCCCAAAAAACCGCAACGGAACCCGAACCCAAGCGCCACCGAGTTGTCCGGCTCGAAAATCAGCGACGCGTCGTTGAGTTGCAATTTCATAATCGCGTCTTTCAAATCGTTGAATTTACTGCCGTCCAAGGGGTAAATTCCACAGAACACGACGGGTTGCACCTTTTTATAGCCGGGTAACGGCTCTTTGGCGGGATTATTATACAAGGTGACCGTATCCCCCACCGCGACATCTTGAATGGACTTGATCGAAGCGGCGATATACCCGACTTCCCCTACCAACAGTTCGCTCTTTGGCAAAAGCCCCGGCGCGAACACGCCCACTTCCGTCACGTCCCAAGTCGTATCGGAGAGGAAGGTTTTGATACGATCCCCCACTTTCACCTTTCCGTCGCGGATACGCACGAAAAGGATAACCCCTTTATAGTTGTCGTAATAGCTATCGAAGATCAAGGCTTTGAGCGGTTCTTCGTCGTGACCACCCGGCGAGGGGAAATATTCGACGATCGCTTCCAGCAAATCGCCGATATTCAGTCCGTCTTTTGCGGAAACGCAAGGAGCGTAGCTCGCATCCAAGCCGATCACGTCCTCGATTTCTTGTTTGACTTCGTCCACTCTTGCCGAAGGCAAGTCGATCTTGTTGATCACGGGCAATATTTCCAAATTGTTTTCGAGCGCCAAATATACGTTTGCAAGCGTTTGCGCCTCTACGCCTTGGGTGGCGTCCACCACCAAAATCGCCCCCTCGCACGCGGCGAGCGAACGGCTCACTTCATAGGTAAAGTCCACGTGTCCCGGCGTGTCAATGAGGTTGAACTCGTACTCTTTTCCGTCTTTGGCGGTGTAATACATACGGACGGGGGTGAGTTTAATGGTAATCCCTCTTTCCCGCTCGATGTCCATACTGTCGAGGAGCTGTTCTTCCATATCCCGCTTAGACACCTGCCCCGTCTGTTCCATCAAACGGTCGGCAAGGGTGCTTTTCCCGTGGTCAATGTGGGCGATAATACAAAAATTTCTTATAATACTTCTATCTTTTGCCATATTTTTCCTTTTAATAAAGCCTTACACGTCAAGGTCGAAGAGGGCTAAAAACATACGCAACGCATATGATATCTTTGCGTTTTTTGGCATAATCATACCGATCGAACGGGCGGGCAACGACGGATCCGTCCTAACTTCAAACAGCGAACGGTCCTCCAAACGATGCCGAGCGTATTCACGGGGAATAATCCCCACCCCCATCCCTCGAATGACGAGCCGTTTCATCAAGTCCCAACCGCTAATCTCGATCGCGGGCTTCAAGTCGATGCCGACATTTGCCAAGAAATCGTTGAGAAGTTGTCTCGGCGTCGTCGTTCCCTCTAACATAACGAGGGGATAATCTTGCAATCTAGCCAAAGGGATCACGCCGTCCGTCAACTCTAAATTTTCTTTGTTGGTGATAAAGATGTCGGTGAGGCGCATACAATCGCCGTATACCAAGATATCGGGATCGTCCTCGACGGGTAAATTAACGAACGCCACGTCGCACTTGTTTTCTTTGAGACCGTCCGCCGCACGAGGGGGCAGGTCTGAGACAAGTTCAATTTTAACGGAGGGATACTTGGAGTGAAATTCCACGATTTTATCAGCGAGGAAATATTCGAAAATCGTCGCGGACGCCCCTACGCGGATCGTTCCCGACGCGGACGAGGAAAGTTGTTCGATTTGGTTTTCCGCCTCGCCGAACAATCGGAGCGCTTGTTCCACTTTCGAGAATATAAGCTTTCCGCCCTTTTCAGAAAGTTCCATTCCCCGATGCGTTCGATTGAATAAACTCACGCCGAGTTGATTTTCCAGCTGTTTAATCGACTGGGAAACCGCCGGTTGGGATATGTATAACTCCTCCGCCGCCTTCGTTAAACTTCCGCATTTTGCCACCATATAAAATACTCTATACAGTTCTAAATTGACCATAAATCCCCCCTTATTTTCCCACGCAGAACTTGGAGAAAATTTCATCAATAATTGCTTCCGACGCCGTTTCGCCCGTCACTTCGCCAAGCGCCGACCAACCGTCCGTGACGTCGAGTCCGATCAAATCGAGCGGTGCTACGCCGAGCGACGAAAACGCTTTTTGTAAGTATTCCTTTCCGCGCGTAAGCGCTTCGAAATGTCTCTCTTCTATGAGGAACGCGGCGTCTTCCGTCCGTTGTCCCATGCTCTTTTCATAGAGCTTTTCTTTGAGTCTTTCAAGACCTTGCCCCGTCGTTGCGGAGGTAAAAATATCCGTGTCCGTGTCCGTTTCCGCATCGCCGTGCAAAAGATCGGCTTTGTTGACGACCTTGATATGCGGACGGTTTTTGGCGAGCGTGAGGGCGCGCGCGTCCTCCTCGTCCAGCCCTTGCGTCAAATCGGCAACGAATACCACGACGTCGGCGCTTTTGATAATATTTTCGGCGCGGTTGATTCCGATGGATTCAATCGTATCCTCGCTCTCTCTTACCCCCGCCGTATCGTATAGATTGAATTTTACGCCGTGAATTTCTAGCGTACCCTCGACGGCGTCGCGCGTCGTCCCCGCGATATCCGAAACGATCGCTTTATCGTAGCCGAGGAGTTTGTTAAGGAGGGAGCTTTTGCCGGTGTTCGGTTTTCCGCAAAGGGCAACCGTCACCCCCGATTTTATCTTTTTCCCTTGCTGATACCCCGACAAAATCTCGGTAAGTTCACCCACGATCTCTTGCAAGCCCTTTCGGATCTCGTCCGTCGTTTCTTCTTCCAAATCTTCTTCGGGATAATCGACGGACGCGTCGATCCCTGCTAGGAGTTCTTTGAGTTTGTTTTGTAGCGCTTTCACTTTTCCCGTGAGCGTTTCGTTATAGAGCATAAAACCTGCTCGGAGTTCGGCTTCCGACTCTCCGCTGATCATATCCGCAATCCCCTCCGCCGAAGCAAGGGAGACCTTTCCGTTCAAAAACGCGCGACGGGTAAATTCCCCTTTCCCCGCCGGTTGCGCGCCGAGGGAACAGGCTTTTTTGAGCACCCCTCTTACGATCGTTTCACCGCCGTGGCATTGGAATTCCACCACGTCTTCCCCCGTATAGCTTCTCGGGGCTTTGAAATATACGCAAAGCCCGTAATCGGTGAAAGCGTCCACCTCTATATTGCCGGGATACATACGATAGGGCTCGAATTGAAGGACGGAAACGCTTCCCTTAGGGGAAAACATCTTGCTTGCGATTTGCAAAGCTTCCGATCCGCTGAGGCGCACGATCGCCACCCCGCCTTTCCCGTGGGGCGTCGCTATCGCAGCTATCGTATTCGTTTTCATCGTGAATTCTCCTTTTCTTTATAATCTTTGATTATATCTATCTTATTATAGCACACTCTGGCCTCTCGTGTAAATCGTTTTCAGAGCTATTTTTCACGAAATATATAACTTCGCCTTATTTTATACGCCGTTTTGACATAAAAAAAAGAGCGACTCATCGTCGCTCGTTTTTAGTTAAATAAATCGTCGTCGGAATCTTCGTCCGTCCCGGTCGGTTCCTCAAAATCAAACGGATCGTCGCCGGAAGAAAACTCTTCGAACGGTTCCTCCGCTTTTTTCTCCTCGGAGGAAGATGGACGATAGGGATTGTTGTAGGGATTGCCGTACAGATTTTGTCCGTAAGGGTTGCCGTATGGTCCGTACGCCGACATTCTACGCGCGTATTCTTCCCGTTTTCTACGCATATACGCGTCAAAGTCAATCGCCTTATTTTTACGAAGCACGAACACGATGATAAACCGAGAAAGAGGAACTAAAATCGTGAGCCAAGAAAGCAACGTATATCCGCGCGTGTAATACTTTTTATACAATCCGCTAAAGAGCACGAAAAGGAGCACCATTTGAATCAAGCCCGCCACCGATACGACGTATTCGGAAACGCGATAAAAATTAAACGCAATCTCGCCCGAACGGCTCAAAGATTCCCAGTATACGCTACCCTCTTGCACGAGCATCGTTTCCCCGTGATGGACGAACAAATAGAATTCGGAAAAAATAGAGACGCCGACGAACAAAAAGCAAACGATTTGCGCGATCATGGCGTACAATCCCGCATGTTTCATTTTTCTGCCGAATACCGAACATTCCCCCGCGAGTCTGCCCACTTGCAACAAGTTGACGAAAGGGATAAAACAAAGCCATTTCTTCGTCAAATTCCGCTTTTTCGACATCACGAAAAGCCCGATGGCGTAAAAGACGAAAACGATCGCCAAAACGGCGCAAGATACGAGCAGGGCTAACACAAACGGCCTGCCGTTGCTCGCCAGAACCGAAACGTCACCGCCTTTCGTTGCAAGCAAAATATTTATAATTGCTTCGTATATGTTGTAAATTTCCATAAAATTCCTCTTTTCTTTTCAAAAACGCTACATTATTCGTCGTACTCCACTTGCCACAAGGTCAAACCTTTCGCGGGCATCGTTTTGCCAACGTAAGACCGGTCGCCCGTTGCAAACGCTTGCAATAGACTTTCCTTGCTCCGTTTTTCTAAGGCAAGGTCTATTATTTCGCCTACCATATTACGGACCATATTATATAAAAACCCGTTTCCCGTCACGTAGATAGAGATATCACGGTTTCCATATGAGTTTGCTTCTTCCACGCGCACTTCATACACCGTACGCTCCGTCGTTTTTACCGAAGATCCCGACGCGCAAAAAGCCTTAAAATCGTGCGTTCCTTCTAGCCATGCCCCCACCGTTTGCAATTTTTCCAAAGGGGGGATTTTATCCAACCGAACGCTATAACGCTCTTTGAGCGGAAGCTCGCGCAAGCTTTCATACAGCGAATACCGATAGGTTTTTCTCTTCGCCGTGCGGTTGCAATCAAACCCCTCTTCCGCTTTCCAGCCCTTTACAAGGCGAATATCGGAGGGCAAAAAACGGTTGATGCAATCGGGAATCTTTTCAGGGGGAACGGGGCAGTCTTCCGCCTCGAATTCGCACACCTGCCCCAAGGCGTGTACGCCGGCGTCCGTTCGACCGCTCGCCTTGACCGTATATTCCTTTTTTAGCGCCTCGAAAAACGCTTCCTCCACCTTTTGTTGCACGGAAACCGCGTTTTTTTGGCGTTGCCAACCGGCGTAATTCGTACCGTCGTACGAGAGGGTAAAAGCATATTTCATACGATCCTCCTCATACCAAATGCGGTAAAAATACTCGGCATAAAATCACTGCGGTAAGGAGCAATCCGCCGAAAACCAAAGCGAAATAATCGCCTACCTTAAAGGTGAGTTTTTTATATTTCGTCCGCACTTTACTCCCCGAATAACAGCGCGCGTCCATCGCATCGCCAAGTTCTTCCGCCCGTCGAATCGCGCTGATAAGCAAGGGAATCAAGACGGGAATAATCGCCTTAATTCTCTTGACGAGTCCGCCCGTTTCAAAGTCTGCGCCTCTCGCTTTTTGCGCATTCATAATACGCGCCGTTTCGTCCGATAAAATGGGAATAAACCGCAAGGCGATCGACATAATGAGCGCGAGCTCGTGCACGGGGAAACGGATCAGTTTTAACGGATAGAGCAAGCTTTCCAACCCGTCCGTCAACGATACGGGGGTCGTCGTGAGGGTAAGGAGGGACGAGCCTAATACGAGAAGCAACAGTCTCGACGACAAGAACAGGGTGTAAAAAATCCCCTCTTTCGTGATTTTGATAAACTTCCAAGAGAAAAGCGCCTCGCCGTCACGATAGAAAAACAAGTTCAAGCAAGCGGTAAAAACGAGTAAAATCGCCACTCCCTTTACCGAGAGCAACAGCTTTTTAACGGGAATTTTGCTCATTAGAACTACCGTCAAAAATACGAGTAGGCAAACCCCAAGCCCGTAGAAATTCTTCGCCGTGAAAATCGACGTGATGTACAAAATTAAAAAGAGTATTTTCGTGCGGGGATCGAGCTTATGCACGGGGGAACTTACGGGGTAATACTGCCCGAACGTCACGTCACGCATCGCGCACCTCCTTTACCGTTTCCACGTAGCGCAAAAGCGCGGAAACGAACCGATCGGAAGAAATTTCGCAACCTATTTCCACCCCTTGTTTTTTCAAAAGCGCTTTGACTTTTGCCGTAAAGGAAACGTCGAGTCCCAAAGTTTCAATCTCGTCAACGTCGGAGAAAAGTTCCGTCGGCGTTCCGACGCGAACGACTTTCCCCTCGGAAAAAATAGCCGCGCGCGTGCAGTTTTCCGCAATTTCGTCCATATCGTGCGAGACGACGATTACCGTCTTACACCACTCTGCGTGAATGGTTTTGAGCAGACTCATAATTTGTTCTTTCCCAAGTGGATCGAGCCCCGCCGCCGGTTCGTCAAGCACCAAGATTTCTGGCTTCGTGACGATGACGCCCGCGATTGCCACTCGGCGTTTTTGACCGCCCGAAAGCTCGAACGGGGATTTGTCTTTAATCGCCGAATAATCGAGCCCTACCGTTTCAAGCGCCTCTTTTACAGCGCTTGCCACTTTTTCTTCGCTGAGCTCTTTCTCGGAAAAGTTTCTAAGCCCGAACGCCACGTCCTCGAACACCGATTCGGCAAAGAGTTGGTATTCGGGATATTGGAACACCATTCCCACTTTACTTCTGAGCTTCTTAAAATTGGTGTTCTTATCGGTCAAATCAAAGCCGTTTACCACCAGTTTTTGATAAGGGAGCGGACGTTTTTTATACTTTTTCGGTTTATATTTCTTCATTGCCGTAGGCAACTTAATGAGCGCGTTCAAGTGTTGCAAGAAAGTAGATTTTCCGCTACCCGTATGCCCGATAATTCCAAAAAACTCTCCGCTTTCGATCGTTAAATCAACACCGCAAAGCGCGTGCGTGGCGAAGGGGGAATCGAAATTGTAGACGTAGGACAAATTTTCACATTCCACTCTCCCTACCGTCTCGGCATTTTCCTTTCGTTCTTCCCTGTCAAAATGCAATTCCGCTCTACGCCCGTCCAAAACGGTCAAAATATCTCTTGCAAGGGTTTGCGGATAAAGGGTATCGCGCACCTCCACTCCCCCTTTGGTTAAATTTCGACAAATTTTGAGTGGCCGAGGCAAAGTGAGTTGGAAAGTTTCCAAGTCCTCTTCCCGTTTTAATACGTCTTTGGGTTTTCCTTGCAACACGATCTCCCCGCAGTTCATCACAATCGCGCGATCGGCGAACATCGCCTCTTCGGGAAAGTGGGTGATAAGGACAATCGTGATCCCCTTTTCCTCGTTGAGCTTCTTCACGACTTCCAAAACTTCCTTTCTGCCTCTTGGATCCAGCATTGAGGTCGATTCGTCGAGAATCATAATTTCGGGCGATAACGCAAGCACGCCTGCAATGGCAATGCGCTGTTTTTGACCGCCCGATAAACGCGAGGGCATCGACGTGCGGTATTCTTGCATACCGACGGAAGCGAGGGAAAAATCAATCCGTTCGCCAATTTCCTTTCTCGGAATCCCTACGTTTTCGGGGCCGAACGCGATATCGTCCTCGACGATAGACGCCACCATTTGGTTGTCGGGGTTTTGAAATACGATCCCCACGTGACGGCGCACGTCAAACGCGTTGCGTTCTTCCGCAATATCCTTCCCAAGCACGGTAATCGTGCCGGACGAGGGGGAAAGAAGTCCGTCGATGAGGCGAGCGAGCGTAGATTTTCCACTGCCGTTATGCCCAAGTATCACCAAAAACTCTCCCTTTTTCACCGTCAAGTTAACCCCGCAAAGAGCATAGTCCTTGTGCGCGGTTTTTTCCCCGTCGTAGGTGAAATAAACGTTATCCAGTTGTATAGCCACTTCGTTCGTTTGCATTCGTTGATCCTTACGTTTGACTTTTGCCTATGAGGGCATAAATTTCCAAATATATTATAGCAGATTTTTTTTCGTTTTACAATGAAAATGGTGTGAAATTTCAAGATAATCCGTTGAAAAAACGACTTTTTATCCGCAATCGCCCTCCCCCGTCTCTTTTTTTGGGTTTTTTGAAAAAAATTTTTGCCTTTTTTGGTTTTTCGTATTGACTTAAACGAAAAAATGCTATATAATGATATAGCGTGCGTAGGTCACACGACCTTCCATCTAAATTTGAAATACTTAAACGGAGGACTTTTTTGATGAAAAAAATGACTATCGACGGTAATACCGCTGCATCGCACGTCGCGTATGCGTTCTCGGAAGTTGCCGCCATCTACCCGATCACCCCTTCGTCTCCCATGGCGGAATCCGCCGACGAATGGGCCACTGCTAAGCGTACCAATATGTGGGGGCAACAGCTCAAGATCGCCGAACTTCAATCGGAAGGCGGTGCGGCTGGCGCCGTTCACGGCTCGCTTTGCGCCGGCGCTCTTACCAGCACCTACACGGCTTCGCAAGGCTTGCTCCTCATGATCCCGAATATGTATAAAATTTCGGGCGAACTTCTTCCTATGGTTATGCACGTTTCCGCTCGTGCGCTCGCCGCTCATTCCTTGAACATCTTCGGCGACCACTCGGACGTTATGGCTTGCCGTCAAACGGGCTACGCTATGATCGCGTCTGCTTCCGTGCAAGAAGTTATGGACCTTTCCTTGGTCGCTCACCTTGCAACGCTTAAATCGAGCATTCCTTTCTTGCACTTCTTCGACGGGTTCCGTACCTCGCACGAATATTCCAAGATCGACGGGTTTGACGAAAAGGATAACTACGCTGAAATCAAAGCGATTTTCGACAAACTCGGCATGCAAAAATACGTAGACGATTTCAAAGCGCGCGCTTTGAACCCCGAACACCCCATTCAAAAGGGTACGGCGCAAAACAGCGACACCTACTTCCAAAACAGAGAAACGGCGAACGCGCACTACTTGGCAGTTCCTGAAATCGTCGCTGAAATGATGAAGGTCGTTTCCGATCATACGGGAAGAAATTACCACCTCTTCGATTACGTCGGCGCTCCCGACGCGGAAGAAGTCGTCGTTTTGATGGGCTCCGGCGCAGACACCGTGGAAGAAACCATCAACAAACTCAACGCGCAAGGCAAGAAGTACGGTATGCTCAAAGTACGTTTGTATCGTCCTTTCGACGCAACCGCTTTCGTGGACTCGATCCCCGCTTCTTGTAAAAAACTTGCCGTTCTCGACAGAACGAAAGAACCCGGCTCGCTCGGCGAACCCCTCTACCTCGACGTTTGCGCTGCCCTTTTGGAAAAAGGTAGATCGGACGTCAAAGTATACGGCGGTAGATACGGCCTCGGCTCCAAAGAATTTACGCCGACGATGGTGCTTTCCGTGTTCAAGAACTTAGAAAAAGACGCACCTAAAAATCACTTCACGGTCGGTATTTACGAAGACGTGACGAACACCTCGCTCGACTTCTCGGAAAAATACGACGCGGCTCCCGCCGGCTCTACTTCCTGTAAGTTCTACGGTCTCGGCTCGGACGGTACGGTCGGTTCGAACAAAAACACCGTTAAAATCATCGGCGACCACACCGATAAATACGTGCAAGCTTACTTCTTCTACGATTCGAAGAAATCGGGCGGTATTACCGTTTCCCACCTCCGTTTCGGCGATAAGCCCATTCAATCGGAATACCTTATCGACTCGGCAGACTTCGTCGCTTGCCACAACCCTTCCTACGTCACTCGCTACGATATGGTGAGCGATTTGAAAGAGGGCGGAAATTTCCTTTTGAACTGCGAATGGACGAGCCTCGAAGCATTGGAAAAAGAACTTCCTGCTAAAATGAAGAACTTGCTCGCGCAAAAGCACGCAAACCTTTACGTCATCGACGCTATCAAAATCGCAGGCGAACTTGGGCTTCGCGGTAAAACCTCTACGATTTTGCAATCGGCGTTCTTCTGTATCAATAGCCAAATCATGCCTTACGAAAGCGCTGATCCCGAGGATAAGAACACTGCTGTTGCGCTTATGAAATACATGGCGTACAAGTCCTTCTCGCGTAAAGGCGACGCGATCGTTCAAATGAACTACAACGCGATAGACTCAGCAAAATCCAACCTCGTGAAGATTGAAATCCCCACAAGCTGGGCAACCACGACGGAAGGCGCGCCTATGGTGAAACTTGCCGACGATGACTACTTCAGAAACGTCGTTGCTCCCATCCTCGCGCTCGAAGGGGACAAGCTTCCTTCCTCCGCATTCAACGCCGACGGCTCCGTTCCTACGGGCACCACGAAGTTCGAAAAACGCGGTGTTGCCGTTCTCGTTCCCGAATGGAATATCGACAAATGTATTCAATGTAATCAATGCGCGTTCGTATGCCCGCACGCAACCATTCGTCCCTACCTCGTACAAGACGGCGTAGAAGTTCCCGAAACGTTCAAGACGAAACCCGCTATGCAAGCAAAGGGCTATTCCTTCCGTTTGCAAGTTTCCCCGCTTGACTGTATGGGTTGTGGCGTTTGCGCAGACGTTTGCCCCGTCAACCAAAAGGCGGCAACCGACGCAACGAAAGCTGGGCTTAAAGCGGCTCCCGCCGAAGCAAAAGCGCTCAATATGATTCCCCTTGAAAAACTTCTTCACGAAGCTCCTAATTGGGAATTCGCGCAAACCCTTCCCGACGTTCCTAGCGAAGTAGTCGAAAAGATGGCAGACGTGAAGAAATCGCAATTTAGCCAACCCTTGTTCGAATTCTCGGGCGCTTGCGCAGGTTGCGGTGAAACGCCTTACGTAAAAGTGCTTACGCAACTTTTCGGCGACAGAATGATCATTGCAAACGCAACCGGTTGTTCCTCCATCTACGGCGGTTCCTCCCCTACGTGTCCTTACACGAAGAACAAGGCTGGTCACGGTCCGGCTTGGGCGAACTCCCTCTTTGAGGACAACGCGGAATTCGGTTACGGTATGAACCTTGCTTACAAGGCAAGAAGAGACGCGCTCAAAGCGAAGATCGCTACCCTTTCCGAACTTTGGGCAGAATGCCCCGAATGTAAGGCTATTTGCGACAACTGGATCGCGAATATGCACGATGCAGAAGGTAGCAAGGTAGCGTCCAAGGCGCTCGTAGAAGCTCTTGAAAACTGCAAGAACGACTGCGAAGGCGAAGAACTTACCCTCGTAGAAGAAATCTTGAAAGACAAAGATTGCCTCGTGAAGAAATCCTTCTGGATTATCGGTGGCGACGGTTGGGCATACGACATCGGCTACGGCGGTTTGGACCACGTACTCGCTTCCGGCGACGACGTGAATATTCTCGTTCTCGACACCGAAGTATACTCCAACACCGGCGGTCAAGCGTCTAAATCTACGCCGATCGCAGCGGTTGCTAAATTCGCAGCAGGCGGTAAGAGAGTGAAGAAGAAAGACCTCGGTATGATCGCGGCAACCTACGGATACGTATACGTAGCGCAATGCTCGATGGGTTCGGACAAAGCGCAATTCGTCAAAGCGCTCAAGGAAGCGGAAAGCTACCACGGTCCTTCCATCATCATCTGCTACGCGCCTTGTATCAACCACGGTATCAATATGATGAAATCGCAAGCGGAAGAAAAGAATGCGGTTGACTGCGGATACTGGCACCTTTACAGATACAACCCGACTCTTGCAGAAAAGGGCGAAAATCCTTTCACCCTCGACTCGAAAGATCCTACGGGCGACTATCAAGCATTCTTGCAAGGCGAAGTCAGATATGCGTCCTTGAAGAAGACGGAACCCGAACTTGCAGACAAGCTCTACAAGGAAACGGAAGAAGCTTCCAAGGCTCGTTTGGCTGGCTATAAGAAACTCGCTGGTAAATAATTAACCGACGATACGCCCCTTTCTGCTCTCGCAGAAAGGGGCATTTTTCTTGCAAAAAAAGAACGGCATTTTACAAATTGCCGTTCTTTTTATTCTATCCAATATCTTCCGTTTTCGTCAATGGTCACAATCACGCTCCCCACTTCGTCGGTGGCGTGACGGGTTATCCCTCTATCCAAAAGTTTTTCTAAACTGGCGCTATCGTCCGCACCGTCTCCGCAAGAAACGATCCCGTCTTTTACGCCGAGGTATTCTAAAAACCAGTCGCTCGTCCGCGCGCTTCCGTGGTCAGAAAGTTTCAAAATCGAAGTTTTCCCCGCCAAAGCGAGCGTGGGCATTTTACACGTCTCAAACACGCTCTTCCTTTCCATATTATACAAAAACCGCTCCGTTTCCGTCCCCGCGTCGCTCATAAGTAGCGCGTTGACCCCTTGATAAGAAACGAGGATGGTTGCGGAAATATTTTTGATCGCCTCCGCGGAATAATTTTTCTCGTCCACGACGGCGTGATAGAAAGAGGTGGGATCCTCGTACGGTTGTGGAGAAAGCATGATCCAGCCGTACTCCCGTTCGCCGTACACCACTTCTCCCTCGTTGTAGGCGTTGTCGTATACCACGCAGTCCTCTTTTTCCAAGATACCAAGAAATTCCGCGTATTCGCTATTGCAAGTATAGTCTACGCCGTAGGGACGGTAAACTCGAAGGACGTCTTTGTAGCGAACCACTTCGTCTAAAGCACCGACGCGGTAGGAGCTCGGATTCGTCGCCACGAGGAAATCAATCGTATCTATCTTTAACGCGTTCAGATAGCGGAGCACCGTTTTACTCGTCTTTACGCTCCCGTCCCCGCCGTCTATCATTAAGATTTTACCATCTGGAAACTCCACGATCGTGCAATCTCCTTGTCCCACGTCTAAGAAATGCAACCGCAGTTCCCCGTCCGCACGGGAAGAAATTTTCGGCAACGCTACGTAGTATTTCCAAGTGTTGGGCGGATAGATAGAAGAAAAGATTAAACCGCCAGCGCAAAGAAGAGTAAATATAGAAAATAAAATTCTCCGTCTCTTCTTACGCTTCGCGCGTTTAATCTCTCGTTCTTTATGGTAGCCCATACTTTTATCCTTCGCTATCTCTTTTCCGCCTCGCGTATGCTATGGCAGATCTTTTGCATTCGTTCTTCCACAGCGAAAAGATCGTCGGCGCAAGCTTTTAATTCCGCTCGGAAAGAGTCTCTGAGTCCTTCGTTTACTTTATACGATACTTCGTGTTCCAAACTTGCCCACATATTCATAGAAATCGTGCGAAGCTGTATTTCCACGGGGATATTGCTCGTCCCGGCGGAAAGGCACACCGGCACTTCCGCAATTAAATGTAAACTTCTGTATCCGTTTCCCTTAGGATTTTTGATATAATCCTTTTCTTTAACGAGGTGTACGCCCTCTTGTTTTAGGAAGACTTGCGCGATTTCGTAAATGTCCTCTATGTAGGAACAAACGACTCTAACCCCCGCCAAATCGGTAAGTTTTGTCAAATTTTCAGGAGTTTGATCAAACCCACGACGCCCCAACTTCTCGTAGGCGCTTTCCACCGTTTTTAGGCGACTTTCGATGTGATGTATGGGATCGTGTCCTTGCAAAACGCTAAACTCGTCGTCCAAAATCTCAAACTTATTACACGCCGTTTTCATCGCCCCCAAATAAAACGGTTTAATCCTTTGATACTCGCGTATAAACGCGGGGGGAATCCCGTCTTTAAGAGCCCAATTCGAAAAACCGCCTTTTTCCGCCGTCATATTCCACCTCTTATCGTATCATATTCTTGCAAGCAAAATGCTTTCCGCTTTACCCTTGCCTTTCAAGTCCGCCTTTCCCAGAAGCGCCTCCGCCTGCTTTTTACACGTGAGCGTGCGCTCCCTATCGCCAATCATTGCAAAGTAGCTTGCAAGCACGCGCTTTGCTTCCACAGTCTCTTCTTGAAGTCGCTCCTCGCAAATAACTTTCGTCTTTTCGGCAAGATCTCTATCACCCGCGAGGGTATGCATATATAAAAGCTCCATAGCAACCATTTCCGTTTCCCGATCGGAAAGATAGGGCGAGGCGGTCGCCAAACGATTAATTTCGCTGGACGCTCGTTCATAGTCTTCTTTTTCGAGGGCGTAGCGGTATTTCAAATCGGTAATCACCGCGTACATGGGTTCGTCCTCCGCAATCACGGGCGTATCAAAAAGTCTTTCGTCGAGATCGGAAAAAGATTTCCCCTCTGCAAGTCCGCCGAAGATTTCCATCGCGCAAAGCATTACGAATTCTTCGCGTTCGCCTCTACGGATTCCCTGCATAATCAAGCAGTCCGTCTTTCCGCCAACGTAGCAAAAAGGAACCGCGTTCAAAAGAAAGATATATCCAACGTACGGGAACAATCCCCAAAATAAATAGGCGACGCTCCAAGCCAAACAAGAGGAAAGAATGGCAAAAAACAAAACCGTCACGGCAAAGAGTCCGCTAAATAAGATCCCGCCTGCCGTATAAAGATACGCTCTTCGAAGCATATTCCCCATAGAATTAGGAATCATTTGCGTTTGCTCCATCGCAAACGGCGAAGCAAAGGAAAGAGCGAGCTTTCCCCTTTTACGACGCAAAGAAAAACAGAAAAACTTCGTATATTGCAACGACATATCCTGCAATTTCCCTACACAAATATGCCCCCATTCGTGGACGGCCGGCGCCAAGACAAAGGAAAGCAACACGCCTGTGCCTGCAAAAATCAACGCGTCCGCACTTTTTACGTAAGAGCAAACGACGATCGCCAAAATCCCCCCTACAAGTAAGGTACAAAGTATCGTTGCATAAATACTAGACAATCTTCTCATCGCTCGTACTCCTTTCGTTTTTCGTTATTTCATCAAACCCCTACTCTTGGCAAATCCCTCTAAATTATCTCCGTCAAGGACGGTGAGTTCGGGGATCGAAAACCGTTCCATCAGCACCGCCAGTAGCATCGCGCCACCTCCAAGCACCTCCGCCCGTTTTTTGGGGATAACCTCGTTTTCTATCTCGGAAACGGGTAAAGCAAGTAGTTCTTCCGCAAGGGCGCGCATTCTATCCCTGCTAATTTTCACGCCCGTCACGGCTACGGGATCGTATGCGGTCAATTTTCTTTCTCTCGCCGCAAGGGTCGTGGCGGTTCCGCCGATGGCGACCAAAGACTCGCAAGGCGGGTTGCCGAATAATTCCACCGCATCTCGCGCCGTTTTTTCTAAGCGTTCTTTCTCTCTTCCACAAAGATCGAACAGACGAACGACGCCGATATTCACGCTTTTTTCATAGACGACTTGTCCCGACTTTTGAACGGCTATTTCCGTACTTGCTCCGCCCAAATCGACGAGCGCGCCGTCACTTTCCCCAAGCGCGCCTAAAACGCCGAGTCTCGCCTCTTCTTCTCCCGAAAGCACTTCCACGTTTACGCCTGAAAGTTCCTTCACGCGCAGACAAAAATCCTTCCCATTTTTCGCGAAGCGAACGGCCGCCGTCGCATAGGCGAAAATCTTTTTCGCGCCCTTTTCTTTTGCTGAAGAGACGAACGTTTCCACCGCTCTTGCCGTGCGTTCGATTGCCTCCGCTTTCAAATAGTCGCTATGGGCGAGCCCCTCGCCGAGCCTCGTCGTGGCAAGCGCTTTATATAAAGGAAAACCGTCCGCCAAAGTCATTAGGCGGACGGAATTAGAACCGATATCAATAACAACAGCATCAATCGTTTTCACGCTCAGGTCTGCCCCCGTTGCTTAAAACTTGATTTATCATACCTTCAAGGCTGGTTAAATATTCATAATCGGATGAATTTTCTTGAATGGATTCTTCCAGCGAACTAATTGCCTCGTTCAATTCTTTCTCCCGACGATTCAAAACCGACAACGTAATAACTTGATAAATTATCACGCCCAAGAGAAAGACGAAAAGCAACGTTCCCGCAACGACTGCGGCGGTCACCGTTCTTTGCAATTTTTCTTGTGTCATCGTATATTTTTATTCCTTTTCGTTGTAATCTTTTGTTTTTTAAGCCCTTTTCGAGCTTTCGTAAGACTATTATAGCACATTTTTTCTAAAAATGCAAGCGCTTTGTGAATACTTTTTAAATATAATATAAGTCCCGCTCCGTTCCCCAAATACATATACCACCGATACTCGGGAAAGGCAAAAAACACGCTTACGCCTACGCAAAAAACGGAAAAAAGCAAGAAAAAAGCGCTATCGCAAACGACTTGTAATACCCCTCCTCTCTTCCCCAACAAGGAAAAAGGCTCGTACAAGACCCCTCCGAAAAAACCCGCCCCAAGGCTAAGGGCAAAAATAAGCGGTTGCGACACTTATTTGAAAAATTTGGAAAATCCGTTTCCGTATTTCACGCTTTGCACCTTACCCGTCGCCGTAAACGTTCCGTTCGTTTTTGAAAATCCGACGATTTTTAATTCGCTTCCTACGAGTAGCAGTTTTTCTTTACCGCCCGAAAGAGCCAACTCAATCCGCGTTGGGGAAAAGGATTTTACGGTGTCTACGCCCGTGATGGAAATGTTTTTCCGTTGTTCGAGTATAAAAGAATGTAAAATTTCTTGCATACCGTATGATATGCAGGAAAGGGAGTTTTTTATGCTACGTTATTTCATATTTTTCTCTTTGAATCTTGCTTTTGCTCGCAATTCGCTATTCAAAATTCTCTTCCTCACGCGCAAGGATTTCGGCGTCACTTCCAAAAGCTCGTCGTCGGCGATAAATTCCAAACATTCTTCCAAGCTCATTCTGCTTACGGGAATAAGGGTGAGCGCGTCGTCGCTTGAAGAGGAACGGGTGTTCGTCAAATGCTTGGTTTTGCAGACGTTGACGTTGATATCGTCGGAAAGATTGGTGTAGCCGACCACCATACCCTCGTACACGGGTGTCCCCGGCGTGATAAACAAGTTTCCTCTGCCTTGGGCGTTGAAGAGCCCGTAAGTGACCGCTTCGCCCGTTTCAAACGCGACGAGCGATCCCGTCGTTCTGCGCTGCAAATCCCCTTTATACGGCTCGTACGAATAGAACACCGAGTTCATAATCCCTTGCCCCTTCGTATCCGTCAAAAATTCGCTCTTATATCCGAACAACCCACGCGAGGGAACGGCAAATTCGAGGCGCATACGATTGCCTACGGCGTTCATATGCAAAAGAGTCCCTTTTCTATTCCCCATTCCCGCAAAGACGGGTCCCGTCATATCTTCGGGAACGTCCACGAGCAACCGTTCGATGGGTTCGTGGCGAACGCCGTCGATTTCTTTATACAACACTTTCGGGGTAGAAACTTGGAATTCATATCCCTCTCTTCGCATCGTTTCAATCAAAATGGAGAGGTGCATTTCCCCTCTACCGCACACGCGGAAAGAGTCTGCACTATCCGTATCATTGACGCGTAAAGATACGTCGCGAAGCAGTTCTTTATACAGTCTTTCACGGATTTGACGGGTGGTGACGAACTTACCCTCTTTCCCTGCAAACGGACTATCGTTGACGGAAAAGGTCATTTCCACCGTCGGCTCTTCGATTTTGACGAACTGTACCGGCTCGACTTTCAAAGGCGAGCAAACGGTGTCGCCGATATTGAGTCCGTCGATCCCCGCAAACATCACAATGTCGCCGGCTTTTGCCGATTCCACGGGAGTTTTGGTAAGCCCCTCGATTTGATAGAGCGCCGATATTTTACAGTTGTTTTTTACCTTGGGTTCGTTGTAGTTGCAAACGCTCACCGTCTCGTTCGCTTTGATAACCCCGCGTTCAACCTTTCCCACGCCGATTCTGCCGACGAATTCGTTATAGTCAATGCAGGAAACGAGCACTTGCGCGGGCGATTCTACGTCCACTTCCATCGGAGGGATATGGCTTAAAATCGTGTCGAACAAAGCGTTTAAGTTGGGCTCTTGGTGGTTGGGATCGAGGGAGGACGTGCCCGTTCTACCGCAACAATACACGATGGGACTATCCAGCTGTTCGTCCGTCGCGTCGAGGTCCATCATAAGCTCCAAAACCTCGTCTTGCACTTCTTGAATACGCGCGTCGGGGCGATCGACCTTGTTGATGACTACGATCAATCTAAGTCCGAGCTCTAACGCCTTTTGCATAACGAACCGCGTTTGAGGCAGAGGCCCTTCCGCGGCGTCTACTAAGATGAGCGCGCCACTTACCATTTTGAGCACCCGTTCCACTTCGCCCGAAAAGTCGGCGTGTCCCGGTGTGTCGATGATGTTGATTTTTACCCCGTTATAATGTGCCGAGGTGTTTTTTGCTAAAATTGTGATTCCTCTTTCCCTTTCGAGGTCGTTCGAGTCCATCACCCGATCTTGCACTTGCTCGTTTTCACGGAACATACCGCCTTGCACGAGCATTTGGTTGACGAGGGTGGTTTTCCCGTGGTCAACGTGCGCGATAATGGCTACGTTTCTTAAATCTTCTCTAATCAAAATAATCTTGCTCCTTTCTTATGCAAACTTTTTTGTAAACTTATCTCAAATCGCAACAAAATCGCAGGGCAAACGAGTCCCTCTCGGGCGTTCTTTCTGCGATTTTTTGTTTTTTATAAGGGTAAAACGGCGTTGTTTTTATAGGTGACGAACCGAATTTCATAGCCGTTATCGTCGATGGGCTCGCTTTCGTAAACGATCTCAAAATTCGTATCCTCGTCTAAATTCGGAAAGAACGCTTCCGCTCCGCCCACCGCGTTTACGCGGGTGACGAGCACCTCTTCGCAATAGGGCAACATTTGACGATAAACGCTTGCGCCACCAATCACGAACACGTCGCCGACTGCTTCTTTCATTCTTTCCCGCGCCTCTTCCATCGAGCGCACCATCACGCAGTCCTCTCGCTCTTGGGTGGGGGAAAGTACGATATGTTTTCTGTTTTTAAGGGGTTTTCCACCGGGAAAAGAAGCCAAAGTGTTCTCCCCGCAAACGACCGTTTTTCCGCTCGTCGTTTCGCGGAAGAATTTCATATCCGCGGGCAAGGAAAACATTAAATCGTTCTTTTTGCCGATCCCCCATTCTTTATCAGCGTGTAAAATAGCTCGAATCATATTGCCACCGGTATTTTTTTGTCTAATTTTTCATATTCGTAATCGACGAGCTGGAAACTATCCACGGTGAAATCGTAGAAGTTTTTCACGTTCGGATCAACGATGAGTTTGGGCGCTTTGTGTTGCGGTTTGTCCAAAATTTCGTTGACGATAGGGATATGCCGATCGTAGATGTGCGCATCTGCAATCACGTGTACGAGTTCGCCGGCTTTCAGCCCCGAAACTTGCGCGAGCATAATAAGAAGCAAGGAATATTGCAACACGTTCCAGTTATTCGCCGTGAGCATATCGTTCGAGCGTTGATTCAAAATGCCGTTGAGGGTATCCCCCGACACGTTGAAAGTCATCGAATAGGCGCAGGGATACAAATGCATCTCGTGTAAATCGGCAAAGTTATAAATATTCGTCATAATCCGACGGGAGGAGGGGTTGTTTTTGAGGTCGAAAAGCACCCGATCCACTTGGTCGAATTCCCCCTCTTTATACTTGTGTTTTTGCGCGAGTTGATAACCGTATGCTTTCCCGATTGAACCGCTTTCATCCGCCCAACTATCCCAAATATGCGAGTTCAAATCGTTGACGTTATTGCTCTTTTTTTGCCAAATCCACAAAAGCTCGTCGAGGCAAGACTTAAACGCCGTGCGACGGATCGTCAAAATGGGGATTTCTTCTTGTAAATTATAGCGATTCACGATCCCAAACTTCTTTACGGTGTGCGCGGGCGTTCCGTCCTCCCATTTCGGGCGAACGGGCTGATCGGTGTCCCAAACGCCGTGTTCCATAATATCTTTCATATTTTGAATAAAAATTTGGTCGGCTCTACTCATACTCCACTCCTTCTTTCGTTCTTTTTTTAGTATAGCATATTTTTTCCGTGCCGTCAACAAGAAACGGTTTTCATTGCTCGTTTTCTTTCTAAACACTTGACTTTTTTTGCGATTTGGTGTATCGTAGGGCTATGGAAAAATTAACACAAGAAAACTTGCGCACGTTTGCATGCGACTTGGGCGCAACCCTCGTCGGTTTTTGTAAGCTTCCCTGCGCGCCGATAAAAGAATTGCCCACTCTTCGGTATGCGATTTCAATAGCCGTCAAACTTTCCTCCGCCGTTTTGCAAACGATCGACACGGCGCCCTCTTTTACGTATTTTCAACACTACCGCACGGCAAACGCACTGCTCGATCAAATCGCTTTTCGGCTCGCCTCTCGCTTGGAGGGTGCAGGGTATTCCGCATTCCCGATCGCGGCAAGTCAAAGCCTTGGGAAAAACAATCCCTATCTCGGAGTCGTACCGCACAAGACGGTCGCCGTCCTTTCGGGGCTTGGATTCGTAGGGAAAAGCGGATTGTTTTTATCGCGCGAGTACGGGAGTAAAATACGGCTTGCCACCATCCTTACCGATATGCCCTTACGGGCGGAACTTCCCGTTATAGAAAACGGTTGCGAGGATTGTGAAATTTGCAAAAACGCCTGTCCCGCCGGCGCGATTTACGGGGAAAAACCCAAAACAAACGGCGAACGGAATTTTGACGCGGAAAAATGCTCGAGATATATGAAAGAACATTTTCAAGATATCGGTCGAGGGAGCGTTTGCGGAATTTGTATTCGCGTATGCCCTAAAAACAAATTGTGACGTTTGGTAAAAAAACGAACACGGACGCAAGGACGCGTCCGTGTTTTTATGTATGCGCAAAATTATTTTTCATACACCGAGCGTTTCAAAACGCCTACGTAAGGAAGATTTCGATATTCTTCGTCGTAATCGAGCCCGTAGCCGATCACGAATTCGTCCTCAATCGTAAAACAGGTGTAATCGGGTTCCATCGGAGCCTCTCTTCTTTCGGGTTTGTCGAGTAGCGTGACGATGTTCACGCTTGCAGGCGCGCGGGATATGAACAGTTTTTTGAGTTTATACAACGTATTCCCCGAGTCGATGATATCTTCGACGATAAGGACGTCTCTACCTGCGATGTCCACCGACAAGTCCTTTTTGATTTGGAGCGTACCCAAAGAAACGCTACCGGACCCATAGGAAGAAACCGCCATAAAATCGAGTTCCAAAGGGGTTTTCATATTGCGAATTAAATCGCTGAAAAACACGACGCTCCCTTTCAAAATACAAACGACTACGGGGCGTCTACCCTCGTATAAACGGTCGAGTTGCGTCGCCATTTCTTTCACCCGTTTTTCAATCGTTTGTTCGTCCAACAAAATCCTTTCTACGTTCTTGTGCATAATTTCGCCTCACTTCTTTCGTAATGCAATATATTTTATATTTTTCGTTTGCTCGGTCACTTTCACTGCGTCGGAAATTTCCACTCCGCAAACGATATATACCGTGTTCCCCTCCGCAACCACGGGGATTTCAGCCCGTTTTTTTTGCGGTATTTTTTCGTCGATGAAATACTTTTTTAAGCTTTTTTTCCCACCGCCGAACTTTTTGAAAACGTCGCCCGTTTGGAAAAATCGAACGCTCGCGCCCTTGGGCAAAGCGTCCTCGTCATAGCAAAGGACTTTCCCCTCGAATTCTCCCGTGATCGGATTTTGCGACGAAACGACCTCGTAGGCGGATTTTCCTTCGTCACCGTCCGTCAAAAGAGCGATTCCCTCGTAGCATTTGAGAGCGTACACTCCGCTCGGCAAGATACTTTTACTGCCCGTTTGTTTCCCCTGCAAAGCAAACACGTCCTCCAAGTGCGCGGAGGTATAATCCTTTTCAAGTCCCAAGGTTTTAAGCGCTTGCAAGGTCGCCCTACGAAAAAGCACTTTTTCTTTACAGGGAGTGATACGAATCCCCGTGTCTCCCGTCCAAGCGGGAGGGACGTTTTGGATAAGCTTTTCACTTTCCCTTTGCAAAAATTCTTCTTCTTCGTTGACAAGGAAAGAAAATTTAGCGATATTGACCGTACTTTGCGGACAAATTTCTTCTAAAACGGGTAAAACCTGCAAGCGGATTTTGTTGCGGGTAAACCCTACGTCGACGTTGGAAGAGTCCTCGCAATAGGACAAGCCCCTCTCTCGCAAAAAAGTCAAAATATCTTCTTTTTTCCAAGTAAGGAACGGGCGAAGAAAAATACCGTCCTCCTCTTTCATTCCGACCATGCCCGAAAGCGACGTGCCTCTGCAGAGGCGAAAAAGGATGGTTTCCGCCACGTCTTTTTGGTGATGGGCGGTGGCAATATAATCGGTTTTCCCCTCTTGTACGAGCAAGGAAAACACCCTTCTTCTAAAATTTCTCGCGTACGTTTCCACGCTGATTTTTTCTCTCGAAGCGCCCTTTAGACAATCGTCGGAAAAGAAAAAGCACGGCACGTCCAATCGAGAGCACACCCCTTTTACGAACGCTTGATCGCGTAAACTTTCGTCCCCTCGAATTCCGTGTTCACAATGCACGGCGGAAAGCGTAAAGCCACAACGCACCGACTCTTCTTTTAAGAAAAAGAGCAGTGCCGTGGAATCGGCGCCACCAGAAAGAGCGACCGTTATTCTTTTCCCTTTCCATTTTTCGAGTTGCATCATATCGTTATTATACCATATTCCGTTTATAAAAGCAAGACTTTCCAGCAGATTAAATCGAACGATTGGCAAGTTCGTTGGAAAGTAGCGCGAGAGAGGAAGATAAATCCTCGTTTTTAACGACGACGTCGGGCGGTGCGATCAGCGCCGTCGGCGCAAAATTCCAAACCCCGCGAATCCCCGCTTTTACCAAACGATCCAAAACCTCTTGCGCGGAGGTCTTCGGTACGGTAATGATCGCCAAATTAACGTGTTTGCGATTGACGTAGCGCTCCAAATCAGACATATCGTACACCGTTTTTCCCGCAATTTTTTTACCCGTTATTTTGGGGTCGATATCAAACGCCGCGACGATATTGAGTCCGTTGTTTTTGAATCCTTCGTAGCTTAAAAAGGCTTTGCCAAGCCCCCCGACTCCTACGATAATTACGTCGGATAAATTGTCGTAGCCTAAAAATTTTTCAATATCTTTCATAAGTTGTTGCACTTCAAACCCGAGCCTTGGCGTACCGGAAGTGGACGTGACGCGAGCCAAATCTTTCCGCACGAGAACGGCGGAAACCAAAATGCTTTGCGCCAGCTTTTCCGAGGAAACGTACCTTTCCCCCTGCGCAAAAGCCCATTGTAAATAGCGCAAATATAACGGCATTCGCAACGTTGCCGCCTTGGAAATACCCCTTTTTTCCATCGCAAACCTCCCTTTCGATATTTTTTATCAATTTTTATTATACTCGTTTGCGAAAAAAAGTCAAGCGAACGCGCTACCAATTTCGTTTATCCCCCAAACAAAATAAAAAACTCTCGTCCGCATAACGAAAGGACGGTTTTCACATACTGCTTACTATGAAACGAAACGGTTATAAAAACAAAGGGTTTATCGCCCTGATTCTTCTCACTCTCTTTGCCACTTTTACCCTTTTCCCTGGTTGGACGAAGCAGTCGGATATCACGGAAATCACTCGCCCGTATCTTGGCGAATACCGCTTGGAAAAGCTCCTCTTCGACGGGAAAGACAAGAAAAAAGTTTTCGACGAGTTGACCTTGGAATTGCTCTCTAATAACGATTTCGTCCTGCACGCCAAGATTCGGGCGAGAAAGAAGAAAAAAATCAAAGGATCCTATTCCTTTTCGCAAGAGGGAGGCACCCTTTCTCTTTCCGGGAACGGACTGTACGGAATAAAAAAGGGAGAATACACCATAGAAAACGGAAAATTCCACGTCGTTGCAAGGTATGGAAAGCATACTTTATTTATGGTATTTTCGCAATCTTAATTTGATTGCGTTCAGCTAAAAAATCTCTCGTCGTTCGAGAGGGATAAAAAAGCTTGACGGAACACGCGTTCTCTTGCTATAATAAAACCAGAAACAAAAGAGAGAACCGTTATGCCTAAAATCCTCGAAGAATATCAAAACGTAGAACGATCCATCATCACGACCTATCGCAAAAGCATTTGGTCGCCCTTTACCCTCGCCGTAAAAAAATATAATCTTATCCAAGACGGCGATAGGATCGCCGTTTGTATCTCCGGCGGAAAGGACAGTATGCTCCTTGCCAAGCTTATGCAAGAACTCCATAAGCACGGCAAAGGGAATTTTGAGCTGGTGTTTTTGGTCATGGATCCTGGATACAACCCCAAAAACCGACAAAAAATCGAAGAAAACGCAAAAAAATTAAACGTTCCTATTGAAATTTTTGAAACGGATATCTTTGCGGTTGCAGACGGCGTAAAACAACAGCAAGAGGGCTCGCCTTGTTATCTTTGCGCAAGAATGCGCCGAGGACATTTGTACGCGAAAGCCAAAGAGCTTGGGTGCAACAAAATCGCGCTCGGCCACCACAAGAGCGACGTGATCGAAACTACGCTCATGGGAATGCTGTACGGCGGACAAATTCAAGGTATGTTGCCCCGTATCAAAAGCTCGAATTTCGAAGGAATGGAACTCATTCGACCGATGTATTGTATTTTAGAAGAGGATATTTTGCGTTGGAAAGAGTATAATAACCTCGACTTTATCGCTTGCGCTTGCCGTTTCACCGAGGAGACGGAAACGGGCGAAATGTTCTCGGCAAGGACCCGCGTGAAAGAGCTAATCAAAGACCTCAAAAAAGAGAATGAAAACGTGGAGAACAACGTTTTCCAAAGCATTCACAACGTACAACTCGACACGCTCGTCGAATATAAAACGGAAAACGTCCACCACTCCTTTTTAGAGAAATTCGACTGATTTCCTATCCCAAAATCACATAAAAAAGCCGTAGCTTTCTTGCTACGGCTTTTCGTTTATTGAATGAGCCCCAAATCGTGTAAATATTCGATTTTAGTAATCGTTTTTCCAAGCGTTCGAGGACCTCTTCGCTCCTTTTGGGAATAGATCTTCGCAATCGCGTCGTCGCAAAAATCAGTACGGTTATAATCCACTTGGATATCCATCGGGAACACGACTTTTTTCGGCACAATATCCGACGCAAGCGCCTTTTTCACGCCCTCTTCATAGCGTTTTGCCACTTCTTCTTCGGGAAGCACTTCGCAAAGCCCTCTAAACTTACCCGTTTTCGTTTCAATCGTCACGACGTTGGGGATTGTTTCCGCCGCCTCTTTGCAACAAGCCGTATCACCGCTCACCGCAAGCACGGGCACGTTGAAATTCCCGAAATAGGTGTGGTGCATATCAATCTCGCCAACCGTTTTTCCGTTGAAATAGAGGTTATGCCAACCCAAATGGTTGTACGAACCCGAGCAGAACGCCCCTTGCGTTCCCGCTTTTGCCACCATACCCACCAAAATAACACCGCGACAATCGGGCAAAATGGGAGGAAGTTCCCAAGAATAGAGATTTTTTATCCCCTCGAGCAAAGAATATTGATACTTGTTTGCAATCGCCGAAAATGCAAGCGGATTGCATACGTACACTTCAAAACCTTGCTCCATCGCGATTTTTGCCACACGGTTGATATCTTTTGCGAGGAAATCTGCCGAACGGTTCGTGTCAAGATCGTTCAAACTTTTTATTCCAGCCACCCCTTCTTGACGGCACACAATCAAAATGTTTTTCATATTTCCCCTCCTCAAAACTTCCCAAGAAATTCTTCCAGATCGTCGGTTTTTTCGACGTCTTTTATCGCATTTCTCGCGCCCGTTCTCGTGAAACCTTCAATCCCTCTGCAATAGAGGAAGTCTTCCAAAACGTCCTCGCGCATAAACTCGATGTCGATATGCAAGGGATACTCCTTTTTCTTCACCGAGAAAGAGGGTAATTTTGCGAGCGCTTGACGAGTCGCGCGACCGATCTTTTCACGGATTTTTTCCACGGGTTCTTTTTCGTTATGGATAAATCTCCATTCGACGTCACGGTTTACCACCGTAAGAGCGCCCTCACATTCCTCTTGCAGTTCGTCGCAAGCGCGTTGACAACCTACCCCCATCACGACGGGGATATCGTTCATCGCAAAAAATTCTTTACAAATGCCGATAAATCCTCTGCTTTCGCCGTTGATTCTATAGTCCCAAAAATCGGGGGTATACGTTTCGTCGAAAAAGGCTTTTCCCGTGCCGGCTTTCGCCACCATACCCATCATAATAACCCCTTTGCATTCGGGTAAGATATTCTTGATTTCTTGGGGCTCGATAAATTTCGCTTTTTCCGACAAATAACGGCCGAAATATTTATAGGAAGCGGGCACGTCCTTTTCTCTCGGATAGCAAACGTAAGGGACGTATCCGCACGAGGCGATCGCCTCGACGGAAACGTTTACGTCTCTAGCGGATTCTTGAATACCCGCAACGGAAAACACGCGAATATGTTCGGGAATATCCGAACCGCCCTCTAATTGCGCAATAATTAAAATGTTTTTCATACGAGCAACAACGACCTCCATTTCATCAATTTAATGTCCACCGTATTCATATAAAGAACACCGTGTTCCGCCGTAAATCGAATGCTATACGTCTTCACACCACGCTCGAATTCGTCCACGTATTTTTTAAGTTCTTCCTTCGTAAGATCGTTTGCGTAATCTTCGAGAAGTATATAAAGCGGGGTGAGTTTTTGACAGGTGACGCGTAGCGCAACCTCGGGATTTTCCGCCGTCTTTTCTGCATCTTCCAACAATTCGATCCAGCCCAAAAGCTTTTCCTTCGGCCAAGCGTTTTCGTCCTTGTAGGTCGGTTGACCGCCGATATAGGAATGGAAAGAAATGGGAATGGTGCGCAAATGCGCGTTGATTTCGTTGAAATATTGACGAACGAGAGGCGCGGACTTTTTATAATAATTCGCGAAGAAATCGTCGATGAGTTTCTCTTTGTCTAAATCCAAATTCCAAAGAAGTTTGGAGCGCACGTAGGTTTTCAACGCGTCGAACGCTACGTCCGGCCAAGGGGAACACATATCGATAATGTAAGGACAGTTCATTTCGCGGAATCGACGGAAGTCGTCCAAGAAAAATTCCCATTCGCTCGTATAGAATATGATATCGTCGAACGCGCAGTCGTACGTCCAAACGTAGGGCTCGATGCCCAATTTGAAATACCCTTCGAACATACGGGAAACGGCGGGATTCGCCTCACGGTCGAACAGGCTATGCGTATAATCCGCGTTGAGGGGAGCGAACATAACGCCCACGTTCTTTTCCGCCATCAAAGAGGGATGCGCCGGTTCCATATTTTCGTCCACGGGAGGGAATTTCGTATGGCAATAAGCAGGAGTCACCGTCTTCACCGTCTTGCCAGGATAGTTGACTTCCACGAATTCATTCACCGCTTTTGCCACCTTGTTGATAAACAACATCGCCGTACCGCTAGGTCCACCGTACAAACGATCGCTCTCTTGACACTTCGGACATTTACAAATCGGCGCGCCGTCCTCTTGACCGAGGAATAAATAGGTCGTCTGGTGATGCTTGAAGCCGTCTTCTTTTATAATTTCGAAACAGTTCTTGATGAACTCTTGCGTCATTTCTTCGTTCGTGATGCAAAGTTGTTCCACGTCTTCCGAATACCAGTCCGGGTGATCCTTCAAATACTTGGACGGAGGCATAATAAAGAAGTGGCAATGGAACGGTGTGAGAAGTGGCGGCGAACTGCGGCGGGTACGCTTCGCAAAATTCCAACCGTACTTCGACCAACCCACCCAACTCGTTTCACGATATTGGAACGAGGGGTTTTCGAGGATATCAAGTTCGGGCAAGGAAAGTTTTTCGCTCACGTGGACTTCATCTTCCGCGTACGCCTCCCATTCGCAAAGTTCGTGCAAAAGGGAATAAGTCCCGAACAACACGCCGGAGGGTGTAGGCGAAACAACGCAATAGCCGTTTTCTACGCTTTTAATCACAAACCCGGGATCTGTGAGATCCTTTTTCCATCCTTCCGCGCCCTTCTCTAAAGCATATCTCGTATCGCCAAGGGAAATAAACACGGAACCGTCCGTCGGCTTTTCGTGCACGATGGATACGTTTGCATACTTTTTCAAAAATAGCGTGGCCTCATCCACCGCCATTTTCAAATCGCCCGTATAATCTTTCTCAACGAGTACCTTAACGTTAATTTTCATATCTTCCTTCTTTTCCTTTATTTTTAATGGGGAAACCCACTTTTTTAAGATTTCCCATCTTATTTTTTATTATATCATAAAGCAACTCGGATTGCAATACTTTTACAAAAAAAACTTCTCGCTTTTACAAATTATTTGCTCCTTCTTTTGGCATATCTTGTCCGCGCGAAGCATAGGATAGAAAAAACAACCTACGAGGGGTATTATGCAAAAAAATCTTCGACTTTGGCAGTTTGGCGGATACGTGGTCGCCACCTTTTTAGGCACTCTTTTACACTTTTTATACGACTGGACAAATCTCCCCTTTTTCGCCCTCTTTTCCGCCGTCAACGAATCGACCTGGGAGCATATGAAAATCCTCTTTTTGCCGATGTTTTTCGTGGCGGTCGTCACATGGGCGATCACGGGAAAAACCTACGAAAATTTCTGGTGTGTGAAAGCAAGAGGCATTCTTTTGGCGACCATTCTCATTCCCGTTTTATTCTACACCTATAAAGGAGTATTCGGCGAGCCTCCTGCCGTGGTCAATATTTTGATCTTTTTCCTTTCCGCAGGAATTGCCACCGTCTATGAAACGAAGTTTTTTTTAGAGGAGGATACCGCGTGCAAATCCCCTATTTTGGCTTTTTCTATTCTTTGCCTCGTTGCCGTTTGCTTCTTCGTTTTCACTTTCTTTCCGCCCCGTATCCCCCTCCTTTTAGACCCCCTATTCGGCGATTATGGCATTTGACTTCCCTAAAAAAGACCAACTCAAACAAGTTGGTCTTTTCATTAAACTTTTTTCATGGATTTTCGCTTGAGGTAAATGTTTTTTGCAAGCGAAACGATAGCGTAAGCCAAGATCGTAATAAGTCCCCCGAACACAACGTCGCTAAGGTAATGCGCCCCGACGGTCAACCGCGAGAACGCAGTCAACGCCCACCAAACCAAGCCGAGCGCAAAAAGAAACGGTCTGCATTTTGTAAGCCCTCGAACGTAGCTTGCAAGGGCAGGAAACAAAAAGATCGCGAATGTGGCGTAGGCGGAATGTCCCGACGGGAACGAGGAAAACTCGTCGCTCGTAGCACTTACTTGTAAACTCGCTTTGAGCGCCCGTCCGCTTTGCCACCATCGTCTAAAATAATGCGTATCGCCCGTTGCCAGCACGAAACGGAAACGAGGTCTGCACATAATTCTCTTCGTACTGCTAATCAGCAATAGCACTACGAGGCTTACTACCGCTAAAAACAGAGCCTTTTTCAAAAGATTTTGGTCCTCACTCCGTCGAGAAAGTCGGTAGCCTAAATAGGAAGCAACGCCTAAAACGGCAACCCCTATTAAGTAGGCGAGAAGGAAGTGGATTTTGAGCACGTTCGCATTCGACATATAAATCGTATTGCAAAAATAGAAAAAGGAAAGCACCAATAAAAGCGAGGCAAACGCGATCAGCCAACGCCTTTTTTTCACTTCTTTGACCTGTTTTTTTGCAAGATATAAAATACTCGTGCCAAGAAAACTCCAACCGACGAAGGTCGGGATCACTCCGATAAACGAAAAGAGAAACCCAAACATATTTTCCGAAGGTTTTTCACCGATATAAAGCGCGTTTGCGATCTCTAAATCCCAAATCGAGCCACAAACGACAAGGGCGAATAACATCGCCACGATTATATAAATGGAAACGCGCGCTCGTTTTTGCATTTGCAGAACCTCTTTTGTGTTGAAGTGGTTTTATAATAAATATTCTATCACAAAACTTCTCGCCTGTCAAACGTTGTAACCGAAACAACCCTCGTATTTTTCCATCCTTCGTCGGCGGTTATAGCATTTGATTTCCCTAAAAACCCCACTCATCCATGAGTGGGGTTTTACTTGTATAAGGGCTACGAAAAAGATATTTTTTCGATTTGCAATAAGGATTCGAACTCAAGTAAAATATAATGCTTTTCGACTAAAAGGAGAAAAGCTACATCAAATACCTATTCACTATTCACTATTACTTATTACTTGCCAAAAATCGACAAGAGGTTTTAGTGAAAAGTGAAGAGTGAAGAGTGAAGAGTGAAAAGTGAAGAGTGAAAAGTGAAAAAGTAAAAATCGACAAGCTTCTGTCGAAACTTGTCGATTTTTGGCTGGGGTAGTAGGATTTGAACCTACGAATAACGGAGTCAGAATCCGTTGCCTTACCGCTTGGCGATACCCCAATATCTTGAAAAGGCGTTTTTGCGCCTTTTTCAATTGTTTATAAGTCAAACGCTATCGCCGTGATATCGTCCAAATAATTACCGCCCGAAAATACGGATAAGGCACTTTCGAGTTTGGCGATAAAGTCTTTGGCGGAATGGGATTGTAAAAGTACGCTTTCCGCGCGTTCTACGCCAAACATATCCCCCACGGAGTTCTTGCATTCCGTCACGCCGTCCGTCAAAAGTACTAAAATGTCCCCTTTCTCGTACGGCATTTCTTTTTCTTCGTATTGATAATCCATCCAGTTGGAAATAGGAGGAGCGGGCAACTCAATTTCGTTAATTCCAAACTCGCTCTTTAATAAAATCGGCGCGTTATGTCCCGCCGAAGTATAACGGATTTTCCCCTCTTTTGGCGATATCCGAACGGCGGACAAGGTTATATACAGGCATTCGTCCAAATGAAGCTGACCAAACTTTTCACTGAGCGCGTTCAGAGCGTCTGCGAGCGATTTTTCCCTATGATCGAACGCCGTCTTGATAAAGGCGGAAAGCATGCCTGCGGACACACCCTTACCCGAAACGTCGGCAATGAGGCCGTAGCCCTCCCCGTCAAGTTCGTACACGTCCGTCAAGTCTCCCCCGACTTGCAAGCAAGGAAGATAGGTATAGGCGTAAGGGATTCCCGCAACCGACTTGCCTATGGGAAGAAGGCGTTGTTGCATCTCTTTCGCCGACAACATTTCACGCGCCATTTCCGTTTGATAACTGCCGTCCGTAAGCCCTAAAAACAAA
Organism: Christensenellaceae bacterium; assembly: GCA_045613545.1. Classification (GTDB taxonomy): domain Bacteria; phylum Bacillota; class Clostridia; order Christensenellales; family Borkfalkiaceae; genus Scatosoma. The sequence continues at coordinate 72,782 of JAZLBD010000006.1, forward strand.
TTTTTCTCGACGGGCAAAATACGAATACGCACTTGTAAAGTATCCGTCCGATCGGCTTTCTTCTTGGCAATCGTCCCCGTCGCCGTCTGTTCTACGCCCGTATCCACCGCCGTCGTCATAGCGTTTTTGAAAGAACAGTAGGCGCAATGCGAGCCGTTTCCGCACTTTTCTAAAACGCCACAAGCGATGACGTCTTTGAGCGTACCCGAACGCTTCGCAAGGGCGGGAAAGGAGCGCCGAAACGCCGTGTTAGTGAATAAAATTTTGAGCCGACTATCGAATATGAACACGCCGGCAGGCATTGCGTTTAATATTTTTTTGTAAGTTCTGCCGAGCATCGTAGCCTCCTTTCCGTCGTTAGCGGAATATTTTCAAGCCCCGTTTCACTTTTACGTCAAAACGTAAATTTTCATAAATCTCGCCGTCGAGTTGCATAATCATAGGCTCGCTGGACGCAAACGAAATTTCCTCGCAACGGAAATGGTGGGTTTTGGGATATTCGAGTATTTTTCCACGCAACAATTTCATCAGCGCTTTTACCACGGGAAGTCCTTTCACGAAATCCACCACCGTCACGTCAAGGAGCCCGTCGTCTGCTTCCGCGATCGGGCAAATACGCATTCCTCCGCCGAACTGCACGCCGTTGCAAGCCGTGGCGATAAACGCGTCATGCGTTTCTTCTTTCCCGTCTCTCTCGAAAGTAATCGTGATTCCTTTATAGGAAAACACGCTTTTTATCAAACTTTTCAGATAGGTAAATTTAGAGTGTTTTTTGCAGTTCTTATAGCGATTCAACACGTCCACGTCTATGCCGACGCCCGCAATATTCATACATCGAACGCCGTCGATTTCTAAATAGTCGGTATCCTTTGCAGGGCGTTCCAAAATAATTTTCGTCGCCTCTTCCACGTTTTCGGGAATACCGATTGCCGAGGCGAAATCATTCCCCGTACCGGAGGGGATAATCCCCACCTCGCAGTTGTCCACGTCGATGCCGTTTAAGACTTCGTGTACCGTACCGTCCCCGCCGAGAATAATCACTTTCGTGCGTTCTTTTTTTCTTTCTTCTTGGAGCAGATCGTCAACGGACACGTTCACCGTAGGCGATTTCGTGATCGCCGAAGCGATTCCCCTTGCCGAACCAACGTGTTCTCCCTTATGTACGACGTACTGCGTTCCATATTTCTCGAATACTTCCTTGACCGTTTCAAGAGCCTTGAGCGTTTTGTTTTTTCCTGCTTGCGGGTTGACGATGATGTGATACATTTTCCTCTTCCTTTGTAGACAAAAAACTTTCCACTTCTATTATATAACACTTTCCGAATAATTGCAAATTATTTTTTTATTTGTTATACTATATTTATAAAAAAAATGCAAGGTTTTTTCACTATGTACCGACTTTTACCGAAAAATTTACAAATTTTGGCAAGCCATTCTCCTGCGCCCATCTACGTCGTGGGCGGTTTCGTGCGGGATTTTTTAATCGGCTCTACCGCCTCCTCCGATCTCGACCTTTCCGCTCCGCTTTCCACCGACGAATTTGTCGAGCTTGCCAAATCTTGCGGTTTTCGTATTCTCGCCGTCTACCAAGCGACTGGCACGGTAAAGTGTCGAGATAGCGAGGGGTTCGATTACGAGTTTACCTCTTTCCGCTCGGACGAATACGTGCGAGGGAAACACACGCCAGAAAAAATTTATTTCACAAACGATATCCAAAAAGACGCCAAGCGTCGGGATTTTACGATGAACGCCGTCTACTACGACGTAGCTCGTCGCGCCTTGGTCGACCCTTTAGGCGGCATAAAGGACATTGAAAAACGAAAAATCCGAACGGTCGATCGCGCGGAAAAGGTGTTTGGCGAGGACGGACTTCGCCTGATGCGTCTCGCTCGCCAAGCGGGACAAACGGGATTTACCCCCACCCATGACTGCATTGAAGGAGCGAAACGGCACGCCAATCTCATCGTGGATATCTCCCCCGAACGCGTCTATCAAGAACTTTGCCTTTGCCTCCACGCCGACGAAAGATACCATAGCGCTAACGGGCATTACGAGGCTTTTCGAATTTTGAAAGAAACGGGGGTTCTTGCCTATATCTTCCCCGATCTTTGGAAAGGGAAAGGCTTACAACAGCGGGCGGATTTTCATCGCTACGACGTACTCGATCATTCCTTGCGCGCCCTTTTATACGCGCACCCGTCCGTGCGCCTCGCCGTACTTTTGCACGATATCGGAAAACCTTTTTGTAAGTTGCGGGACGGAAATTCGTTCAACCACCCTATCGAGGGTGAAATTTTAGCAAAAAACGCGCTCCTTTCTTTGAAAGCGCCGAAAAAAGCCGTCGTGGAAACGGCGGAGCTCGTCCGCTTGCATATGTATGATTTCGACGGAAAAACGAGCGAGAAAAAATTACGACGTTTCCTCGTCGAACACGCGCCTATTTTAGAAAAATTACTGCTCGTAAAACAAGCGGATTTTTCCGGATGCAAGGACGATCCCTCCCCTTGCCCTACCGTACGGCGCTGGACGGAACTGCTTGCGCGAATGAAAGAAGAAAAAGTACCTTTTTCTTTGAAAGAATTAAAAGTCAGAGGAGACGATTTACTTTCCCTCGGCATCCCCAAGGAAAAAATTTCCTGTTTACTTCGAGAACTCCTTTTACACTGCGCAAACTCCCCGAAAGAAAACGAGAAAGAGCACTTGCTCCTCTTGGTAAGTCGTAAACGCGGGCGGGATTGAATTTTTACAATTTTGATCGGTTTCCCGTCACAAATACTTGCATTTTTTTACGTAATCCGTTATAATGTAATAAAGTCGTATCATAAGGATCATAAAAAAAGGTAGCGAGGACAGTAAGAATGGAAGATTTAGAAGAATATCGCCCCATACACGACGAAGATTACGAATTAGGAAAAAATAAAAAAGGCGGTGGATTTTTAGGGAAATTTATCGCCCTCTTGCTCGGCGTTTTATTAGGAATTATCATCACGGTCGGAGGGATCGTAGGCGCGGGTTATTACGCGTACACGTCCGTTCCCGTGGAAGATTTTTTGTCTGCCGCTAAAATTGAAAACTATGAAAAATATTTTGGCAAAGAATACGCGGAAAAAACCATCGAAGATTTGGTAGGCGACGTGAGCGACCTCATTGGCAAAGAAAACCTTTGTCTTGGCGATCTTGCAAAATTCTCCCCGTATATTCGAACGCTTGCCGAAGATTTAGAAACGACCCTTTCCGAATATGGCGTCACTATAACGGCGGACGAACTTCTCTCCACGCCGTTTAACGAACTTTACAAGTTCTCCATAAACAGATTAAAGAGCCTTTCCGTGGGTAGAGTGCTCCTTGCAAACTACGTGGAACCCAGCGATTTCCTCCTCAACCTTTGCTTTGGAGAGGAACACGTCGATTTCGAATGGGTCGACGGCGATATCGTGATGATTAGCGACCGTAAAGAATTGACGGTGGAAGACCTTTTGGAAAAAGAACCTTACGTCCTTCTCCAAGACATCTATCTCGATCAAATTTTGCCCGTAGACCCGAACGAGGACGCTAGCGTGGTCTTATTTGCCATCGCGTACGGCGCAGAAGGTACCCATTACGAAGTCGTTTGGGAAAACGGGATTAAAGTTATCAAAATGAAAGAAGTCCTCTACACCTACGAGGGCGTCACCCTCTTGGACGAAAACCAAGAGCCGGTCACTATTTATGAGGCGCACGACGGTGTGTTTGAGTTTGTGAAAGGCACGAAGCATTTGTTTGCCCGTCACGACGACGATTTACCTGATGGCGTCTACCGTATCTATCCCAGCTTAAACGCAAGCTTGGACGAGGCGATTTATCACCAAAAGAGAACGCTCGCCGATTTGACGGATAAAGATACCGACGAAATCGTGTATCATCTTCGCGTGAAAGACTTAATCAACGACGTTGGCGATTCGATTTTCCTCTCGGCGATTCAAGACTGGACGATCAAAGATTTGACCAACCAAGAGAATTTCAACAACCTCAAACTTTCCCAAATCCTTGAAATCTCCTCCTCTTCCCCGAAGATCCTGCTTGCGCTTAGCGATAAGACGCTCGGCCAACTCACGCAAAAAGACACGATCGACAACTTGTATTTGTCCGACGTGTTGGATATCCGGCCCGAATCGCCGAAAATCTTGCAAGCAATAGGCGGATATAAAATCGGCGAACTTACTCAAAGAATCAACGAATTGACGGTTTCCGACGTACTCGACGAAGAGCAAATTGAAAACAACCTCTTCTTAAAACATCTGAAAACTTGCAAAATAACGGAAATCGGTACGGCTATCTCCCAACTTACCGTACAACAGGTATTCGCCGATACGATTTACGATTCGGAAGGACACTTGAAAGGCGCTTGGGAATATCTTCTTACCAAAGACGGCGTGGATACGGAGTGCAAGTTAGAAGATATCACGACCCTCGTGGATAATATGCAGAATAACGTTGCCGAAGCGTCTTTGAGTCACCTTAATGTAGTGTTGGATTTAAATTTAGATTCCGAATTCCTAATGATGGTACTGCTCCCTATTCCTAGAGAAGAAGCGGGTATCGCCGACACGAAAATTCAGATCGGAAATTTGACGCTGTCTGAACTTTCCGCTTATTTCTTGGCGCTCACCGACTACTTACAGCACTAAATTGCAGTAAACTTTTGCCAAATATCGTGTAAAAACGATTGACGAATTGTAAAAAATTCGATATAATATTCGTGCGATTTGATAAAGATCGCCAAAACCTTGCGCGTGAGGGATTCGCGCGCCGAATAAGACCAGGAGGTAAAACGTTATGACAAAGTATGAAATGCTCTATTTGATTAGCAACGACTTGACGGACGAAGCGAAACTCGCTAAGATCGAAAAGTACGACAACATCGTGAAATCGATGGGTGGCAACGTTGTTTCTTGCGACAAATGGGGAACGAAAAAGCTTTCGTATCCGATTAAGTTCAAAAACGAAGCTTACTACGTTCTTACGACGTTTGAAGCAGACGGCAACGTTGTAAACGAAATCAACCGCGTAGCGGGCATTGACAGCGATGTTTTGAGAGTTATGATCACGAAAATCGCATAAGGATAAGGTGGAATTATGAACAAAGTTTATTTAATTGGCAATTTAACGCGCGATCCTGAACTTCGGGAAACCCCCTCGGGTGTTCCTATGTGCAGTTTCTCTATCGCAGTATCTAGAAACTATACCTCTGCCGACGGCGAACGTCAAACAGATTTCTTCAACTGTACGGCTTGGAGAAAGGCAGCGGAAACGATTTCTCGTTATGCCAAAAAAGGCAAGAAGATGGCTGTGTGTGGCAGTATTCAACTTCGCACTTACGAGGACAACCAAGGCGTAAAACGCACCGCGGTTGATATCATCGTGGAAGATTTTGAATTCCTTTCGCCGAAAGACGACGATTCTTTTGAATCCCCCCGTTCTTCCGCGCCCACCAAAAAGCCCATCCTCGACTCCCTCGACGACGACGAGGGCATCCCCTTCTAATTCAAGAAGGCTACTATTAAATTAAGGAGTATAATGTCATGGAAGAAAAGACCACAGCAGTAAAAAAGAGCTTCAAAAAAGCGCCCCGTAAAAAGGTTTGCTTGTTCTGCCAAGAAAAACTTACCGAAGTTGATTACAAAGACGTAAACCGTTTGAAGAAATTTGTGACCGAAGGCGGTAAAATTCTTCCCCGTAGAATGAGCGGTACGTGCGCGGCGCACCAAAGACTTCTTGCAACCGCTATCAAGCGCGCAAGAATCGCGTCCTTGCTCCCCTTCAAAGGCGAGTAAGCTCGAATAAAAACCAAAAGACCTTGCTTTTTTGCAAGGTCTTTTTTTTCATAGAAAAATTCTATCGTAAAACCCCGAGAAGTTTTCTCGGGGTTTATCGTTTTTATAAGTGAACGATTTCGCCTGCTTTGATAACGATTTTCTTTCCCATATAGTCTATGTAAACGTCTATGGCGCTAGGATTTTTGATCATCGTTGCCTCCGCGCTCCAAATCAAACGGTTATACGCTTGTACGTATTCGAAGATCTCGCCGTTGGTGGCATACCAAATATCCTCTCTTCCGCCGACGTACGCGCCAAACTCTTCCAAAACGTGCCAGTTTTGATTGTTATGGAACTCAAAACTATGCCCCCACAAATAGAAGAGCATCGGGCGAATTCCCCAATAATACCCCTCCTCCTTGTTCTCGACAAACGCCTTTGCAAGTTTCATAAGATCAGCATCGTTGTGATGGCAAGTCGTAGGCATTCTGAGCCAATCGCCAGGAATGTCAAACCAGTGCGTAGAAATCGTCGTACGCGCGTAGTCGATTCCGCAACGCTCCAAAATATTCACCACGCGATCGTCGTATTTACCGTTTGCGTACGCCATCCCCTTGATGATTTTACCGAAACTCTTTTCAAGGCTTACGCGATCTTCCGAAATCTCACGCACCGCCAAAACATCGTCCATTTCCGTCAAGGAATGATGCTTGACGCCGTGTACGGCAATTTCGATAATCCCCTCTTCTTGCCATTTTTTGAGCGTATCTACGGACAATCTCCCCTCTTGGTCAAGGAAAGAGGAATCGACGTTCAGCGTCCCTTTAAGCCCGTACTTTCTCATAACGTCAACAAGTTGTTCATCGTTGTACGACGCGTCGTCGTAGCTGAGCGTGACCGCTTTTCGTTTGAAGTTGGGAAAACGTAAAAAATGATACATATTTTTTCTCCTTATCGTACGCAAAATTGCGTTTGTTTTATTTTTGTAAGACGTTTTGTCTAAAACAGTTCAACCACTTGAGGGCGATCATTTTCGAGGCGACGATTTGAGGATGCACGCCGTCGGCAATTACCTTTCCCACCCCGTATTTTTCCACCAATGCGGAAAGATCTGCTTGCAGAGGGATAAAATGCAACCCGTATTCTTGCGCCAATTTCTTCACAACTTTCGCGTATTCGTACACTTGCAAAAATTCGTCAAACTTCTCGTGCGTCGCCCAACCGTCGATCACGAACGGCTCTAAAAGAATCATTTGCACGTTTTTATTTCTTTCTCTCGTGCCTTCAATGATTTTACGATAGGTTTCCTCGTAGCGGACGATATCCACGCCGAGCGTTTTATCGAAAAGTCCGTGCCAAACGTCGTTGACGCCGATCAAAATCGTGCATACGTCGGGCGCAAGTTCCCAAACGTCTTTTCCCACTCGTTCATATAAGTCGATGGAACGATTGCCACTAATCCCACGATTGAAAATTTCATAATCGTTGGGCGATTCAAACAACAATTCTCCGGCGACTTGCGCAACGTATCCATGTCCATAGCTAAAACAGCCGTGGTCTTCTTCGTAGTTTCTTCCCATATCGGTGATCGAATCGCCGAAAAACAAAATCTTCATCGTTAAAGAACTCCTTTTCGCCCGTTGTTCTCAAGCAATTTTATTATAGCACAAACCCTTTCGTTTGTCTATGTTTTTACGAAAATTTCCAAAAATTTTTTTATCAAACGAAAAACGAAACCCCTCGACTTCCGAGGGGTTATAATTAAAATTTTTCTACCGTAAACAAACGGAAAAACGCCATACAGTCTTCTAACCAATCGTTAAAAAATCTCTCTTCGTTAACTTCCAAATCGTCCGTGGAAACGCCGTGTCCGCCAAACGGATAGACGTGCAACGTAAACGGAACGCCGTTCGTGGCGCAAGCGCGCGCAAAATCAATGGAATTTCGGGGGTCCACGCAGTCGTCTTTCGCCGACGTCCAAATAAAGCAAGGCACCGTGTCTTCGTCCACCTTCTGATCGAGTGAAAGTTCTTCCATCAGTTGATTTTTTTCTTCCTCGTTATACCCTCCGAGCAAATTGTGAAAAGAGCCCGGGTGCCCACTGTAATTGATGACGGGATAGGAAAGACAGACCCCTCTCGGCTTGCAATCCAAAGGCGCGCCAGCTAAAGCGGGTACGCTTTTATAATCGACCGCTAAATTCGCCGTCAAATGCCCGCCGGCGGAAAAACCGACGACGAAAATCTCGTCGGGATTGACGTGAAATTCCTCGGCGTGTTTTTTGATATAGTCCACCGCAGAGCCAAGTTCAATAAGTTGTTCGGGATAGGAAACGCCGTCCGGTTTCACGAGATAGTTCAAACTGAACGCTTGAAAACCCTTGGCAAGGAAATAGGTCGCCACGTGCTCCTCTTCCCTTTTGGAAGTAAACGCGTATCCGCCTCCCGGAACGACAATCACGGCGGGGCGTTTCCAACGCTTTCCCCCTACAAGGGGATCGTCGAGAGGATAGTCCGCCAAATAACATGCAAACTCGCCACCCTTTACGGGATAGCCTAAGTCGCGCAAATTGTTTTTCTCGTTTCTCATTTTATTTCCTGCCAACGAACGTCATATATCTCGTTCCTTTGTAAGATTTCTCTATATTTCTCCGACTGAAGTAGTCGCATTGATACATCGCTTCCAAATATTCTTGCTTGGTATAATACACGTAGCTCTTTCGCAAGAATTCCTTCATTTCCTCGGTGTAGCCGTCGGTGAAAGGCAACGTTTCATAATCGTATTGCGTCCAAGTACCGTCCGCATTTTTTACGGACAACCACATGCCGTCAAAATAGAACTCGTCGGTGAAAATCCCCGATTCGCGGGACACGAATACGCTCTCCTCCTCCGAGAACATACTCACGCCTTGATACAAGTTCAAATTATAGTCGTATCCGACGAGGTGCAAAAGAGTGGGGACGATATCGAACGAATTGCCGTATTTCGTCCAAGGTTGACCTTTTACTTGGTGTAGAGGATTCGTTGGATCGCTATCTCCTTGGTGAACGATGGTGAAATATCCGTCCGTACGGTCGTTCGGCTCGATCATCGCGTCCATCGTACCGCCATCCCAAAGGAAACAAGGGATATTGTACACGCGCGAATTATAACTCATTCCCTCCTTAATCCCTTTGAGGTAGTAGTTTTGGTTGTTATAATACCCCGAATGGTCGGCATAAAAGAAGAACGTTGTGTTATCCAGTTGCCCTTGCGCTTGCAAGTTCTTCATCAAAATATTAATCCCTTCGTCCAAATCCATCACGCCTGCTTGATATCGCTTAAATCGGCGGTAAATATCTTGGGCTTGTCCGCTGGAATAGGTTTCTTCTATATGCTCCTCGTCAACGGCGTGCGAAGGGTACACGTAGGTTTTGGGATACCCATCAATCATCTCGTAATACGATTCAAGACCCTTTACCACCAAATTATCTCGCAAGTCTTCCTTTTCCTCTTCCGTAAGATCCTTGGTGTAGTCTTCTTCCAATAAATCGTCGTAATGTCCGTGCGAGGAAAGGGTCATATGCATAGTAAAGAACGCTTCGTCCCCCTCCGCAATCTCGGTATATTCGGGCGTGTAATAACGCATTAAGTCTTGGTCGAGGTCGAAATCGTAAAAATTTTTATTGGGATTATCATACCCTTTAAGAGCCGGCAAATCTTCGGGAAAATACGCCGAATCAAAGCCATAGCACCCCTCCTCGCCGTGCGTAACGTCACGGTGATAAAAACTTCCCTTATTCGCATGGAAATAGTGCGTCGTATAGTTTTGCCTGCGCAACGCGTTCGGGAGCGAGAACGAAAGCGTGGAGTCCTCCAAATCGGAATAGGGCGTACTGCGAACGGGATAACTTCCCAAAATCCCCATCGCCTCCGAATGATTCGTCTTATCTCGACAATAATACTCGGTGAAAGCGATCCCCTGCGTTGCCAAGGCGTATAACGTGGGGGTGTATTCCTTGTTGATTCCCGACCATTCGCCCGACTCTAAAACGATTAAAACGATATTTCTTCCTTGCAACGCGCCCGTATAAATACTGTTTCCATAGACGGTTTCGCTCATTTCTCCCTCGGCAAAATAGCTGTCTAAATAAGCGAACTGTTCCTCTTCCGATGCAGACAAGCTCTTTTCGGGTCCAAACAACAACCTATCCATTGCGTTGGAAACGTTGACGAAATAGAATCCGAACGTACCAAACTTCTTAAGCGCTTTTGCGGAAATAAATTGCGTATCGTATAAATATCTATCGTCGTTATAATAGGAAAGTTCGTCGTATGCTATCGCTTTATTAAAGGAATTTACCGTGAGTTGATAACACAAAAGAGACGCATTTTCGCCGATTAAACAACACAGTAAGAGCGCAATTACAGTGTTTCGATTCAAACGCGTTTTCGGCGCGTGGACTTTCTTTTGCACGACGATCATCGAAACGATGGCAACGATGGCAAGCAACAGCAACCCTGCAAACAGCCACCAATTGACGAAGTCGCTGTTAAACACCCCGCCGAGTTCTTTCGTTAAATTGAGCATCGTAAGACCGAACACGATCCCACTCATCGTCATAAGCGCCTCGTTGACGATCCCAAGCACCGCTTGAAGCGTCAAAAAGATGGAGGCGATCCAAATCGTCGCTTTCGACGAGGGCAAAATAAACAACACGATGGATATTCCGACGATCAGCGCAAAATCCAATCCCCAATATACGGGTAAGACGCCCATTTTTAGAACGGAAAAAGTGATGATCTCAATCATCACTGCAAAGACTATATAAATAGCCGTCAATATACCCTTTTTTACAAAAAATTTTTTCATAAAATATATCTCTTTCGTAAAATTATTATTTTCAAAAAAAAGTTTGATATGCAACCCTAAGCGCCCGATCCTCTTCCTTAGGAGGCAAAACAGCTTCGACGTAGCCCTCTCTTTTCTTTCCCTTCCCTTTTATACCGCGGTCTTTTAAGCTTTTTATAAGGCGTGAGATTAGCTCCGTTTCGCTTTGAAAATCACTGACGATAAACAGTTTCCCATCTCGCGCGATAACGCCCGCAGGACAATCTCGACAGCCCGTATCTCTCACCCAAGTTCTCCCACCCGACGGCGCAAAGGTACTGCCGATGACGAGAGAGACGTCCCCAAGAGGCGCAATCCCCCGATAATGAAAAGTGGGCATACCCAACCGCGAAAGGGTGTACAGCTCTCGCCTGGTTAAAAATTCTATTCTTTTCCCGCCTTGGATTCGGTTTGGATCGACGGCGTACACGCCCTCGACGTCCGTCCAGTTTTCATAAACGTCCGCGCCTACCGCGCTCGCGATCAAACTGCCCGTAATATCGCCTCCACCTCGAGGAAATAAGGCAACAGGCTTATTTTTCCCTCGCCCGTAAAAAGAGGGAACAACCCCTTTTTCTACGCCTTGGAAACTGCGCTTGCAAAAGGAAATCGCGCGCGATTGATTTCTATCCACGAGAATATGCTCGGTTGCGCTAAGCAGTGGCAGATCCAAAATTTTGGAAAGTAGGATCGCCGTCCAAGCTTCGCCTCTCGATACGATATACTCCCGTTCGTTAAAAGAATACAGTTCTTTTTCGCCTTGCTCTAACACCTCTTCGAGGGTTTGCCGTCCGCAAAAGGTTGCAAACGGCAAAAACCGTTCTCGGATCTCGGCAAAGCGTTTTTGCATAATCTCTTGATCATTACGGCGTTTCCCGTCGAAGAAATCGAGTAAAAGATCTGTCACTTTTTTCTCCGTATTTACCCTTCTTCCCGGCGCGGAAGCGGTGATAAACCGCCTAGCGGGATCTTGCCGTACGATTTTTATCAATGCGGAGATACCCTCTTCCGTCGCTAGGGAAGAGCCTCCGAATTTACACACTATTTTCATCTCGCCACCCCACCCCTATTATATGCGGGAGAGCGACGTTTTGTTTTAGCTCACGTTCAAAAGGACGACTGCGATAAACGCCAATACGAGCGAGAGGATTTTGATCCAAAATTTATCTATAAACAAGCTACGCAAAAATCCGAAAAATTTCATACTCGATCTCCTCCTCTAAATTTTCTATCGCTGGACAAGGGAAGTTCTTGCCAATAGTAATCACGAAGTGCCTCGGAAAGCATATCGTAGTCCGCATACCTTGCGACGTTCCCTTGCTTGACGATCGAGATAATTCCCGTTTCCTCCGAAACGATCAAGGATATGACGTTGGATACTTCCGTGATACCGATCCCTGCTCTATGACGGGTCCCAAAATCTTTTGGATAGCTCTTTTGCGTGAGCGGTAAGAAACACCCTGCCGATTGTATTTTGTTCCCGCGAATGATCATCGCTCCGTCGTGGAGGGGCGCTTTCGGGAAGAAAATCCCCTCGATAAGTTGCGTGGAAATATCCGCGTCGATCACCACCCCGCTATGTAAAACTTGCTTCGGCAAATTCCCTTTGGAAAGAACGATCAGCGCGCCGACGTTGTTCTTCGACATATTTTGAAGGGCGCGAATGATACTGGAAATACAGGTTTCCACCGATTCCTTCGACGCCACCGCGTTGTTTCCACGACTGCTTTCGCCCGTTTCATTTTTCTGCGTGTGTACGTCCCATAAACTTTTTTTGACCTCTACGTTGAACAAAATGAGCATAAACATCGAAAGCAATATTAAGAAGAATAAATAGAACGTGGCGTTTAACAAATCGACGACGTAAGTCATTCCCCCCACGCCCAAGATCAATAGCCAATAGAGCACCATCAGTTTCGTAGCGTCGTTCTCACGCAACGTTTTAGAAACGTAATAAAACAATAAAAACATAAGCGCCACGCAAACGTAGTCCGTCCAGTTAAGAGCGTTCAAGTAATCTTTTACTTTCATACCGAACTCCACGAATCCGCTCGACGCCAAAAGCAACGTTTCTAACATATTCCTACCTCCTTTCCGTCTTTTTTATACGACGGATCAAAAAACAATCTTCCGACCACCAATTTCCAAGCGGTTGCCGGCATGTATATTCCGCTTTTAATCCCGCTAATCCCTTCAAACGCCCATTCGTAGCACTGCCGTGCCCGATCTCTGCCTATTTTTTGGGCGAGAGCGCGAGATTTCTTCACGACGAACTCGTGCATATTTAGCGCGAGCGCCACCTCCTTTTCCGTACCTTTTGCAAGGGAAACGTCGTACACGTCCCTAAAATGAAAGGCGAGGGTGGTGAGCAGGGAAATTTCGTCGCTTCCCTTTTGCATCAATTCTTTCGCAATCTTGAGAAATCCGTTATAATTTTTTGCCGACAACGCGTCTGAGAGTTGAAAAACCGAATATTCGATGTCGGGGCTTACCATCTCTTCCACAAGATCGTCGGTAATTCGCTTTTCCCCTTTGTGCGCGAGATAAGAAATCAGCTTTTCCACCTCTTTGGAAACCCGCGACATATCCAAATTACAATAGGCGCAAATCCTACCCGCGGTCACGCCGTCCACGTAAATCCCCGCGCGCTTTGCCGTCACGACGATCCATTTACAGATCATTTCTTTCTCCGCTTTTTTACATTCGACGATGGTGACGTTTTGCTTTTTGGAAAGTACGGCGTGTTCCTTTTTGCCTTTTCCACTGTTGACGATCAAAAGGGTACTCGTCTTGGGAGGATTTTCAAACACCCCTTTCAAATAGGCGTCGAATTCCTTTTCCGTGGGGTAAAACTCGCTCACGCGCACCAACCGTTTTTCGCTCAAAAACGGGAACGCAAGCAATGCGGAAACGAGCTCCTTGATCTTTTCCCCTTTCAAAACGCTTCCGTCAAAGGAGGAATAATCGAGCGTTTTATCGGGGCGCAAAGCTTGAAAAATCATCTCGCTCCCACCGGCGCGAAAATACCCCTCTTCCCCCTCTAATAGGTAGATGGGCTGTACGCCTTGGCTTGCTATATGCTCTTTGAGTGCAACGTATTTCATACAGTCTCCCACGTTAATATGTTATTATTATAACATAGCCCCTCAAAAAAAGCAAGAAAATCCGCAATATTTTCCTCAAACCTCAAGAAAAATCAACGCGACACAAAGGCAAATTACCAAACTTATCCAAACGAGGCGATTTTTTCTTTCAAAATTAACTTTATCCGATAATAACGTCAGAATGACTATATAACAGCACATAGCGAAAAAAGGCATTCTCCCGTAAAATAAAAACTTCGAAAAGTCCACCGCGTGAAAGACGAGAAGCCCTACGGAAAACAGCATCGACGGAACGCGTAAAAGCACCATCGACGCCCCGAGCGGAAAGAACATACTTAAACAAGCGACGAAAAGCAAAACGGCGAACGTAGCGCCAATCAGCGGTACGAATAAAACGTTGAGCAAAAGTCCTATCGAGGAAACGTATCCAAATCCGTTTAATAAAAACGGCGCGGTGAATAGCTGTGCAGAGAGAGAAACGCCTAAAAATCCCGTCGCTTTCTCGCCAAGTCCTCCCTCTTTTACCTTGCAAACTTTCCCTAAGCCCTCTTTGATCGGACGAGCGAGAATACTGATTCCGAAACAAGCGGAAAAAGACAACAAACACCCCACTTGAAACAGTTCCGCCGGCGAGAGAACGAGTACGCACAAAAGGGCGAGTCCCGTCCGTTCCAAACCGTCCCCTTGCACGCCGATCGTATCGGTGACGGCGTGTACGAGACACATCACGATCGCGCGGATCACGGACGCGGTAAACCCACAAACACCGCCGTAAAACAAGAGCGTTCCCGTTAGAATTCCTAATTTTAGAAGGCGCATGTTTTTCGGAAGAAAACGAGAAAGTAAGCCCAATAGCACCGCGTAGAGCACTCCGATATGTAGACCCGAAACGGCAAAGATATGCGCGATTCCGCCGTAGCGGACGTTTTCTAGCAAATCCTCCTCAATCAAGGAGGTGTCGCCCGTTAAAATGGCAAACAGGGTCCCTGCGCTCTCTTCGTCCATTCCGGCATAGAGGCGATCTTTGAGGCGAGAACGAAGGAAAGAAAACAAATCCCATTCCTCATCTATCACGCGAGCGTTTTGCACGTTTTTGCCTTGATAGAAAATCTTTTTGGAGATATTCCCGTAGCGATAACTGTCTTTTTCGTGCGAGGAAACGGAAGAAACGTGCATTTGGCAAGCAATTTCCTCCCCCTCCGACCAATTCGTATCTTGCGTTTTGGAAAGAATAATCCGCATAAACCCTTCGCGCTCTTTCCCACCGATCGTTAGATCTTTTAAGAGAAAGCGAACGCTTTCCCCGGTCTCTTCCCTTTCGCAAACGACGGCTTGCACTTCGTACTCTCCGCTGGGAAAACCGTCTATCCCCGACCGTTTCACCTGCGCTTGCAAGGAGAAAAACCCGAATGAAAAGAGAAGTAATAGCACGGAAAACCAAATAAACGATTTCCGTGAAAATATCAAAAGTAGCGCGAGCGATAAAATGCAAAGCAAGAAAAATCCCCACGCCCAGCCTCCCGTCCAGCTTACGTAATTACAAAATACGCCGAACGAAAACGCGAGCGCAGAAAAGAGGACGGGGCGGAAGTTAAACAACTTCCACCCGCTTTCGTTCTTTTCTTGTATTTGTTTTGTCATCTTTCGTTGTCCTTTGTTTTAAGCGAGGGATATCCGATCGGACACGGAGCGAACAAGCAATCCTTTTTCCTCGCCGTAGGTAATGCAGTCGTGCACGAACAAAGCAAACTCCTCGCTCGGCTTTTGCAAACGGAAAAGGTTCGCCATAATCACGAGCAGTTCGTCAGGATACAGCGCCACTTTGTCTTCAAGTGCCGATTTTACGAGCGCCACGATTTCATACGGCGTGAAATCAGTCGGACTCTTTCGAAGAGGCTCGCCCGTTTCCACGCGGTATTTTTCAAACGTGTTCCATTTATCCGTCTTTCGATAATAACATTCGCCGAAAATCTTCTCGCTCTTAAACGCGCAAAGAGACGCCAAGGCTTGCATTCTCGCCTCGATCTTGCTCCCGTATTTGGTAATCCCCAAACTTGCCAGCACGCGCTTGATAAGGAAACGGAAAGAAATCGGCTCTTCCGTCGCTACGACGCTCTTCATCCGCGCGAGAATCTCCGCGTCGTTTTCCCCGCTTGTCACGAACGTCGCGCTCTCGAGTCGTTTTTCGAGCTCGGCTACCTTATAATTCCGTTTGGCGCGCGCAAGACAGCTTCCGCTCTTTTTATCCGCGCCCGTCAATTTGTCAAGCAGGTCTTTGATCCGCTTGATTTCCCGTTTTGGGTTGTTGAAATAGTTCACCGCAAACACGCGCGTCACGTTCCAATTGTTCCGTTTGAGCGTTTGGATTTGCAACACGTTCCTATCTTTCACCGAGAATTTTTCCGTGCCGTCGCAAAGAATCGCCAAAATAAATTTTTGTTTATTCTTGGGATCGAGCACGGCGACGTCGATCTTGAAATCAGACACGCCTACGTCGTATCTGCAATCATACCCGTACGAGGCGAGCTCTTCCGCGATATATTTGCCGAGTCCGTCTTTTTTCTCCAAGACGCTTTCGGCGGGGATAGCGAGCGTGGTTTTTCCCTTTTCCGCAAACTCCAAGAACGCCTTGAGCCCTGCCACCCCTTTCGCTCCGCTCTTAGAAAGGTCGATCATGCCCCCCGTCATCGACGAGAATACGAGCATTTCCTCTCTCGCGCGCGATACCGCGACGTTGAGTCTGCGCCAACCGCCCGCTTGGTTCAAAGGCCCGAAGTTGAGTGAGATTTTTCCATTCCGATCGGGGCCGTAGCACACCGAGAATAGAATGACGTCTCTCTCGTCCCCTTGTACGTTTTCCAAGTTTTTGATAAACAACGCCTCTTCCCTTTCGTAAGCGACGTCTTCCAATCTTTCCTCCAAAATTCTTGCGGTAAGCTTGCGTTCGATATAATCTCTTTGCGCGGAAGAGAAGGTGACGATCCCAAGGCTTGCTTTTTGCAAAATGGGATCGCGCAGACGACGAATCACCTCTTCGACGAGCGCGTCGCCCTCCACTTTATTCCGCTTGGTAAGACCTCGATCATACACCCCGTCTTGCACCCGTATAAATTTCACCTTACTTGCAATACCGTCGGGAGAGGGGAAGGTGCAAAGCTTGTTGCCGTAATACATCAAATTGGAAAAGGCGATCAAGCTTTCGTGCTTACTCCGATAGTGCCACGACAAATGCTTTTGGGGAATACCGAGCGCCAAACAGTCGTCCAAAACGCTTTCCATATCCTCGTTTTCCAAATTCTCTTCGTCGATATAGCTTGCCGAGAAGAATTCGGTGGGCGGTAGCTGTTTGGGATCCCCCACGACGATCGCGCATTTCGCGCGGGCGAGCGACCCGACAGCTTCCGCCGTCGGCATTTGCGACGCCTCGTCGAAGATAACGAGATCAAAGGAATTGCTATCCGCTTGTAAATATTGCGCCACGGTGATGGGACTCATCAAAATACACGGCGCAAGCACGCGCATAAGCTCCGGTATTTCCTCGAACAGTTTTCGAATCCCCACCCCTCGTAAATTACTCTTTACAAAACGGTTAAAATTCACCAAATCCAAACTCAAACTGCCCTCCGAATCGGGCGTAGGAAGCCGAGCGATCAAAGAGGCGCGAACGTTTTGCGCCGTCTTTTTGGCGTATTCGTCGAGTTGCAAACGCAAGCGTTCCGTTCCCTCTTCTTGGAGCGCGACCGAAAATCTTGCAAGTACCGGATCGAGCGGAATGTTCGTCTGCAAGAAGTTCTTGTAAATATTTTTCTCGAAACTTGCGACGATATTTTCCCCCGAAACCTTTCCGTTTTCCAAAGAATCGGTGATGAACGTAAGCCCCGCCTCGTCCAATTTTTGCGCGGTCGCGCGGTACATACACCAGTTCGCGAGCATATCTATGTTGTCGATGAGCGCGCCCGCTTTTTGCGTATAATAATCGAGTACGTCCTCTTCGGGAACTTTATTCCTATCACCGTTCGTAATGGCAAGGAAGCTGTTTTCCGCCGCCTCAAAACATTCGAGCGAGCGCAAAAGCCCCTCTAAAACCGGCGCCGTATATCCGCTCGACGCTCTTAAACACATACTGTTGAAGCTGTCGGGGTTGTAATCCATAAACAGTGAAGCGCAAAGGGTATGGAGGCGATACAAATCTGCCAAGAACGCTTTTCGCTTTTCAAAGAAATCCACCTTTTTACCGGCGGAAAATTGCCTCGAAAGACGGGTGTTATTTTTCGCTTGTTGCATCGCCTCGAAAATTTCTCTAAGCAAGGCAATATCGTGGACGATTTCGTCCTCGTTGACGTTTACGATGCTGGCTTTTGCAAGTTTTTTTGCAATCGAAAAAGCGAGCTTATCCGAGGAAACGTCCCCGTTCCCCTCGTCGAGCCACTTGCCGATTTGAGGCAGGTCTTTCTCCACGTCCACGAGCCTACGATAACGGCTAAAATACCGCTCCAAGCAAGCGTCGAGCTGGCGGTTAGCTTTGAAGAACACGTGGAATTCTTCCTCGTCTTCCCCAAAATACCGCTCGAAACCACCGCTGACGAGCAAGCCGACCAGTTCTTTGATCGTTTGAAGTTTTTTTCGCGTGATCGAGCTGATACGTTGGCGATAGAGTTCGAGGAAAAGGGCGATATAGTTCTTAAGGTGCTTGATCTCGGCGATCATAACCTCGGAGGAAGAATACACCCCGTCCCGCTTCCCCCTGGAATATTCCACGAGTCGCACGTTGGAGAAAGGCGAATTATAAACCCCTCCACACTCTTTCGCCGCGCTTGCCGCCTCCACCATAATCCGCTTGTAATACTCGATTTTTTCTTTCGTCAAGCTATCGTAAAACGAGCTTTCAATGTTCATAATTTCCGGCGCGTTTTTGTATTTTAAGCAAAGGAGCAACGCCTCGTACACCGAAACGCCCAACCGACGTTTTTTGTGGAGAGCTTTCAAGGGCGCGTTCAAATCTTCCTTGGCTTTTTCAATCCCGTCAGACTGTTCGCGCAAGGAAACGTTCTCCACTTTCCCGGCGAGCGAAAGGGTACCGGAAAGCGCTCCTAAAACGTCCGCTTTATTCGTCTTGTTGGAATGTAGTTCCAAACAAAAATCGCCAAGTCCGATCGCATCCAGTCTCTTTTTTACAACGGAAAGCGCGGCTTGTTTTTCCGCGACGAAAAGCACCCTCTTTCCATCTCGCAAAGCGTTTGCGATAATATTGGTAATCGTTTGGCTCTTCCCCGTCCCCGGAGGCCCGTGCAACACGAACGACGCTCCGCGTTGCGAAAGGGAAATTGCCTCCCATTGCGAAGAATCGGCGGGAAGTGGCGTCAACGTGTCCACGAGCGAGCCTTCGTCCTCTTGCACCGCTTGCAAACTTCCCTCGCCAAGCTCGTTTCTGTTATGAAGGAGGGAGGAAATCAAAGGATTTTTCGAAAATTCGCCTATGTTTTTGCGGAGGTCTTGCCACATTTGATAGCGTGCAAAAGAGAACGCGGATAAATAGACGTCGCTAAACACCGCCCAGCCTTTCATTTGGACGATTTCCAAGCGAATCATCGCCAAAATCTCGTTGATTTTTAGCCCCGAGACGCCGTCGAGACCACGAATATCAATGTCGAATTCCCGTTTCAAAAATTCGAGCAAAGTCGCGTTTACCGACGCGTCTTCGTCCGTCAAAGACAGCTCGAACGACGCGCCTCCTTTTACTTTTTTAAGTTGCACGGGCAAAAGCACGAGCGGGGCGTACTTTTCCTTGCCGTCCTCTCGCGTGTACCACTTCAAAAAACCAAAAGCAAGATATAAAATCTTCGAGCCCGATTCCTCGTTCGCCTCTTTGCTCTTGCGGACGAGTCGAGTCATATTTTCTTGTAATTCTTCCTCGCTCGAAAGAGCGCAAAGCACCCCCGATTCCTGCTCGATTTGAATGAGCTCTTTCATTTGTCCAAGCTCGCGGACAAGATTGAAGTCGGCTTTATTTCGAAGGTGAGAAATGAGCGCTTGCCCACCCGTTCGAACGGTCATTTTACCCGATCTAGTCAAATTTTCAAGCGTTTTATCTGGATCGACGGAAAACAGATGCACTCCGCCTTTGTTCGGTTGAAAATGTAATAGGCTGTTTTTAAGGGACAAATCGAGCAACCGTCTTTCCCATTGCTTATCTTTGGTAAGTTTGCCGTCAAGTCCTAAGCGTTTGTTTTCTTGTAAATTCTGCGGGGCGGAAAAAGGCGAGGTTTCCCTCTCGTCTAAAATTTCAAATCCTTTGATATTCTTCGCCCGAAGGGGAAGCGGAAGGAGTTTTCCTATACGGCAACGGCGGATATCCACGTAGCGATCGAAATATTTCCCGTCGGAAAGCTTTTGCATAAAATGGTGTTCCGAAGTCGAATACGCCACGTTTTTCCCCGAGAATAAATCGGAAATATCGAACACGCTCAAATTATTGATGCCGTCGTCGATATATTTTTCAAGCCGACCCATATCATCCGAAACGGTGTCCATAAAGCAACTCTCGTACAGCCACACACCGCAAGCGATCGAACGTTCCCCTAAAACGATTACGGGGTTTAAGCCCATACTTTCGAGCGCGGAGGCAAAAAGAAGCGCCATTTCCCCTTCACTCGCAACGCGCCCTGATAAAATCTTTCCACAGGAAAGGGTCGTGGGACGGGATAAATCTTCCGCTTTTTGCGTGATGGAATAACGGCGCAGACATGCAAACAACGCCGCGGCAGTTTGTCGAACGAGATTCTTATCGGTATTTTCATACCCGCTAAGTTCACTCTCTTTTCCCCATTTTTTCAGTTGCTCCGCCGTTTCGGTTTTGAGGCGCGCGAGATCGGCGAGCTTAGGGCGAACGAAATGCGCGATCGTCTCGTTGTTTCCGCCCGTACCTTCCCACTCGTCGAACGAGAGCGCTAAAACCTTACACTCCGCCGTAGCTACGACCGTTTTTTGCGCTTGCAAGCGCACGGAAATCGTCTCCTCTTTCGCTTCTTCCAGTGAAACGAAATACAACGGCGAAAGCAGATTTTTTCCGTCTATTTCCACTGCGCTTTCAAAGGGAACTTTCACTTCCTTTTCCAAAGGTCGAATAAGCCCCGACGAACTGCTTATCAAAAGAGTGAGATTGACTTCTTCCGCGCCCTTGTTTTGGATTTGCAAACTTTTGAAAATCGAGCGTTGCGCAAAATAGTCCGCGTAGGAAACCGTTTCTTGCGCCTGCGCGGTCAATCGTATCGTCTCTTCCCATTTTTTCGTTTTTTGAGCCATTTTGTCACCATCGAACCGCAGAAAAAAATCGGTTCTTTCCTTTACGTTTCTATTATACCATAAAGCCCCACGAAAAATCAACTTTATGCGGAATTTTACTTGTTTATTTTTGTCATTTTTTTCATTCCTACTGAAAAATAGCCCTAAAAATATGACAAACCTTCTTTTTTTCAAAAAAAAGAAACCCTATCGGGAAGATAGGGTTTTTCACGTTTTTATCCGTTTTATTCCAAATATTGCGAAACGGTGTAGGTGAGGCGATCGAGCACGTCTTCTATTTCGCCGAACATCATACAACCCGCCGCGCGCACGTGTCCGCCACCGCCGTACGTTCCCGCGATACGATTCACGTCTGCGTAGTTCTTGGAACGAAGAGAAATTTTATACTGTCCTTTCTTCATCTCCATAATCGAAGCGCTTACCTCCACCACGTCGATCGACAAAGGGAAGTCCACGAATCCCTCCGTCATACCTTGGTCCGCGCCGTACTTTTGCATATTCGCTTGCGTGATTACGATAAAGGCAAACCGATCGGAGAGGGCGTAGCGAATACCACGCATCGTTTCCGCATACAAGCCCGCCCTTGCTTTCCGTTGGGTTTTGAACAATTTCTCGTTTAATGTTTTCACGTTTGCGCCGTGTTTGACGAGGCTTGCCGCAACCGAAAACGTTTCCTCGGTGACGTCGTCGTGCGAAAAATTCCCCGAATCGGTCAAGAGCCCCACCATCAAGGCGTTAGCGATTTTTTCGTCCATCGACACCCCCAACGCTTCTATCAAACGAAATACATTCATACAGTTTGCCGAACATTCTCGAATGAAGTTGTATTTTGCATATCTCGTGTTAGAAACGTGGTGATCGACGTTTACGGTCGTCACTTTCCGTTTTTTAGCGTTCCAAACTTCGAGTAGCGCGCCAAGGCGGGTATCGTCCGCCGAATCGAGGGCGATGATCACGTCCACGTCCTCGTCCACCGTTTTTTTCACGCGATCGAGCCCGTCTAAAAAAAGTAAGTTTGAGGGCAAGTCCGATTCGTTGCATACGACGTGATTTTTTTCAAGTTTCTCAAGCGCAAACGACAACGCAAGCACCGAACCCAAAGCGTCTCCGTCGGGGCGCATATGAGAAAGCACGGCAATTTTCTTTGCCGAAAGTAAAATGCTTGCAATCTCTTTTAACGTACTTTGCGCCATAAAGATACTCCTTATTCTTCGTCTTTCGTATCGTCTTCCACGTGAATTTTTTTAAGCAATTCGTCCATCTTCGCCCCATACGACATACTGCCGTCCCAAAGGAAGGTCAAAGCAGGGACGGTACGCATCCGCATTACTTGCGAAAGCTCGTGACGAATAAACCCCGCGCTTTCCTCCACGGCGGAAAATGAGGAAAGTTTTTCCTCTTCGCTCGTTGCGTACACGCTTATATACACTTTTGCCGTTTTCAAATCGGGAGCGACGTCCACTTCCGTCACCGAAACGAGCCCTTTGAGTTTAGGGTTCGTCCCCTTGATTTTTAAGCGGATAATCTCGCTAATTTCCTTTTGATATTCGCCGTTCAAACGCGCCGTTCTTGCGATTTTCATACCGCTTTAATTTCCTCCGTCACGTAGCATTCGATCACGTCGCCGATGCGAATTTCGTTAAATCCTTCGATCGCGCAACCGCACTCAAAGCCGTAGGCAACTTCTTTCACGTCGTCCTTAAACCGTTTAAGTTGTTTCACTCCGCCCTCGCAAATCATAATATCTTCACGATAAATGCGAAGTTTTCCGCCTCTTACGATCTTGCCGTCCGTCACGTAGCAACCGGCAATCGTACCCGCGCCCGTAATGTTGAACGTTTGACGAACTTCGCATTTGCCCGTAAGGATTTCGCGAAGCTTCGGCGCAAGCATACCTTTGAGCGCTTTTTCGATATCGTCCAAAAGTTCGTAAATGATACGATAGGAACGAACGTCCACTTTCGAGCTTTCCGAAAGCCGTTTCGCGTTGGTGTCGGGACGGACGTTGAACCCGATGATAATCGCGTTCGCGCTGTCGGCGAGCATCACGTCGCTCTCGTTGATCGCGCCCGCCGCCGAGTGAATGACTTTCACGCGCACTTCTTCGTTGGAAAGCTTTTCCAACGATTGCTTGACGGCCTCCACGCTCCCTTGCACGTCGCCCTTGACGATGAGGTTCAAGTTCTTCATCTTGCCCTCTTCCACTTGCGCGAATACGTCGTCGAGCGTGACTCTGCTTTGCTCTTTAATCATGCTTTCTCTTTCTTTGTTCTTTCTTTCTTCTTGCACTTGTTTCATAAGCGCTTGATCGACCGCCATAATGCTATCGCCGGCGCTCGGCACTTCTTCAAACCCAAGAATGGAAACGGCAACGGAAGGTCCTGCCGATTTCACCGCTCTGCCCTTATCGTCGAACATCGCGCGGACCCTACCCATGGTCGTACCGGAGATGATATTATCCCCCGTTTTAAGCGTACCGTTTTGCACGATAATGCTTGCCACTGGGCCTTTGCCCTTGTCGAGTTTCGCTTCGATAATCGTACCTCTTGCAGGGCGATCGGGGTTTGCCTTAAGCTCTTGCATTTCCGCAACCAAGTTCACCGAATCGAGCAAATCGTCGATACCCATACCCGTCTTTGCGGACACGGGTACCACCATTACGTCCCCGCCCCATTCTTCGGGCACGAGTTCGTGTTCTATGAGTTCCTGTTTGACGCGGTCGGGATTGATTTCGTGTTTATCCATTTTATTCATCGCGACGACGATCGGCACGTTCGCCGATTTCGCGTGATTGATCGCCTCTACCGTTTGTGGCATGATCCCGTCGTCCGCTGCAACGACGAGGATGACGACGTCCGTCACTTGCGCGCCTCTTGCGCGCATCGCGGTAAACGCCGCGTGACCAGGCGTGTCGATAAAGGTGATTTGTTTGCCTTTTGCCGTCACCGTGTACGCGCCGATGCTTTGCGTAATACCGCCCGCTTCTCCGCTCGTCACCGAGGTTGCACGAATGCGGTCGAGTAGGGAGGTTTTCCCGTGGTCGACGTGCCCCATGACCGTCACGACGGGAGCGCGAAGCACGAGCTTGCTTTCGTCCTCTTCCACCGTGATATCTTTCAAGACGTCTTCCGCCGTCTTTTCCGGTTTGTATTCCAAATCAATCCCCAAATCGAGAGCGATAAGCGCCGCGTTTTCGTAATCAATCGAGTCGTTAATACTCTTCATAATACCGTCTTTGAAAAGACGTTTGGTGATTTCCACCGCCGAAATACCCAGCTTTTCCGAAAGCACTTTCAAAGGGATTTGTTCGGTCGTCACGACGGCGTGCTCGATCTTGATCGTAGGGATTTCTTGGCGTTTTTGCTTTTTCGGTGCGCGCACCTTTCTATAACCCGTCTTATCCTCGTCGAAATCTTCGATCGACATACCTTGTTGCTTAATCAAAGTACGCTTGGATACCGGTTTCTTTTCCACGTACACCTTTTCGAAATTCTTCTTTTTCGCTTGCGAGGAGAATTGTTTTCCCTCTTTACCCATCATAGGCAAACCGCTAGCCACAGGCGCGCTCGGTTGCGGACGGGGACCGGGTTGACGAGGACGATCCCCCGTCTTCTCTGCGCGAGGCGCAAAACCCGCGCGTTCGCCCGTAGGTCGAGGACGGTAGCTCGAGCTTCCGCTTTCCGTACCCGGTTTTGCAATATATACGCCTACCGCTTGGCCGTTGACAAAGCGCATGGGAGGTCGCTTTGCGCCGATAGGACGGGCGGGCGTTTCCGGTTTTTCTGCCGGTCTATTTTCCTCTGTCTTGGGAGGTTCCGCTTTCACTTCTTCTTGATCGGGTACAGGGACGGTTTCAATCGTGGGAGTTTCCACGACCTCTTCCACCGCTTTTTCTTCTTTTTTCTTTTCTTCCAAAGCGAGTTTTTTAGCGAGTTTTTCCGCCTCTTTTCTTTCTTTTTCCGCTTGTTTTTCAAGCTCCTTTTGAAGGGCGAGTTCTCTTTCTTTCGCCTCGGCTGCCTCGCGTTCCGCTTTCATCGTTTCCAAGGTGGAAATCTTTTTCAAAATTTCCCCTAAGCGTTGTTCCGTGGCAGACAAACGCTTTTGCAATTCTCCGAGGTTTTTATCGTCGAGTAATTCTTTTACACTCTCCACGCTTTCATATTTTTTTGCCATAAATTCAGTTCCTTCCTCCCGAATATATTTTCCATTCGTCTAAGCGTTCAGCCTCTTGCAAGATTGCCGACGCTAAATTTTTTTCTTGCACCCCAACCGCTTTTACGCTCGGTCGACGTAAGAGTTCTCCCAGCCGTCCGCTCGGGCAAACGAGCAAGGGACAGGAAAACTTTTCCTGCAAGTATACCATATTTTTCATCGCTTTTTCTGAGAGCGATTCGTCCGCAAGAAGTAGAATCATCTTCTTTTTTTCTTCTAATTGGTCGAGCCCCCAAACGACTTTCCCCGCTTTGATACAAAACCCTAAATAGGTCTCTATTTTACCGTTTTGCAAAAAAAGCCTCCTCTAATTCCGTATATACCTCGCTTGGCACGTTGATCGAAAACGTTTTGTTGATCAACTTATATTTCACGAGTTTTTTAAGACAATCTTCGACGTCGCAAAGATAGGCGCCACGCCCTGGCGCTTTGCCCGAAAAGTCCAAAAAGATCTTACCCTCGGCGTTTTTCACAACGCGAAGCATCTCTTTTTTTGCTTTCATCTCTCGACAAGCCAGACACATTCTTTGCGGGGTTTTATCCTTTGTCATTCTTCTTCGCTTTGCTCCTCTTTTTCTTCGAAGTCAAGGGGGGTAATCCCTTGTTCCGTAGCGACCGTTTCGCTCTTGACGTCGATCTTCCAGCTCGTCAAACGCGCCGCAAGACGGGCGTTTTGTCCGTTTCTACCGATCGCCAAAGAAAGCTTATCGTCGGGTACGACGACGATCGCCGATTTTTCACCCGTTTGTTTTACGTATTTCACCGTTGCGGGCGAGAGCGCTTTAGAAATAAATTCAAGCTCGAATTCGCTCCAAGGCACGATGTCGATCTTTTCTCCGCCGAGTTCTTCCACGACCGCGTTCACGCGCGAGCCTCTATTGCCTACGCAAGCGCCGACGGCGTCCACTCTTTCGTCCGAGGAGGCGATTGCCATCTTCGTTCTATAACCTGCTTCACGGGAAATCGCTTTGATTTCCACCATACCGTTCTTAATTTCGGGGACTTGCTCTTCAAAGAGTTTTTTCACAAGCCCGGGCGCAGCGCGGGATACGAGGATTTGCGAATTTTTACCGCTATTTCTCACACGGCGCACGAACACTTTCAATCTATCCCCCGCCATATATTTTTCCGTGGGAGTTTGGTCTTGAGGCAACATAACGCCGTCCACTTTCTTGTCTTCGAGTTCGACGTATACGTTTTTTTCGTCCACTTTGCGAACGATCCCCTCCATAAGTTCTCCCTCTTTATCCGAGAATACCGAGAACATATTGTCCCGTTCCGCTTCGTGCAATTTTTGCAAAATCACTTGTTTTGCCGTTTGCGCCGCAATACGGCCGAAGTTTTTAGGCACGAACGTGTGTACGATTTCGTCGCCCTCCTCGTAGCGCTCGTCCAAAAGTTTTGCGTCCTCTACGGAAATTTCTTTGTCCTTATCCGTCACTTCCGTCACGACTTTTTGCACTGCCTTAAACTCCAAAACGCCTACTTCTCTGTCGTATTCCACAAATACTTCCGCACCGCCATCGTATTGCTTTTTATACGCCGACGTGAGCGCGTTTTTGAGGGTTTCCATAAACACTTCTTCGTCAATCCCTTTTTCTTTCACCAAGTCGGAAAGAGCCGCAAAGAATTCGTTTTTGTCCATCTTGTTATCCATTTTTTATAATTCTCCTAATTTATTTCTTCTTATTTTCAATCGTTAAAATCAATGGCGACACAAGCTTTTGCGATCTTGCTTCTTTCTAGCTTGCTTTCCACGCCATCCTCGCTAAGTAGCACCAAATTGTTGTCGTCAAAACCCAAAAGCACCGCCTCGAAAGTCTTTTTTCCCTTTTGCGGAGCAAAGAGCTTAATCTCTAATTTCTGTCCAAGCTTGCGCTCGAAATCACGGTTGGTTTTGAGCGGTCGATCAAGCCCTAGACTCGAAACGTTTAAGGTGTAGGGCACGCCGAACGTCGGATCAATCTCGTCGAGCAGTTCGTCGATCGCGCGGTGGAAGGTTTCGCAAACGTTCAAGTCCACGCCCGTTTCCTTGTCGATAAACACCGTTAAAGCCGGCTCTCTACCCTGCTTAAACTCCACTTCCGCAACTTCGATCCCTTGCGCGGTGGCAATCGGTTCGAGGGCGCGTTTAATCTCTTCCATCGGTTTAATTTTCAACCTTACTACCTCCACATAGCAATATTGAGAGTGGGCAGACCCACTCTCAATATCATTTCTGATTATCAAGTGCCTTCATTATAGCATATTCAAACTATGTTTGCAACTATTTTTGACACCTTTTCCATTTTTTTCTTCCCTACCGTCAAAGAGGGAGAGTTTTGCGTTTTTTGACAAGTTCGATAAAGCACTTTGCCGTCACGAGCGCGTCCTCGTACGCGCGGTGGTGATGGAAGGAAAATCCGTAGTAATCGGCGATCGTGTTGAGTTTGAAATTGCTCACTTCCCCGCGCAAAAGTTCCCTTGCCATATCGCAAGTGTCGAATTCCCTATTTTCAAAATAATACCCTTGCTCTCCGCCGTACAACCGAATAAACCGACAGTCGAACGGAGCGTTATGCGCGACGAGGTAAGCGTCCCCTACGAATTTGCAAAAATCGGGCAACACTTCTTCGATGGTGGGCGCTCCCACCAAGTCCTCGTCGACGATCCCTGTAAGTTCGACGATTTTTGCGGGAAGTTTATCGGGACACGCTACGAACGAGGAAAACTTTTCCACGACTTCCCCCCCTACCAATTTCACCGCGCCGATCTCGATGATTTTATCGGGTTTTCCCATTGCGGGATTGTTGTTCGTTCCCGTCGTTTCCAAATCGAACACGACGAAGACGTTTTCTTTAAGGTCTTTCGGTTTTTCTTGCCGATCGAAAAACCCCGTTTGCGTATAGTCCACGTACGGCTCGGGGAAAACGGTGTGATAGTGCATCGGCACGGGTTTCCCCTCTTTCTTTTGCGGAACGAATCCCACGGGCGGACGCCCGTAATTGATCTTTTTCGCGGTAAACGAAAGGTTGTCGTTATACCGTTCGTTTGCGCCGATCACTGTGATAAAATCGCCGATTTGAAGTGCTTGGATCTTTTCGATCGTGAGCTTTTTAGGAAAATAAGAAAGGCGCATCGTACCCGATCCGTCGTCCAGCGAAAGAGTGTAATACGTCTTTCCTTTTTTGGAAATTTTCTCTTGCATAAAAAGGATTTTTCCGCAAATCACGACGTTGTCTTTTTCCCCCTCGACGTCGGCTATGTAGGTAGCCGTCGTTGGGATCTCGTCCGCGCCGTCGATTTTTTCAAAACCCTCTACGGGGAAAGTCCGAACGCTCGAGGAAACGAACGCCTCTTCGAGCATTTGTTCTTCTTCGTAAACCCGTTCCTTTTCCACGACTCGTACGTTGCCGTAAAAAGTTCCCGGATAGGTCGATTGCAGATAGCGACTGACCTCGTCTAAAATATTCCCCGACGAGAACAAACTTTGTTCTCCCGAAGCGATGTCGAAACTGAAAACCGCACCGTTTTCCATTCGCTCGATATGCACGTCTTTCTTCTCGAAAAAAGCGGAGGCGGCGGGGAAATTCTTTTGCATAAACTCGTAGATACGATCGCGCAAAATTTCTTCGTCCGCCACCCGTTTGACGATGCGGACGGACACGGAAAAATCGCTCGGCGCCACCTTTTTCGTGACGGCGAGCGCCCGTTCTTCCTCTTCCGACGTATGCGTGCGATCGGTGACGAGGAAAAACTCCGCTTTCATTCTCTTTTCATCGACGGTAATCCCCACCAAAATGGCGTTTTTCAAACCGTCGGATTGCCGTATTTCTTGCAAATACGATTCCGTAATATTATTCATCTATCAACCTTTTCAGTTCGGCGAAAAACTCTTCTTCCGCCTCTTCGTTTGCTACTTTTTTATAAGGCTCTCCCTTTTTGAAAATCAGGCAATTTCCCTTGCCTCCCGCAATCCCCAAATCGGCGTCTTTCGCTTCGCCCGGTCCGTTGACGACGCAACCCATCACCGCTACTTTCAAGCGTTTTCGATAGGGAAAAACGAAATCCGCCACCTTTTTAGCGAGGCGCATACTCTCCCATTCGCATCTTCCACACGTAGGACAAGCCACCACTTCGATATACTCTTTTTCCAGTCCCAACGCACGCAAAATCCCTTTCCCTGCGATCACTTCTTTGACGGGGTCGTCCGAAAGAGAAACACGAATGGTGTCGCCGATCCCTTTGAGAAGCAAAGACCCGATCCCAATCGAGGATTTGATGATTCCCTCGCGCTCCGTCCCTGCCTCCGTCACCCCAAGGTGCAAGGGATAATCGCATTTTTCGTGCAATTTCTCATACGCTTCGACGGTCAAAGGCACGGAAGAAGCCTTGACTGAAAGGACGATATCTTCCACCCCGTATTTTTCAAAAACGCGCGCGCCTAAAAGGGCGCTTTCTACGAGCGCGTCCGCGCTTTTTCCGTACTTTTTCAAAAAACTTTTTTCTATACTGCCCGTATTTGCGCCTACGCGGACGGGGATTTTATGCGTTTTTATGCAGTCCGCCACCCGCTCAATATCCCTCACTCCACCTATGTTCCCAGGATTGATACGCACCTTGTCCGCGCCGTTTTCTATCGCTAAAACAGCAAGATTGGGGCAGAAATGGATGTCGGCGACGACGGGGAGGTTTATTTGCGCTTTCACCTCGCGAAGAGCGTAGGCGTCCGACTCGTCCGCAACGGCTACGCGCACGATATCGCACCCGACTGCTTCCAGCCGAGCGATCTCGTCCACCGTCTTTTTCACCTCCGCGGTTTTGGTGGTCGTCATCGATTGCACGAGGATTTTATCCCCGCCGATGATCGCGCTACCTACGCTCACCCTTTTGCTCATTTTCGCTTATCCTCTTTCATCATGAGTTTAAGTTCGGTCATAAACGAGGAAATATCCTTAAACGACCGATAGACGGACGCGTAGCGCACGTACGCTACTTCGTCCACTTTTTTCAAGCGTTCCATCACCATTTCACCGATCTCTTTCGACGTGATTTCGCTGTCCATTCTGTTATATACTTGCTTGGAAATATCCGCCACCATCTCGTCGATGATCTTCATGGGAACGGGGCGTTTTTCGCACGATTTTATAATTCCGCCACGCACTTTTTCCGCGTTGAACGCTTGACGAGTGCCGTTATTTTTTACGACGAGGATAGGAGACACTTCGATCGTTTCATAGGTGGTAAACCGCCGTCCGCAAGCGATACATTCCCGCCTTCTACGAATCGTTTTATCGTCTTCGGACGGACGAGAATCAATCACCTTACTTTCCGTGCAATCGCAATACAAACACTTCATTTTTCTCTTCTCCTTTTACTTCGTTTTTCCCTTTCGCGCGCGGATTTCCAACACTTCTTTTTCGTACCCGTTTTTCTTTGGTACGTAATACACCTTTTCCTTTAACGAATCGGGCAAATACTGTTGCTCGACGTACCCGCCGTAGTTGTGCGGGTATTTATACCCCTTAGAACTTTCTTTATCCTCTTTAGAGCCGAACGTGTTGTCCTTCAAATACGCAGGTACGCCACCGTCGTCGCGCACGTTGACCGCGTCGGCTTTCGCCGCATACATCGCCTCGACCACCGAATTGCTCTTTTCCGCCTCGCAGACGTATATGATCGCTTCGGACATAGGGATAAGCCCCTCGGGGTAGCCGATTTTTTCAAAAGCGTACATCGCGGACGTCGCAATTTGTAGCGCGCGCGGATCCGCCATACCCACGTCCTCCGCCGAATGTACGACGAGCCTACGGAACACGAGCATAGGGTCTCCGCCACCCTCTATGAGACGCATCGCATAATATAGCGCCGCGTTCGCATCGCTCCCGCGAAGAGATTTACAAAACGCCGATAAGTAATCGTAATAGGCGTCCTCCGAATAGCCGAGCGCCTTCTTTTGAATGGATTCTTCCGCGTCGGCAAGAGTGATATGGATTTTACCCTCCGCATTGATAGGCGTGGTGAGGGCGGCAAGCTCGATCGCGTTGTAAGCGCAACGCAAATCCCCGCCCGCCATTCTTGCGATATGGTCGTACGCCTCTTCGTCGACCTCAACTTGCATTTTTCCAAGCCCTTTATGGCGACTGGCAACCGCCGATAACAGAGCCTCTTTTATTTCGCTTTCTTTGAGCCGTTTAAACTCGAACACCCGACATCTCGAAACGATAGCGGGGGTCATCGACGAATAGGGATTTTCCGTCGTAGAGCCTATGAAAATAATCGTTCCTTGCTCGATCGCGGGGAGCAACGAATCGCTTTGCGTCTTGCTAAAGCGATGGCACTCGTCGAGCATTAAATAAGTGCGCTTTCCGTACAATTTCAAATTATCACGCGCCGTTTCCACCGCTTTTTTGACGTCTGCGACCCCCGCGTTGACGGCGTTGAGTTTGATAAACTCGCCGTTCGTCGAAAGGGCGATAATGTTCGCAAGCGTCGTTTTTCCCGTCCCGGGAGGCCCCCAGAAAATACAACTTCCCAGCTTGTCCGTCGCAATGGCGCGACGAAGGAGCGAACCCTCGGCTACGATGTGTTTTTGACCGATAAATTCGCTTAACGCGTTGGCTCTCATTCGTTCGGCGAGCGGTTTCGCCTTTTCTTCGTTCCCCGCTAAATCAAATAAATCCATTTTATTTTTTCAACCGCCCTATATACTCTTTCACGCCTTCCGTCACGTACCCGTCGAGAGGCTTATCAAACCGTAAGAGGGTACGGCAAACGGAGGAACTGATATGCAAATCTTCCTGTTCGCAAGGCAAATACACCACCTCACTTTCGGGACACAACTTTTTCAAAGCGTACATATTTTCCGTTTCATACGCAAAGTCGGCGGTCGAACGAACGCCTCGAACGTAGTAATTCGTCCCCTCTTTTTGCAAAAGATCGGCGACGGTGCCAAAGTGCGAGCAAACGGTAACCCTTTTTACGTCCGCGAAGGTGAGATCGAGCATTTTCAAACGCTCTTCCAAGCTAAAACAAGGGGTCTTTTCGGGGTTTATCATAAGGGCTACTACCACTTCGTCAAAGATAGCGAGCGCCTTTTCCACCGTTTTCTTATGCCCCAACGTAGGGGGATCAAACGTTCCTGCAAACACACATTTCTTCATTCGTTTTCCTCCTTTTGAAAAAAAGACAATACGCTTTTTCCATATTTTCTCTCATCGAAAAGCACGAGCCCTTGCACCTCTTTATCAAAGGCGCGATCCCGCTCGTAAACGACTATCCCGTTTTTGGCAAGCAGTTCCTTTTGCGCGATTAAACAAAGCGCTTTATACCCAAATTCTTCGGCGTAAGGGGGATCGAGAAAGATCAAATCGAACGCGCCCCTTTCCGCTAAAAGTCTTTGGCTAAAATCCATATGCGAAACGTTCCCTTGTTCTTTCAAACGGGATAAATTCTCTTTCACGAGCGCTACGCTGGCCTTGCTCGCGTCGTTAAAACAAACCTCTTTCGCTCCGCGAGAAATACATTCCAGCCCAAGCGATCCGCTTCCGCAAAACAAGTCGAGCACCCTCGCGCCAAGCACTTTCGTTCCCAAAATATTAAACAGCGCCTCTTTCGTGCGATCGGACGTAGGGCGCACGTTCGTTCCTTTGAACTCGGCAAGCACCCTACTTCTATGTTTTCCGCCTATAATTCGCATACCTTTTATCTCTTTTTCTTCGGTTTCGTTCCCGGCAGTCCGCCGTAATTAATTTTCTTTTCTTTCTTTTGTTCCAACGACTCTCTCGCCCTCGTAATTTCCACTTCCCGGAGGCGTCTGTTTCGACGGGAGTATGCGCCAACGATATAGAACACCCCCGAAACGACGATGGGAATAATCGCGTAGATACAAACGAAATATCCGCTCAACGTCTGCCCGGCTTTGTTGTACGCTTGTAAAGGAAGCATCGCCCAACCTGCGAATAGGTTCAGGAAGAATACGATAAGGGTCACCCCTTTACTGAACGAGCCGTCTGGCGTCATACCCTCTCCGTTTGCGCCGAGGACGATTCCCCCCAGCAACACGGATACAGAAATAATTCCGCCGAACACGAACCCTTTCCAAGGCCGATATTCTTTTTCAACTTTATACTGTGAAATGGAAAGATCGACGCCTCGCTCCATACAAGAGCGCCGTTTCAAATTCCCCGCAACGAGCATTTCGTAGTGCGTTCCGCCCGTCTTAAAGCAAAATAGCGCGTTATAGATAACCGCCGCAAGCGAGCATACGACCGCCCAAACCATCACGCGGTTCACCTCGATTTTCTCCCCCATTTTCGAGACAATCAATAGGAGAACGGTGCTAGCTGTCAAATACGTTATACTCGGGGTGAACGCTTGTTTCCAACATTCCCAAGCCTCCCGCTTAATCCTTGTCCAAATTTCTTTTACTTTTGACATCCTCTCACTCCTTTTCTTTTGCAAAATATCCCTCTTCACAAAGAAATCCGTCTATCTTTTCATCGCTCTCTTCCGTCGGCACCCTTTCGATCCTTTGAAAGGAATACCCATACCCGAGCAAAAATCCACAATCGTGCGCTTTGATAAATCGGTCGTAATACCCTCCGCCGTAGCCTAAGCGATTCCCTTTTCGATCGACTGCAAGTAGAGGGAGCACGGTCAAGTCGAACTTCCCGTCGAACCTCTCTCCCAGCGGTTCTCGAATTCCTTTTTCCGAGAGCTTGTACCCCTCTTTTGATAAAACGGCGACCATTTCCGTCCCTTCCACCCGTGGGCAATACACTTCTTTCCCAAGCGAAAGAAGACGCTCGATGAGTAGATCCGTCCTCGCTTCCGAGGAATAGGAACGGTAGATAAAATAGGTGGAATATTCTCCGAATCCCTGCTGAAAAAAGATATCGACCATACGCCGTTCTTTGACGTCTTTATTCTCGTTTTCGCTCCTCCGCTTTTTCATAGAGGCTCGAATCCGTTTTTTTTGTTCGGGCAAGGAACAGGGCTCTTCTTGCACGAAATACATTCCTTTATTCATACGTAAACTCCGCTCGGTGGGTAAAAAAACACAACACTTCGTAAGGAATCGTTCCCGCGCGCAAGGCGTAGGCTTTCGCGTCGTCCATCACGCACACGTACTCTTCCTTTCGCTTCCCAGCCCAAAAGGACGCGTCCATACAAAGATGATTGCAGATTTTTTTTGGGTTTTTCCCTCTTTCTCGAAAAGGGCCGTCCGCATACCCCATTCGCAAAATAGACACGAATCCTTTGGGGCGTTTACGCTCCTTGCCGTAGCCGAGCCCTCCGCAAACGTGCTTTCTCGTCCTTACGACTTTCGCGTAAATTTTCATACATTTCTCAAGGGGAAACGGCGCTTTTTTCGTGGGGAAATATCCGTATAATCCAAGTCCCACGCGCACCATGTCCAAAGCGAACGTTTCTAAATAGGCGCAACCATGGGTGGCAGATAAATGCCGAATTACGTTTGGGAACGCCTTTTGGCACTCGGTATACGCTTGCCGAAACAACGACGCTTGCTTGCGCATAAGAGAAAATTTCGTGGAATAGAAATGCGAATAAATCCCCTCCACTTGCAAGCCGTATTTTTTACAATATTCGCAAACGCGCGAGACGTCCTTGGGGTCAAAACCGTATCGGTTCATTCCCGTGTTGATTTTAATATGTAGTTTCGCGTTTGGGTACGCTTTCGCCCAAACGAGGGCGGAAAACCGATCCATCGTCACACGAAAACCGCCTTGAACGAGGCGTTCCAATTCTTCTTTCGTCGTGGGAGGCGTTAAAAC
Organism: Christensenellaceae bacterium; assembly: GCA_045613545.1. Taxonomy (GTDB): domain Bacteria; phylum Bacillota; class Clostridia; order Christensenellales; family Borkfalkiaceae; genus Scatosoma. The sequence goes on from JAZLBD010000006.1 coordinate 107,841, forward strand.
GAGAACGGGGGTTTGCGCACACGCGGTACGTATTTTTAGTCCCTCTTCAAAGGTTGCAACGGCGAAGAAATCCGCCACGCCGACGAGCGCTCCCACCACTTTTTCCGCGCCGTGACCGTAGGCGTTCGCTTTTACGACGGCGCAAAGTTTTGCGCCAGTATACGCCTGAAAACGGCGGGCGTTCGTGATAATACCTCTAACGTTTATTTTCGCAAGGACTTTTTGCATACTGTATTCTATGCAAAAAGTCCTCTAAAAAGCATCGTTTATTCACTATATAAAATTCTGTGACATTCCGCGCATTCGATCGCCACGCCACCGGAAATATCGTTCATATCTTTCAAGGAAAGTTCCATGCTACAATACGGGCAACGTCTGTCTTGAATTTTTCCAACGACGGGGAAGACCTTTTCCTTTCTCTTATTTTCGTAGCGTTCCATCACGTTTTCGGCAATCTCTTTTTTCAACCCTGCAAGTTGCTTTTTGATCTCTTCGATTTCGCCCGAGCGGGAAGCCTTTACGCCTTCGTATTTTTCTTGCGCCGTCTTGTATTCCGCTTGCTTAGCGATTACTTGCTTTTTGAGTTTTTGATATTCGTCGTGCGTTTCGTTGATCGCCGTCGTGAGATTTGCGATATCTCCCTTGATCTTCTTCAAAACGTCGAGCAGGGTCAATACTTTTTTCTTATAAAAGCCAATATCCCCGCTTCCGTCCCCCACGATCTCGTCGATATGCTCGAACTCCGAAAGGGTCTCTTCTGCCGTCTTGTATTTTTTGGCGAGTTCTACCATTTGCAGTTTGAGTTGCTTGGCTTTGTTGTCTAATGCGTCCAGCTTTTCCGCCGCCGTTGCCAAAAATTTCTTGACGAGATGCAATTCTTTTCGCTCGGGACAAGAAGAAATTTCTTTTTCGATCTTGAAAAGCTTCTTATCACATTCTTGATACGCTAAAATGGCTTGTAATTGTGACATAATCTACTCCTTATCGTCAAAACAAGATTTCGTCTTCGTGCCAAACGCACTCCGCTTCGATCCGTTGACTGATTTTTTTATAATAATGGTGGAAGCCGTACGCTTCCGTTGCGTAATGGGTGGGCGCGATCACGCTAAGCCCTCGCTCGATCGCCTCGGCCACGACGTGGTGTTTACAATCGGACGATACGATAAGTTGCGCCCCCTCTTGCAAAGCGAATGCAACGGCGTTCTCGTCCGCGCCCGCTCCACAAAAACTCGTCGCTTTCGTGATTTTTGCGTCCGCGTTTCCAAAAATATACACGTTCTTACTGCGCAGTTGGGTCTTTATATCCTCCGCCACTTCTTGGAGGGTTTTTCCCTTGGGCAATTCATACGCCCTCCCATACCCAAACGCGCCGAAAAGAGGGAGTTGTAAGCGGACGTTTTTCGGCGTTTGACCGCCACAAACCGCGCGCATAAGCCACTCGTCCGTACCCCCTTGCGCGCCGTCTAAATTGAGGTGCATCGAGACGACGGAAATCCCGTTTTCCAAACAAGCGACGATCTTTTTCCCAAAAAAATCGTCCGCTTTAATCTCGCCGATTTTCGTATAAATTGCAGGGTGGTGGGTGACGATGAGATCGCAAGAAAGCGCTTTGGCTTTTTCGATCGCGCTTTGCGAAAAATCGAGGGAAAACAACACTTTTTTCACCTCTTTTCCCGTGTCGATCATCACACCGCTATGATCGTACGCTCCGTATTTTTCCACGAACGAATCGCTGATTTTCATCGGCGCAAGTTCTTCTAAAACTTGGTAAACTTCACAGAGTTTCACCGCTTTTTACCCCCTCTAAATACTTCTTTCTTTCCTCCATAGAATTCCTATTTCCTTCCTGCAAAGGTCGAAGCAAATATTTTGTTAAATTCTCGATCTGTTTATCCAAAAAGCAGAGAAAATCCTCCCCTCGCTCTTTGATATTTTCCTTGCCAAACTGCAATTCGACAGAGGAATACGTTTGCGCCTCTTCCCCCTCGTTCCGTTTTCTTCCCACGATTACGTCGTAGAATTTTCCGCCGTCTAAAAAGGTGAAATCCCGCTCGATATATCCTCCGTTTTCAAGTAAATACCTTCGGACCTTTTCGCTGTCTTTCATCGGTTGTAACACGAATCGTTTCGGCATAAAACCGAACGTAGAGTGGGATAAAATTCCGATCATCTCGCATCCGCCCATACCGGCAATAAGCACCTGATCGGTCGTTTTGGGAACGCCGACGAACCCGTCGCCCAAAACCGCCGTCGCCTTGCCTTGCTCCACGTACGCGCATAGAAGAGTTTTTGCTTTTTCCAAACTTCCCTCCGCTATATCCGACAAAATCGCGCGGGCGCAAAGTCCGTTTTTCAGCATATATTCCGAGCAATACCCGTGATCGCACCCCACGTCGGCGAACGTTTCACAGGGCGCAAGCAAAGAGCAGAGAATTTGGATGCGTTTACTCCGCTTTTTCATGAATTGAATTCTTTGAGGCGTTTACTTCTCGACGGATGCCGTAATTTTCTAAGCGCTTTCGCCTCGATTTGACGGATCCGTTCACGGGTGACGTTGAATTCTTTTCCCACTTCTTCGAGGGTTCTGGGTTTCCCGTCGTCGATGCCGTAGCGTAAACGAAGTACCTTTTCCTCTCTCGGCGTCAAGGTATCGAGCACGCTAAACAGTTGTTTTCTGAGCATATCGCTCGCCACGTATTCCGCCGGCGTTTGCGTCTTTTCGTCCTCGATAAAGTCCCCGATATGGCTATCTTCTTCCTCGCCGATCGGCGTTTCCAAGGACACGGGGTCTTGGGAGATTTTTCGAATATCTTCCACCCGCTCCACCGTCACGCCAAGCGCTTCGGCAAGTTCGTGCGTCGTCGGTTCTCTACCGAGTTCTTGCAACAATATGCGTTGTTGACGGGTGAGTTTATTGATCGTTTCGACCATATGCACGGGGATACGGATCGTTCTCGCTTGATCGGCGATCGCGCGAGTAATCGACTGACGAATCCACCAAGTTGCATAGGTGGAAAACTTAAAGCCTTTTTGGTAATCGAATTTTTCCACCGCTTTCATAAGCCCCAAGTTCCCTTCTTGGATTAAGTCCAAAAAGAGCATACCGCGACCGACGTACCGCTTTGCAATGGAGACGACCAAACGCAAGTTTGCCTCGGACAAACGTTTCTTTGCCGATTCGTCCCCCTCTTGCATACGGCGCGCGATATCGACCTCTTCGTCCGCGGTAAGAAGAGGAACTCTACCGATGTCTTTGAGATACATTTTGACAGGGTCGTCTAAGCCAATATCGGCAAGCGCCGCTTCAAACAGCGCCTTTTCCCTCTCGTTTTCGTCCACCACTTGAATACCGGCGTTCCCTATTTCTTTATAGAGATAGTCGAGCTGTTCGGGGCTTGCGTCCACCTTTTCCAACATATCGCAAAAGACCGTGGTGGAAATGCTTCCTTTTTTGCCGTAGTCTTGGATGATGTTAGAGAGTATTTCGTTAATTGTTTGTTCGGATGCGTTCAATGTTTTATCCTCCGTTTTTCGTTCTTCTTTTGCGGGGCGTACCCGTTATTTTTGACGTTTTTCTTTTGCGAGATCTTTTGCCTTTTGGGTATATTGCAAAATCATTTTCGTGTATTCTTTCCGCTTTTGCATATCCGTTTCTTCTTCAGCGAGATCTTTATAGCGTTTAATATTCCTTTCAATCTGTTGTTGCTGAAGAACCCTGACGCTATCGAAGAAAAACTTTTTGCCTATCTCGCCCGAAAGTTTATCCTCGTAGTTTAAGTCCAAAATTTCATTGAATTCCACCGTGTTCTCGTCTAAAATCTCGAACAAGTAGCTCGGATGTACCCCCTCCCCTTTCTCTTGACAAGAACGGATGTACTCCGCAATGATTTTATGCGTTTCTTCGTCAAACTCGAATTTCTCGATCGGCGTTTCTTTCGCGTATTCGATTTGGAAAAGTTTCGTAGCCAAAACAAACCGCGCCGCCTTTTTGTATTTATCCGTTCCCGCCACGACGTCTTGTGGCGCTACGGGCGCTTGCGCGCTCCCCGTTTTGGGTAGATTGTGCAAATCCCGCTCGAGCGAGCCGTAAGTAATCCCCGTTTGCTTGCTCAGACGCTTTAATAAGTCTTCCCTTTCGCTCGCGCTTTCCGCCGTCTCGATGACCTTGACCGCCTCGGCGATATATCCGCGTTTTCCCTCCGTCGTTTGCAGATCGAACTTGCGACGGAGCGCGTGGATTTTATAATCGATGAGGGGCATGGCTTTGTCGAGGCAAACTTGGTACGCTTCCCGCCCTTGCTTTGCCACGTCGTCGGGATCGAGTCCCTCGGGCATCGGCACGACTTTCACGCGGAGATGCTCGTCTTTCAAAATTTCCAGTCCGCGAAGATCGGCTTTTTGTCCTGCGAAATCCCCGTCGTAGCTGATGAGAACGTTTTCGGAATACCGCTTGACAAGACGCGCTTGGTCTTTCGTGAGAGACGTACCCATGGACGCGACAACGTTCTTAAATCCCGCTTGATAAAGGGAAATCGTATCCATATATCCCTCGACGATAATTACCTCGCTTATCGGGTTTTCCCTCTTGAATTTTTTGAGTAAGTTTACGTTGTAGAGTGTTTTGCTCTTATTAAAAAGCAGGGTTTCTTTGGTATTTTTATACTTTGCAAAATCGGTCTTTTCCAAAGACCGCCCACCGAACGCCACCACCTCGTCGCTCGCGTTGATAATCGGGAAAATAAACCGTCCCGCTTGCGCGTCGATGAGTTTGCCATTCTTCGATTCGGCAAGTACGCCTGAGCCGAGCAAGTCCTCCTTTTTATACCCTTTCGAAAGCAAATAGTCGGCAAGTGAAAAGAAATCCAGCGAGGCGCCGAGCCCAAACTGTTTCACGATCGACGGGGAGATTTGACGGCGAGAAATATATTCCAAATGCGCGTCGGCTTTTCCGCCGTAAAGGTTCGCGCGGTAGAACTTCGCCGCGTCGAGCATGATCGCCACCATACGCTTGCGCCGAGCCGCCTCTTCGCGAATTTTATCGCTGTCGAGATTGTTTTCGGGTACTTGCATTTTCGCGCGGTCGGCTAGGATTCGGATCGCGCCCATAAAATCCGTCGATTCCATTTCTCGAACGAATTTAATGACGTCCCCCGATTCTCCGCAACCGAAACAGTGATAGAACTGCTCCGACTCGTTGACGGCGAACGAGGGTGTCTTTTCGTGGTGGAAAGGACAACACGCCCAATGCGAATTTCCTTTCTTTTCGAGCGAGGTGTAGCTCGCTACCACTTCGACCAAATTATTTTTTTCTTTCAGCTCTTGTAAGAATCGAGCGTCTAAACCCCGTCTTTCGCTCATACCGTCACCCCACCAAGCGTAAAGGTTTCGGGAATAAATAGACTTTCAAACACGCCGATGGCGTACCGATCGGTCATTCCCGAAAGATAATCGCAAACCACTTGGTTTTCGTCTGATTTTTCTAAAAGCGCCAAATAATCGCTCGGCAATTTGTCGATGTTTTTCATAAAATACGAATACATCGCGGAAAGCATTCTCTCCGCTCTCTCTTGCATGGATTTATTCGTGATGGCGTACACCCTTGCAAACATAAAATCGCGAAGATCGTTCGTCGCTTTCCACACCTCTTCGGACATACGAATACGGTCTTTCCCCACCGAATGGGCGTAAATATCCGTGACGGCGCGGTTAATCCGCTCTTTCGTAATACTCCCAAGCACTTCTACGGCGTCTTTGGGAAGCTCGCAAGATTGCAAAATTCCAGCGCGCACGGCGTCCTCGATATCGTGATTGATATAGGCGATTCGATCGGCGATCGACACGACTTCCCCTTCCAGCGTAGCCGGTTTTCCGGTGCTTTTGTGCTGTAAAATCCCGTCGCGCACTTCCATCGTTAAATTGAGTCCTCGTCCGTCCTTTTCGATGTGATCGACCACACGCAACGATTGTACGTTGTGCTCAAATCCACAAGGGGAAAGTTTGGCAAGAACCCTTTCACCCACGTGTCCAAAGGGGGTATGTCCGAGATCATGCCCTAAAGCAATCGCTTCGGCAAGATCCTCGTTGAGTCCAAGCGAACGGGCGATGGAACGGGCGATTTGCGACACGTCGAGGGTGTGCGTCAGCCTTGTGATATAGTGATCCCCCTCGGGCGCAAAGAATACTTGTGTTTTGTTTTTTAACCGTTTGAAGGAATTGCTATAAATAATGCGATCGCGATCTCTTTGGAAATCGGTGCGGAAAGGACACGGCGTTTCTTCGTAGATACGGCCGAGCGTCTCTTTCGATTTTTTTGCATACGGCGACAAGATAAGATCTTCCCGTTTATAACACGCCTCTTTCGGGCTTACCATAACGCGCAATTCCTCCTTTCTTTTTTAATACAATACTATATAAGACAAATTTTTCCGTTTTCCTCTTTTTTCTTCGTATTTTTTTGATTTTTTATTCTTTTTACGAAAATATGCCTAAAAACACGAAAAAAACCGACCAGAAAGTCGGTTTTTCTTTTTTGTTTATAATTAAACGAGCTTTCTGCCCATCAAAACGCCCATTACCGACGCCATCATAAGCCCTCTCGTCCAGCCCGAAGAATCGCCGAGGCAGTGAAGTCCCTCTACGTTCGTGTTGAAGTCGGCGTCCATCTTAATGCGGTTGGAATAGAATTTGAGTTCGGGAGAATACAGCAACGTTTCCGTCGAGGCAAAGCCGGGAACGACGATGTCCATCGCTTGAATGAAATTGATGATATTTACCATCGTCCGATAAGGCATTGCCGCCGTGATGTCGCCTGCCACCGCGTCTTTGAGGGTGGGTCGGATATTCGAACGGGAAAGCTCCTTTTCCCACGTTCTCTTGCCGTCTAAAATATCGCCGAAGCGTTGCACCATAATATGTCCTGCGCCGAGCATATTCGTAAGTTCCCCGATCTTTTGCGCGTACGCGATCGGTTGGTTGAAAGGATAGGAGAAGTTATGCGAACAAAGAATGGAAAGGTTGGTATTTTCCGTTTTCAAATCCTTATAGCTATGCCCGTTTACCACCGCCAAGTTGTTGTCGTAATTTTCTTGGCTGACGAACCCGCCGGGGTTTTGGCAGAACGTTCTCACCTTGTTTTTGAAAGGTTTCGGATAGCCGATGAGCTTGGATTCGTAAAGCACCTTATTCACCGTTTCCATAACCTCGTTTCTAACTTCCACTCTCACGCCGATATCGACGGTGGAGGGAACGTGTTCCACGCCGTATTCTTCGCAGACCTTTTCCAGCCAGTCCGCCCCTCTTCTGCCCGTGGCTACGACGGTGTGATCGGCAAAAATATCCATCGCCGAAGCGCCGTCCGATTTTTGCACGCTCGCGCCCTTACATTTTCCGTTTTCGATAAGAAGGGTGGTACATTCGTAATCGAATAGCATTTCTACGCCGTTCGCTTGCAAATATTTTTCAATCGAAAGATAAATTTCTTGCGCCTTTTCCGTACCCATATGGCGGATAGGACAATCGACGAGCTTTAATCCCGCGTGAATCGCGCGCTTTCTGATTTCTTTCACTTCCTCCGTCACGTTGAGCCCCTCGATATGCTCGTCCGCGCCGAAATCGAGGTAGATTTGGTCGGCGTAGTGAATGGTTTCTTGCGCCAAATCCTCGCCGATGAGTTGGGGCAAATCACCTCCCACTTCCGCACTCAAAGAAAGTTTTCCGTCCGAGAATGCGCCCGCACCCGAAAACCCCGTCGTGATATGGCAATAGGGCTTACAGTTCACGCATTTGCCCACCTTGGATTTGGGGCAACTCCTATTTTCGATTGACTTGCCTTTTTCCACGATAACAATGCTCTTTTTACTACCCTTTTTTAACATTTCGAGCGCCGTGAAAATCCCCGCGGGACCAGCGCCGATAATAACGACGTCTTTTTTCATAATTCCCCTCCGTAGAAGTCTTTACCTTAAAATAGGCCGTCTAAAAAACACAACCATGAAATATTATAGCATAATTTTCTTCCGTTTGCAAGCCTTTTTGCAAAAAAAACGATAACGGATCAATCCGTTATCGCCACTTCCGCGTACAACTCTTCTTCCTGCTTCTTACGTTGCCGTTCCAATTTTTTCAAATTACTCTTATACAATATTTTCAGCTTATACGAATTGTACCGTAAAATAAAAAGCGACGGAATATTCATGAAGAAATTGACGATTGCCACGGGAAGTCCGATGGTCAAGGCGTATTTTTCGTTGACGAGCATAACCAAAAAGCCAAGAAAAAGGGAAAGAAAATGTACTGCTTCCCCGTAGCAAATTTCAAGCAAAAAGCGTTCCACGTATTCCAAGCTACTCGGATCGGCGATCTTGTTTTTCCGAAATCCACCGAGCGCGCCAAGTTCTGGAACTCTATCCTTCCATTTCCGAATTTTTAATTTTTCATAAAACTTCTTCTCTTTTGCCCCGACGGAAAAACATTTTATATCGTGCGAGAACCACTTTTTCGGTAGGTGATTGACGATCCAAGCAACCACGCCGTCGATCGCTATTACTACTACGACGAAAAGAATCGTCCAAAGACTGATATTCCACCATTCCACCCCTACCATGGGCGCGACGAACACGTTATTGCCCAAAGCGATCAGAGCGGTTGTAAGTAGAATAATTCCCACGTATATCATACGTTTTCCTCCGTTGTATAAGTTAAAGGGATTTTATAAACTTCTTCGTATTTCGCTTTCACGAGCGCGAACGCCTCGTCCATCATCTTTTGCGCGCCGACTTTTTCGCCGAGCGTTTTATCGGGATAGACGGGGGGCATCACGTGCAAAGTATGCCGTTGCAACGGATAGCCGTGCTCGTCTAATTTTTCCGCGTCGTCCACCATCGTGATAAAGGTGGGAAGCACGGGCACGCCCGCGTGATACGCCATTTTGAACGCGCCGATTTTATAGGGACGGGGCTTGCGGTAATTCCACCACATCTCTTGTTCGGGATAAACCAAAATCGTCTCCCCACGTTTTAAGAGGGTGTCCACCGCCGAGAGCATATTCATCATCGTACGCCGATTCGACGAGAGAGGGATCGTATTGCAATGGCGGAACAAGAACCCAAAAAGTCCGGGGAAATTCGTGTAATTCCCCTCCCGAATAATCTTGTACAAGTATTTGCGCGGAAGGTATTTTCGTATCGCGTGAAAGACCAAGTAGTTATCCCCCACGTTAAAGTGGTTGCAGGTGATCATCGTGCCGTTTTGTAAAACGGATAAATGTTCTTCCCCCTCCACGCCGTCTAAAATGAGGTTTCCTTTTTTAATTTGCCCCAAGAAAAAGCGATCCCCTAAAAAGTTTGCCACCTTTCGGGAAATTTTACTCGACCATTTTTTGCACAAATAATCGACCTTGTCGGGCATAAGCTCGGGGGCGGGCGGATCGTTTTCCACCGCCTCGTTGAGTTTGCCCTCGCGTTCAAATTTTTCGATTTTTCGCAAGACTTCTAATCGGTCTTGCGAAACTTTCTCTTCTTGCATCTTTTCTTTTCCCTTACTGCTTTTCCACGTATAAGCGGTAGTAGTTATCCTTGCGCTCCACTTCTTCCATCGCAAGCTCCATCAATTTTTTACCGCCCTCTTGATCGCGCTTTGCCATCGAGGGGGTGAAATTTTCTTTCGCGCGCAAGATACGATCGTAAAAGCAAGTTTTTTTCGCGTATTTCCAAAAAATTTCGCCGTTTATGATATCGTCGTAGTGCCACGGTTTTTCCGCTAAATTATAGTGCATAATTTTCGGCGGATTTTTTTGCGTTCCGCTGATCGGCATTTGATTCCATTCGAGCGGGAAATAATACACCCTATCCTTGCAGATGACGTTGAGACAGTCTTGATCGGGCGCCACGCGGAAAGGATACCCTGAAAGCTTGGAATAAAACGCTTGATAGAAATTTTCCTCGCGCAACTTTTTCAGGTTCATCAAAATGACCCCCGAATTGAAATAGCGTTCCGGCTCGATTCCGAGCGCCTCTTTCGTATAACGGCGGAAACATTCGAACGCAGACACCACTTGATCGGTAATCGCGCCGATTAAGTTGTCGCCAAGATCAACGCTGTAAAATTCCGATATATCGCCTAAAACAACGGTGTCGCTATCTAAATAAACAGCCTTGTCGTATTCGGGGAACATATTCACGATAAACAGACGATAGTAAATCGCGCTCGTGTAATAATCGCGCAAGCACAAGAACTTCTCGATCTCTTTCATCTTTTCCGCAACGTCGACGAAGAAGATTTGGAAATCCTCCTCCGCGTACGACATCAGTCGCTCCGCGTCTTCGCCGTTTAACCCCGAATGCATCACGTGGATTTTATATTGAAATTTTTGGGAGCGATTTTTTTTGAGCGAAGAAATCGCCACCGTCAAAAAGGGCAAATAGATATCGTCGGCCGCAAAAAACACGGGCACGACTTTTTTATTCGTTTGATTCAGTTTATTCGACCTTTTCGTTTGCATCTTTTTTTCCTCTTTCCCTTCAATCGACAATCCGCGACAAGAATAGGATACGCGCTCCTCTCCCGAAACGCTCGCCGTCGATTGCGCAAATAAATAATTCGTTTCCATGCGATAACCCCTCAAAAGGAATTTTTTCCCTTTTCGTCCTTTCAAAAAAGTTATCTATATTTTATCTGTTTTCTTTATTTTTTTCAAGCTTTTGAACGCTTTTTTCGTCTATTCGTCCAAAAAACCAATCTATCCGTAAAAGACCCGAATTCTACTCTCGCTTCCGTTCTTCCCCCCGTTTTAACTATCGCTTGCGCGTTCGCTCTTCTTGCTTAAAACGCGGGTTTTTTCGTTTTTTTGCTTAAAAAACGCCGTTTTTTACCGCTTTTTTAATGAAATTCCTCATTTTCTTTTTTATTCGATTATACTCTTCTCTATCGCGTTTTTTTCTTCGAGTAGAGAAAAAACGGGGAAACTCTACCGCCAGTAGAGTTTCTTTTTGTCTTAATTTGAAAAAAAGGAAAGAAAATCTTACTCTACGCTTCCAGCAAAATCGTGACGGGTCCGTCGTTTAATTGCTCGATTTTCATATCCGCTCCAAAAATTCCCGTCTTAAGAGGAACACCGTTTTCTTTGCATTTCTCGGCGGTATAAAGATATAGCGGTTCGGCTTTTTCCGGACGTTCGGCTAGAGTAAAGCTCGGACGGTTTCCGTGCGAAGCGTCGCCGTAGAGGGTGAATTGCGACACGAGTAAAATTTCTCCGCTCACGTCTTTCACCGATACATTCATTTTTCCGTTTTCGTCTTCAAAAATACGAAGATTGCAAATCTTTTTTGCAACGTAGTCCGCTTTTTTCTCGTCGTCTCCCATCGTAATGCCTAAAAAGACGACGAGTCCGAATCCTATTTCCGACACCTTTTTTCCGTCCACCGATAAGGTGGCGTTTTTCACTCTTTGTACGACTGCGCGCATGATTCACTCCTAAAATGCAACAAAATGCAGGATTTCATTCAATCCTGCATTCGTCGATGGTTTGCTTGTTAAACTCTGCTCATATATTCGCCCGTTCTCGTGTCGATACGGATCGTTTCGCCCTCTTCTACGAACATAGGAACTTGAATGGTTGCGCCCGTTTCTACCTTTGCGTTCTTCATTGCGTTGGTAGCCGTGTTGCCCTTTACGCCCGGTTCTGCTTCGATAACTTTCAGTTCCACGAAGTTTTCAGGTTCAACCGAGAACGCTTTTCCGTACAAAAATTTTACGGTGACCATATCGTTTTCCTTGATATATTTCAACGCTTCTTCCACTTGTTCGAACGTGAGCATTTCTTGATTGTATTCTTCGTCCATAAACACGTAGAATTCGCCGTCGTAGTAGGAATACGTCATCTTCTTCGTTTCCACTTGCGCCGTTTCGAGCTTCGTGGTAGGGTTGAACGTTTGATCGGACAAAACTTGTCCCGTCACAACGTTTTTAAGGGTCGTTCTAACGAACGCAGCGCCCTTACCAGGTTTTACGTGTTGAAATTCCGTCACGGTGTAAACACCACTCTTGTATTCAAAGGTAACGCCCTTACGAATATCGCCTGCTAAAATTTGTGCCATTGTAAATTTCTCCTTTTTTGGATGATTTATTTTTTATAAAATTACAAGATCGTGGCTCGTTTTCGTCATAAAACTTTCCACTTTTCCGTCTTTGAGTGTGACGGTATCCTCGATGCGAATACCGTATTTCCCCGCCTCGTACACGCCCGGTTCGTCCGAGAATACCATACCGTCTACAAGCACGTCCTCTCCGCCCGTACGAAGGGAGGGGAATTCGTGAATCTTGAGGCCTACGCCGTGTCCAAGAGAGTGGGTAAAGAGATTTGCGTATCCGTGCTTTTCAAGGACGTCGCGCGCGATTTTATCCGCTTCGTGTCCCGTCATACCAGAGCGCAGATTGGCTTTCACCGCCTCGTGGGCTTCCAAAACCGCCCTATACGCTTTTTTGAACGTTTCGTGCTTTCCGTCGTCGCCGAATAGGAACGTTCTCGTAATATCCGAACAATAGCCGTCCACCTTGCACCCAAAGTCGATCAAAATCGCGTCGCCAAATTGGAGTTTGGTCGTACCCGTCACGTGGTGCGGAACGGACCCATGGGAGCCAAACGCCACGATCGTATCAAAGGACGGACCTTCCGCGCCGAGCATACGCATATTAAATTCGAGGTGCGCCGCAACTTCCGCTTCGGTCATACCCTCTTTGATTTGAGGCAAGAGTTTCAAAAACGCTTCTTCTGCAATCGCGCAAGCTTTTTTTATCGACGAGAGCTCCGTCTCGTTTTTCACTGCCATAAGTTTTTTGAGCGCAGGCATACAATCGACGAGCTCTACGCCCACTTCTTCGAGTTTTTTGTATTCGGGATAGCTCGTTTCCGCAAACGGAATCGCCACTTTTTTATACCCTTTCAAAAGAATACTGGGAATATTTTCACGGCTCAAAAGTTTGGGCTCTACTTCCGTGCCTGCAAACAATTTTTCCGCCGCCTCGAAATAACGTAAGTCGGTATATAAATAGGAACCGGTTTTATCGACGAGGACGTATCCCCCCTCCGTTAAAAATCCGGTTATGTAGCGTTTCAAATATTCACAAGTCGTGAAGACGGCATCCGCATCCACTTGCTCTAATACTCTTTTGCCGTTCGTTTCAATCATACTAAACCTCTTTCTTATATTGTAGCAAAAAAAATTGCTTTCGTCAACTATCAAAATCGTTGCTTTTATAAATTATCGCAAATTATCGTAAATTTTTTTCATTTCCATTGCTTCTTCCGCTTGTTTTCCCGCAGATTCGCTGACGATATACGGCTCTAACCCCAAATCCTTGAGGGCGATAGCCAACGGTTCAAATTCGGGACCGTAAACGGTATCCTCGAACGTCAAATGCTTTATTTCCCCTTTTTTGGAGTACATAATCTTGGAAAAATGGGCGTGGAAATGCTTCATTTTGTCAAAGCCGAGTCTTTCTATCATATACGAAAGTCGCTGTTTATAGTCCTCCGCCGTTTTAAGCGAGCCTTGTTCACGCGCGTTGATATGTCCGAAATCAATGCAAGGCGTAAACACGGGATCAACGAGACAAAACTCCGTCACCTCTTCCACCGTGCCGATTTGCGCCTCTTTCCCCATCGTTTCAGGGCAGAAAATAAGGTCTTGCATATCGTTCATATAAATATAATCGCGCAAAATTTTCATTCGCTCGATGGTTTTTTCCACCGCATCGAAGCGACTTGCTTTGCCTTGCGCCGCAGGATGAAACACCACGCGCTTTCCGCCCATAAGCTTGACCATTTTACCGCTATCTAATACGTAACCGTACGATTTTCCCGCCATTTCGTCGTCGGGATTCGCGAAATTGATAAAGTAGGGAGCGTGTACGGAAAGTTCTATCCCCTCTTTTGCAAACGCATTTCCGATCGAGATCGCCTTATCCTCCGTCATACGAACACCACGTCCGAACGAATATTCAAAACAGTCGAGTCCACGTTCTTTCACGTACTTTGCCGCCTCTTCCGTTTTGGAATACCCCTCTTCGAAAAAACTTTCGCTATTTCCACTCGGTCCAAATTTAATCATCGCTTTTTCCTCAAAATATTTGATCTATTTCTTTCATTTTTTGATAAATTCTCTTATCTTTTTTAGATCGCTGAAAAGTTGGTCTTTTAGTTCTTCTGCGCCTGAAAACTTCTTAATTTCCCGTAAAAACCTTAAAAACCGAACGTTGAGTTCTTTGCCGTATAAATCCCCCGAAAAGCCGTCTAAATACGTTTCCGTCACTACCTCGTCGTTATCGAACGTAGGGCGAGAGCCGAAATTCGTAATCCCTTTATACCGCTTTCCGTCCAAAAAAACTTCCGTTTCATACACCCCGTAAGGCAAAGGAAATTTACCTTTTGGATAAGCGATATTCGCCGTGGGGAAGCCGAGTTTTCTTCCTACTTTTCGATCGGGTTTGACCATACCTATCATAAAAAACGGCTCGCCTAAAAATTGGTTCGCTTTTGCTAAATTTTTCTCCTCGAGCGCCTTTTTCACGAGCCGTGCACTCACCTTTTCATCGTCTAAAGTCAAAAGCGGTTCTACAAGCGTGGAGATTTGCATCTCCCTTATCGTTTGCGGATTACCCAAAGCGTCTTTCCCAAAACGGAAATCCTCGCCACAAACGGCGTATTTAGGGTTTACCACCGATATAATTTCGCTTAAAAATTCTTCCGCTGTTTTGTCTTTAATCGAGGGGAAATCGCACGTTATCACGACGTCTATTCCCTGCGCGCGGAAAAGATACTCTCTCTCCCTTTCTGTGAATAAAGAAAGTCCTTTCCCTCCTATAATCGTCATAATGGCTATCGGCAAACCAAACCCCCTCGCCCTTTCGAGCAAGGTTTTGTGTCCGATATGGAAACCGTCAAACCCACCGAATAGCAGTACGCACGGGGTTTCAAGCTTTTGTTTTTTTTCGTTTAAGACGATTTTTAGCATAATTTCGTTTTGATTTTTACTTGTCCTTTTTTCACTTCGGCAAGTCCGTAGAAAACGCCGTCTCGATAGATTTTATACCTGCCGTCCTCCCGTTCTATCCTTTGCGAAAGCCCGCAAAAAATCCGACTGTTCGAGGAAAAATCTAAACGCTCAAACGGTAAAACCGCCTCCGTGGGGAGAATATACTTTTCTATATTTTCTTCCGTAAGCTCGTCTAATTGTACGGCGTTTTGCAACGAGAAAATTCCACTCTTTTTTCGGATAAGCCCGCTCATAATCGCTTGCGTTTCCAAAAGTGTACCTAAATCCCTCGCAATCGAGCGAATGTACGTACCAGCACCGCAATCAATCGAAAAACGAAGCGTGTTTTCCCGCTCCCCTTTGCCGAGCAATCGAACGCTGTCTATCGTCACTTTTTTGGGGGAAAGTTCGAACTCGATCCCTGCCCGAGCAAGGTCGTAGCCCCGTTTTCCATTCACACTTTTCGCGCTATATTTGGGGGGCATTTGCATTACGTCCCCTTCCAACTTAGTAAGTACGCTTTCCACTTCCTCCGCACTTGGTATTCTGCCACCGACAACGACCTCTCCCGTCGTATCGAGCGTGTCGGAGGTTGCGCCGAATAAAAATTCGGCGATATACCTCTTTTTCTTTCCCAAGAAATAATCAAACAGTCTCGTCGCTTTCCCTACGCCGACGGGCAAAACACCGCTCGCCATCGGATCGAGCGTACCCATATGCCCGCACGGTTGCCCCGTCAAACGCTTGATTTTATTCACGACGAACGACGAGGTCACTCCGGACGGTTTATCTACGTTGACAAACCCAAAGGTTTCTATCTTTTTCTCGTATTTCATCGTTATCGAAGCTCAATGCCGAGCTTGTTTTTCAAGTTGCCCAAGATCTTCTTGACGAACCCGTCGAGTCCCTCGGGCGTGAATCCCTTTTCCGCCGTCGAGTCGGGCGTAAACGTGAGGGTATACGCCATACTCTTCTTCCCCTTGGGGATTTGACCGCCACGATAAACGTCGAAAAGATGTGCTTTTGTCACGTATTTACAGGAATGTAAAAGGGCGTTCTCCACCTCTTCGCTCGTATATTTTTCGTCCACCAAGAGGGCAAGATCGCGTTTGACGGCAGGGAATTTCGGCAAGTTTTGGAAGTGAACGCCGTTATCGGCAATCGCCATGATTTTTTCCAAATTCAGTTCGCCGAGCACCACTTTTTTATCGAGGCCGAGCGAAAGCGCGATCGCAGGATCGAGTTCCCCTAAATAACCGACGGACTCCTCGCCGAGAGTAATTTCCGCAGACACACCGGGGTGCAAGAACGATTTCTTCGCGCGAACGTATTTTACGCGCACGTGGAAATGCTCCATAATCTCTTCCACCGTCCCTTTCAAATCAAAGAAATCCACCGACCCCCACAAGCCGAGCACCAAACGCTTTTCCTCTTTGGGCTGGGTTGCAACGGGCAGTTCGCTAGCGTTGAACACGTTTGCAATTTCAAACTCTCTCCCCTCGTCGTTCCCTCTACGGATATTTCTTACCGCGTTTTGGAGCATAGACGGAGCGAGGAAAGTGCGCATGAGCGACAACTCCTCGCTGATCGGATTGAGTACTTTAATCGCCTTTCTTTCTTCCGCGTCTTGGGGCAATTTCATCAAATCGAAATCTTTGGGGGAATAGAACGAATAGTTGTAAGCCTCCAAATACCCTTGCGTCACGAGGCGCGCCCTAAGGTCGTTTTCCTTGCGTTGCTCTTCGGTAAGACCACCGCCCGTCACCGTCGCTTTTTCGAGGAAAGTCGGAACGATCTTGTCGTATCCGTACATACGGATAATCTCTTCAGCAAGGTCGGGAAAACCCTCCACGTCTTCGCGATAGCCGGGGATTTCCACCGTCAATTCGTCGTCGCAAACCACGGGCGAGAATTCAAGACGGGTTAAAATGGAAACCACTTCTTCTTTCGGGACTTCTATCCCTAAAAGCGCGTTAATTTTAGAAAGACTTGCGGTAAGTTTTCTCTTTTCAAGAGAGATAGCGCATTCGTCCGCTTGCATATCGGTGACCGTCCCTACGCCGAGCTCCTCGATAAGAAACAACGCTCTTGCCATACCGCGCCCTACCGTGTATGCGTCCACACCCTTTTCAAAGCGGGAAGAAGAATCGGAGCTTTGTCCAAGGGCGCGGGAGGTTTTTCGAACGCTATCGCGCGCAAATTTCGCCGCCTCGAAATATACCTCTTTCGTCGTTTCCTTAATCTCGCTGTTTTTACCGCCCATAATCCCTGCAAGCGCAACCGGTCTATCCCCATCGCAAACGACGAGATTTTCGCTCGTTAAAGCAAATTCCTTATCGTCGAGCGTCGTAATTTTTTCGCCGTCCTTGGCTCTTCTTACCACGATTTTCTTGCCTTGCAAGTCCTCGTAATCAAACGCGTGCATCGGTTGTCCCATTTCCAAAAGCACGAAATTGGTGATATCGACGATCGGAGAAATGGAACGAATTCCGCAAAGCGCCAAGCGTTTCCGCATCCAAGTAGGCGTTTTTCCGTGAATATTTTCCACGAAATGTCCGACGTAGCGAGGACAAAGATCGCTATCTTGAACCTCCACCGTCACTTCTTTGGCGGTTGTTTTCCGTTCGGTATACGTATAGTTCGGTTCGCGAAGCGGTTTTTTGAGGACTGCCGCCACTTCCCTTGCGATCCCTAAAACGCTTTGGCAGTCGGGACGGTTCGCCGTAATGAACACGTCGAAAAGCCAGTCGTCGAGTCCCACCACCTTTTTAATATCCGTGCCGAGGGGGACGTCCTTTTCTAAATCGAGCAAGCCGTCCACTTCCGCGCCCGCGTAGTAATCGTCGTTAATGCCGAGTTCTTCGCCCGAGCAAAGCATCCCCAGCGACTCCACGCCACGCAGTTTTCCCTTTTTAATCTTTTTGATAAAAATCCCCTTTTCGTTTTGCGCTGGATTCGTTTCGCAAACGGTGGAATTATCGAGCGCGACGGGAGTTTTCATGCCCACGTACACGTTGGGCGCGCCCGTCACGATTTGAATCTCTCTGCCGTATTCTTCTCCACAGTCGATCACGCAAATTTGCATATGGTCGCTATCGGGGTGGGGAGCTAACGATTTCACTTCGCCGACCACCACGCGATGGATTTTTTCGCCGAGGTAGGAAAGCTCTTCCACTTCAAACCCGCAGGAGAACAATTTTTCCGCAAGTTCCTCCGCCGAAACGTCGATATCTACGTAATCTTTTAACCAACTGAAAGGTACTTTCATGTTTCTTTCCTCCTTTCCTTACTTGCCGAACTGCTCTAAAAACCGAACGTCGTTTTCGAATAGCGTTTTGATGTTGTTAATGCCGTATTTGAGCATAGCGATCCGTTCGACGCCCATACCAAACGCAAAGCCGGTATATTCATCGGGATCGACGCCACAATTTTCAAGCACGTGCCGATTCACCATTCCCGCGCCAAGCACTTCTATCCAACCCGTTCCTTTACAAAGGCGACAACCCTTTCCGCCACATTCCGAACAACTTAAATCGACCTCTACGCTCGGCTCCGTGAACGGGAAGTAAGAGGGACGAAGTCGCACTTTCGTAGAAGAGGTGAACATCTTTTTTGCAAACTCGCCGAGCATCCCTTGCAGATCGCAAAGAGTGATCCCTTTATCGACGACCAAGCCTTCCATTTGATGGAACATCGGCGAATGGGTCGCGTCGTCGTCCGAGCGAAATACTCTACCGGGCGACAAAATTTTAATCGGCGGTTTCTCGTTTTCCATCACGCGGATTTGTCCTGCCGACGTCTGCGTGCGAAGAAGGAGATTAGGGGCAAGATAGAAGGTGTCTTGCATATCTCTAGCAGGGTGGTCTTGGGGAGTATTGAGCGCGGTGAAATTATAATAGTCCGTCTCGATTTCTGGACCCTCGAAGACCTTAAATCCCATTCCGCCGAAAATTTCGATGAGCTGGTTTTTGACGAGGGTAATGGGATGCAACGCGCCTGCCTCGTATTTCCGACCGGGCATTGTGATATCCACCTTTTCCGACTCGTATTTTTTCGCCATTTCCTTTTCTCTAACGAGGGTGGCGCACTCGTCGAATAACGCTTCCATACTTTGCTTGAACTCGTTGACCATTTTCCCAAACGCGGGGCGGTCTTCCTTTGCCAAGTCTTTCATACCGCTCATTATCCCTTTGAGTTCGTTTTGGAAACGAAGCTTACATTCGTACAAGCCTCTGCTCGTTTCCGCATTTCGCGCCTCTAAACAAATCGTTTCTCGTAATTGATTGATTTTCTCTTGCATATATCTGCCTCCAATCCGTTCTTTTCAAAAATAAAAACCCCGTGGAATCTCTTCCACGGGGCGAATTTTATCGCTGTACCACCCGAATTCGTTCACGCGAATACGCGCAAACCTCGTATTTTGCTATAACGTGCAAACCACGGCGCTTGCTACTTCCATTTTCACAAACACAACTCCAAAGGGAAAGGGCAATTCAACCATATCGCTCCTCTTTCAGCCTACGGGGGACGCTCTCTGTGGATACGGGGCTTTGAACACCCGACTTTATCATCGCTTTTACCTATTCAAATTTTCTCTTATTATACCAATTTCCCTTGCTCTTGTCAAGGAAAAACGACCGCTTTTCTCAGCGAGTTTTCTTTTCAGCCAAAAGGTCGCGGATTTCTTCCAAAAGTCTGGTGTTCGCCATCTCTTTTTCTTTTGCGAGGCGTTCTTCTTCCGCCGCTTTTACCGCAGCCTCCGCTTTCGCCTTTTCTTCCGCCTCTTGGAGCTCTAAGCGGTATTTTGCAATCGCTTCCTTTTTCTTGAGCCCGTCTTTGCGGTATTTTTTCACCGCCACTTTTTCCGTGTCGATTTCCAATCTAAGCTTTTCGTTTGCTTCTTTGATGCGGTTGAACATTCTGACGATCGAGAAAAGCACGATGGCAATGAGCAAGAAGTTGATGATCGCCGAAACGAACGCGCCCCAATCGATATAAATGGACGAGGCAAGATCGAGTTCTTTGCCGATCACCGCGCCGCTCCCGTCTAAAACGTCCTTATACGCGGGCGAGAGCATCGTGATTACGCCCGTCAATCCCTCTTTCCCTAAAATAAGCGCGAGGAGGACGTTGATTAAAGGTTTTAAGACGTTGTTGGTAAGTGCGTTGACGATTCCCGTAAACGCACCGCCGACGATGACGCCGACTGCCATATCAAGGATATTGCCACGCGTGATAAATTTCTTGAATTCGCCGAAAAAGTTTTTTACTTTCTTCTTCATACGTACCTCCAATAAAAAATAGGGGTAAATCCCTTTTACCCCTATATTATAGCACGATTTTTTTGAAAAGTATAGTCAATTGCAAAGATTTTTTTATTTTTTCGACTCTTCTTTACCGTCTATCAATTTTTGCACGCGAGACCAATCGTCTAGCGTTTGGATGAGCAACTCTTTCACGGTATTTCTCTCTTCCGTTCGCGTCGCGCGTGCGAACCTTTCGATATACGCCAAAGCGAGCCCTTTTTCCGCCAAACACACGTCTTGCAAGCTATCTTTTTCGTTGAGCGTGATTTCCCGTTTATCTTGTTTCATTGCTCGTCCTCCTCTTCGCCCAGCCACTTTTTCTTTCTTTCTGCGTGGCGGACGGATAACAGTTCCATCTCTTCCGCCAGAAAAGGGTCCGTCAATAGACGAGAATAAATTTTTGTTTTCTTTTCCAGCAAATCCTCCAAAAGGTAAACGCCTTTACATTCTTTTTCTTTCGCCATAAAAACCTCCCTGTCACATCCAAGTATGGGCAATGTAGGGAGGTTTATACTCATTTTTTCTTTTTATAATAGTCGCAAAGAGTGGAAAGCGGACAGTCCTCGCAACTCGGTTTTTGCGCGTGGCATACCCGTCTGCCGTGATAGATGAGCCAATGGTGCGCTTTCGACCAATCCTTTTTCGCAATCGCTCGGTTGAGCCCTATCTCCACTTCCTTTGGAGTTTTTCCTCTGGAAAGTCCCAAGCGATTGCTCACGCGAAACACGTGCGTATCTACGGCAATAGCGTCCCCGCCGAACGCCACGGAATACACGACGTTCGCCGTCTTTTTCCCCACGCCCGCAAGGCTCATAAGCTCCTTGACCGTTTGGGGAACTTGCCCCGAAAATCGCTCGATAATATCGCGCGAAGCGGATAAGATATGCTCTGCTTTCGAGCGGTATAATCCGCAGGAAAAGATATACCTTTCCAGTTCTTCTTGCGAAAGGGAGACGAGCGTTTCGGGAGTGTTATACCTCTCGAAAAGCGCCCTCGTCACTTTGTTCACTCGCTCGTCCGTGCACTGCGCCGAAAGGATCACCGCCACGAGGAGTTCAAAAGGCGTCGAATATACGAGTGCCGGTTTCGCCTCGGGATAGAGGGCGGATAAAATTTTGATCGCTTGCTGTTTTTCTATCTTATTCATATCTCTAAATACCAACCTTTCTATGCGATCATTATACCATATAGCCAAGAAAAAGACAAGTGTTTCTAAAAAAATTGCGCACCGACATCGGTGCGCAAACGATTAATATGGCAAAAACGCAAGTCGTCCAGACGAGTAATCCGCCCTATACAACCCCTTAAAGGAGGAATACCGCTTCATCGACAGTACCGCTTTTGCTTTTGTAAGTTGCGACGCCAGAATTTTCGCGCACAAACCGCACCCTATTTTTGCCTCTTTCGGCGTCGGCGCCGTCTGTACGATTACCCCGTACCGCTTCAAGCTCGACACGAAATCCATACATTGCGTCCGTGATCGAAAAACCGCTAAAATCATCATATAAGCCTCCCTTTCGGAATAGTATATTTTATGAAAATTTTTGGAAAGTGGTGAGGTTATGATCTATTTCGATAATGCCGCAACGGGTGGCGAAAAACCCGACAACGTGCTTTGCGCCGTCGAGGGCGCGATCCGTTTTTGCGCAAACCCCGGACGAAGCGGACACAAACTCTCCGTCGCGTGCGCAGAGCAAGTGTTTCTTGCAAGAAAAGAACTCTCGGAGTATTTCGACGGGTACGGAGAAGAGAGGGTCGTCTTTACGAAAAATTGCACCGAGGCGCTCAATATCGCTACGTTTGGTTGTCTTAAAAAAGGTGACCACGTGCTCACATGCGCGCTTGAACATAACTCCGTCCTCCGTCCCCTCGAAGAAGGGAAAAAATTCGGAATTTCTTACACGGTTTGTCCGCTAAACGAGTCGGGAAACATCGATCCCGATCTGTTTTTATCGTTCGTACAACCCTCCACGAAAATGGTCGTACTCACTTCGGCGTCGAACGTGACGGGCGCGATTCCTCCGCTTGTGGAAATTAAAAAACGCCTACCTCCGTCTGTCCTTTTATGCGTGGACGGGGCGCAAGGCGGGGGACATATTCCCTTACCTATGAAAGAGTACGGGATAGACCTACTCGCCTTGGCGGGACACAAAGGGCTTTACGGCATACAAGGAAGCGGAGCGCTTTTATTTTCCGAGCGCGTTTCCCCTCGCCCGATCCTTTTCGGCGGAACGGGAAGCGAGAGCTTTTCCCTTGCGATGCCCGAATTTTACCCCGACCGTTTAGAGGCAGGCACCCTCAACTATCCGGCGATCGTGTCCCTTTTAGAAGGGATACGATACCTAAAAATAAACGGCGAAAAGAACGCAAAAACGCTATGTTTTTATACGGACTATCTCCTCAAAAAACTCGCTTCGCTTCGTAGTTTTACCGTCTATTCTCGCCCCAATCCGTGCGGAATCGTAAGCTTTGCCCACGCGCGTATGCAATCGGAAGAACTTGCCTTCTTGCTTTCCGAAAAGCACGGGATCGCCGTGCGAGGCGGACTGCACTGCGCACCCCTTGCTCATACCGCCCTCAAAACGGCGGAAAACGGACTTGTGCGCGTGAGCTTTTCGCCGTTCAACCGTTTATGGGAAATCGACGAGCTATATACGGCGCTTACTACCTACGACTAAATTTCCTTTAATTTTTTGACGACTTCTTCCAGTTTTTTTCGTTCTCTGCCCGAAAGCATCGGGGAAAACTGGCGGTAAAATTCGTCGATTTCCGCGTTCGAAAGGGTACCTGCCCGTTTGCTTTTTTCCGCCTCGCGTAAAATTTCTTTGAGCATAGAGGCGCTACTCTTCCCTTGCCAAGCGGACGCCATTTGCTTCGTCAAATCGCTTGCATTCATCGTTTGTGCGCTATATTTCTTAAAACTACGCATAAACATTCCTCCCTGCCATTATACTATTCTCTCCACACCCTTTTTGCCACTTCGCTCATAGGATATAGTATGGAAATTTTAGCCCTTTTTCTTTTATACATACTCTCGCAAAACCCCGAATTCCCCCAAAGGGTACAACCGATCGTGCAGAGCTTGAAAAATTCCGAACATATGCTACGGTTTATGAACGATCTGTCCTCTTTCTCCACCCTTTTCGACGAAAAAAAAGATTCGCCGAAAAAAGGCGAATCTAAAAAAGACGACGCAAAAAAACCGCAACCCCCGTTGCAAGGGATTGCGGACGACTTTATCCAAGAGTGTTTGAAAAAATATCTAAAAAAAGATTGATCACACGATGGAAAAACCGCCGTTTACGGGCAGGTCAATCCCCGTCACGTACTCATTTTCTTCCAAGAACAGCACCGCGGACGCGACGTCCTCGCCGACGCCTTCCCGTCCCATCGGGATTTCTTGCAAAATCGCGATTTTCTCTTCGCTCGAATACCCGTCGTGCATACGCGTTGCAATCACGCCGGGGGATACGGCGCACACGCGAATACCCGAATACCCAAGCTCTTTCGCGAGCGATTTCGTAAACCCAAGCACTGCCGATTTCGTAGCGGAATATCCACTTTCACAGCTCGCGCCCACTTCTCCCCAAACAGAGGAAATATTGACGATGAGTCCGCTATGATGGGAGAGCATTTTCTTCACCGCTTCCCTCGAACAGAGGAACACCCCCTCCACGTTGACGGAAAACAATCGTTTCCACTCGGCAAGCGTGGTGTCTTGCACTTGCTTGATCAAGGAAATTCCGGCGTTGTTGACAAGCACGTCCAATCGCTCGATCGAGGCAAACAGAGCGCAAATTTCCTCCTCGCTCGTCACGTCCGCCTTTCGGACGGTCAAGCCCTCTTTTTCCGCCACTTTCGCGCTTTCTTCGTCCTTGGAATAGGTGACGATCACGCTATACCCCTTTTTTAAAAATGCTTTTGCGATCGCAAGGCCGATCCCACGAACACCGCCCGTGACAAGGACGGTCTTTTTTCTTTGCTCGGACATATTTTATTTTCCTTCTTCCTGTTTTATTTGCAATAAATCCACGATTTGTTTGGCTATAGATACCGCGTTCCCCTCGTCTACGTCCACGATATAATCAGCAACCTTTTCATACACGGGCGTACGCTCTTCCATCAAATCTTTTAATCGTCCTGCAACCAAGTTCGATTGCACCTGTAAAAGCGGTCGATCTTCGTAGATTTTGAGCCTTCCCACGAGCGTTTCCAGTTTCGCGCGCAAAAAGACGATCTTTCCGTTCTTTTTCAAAATTTCGTTGTTTTTTTCGCGAAGGACAAGCCCACCGCCCGTCGAGATGACGAGCCCGTCTTTCCCCTCGAACTGCTCGATAAGTTCCGTTTCCAAACGGCGGAAGTATTCCTCGCCGTAATATTCGAATAAATCGGAAATCGCGCCGTGCTTTTCCGTAATCATTTGATCGGTGTCACACCAAAGCCGACCGGTAAGTTTTGCGATGTTTACCCCAATCGTCGTCTTCCCTGCGCCCATCATTCCACACAAAATAACGTTCATTTTCCCCTCTCCCGTTATACTTTTGTTTTGAGCCCGCAAATGCCTGCTAAATAACTCCCTGCTCCAAACCCACAAACCGCGCCCTGGCAAACGTCCGTCAACACGCTGTACGCGCGGAACGGCTCTCTTGCAAATACGTTGGACAAATGCACTTCCACCACGGGGATATCAATCGCCTTGATCGCGTCGCGAATCGCGTAGCTATAATGGGTGTACGCGCCTGCGTTGAGCAAGATTCCGTCGCATTCTTTCTCTAAAAACGCTCGGTGGAGTCGATCGCAAATCTCCCCTTCAACGTTCGACTGCCAAAAGGTAATTTCGTCTCCCCAACTCTCCACTTGTTTTCGGATTTTTTCGTTAATTGTTTCCAAATCGTCCCTGCCGTACGTCGATACCTCTCGAACGCCCGTCAAATTCAAGTTTGCTCCGTTAATCACGAGAAATTTCATGTTTTTTCTCCTTTTTCCGTAAATATTGCTCATATAATTCGTCCGCTTCCGCTTTCGTCGCTTCCTTGCCAAGATAGAGGCAATCGGAATAATACGCTTGATAAAACAGCATCGCATTGCCGTCTAGCGCCCGCCGATTTTCCCCTCGCGCGAGCGATAAAAACGCCGTATCCGTTTTGTAAGCAAGTTCGACTGCCACGGTCGTTTTTTGCATATCTTCTCTCGACACGGGCGAGACGTCGACAAGCGCCGTCGCGTTCACCAAAATATCGCAAGGCGGTATCTCTTGGCACGATTTCGCGCCCAGCCGTTTTACGTCCTCTTCGAGTTCTTTTCTGTTTCGCCTCGTCAAGTACACTTTTGCGTCTGCTCGAAGTAGCGCGTTTGCCAAACTTCTACCTGCTCCCCCTGCGCCTACGATCACGCAACTTGCGCCCTTGATAGGCACGGAGTAAAATTCTAGCATTCGCAAAAATCCCACCCCGTCCGTCGTGTCGCCGTGCGCGGTTTTGCACACGATCGTGTTCACCGAGCGGGAAACCTCGCTATTTTTCGACAAAGATCGCAAATACCCCCCCACTTTGTCTTTATACGGAATCGTCACGTTGCAACCGTCAAACGAAGATAAAATCGAGGGAAAAACGGTGGGAAACTCTTCCGAAGGAAGAGAAATCCTCTCGTACGATACGCCAAACCCCAAAGCCCCCATAATAAAGGTGTGGATGTCGTCGCTTTTCGAGAGGGAAACTTGGCTTCCGATAAGCGCCAAACGATAGGTTTTCATTCCACTTTCCCCCCTACGCGAATCAATTCTTCAAAAAACTGTGGAAAGGAAATTTCGCAACATTGTTCTCCGCTCACGTATCCGCCCTTTTCGCTCACGCTAAGCGCGATGCACGCGCACATAAGCATACGGTGATCTGTCGCGTGGTAATTACCGCCGACGAGTCCGCTTCCTCGGATAATCAAGGCCTCTCCGTCAATACAGCACTCCCCTCCAAACGCGCGGAGGAGCTTTTCCGTTTCTAAAAGTCTGTCGCTCTCTTTATAGCGCAATTCTTTAAGTCCGCAAAGACGACTTTCTCCTTTTGCAAACGCGCACAAGAGCGCGATCAAGGGAATCTCGTCTACGAGGGCGGGGACCTCCGTTTCGACAAGGTGCAACGGGCGTATCTCCGAAGAACACACGGTGATATCGCCTCGCTTTTCCCCTGCGCAAATTCTTTGATTTTTAACGGTATATCGTACGCCCATACGATCGAACGCGCGCAAAATCCCCACTCTTCCGTCGGAAAGCGTGACGTTTTTACAAACGATATTCCCCCGCAACGCGCCGAGTGTCATAAAGAAAGAGGCGGCGGAAATATCCGCGGGAATTTCCATATCGACACCTTGTAAAACGCTTGGCGAAAGGGTGATAAGACTTCCCTCCACCTCGATTTTTGCGCCCATTTGGGAAAGCATCAGCTCGGTGTGGTTCCGCGTTGCGATCGGCTCGATAACTCGCGTTTTATCTCTTCCGCAAAGCCCTGCAAGTAAAATCGCGCTCTTCACTTGCGCCGATGGGGTTTGCATGTAAATTTCTCCGCCCGTCACCGTCGCGGGACGAACGCGTATTCCGCCGTCCTCCACCGAAACGTTCGCGCCCAAGGCACGGAGCGGTTTTGCCACCCGATCCATCGGTCGAGAAGAGAGTTGCTGATCGCCAACGAGCCGAACGTCCACCCCTCTTCCGCAGACGGCGCCAGCCAAAAGTCGCATCGTCGTCGCCGAATTTCCACAGTCTAACGTAGCGTCCTGCCATTTTTTAATTGGTTGAATTTGAACTCCCTCTCCCGTCCATTTTACGTTCCCACCGAGCGCGTTCACGCAAGCAATACTCGAAAGAACGTCCTTGCATGGATACGTACCTTTCGCGAAGACTTCTCTATCGGCTAGCGAACCCAACAGCACCGCGCGGTGATAGATGGATTTATCGGACGGAAGCGAAACTTCCCCCTCTATAAAGGACGCGGGCTGAATTTTTTTCATACTTCCCCCCACGCTTTTGCCACCTCTTCCGTGGCGATCTGCATTTGATCGGCGTAGCTTGCGTACGGCATATCGTAAAGGGTCCATTTCCCTATTTTTTTAAGCAAAACGAGTACGATTTCTCCTCTTCTCTCGTTCTTTTTATCTTGTTGCGCTTTTGCAAGGCAATCGGAAATTCCTACAAGAGGCGAACGAGCATAACGGCGCAAAATCCAAAGGCAAAGATCTATGATCCGCCGACCGTCTTTCTCGTTGCACACCCCCAGCCGAATTGCCATTTCCGTTTCAATCGCAAGGGCGTACAGCACGCTTTCTCCGTGCGAAAAGCCGTAGTGTATCTCGATCGCGTGGGCGGTCGTATGCCCCAAATTTAAGCATTTCCGCGCGCCGACGTCTCTCGGATCTCTTTCGACTACATCCCTCTTCAAGCGCGCGCAAAGGGGGACGATTTTCGATAAAAATTCTTTGTTTTCAAGGCTTTCTTTTTCCTTTTCGAGCAAGGAAAACAAACGCTTGTCCAAAGCGCACGTTTTCACGACTTCGCCAAATCCAGAAAGCATTTCTCTTTCGGGCAAACTACGTAAAAATTCGCCGTCGATATAGGTCGCTTTCGGCATATGGAAAGAGCCGAGCAAATTTTTCACACCCAAAAAATCCACGGCGGTTTTTCCACCGATTCCGCTATCCACTTGGGAAAGTAGGGTGGTGGGGATTTGTACGAAATCTATCCCTCGCATATACAAAGATGCGCAAAGTCCCCCAATATCCCCCACGACCCCTCCGCCGACGGCGTAGAGACAGTCGTTGCGCTTTAAGGACGCGCGTTGCATCTCCTCTAAAATATATTCCAAGATCTTCCATGTTTTTTGCTCTTCCCCAGCCGGGATCACGCAAATTTTCGCGCCGGTAAAAACGCTGTCGAAATACCCTTTATACAGCGAAAAAACCCTTTCGTCGGTCAAAACGAACGCACGGGAGGAGGGGTGCACCTTTTTGGCTACCCCGTTTCCAAGCAAGATCGTGCTTGTCCCTAAATTGGTTTTTAATCGCATTTTTTCCATAATCGTCTTTATCTCGGCAACCGTTGATACCGCTCGATTACCTCTTCCATCGTATCGCCGCCTAACCTACGCGATACCACTTTTGCCAAACATTCGGCAACGGCGCTTTCCACCACCCGTTCAAACGCAAAAATCGGACAACAATCCGAGCGTTCGAAAAAGGCGGTCGTTTCCGTATTCGTTTTTAGATCGACGGTGCGAAGCCCCGTCTTTTGCGTGGGGACGGGTTTAGCGAACACAAACAGCTGAATCTCTTCGCCGTTCGACATACCCCCCTCGATACCGCCTAAGCGGTTGGTGTTTCTTTTTACCCCACTCTCGCCCAAAAACAGTTCGTCTTGCGCCTCGTTTCCCTTTTTATAGGCGAGCGATTTTCCCTCGCCGAACTCCACGCCTTTGCAAAGTTGAATGGGTAAAATATGCGAGGCGAGAAGACCGTCCAATTTTTCTTCGTAGGTCATACAGCTCCCAAACCCGCTCTTCAAATTTTTAACGCGCACTTCCACCACGCCACCAAGGGTTGTCCCCTCGTCCATCGCTTCTTGCACGAGCGCTTCCGCCTCTCTTTCCTTTACTTCGTCTAAAATGCCAAGCGGAACGTTTTTCGAGCGTTGCAACTGCTCGAACGTGTAAAACCGCTCGTCCACCACCTTTCCCACCGAGCAAACGCGCCCCGCGATCTCAATCTCGAGCGCGCGTAAATACCCTTTGAAAATACTGCCCGAGGCAACGCGAATCGCCGTTTCTCGCGCCGACGCGCGTTCCAAAACGAACCGAGCGTTGTCCGTCCCAAATTTTTGCATACCGGCGTAATCGGCGTGCCCAGGTCGAGGGGTCGTACGCTTCGTCCATTCTTCGTCCGCCCCTACCACGTTCGGCAAAAGCAAGCAAATCGGACTGCCTAAACTGAGCCCCTCTCTCACCCCCGATAAAATCTCGACGGGCGCGGTTTCCTTGTCTTGGCGTACGCTTCTTCCAAGCCTACCGCCTCGAAGAAGCAGTTCTTCCTCCATCGCTTTTTCGTCTATTCGTAAGCGCGCGGGGATCCCTTCCACGATCGCTACGAGCGCTTTTCCGTGCGATTCCCCTGCCGTTGTAAGTCTCAATGCATTCCTCCTTTACGAGCGAAAAACGAACGAGCCTTGATCGTAATCCACGCAAACGTTTTGTCCGTTTTTTGCCTTTTGTTGCAAAATCGCCTCGGAAAGTTTATCCTCGATACGGCGTTGTACCACTCGTTTTAAGGGACGAGCGCCCATATTGCTATCATACCCCTCTTCCACCAAAGCGTAGAGCGCTTTTTCCGTGACGGTAAGCACGATTCCGCGCTGTTCGAATAAGCGTTTAGAAAGGGCGGATATAATCTTTTCGCCGATCAAAGCCACCTCCTCTTTTTTGAGGGGATGGAACACGATCACGTCGTCCAATCGGTTCAAAAACTCGGGGCGGAAACGCTCTTTCAAAGCGCCTATGATTCGCTCTTTCATCGCGTCGTACGCCCTCTCGTCCGTCGCGTCGACGGTGGAGCTTGTTCCAAAGCCGTAAATCCCCGTCTTTTCCTCTTTCGCTTCCACCGCGCCGATATTGGAAGTCAAAATGATAATCGCGTTCTTAAAGCTCACCGTGCGCCCCTTGTTGTCGGTAAGACGGCCTTCGTCCAAAATTTGCAAAAGTAAATTAAAAATTTCGGGGTGCGCCTTTTCTATTTCGTCGAAAAGAACGACACTATAAGGGTTCGAGCGCACTTTTTCCGTGAGTTGTCCCGTTTGCAGATCGTCGTAGCCGACGTACCCCGGCGCCGCGCCGATGAGTTTGGAAATGGATTGCTTTTCCATATATTCGCTCATATCGAGACGAATCATTTGCTCTTCCGAACCGAACATCGTTTCCGCAAGCGCTTTGCAAAGATCGGTTTTTCCGACTCCCGTAGGCCCTACGAAAATGAACGAGCCGATGGGACGGGAGGGATCTTTTAAGCCTGCCCTCGCACGGCGAATCGCTTTCGAAACGGCGCTCACCGCCTCGTTTTGCCCCATAATACGTTTATGCAATTCCTCTTCCATGCGAAGAAGTTTTTCCCCCTCTTCTTGGGTAATTTTCAAAAGGGGAATTTTCGTACGACTGCTCACGATTGAAGCGATTTGTTCTCTACCAAGCACGAACAACCCGTCCGCGCCACGTTCCATTTGCGAAGCCCGTCGAACGCGATCAATTTTTTCTGAAAGATCGTTCTTTTCCTGCAACGCTTCCGTCGCTTGACGATACTCCCCACGAGCACGCAACGAGCGTTCCTTTTCCTCTAATTCCTCTTTCTCCAGCAACAGTTCCCGAAGCTCTTCGCCACCGCCGTCCATCGCGATGCGCGCGTGCGCCGCCGCCTCGTCGATGAGGTCGATCGCCTTATCGGGCAAAAATCGGTCGGTAATGTACCGAGAAGAAAGTTCGATAGACGCGAGCAAAGCATCGTCGGAAATACGAATCCCGTGATGCTCTTCATAGCGAGGACGAAGCCCACGCAAAATCATTAAGGTCGCTTCTTGCGACGGCTCTTCTACGTTCACGACGGTGAAACGGCGGGCTAGAGCCTTGTCTTTTTCAATATATTTACGGTATTCTTCCACCGTCGTTGCGCCCACCACTTGCAAATCCCCGCGCGCGAGCAACGGTTTTAAGATGTTGGCGGCGTCCATACTGTTATCGGAGGAACTGCCCGCCCCCACGATGTTGTGGATTTCGTCGATGAATAAAACGATGTCCCCGTCGCTCAAAACGCTGTCGATGAGATCCTTTAATCGCTCTTCAAAATCCCCGCGGTAGCGCGCGCCTGCAAGCATTCCGGGGATATCCACGGAAAATACCGTTTTATTGTATAACTGTTCGGGTACGTTCCCCTCGGCGATCAGAAGGGCGAGCCCCTCGGCGATCGCGCTTTTTCCCACGCCTGGCTCGCCGACTAAAACGGGATTGTTTTTTCCACGGCGAGAGAGCACTTGCACTACTTCTTCAATCTCTTTCTTCCTACCGATGACGGGATCTATTTTACCCTTGCGCGCCCGTTCCGTCAAATCGACGCCGTAGGCGAGCATCGTATCTTTTTCCTCTTTCTTTTTCGTGGTTTTTTTCTTTTCCGGCGTGGAAAATCCGATCTCTTTCGTCTCTACGGCAGTCTTCGCGTTTTCGTCTGGCTCGAAGCCATTTTCTTTCCGCGTCGTACCCATTTTTCGCGCGTTTTGTTTGGATAAAATTTCCCGTTCCGTCTTTTCTAAAATCGAGGGAACGTCTCCGCCGAGTTTTTGTATGAGTTTCACGGCGTACGAGCTTTCCACCTCGAGCGCCACGTATAAAAAATGTGCCGTCGTCGCCCTTTCAAGCCCCGTCGATTGCGCAAGTCGAACGGCGCGTGTGAACATTTCTTTCGTGCGGGGTGTGAGTCCCACTTGCGTGATTCTCTTATCTAACACCGCCACGAACGCGCGCGAATATTCCGCAAACGTGATCCCCTCGCTGGAAAGGATTTTGTATGCGGAGCATTGCGGTAGCGACAAGAACGCATAGACGAGATGCTCGCTACCCACGTAGGTAACGTCGTACTTAGCAGCCGTCATCGTGGCAACCTTTTGCGCCTCGGATAAATTGTTTGAAAATTGAAAGGATTGATTCAATGCCGTGTCCCCTTTGCTTGGTTATTCCTATTATATGCGACGATGGTTTGCACTGTCAAACGACTCTCTTGATCAGTCGTGGCAAAACTTTTCCTACGATCTTAGCCCGAACGACGTCCATTTCTTCCTCGCTCGCGTCGGGACAGTTTCCCGCCTTAAAAGACGCCGAGCGCATATTCGCGATGAAATCGTGAAAGGCGTCCATACTTTGAACGGAAAAAAATCGGAGCGCAACGCCGAGTCGCACCATAACGATCTCTTTCGAAAGTTCTTCGATCGGTAGCACGGCGCAGTTGCAAAGTTTTCCGTACGCGCGAAGACATACGTCTTTATAGCGCAACCCGTCCTCTTTTAACATCTCTTCCCTCGCGCGCGTTTCTAACTCCGCTAAATTGAGCGTGACCTCGTTCATATGCGAGAGGATATCCGATTCGGAATAGCCGAGCGTCCGTTCGTTGCTAATCTGATACGACCAACCGTCCGCCGCCGTTCCCTCTCCAAACCCACCTCGAACGGTGAGCCCGTTTTTCTTTAGGGAGGGCAATAATTTTTCTAACCGTTTATACTTCGCAAGCCCCGGCAAAAACATCATTACCGACGCCCGAAGCCCCGTCCCTAAATTGGAGGGACAAGCGGTCAAATAGCCTAATTTTTCGTCAAAGGCAAAATCCAAACTCTTATCCAACTCGTCGTCGATTCCGCCCAGCCTCTCGTACGCTTTATACAGGTCGAATCCCTTCAAAATGTACTGCTCGCGCAAATGGTCTTCTTCGTTGACCATAATCGACACTTCCTTGTCCGAGGAAATGAAAACGGCGGAAATATCTTTTTTGCGAATGAGCTCGGAGCTGATCAAATATTTTTCTTGCAAAAGGGTGGCTTGACTATCGGGGAGCTTGTCCATCTCGTACGCGGTAAAATCGTCGATCGCCGTGAGCGCGCGTCGTACCTCTTGTACGATCCCTTTCGCCTCGGAGCGTTTTATTTTATCGGGGAAAGAGCAACCTTTTAAATTTCGCGCAAGCCGAATACGGGTGGAAACGACGGTGCTTTCCATAACTTCTTTCGAGGCGTTATCAATCATCGTTGCACCTCTTTTTACACTCGTAAGCCTCCGACGTAAGAGTGGGCGTTTTTCCGCAATGCGTCTTGCTCCCTTGCATATTTTCAATGACGGGACGAATCGTCTCCGCCAAATATTGATAGCACTTTTCACACCCTACGAGTCCGCTTGCAAGGAAGTCCTCCGCCGTCGTTTGGCAGTAAGGACACACGGAAAGTTGCTTCGGGGTTTCGGTTTTTGCCGTGGAAATAAAAAGACGGCGATAGCAGTCGGCACAATAGTATTCCGTCTGCTTTTTCCCGTCCGTTATTTTTCGATAGATATTCGTCGCCTGATTTTTTTTACAAGAACAGCACAGCATACTCTCTTTCCCTCTCGGCTCTCTTAAGCCTCAACGCGCGCAAGGACGCTCGCGAAAGCTCTTTGCTTGGCTTATTTTGTTTTTCTCCTTGAAACGCGGAAACAGCTCCAAACGATTTGCAAAACTTGGAGCGCCGCGCCGATTAAATAGATCACCCACACCCCTTTGGTAAATTCCGCGTGTGGCGCAATCGTTTTGAAACTTACGTAAATCGCCGTAATCGCCGTCCATATGAGCGTTGCCGTCGCTATAAAATGCGTTTTCTTGCGATGGAAAACCGCAGCCAAAACGAGCACCACGATCGAGCATATGGGTACGGCGTATAAAAAGGCGAGCCACCACGATTTCTCCGGAAGAAAGAGGGTCATAACCGCATAAAAGATAATCGCAACGAGCCATACGAGACCGCTTGCCAAAAGCATAATTAAGCTAGAATTCAAACGAGAGCTCTTCTTGGGCAATGGTTTCCCACCGTCCCCCTCTACGAGATCGCTCACCGTCACGCCGTACAAAGACGCAAGTTTCAATAAGATATAAACGTCGGGCACGCCGTTTGCAGACTCCCATTTAGAGACGGATTTATCCGAATAATTAATCTTTTGTGCGAGCTCCGCCTGCGTAAGACCTAACGCCTTACGATAATAAGCAAGATTTTTAGCAATCCGTTCGTTGATTGCGGTTGTTTCTTGTATCGTTTCCATACGAATATTATAACACGCTTTCCCTCTTCCCGTCAAGTCGTGAAAGGCTTTTTTTTCGCAAAACAACCGCAAAAACGTGTTTTTTTGCGAAAATAAAGAACTTTTTTCCCTACGGGAAAGAAAAAAATGGATACACTCCCCAACGGGAATGTATCCATTTGATTTTTATTCGATCAATAAGCGCGGGCAAAAATGACCATATGTTTTGCTTTTTCACCGCAAACGGCGCAAGTTTCCGCCTCTTCGCCCTCGGCGTGTATGCGCGCCGTCGCCGACGTTTCTTCCTTAATTTTGTCCTCACAAGCTCTGTTTCCACACCAACCGGCTTTGACGAAGTTTCCGCTTTCTACCCCTTGCAAAATCTCTTGCATGCAATCGGCGTAAACGATGCGCTTATCCCGACGGACGCGCGCGTTTTCGAGCATATCCTTTTGGATCGTATCCAAAAGTTCTTGCACCGTTTCCCCTGCGTTTTCGAGGGAATATTCCGCTTTTTCGTAAGTATCTCTGCGAGCGCAAAGCATCTTGCCGTTTTCTATATCGCGAGGACCGAGCTCGATGCGGAGGGGAACGCCTTTCATTTCCCATTCGTTGAACTTCCAGCCGGGGCTGTTGTCCGACGTATCGAGAATGACGCGAACGCCCGCCTTTTCCAGTTCCGCTTTCAATTCTTCACAGCGTTCGACGACCCCACCCTTTCTCGCCGCGATGGGGACGATAACCACTTGCGTGGGCGCTACGAACGGGGGTAATACCAATCCTCTCTCGTCGCCGTGGGTCATAATGATCGCGCCGATTAGACGGGTGGACACACCCCAAGAACTCGTGTACGCCGTTGCAAGTTCGCCGTTTTCGTTTTGGAACTGAATATTAAACGCCGAAGCAAAATTTTTCCCAAAATAGTGCGAAGTGCCGGCTTGCAAGCTCTTGCCGTCTTTCATCATTGCTTCCATACCGTAAGTGGCAACCGCGCCTGCAAATTTTTCTTTTTCCGTCTTTTTGCCGGTAAGAACGGGTATCGCCAAACAATTTTCTGCAAATTCTTTATAGACGGAAAGCATCGTTTGCGTAGCCTCTTCCGCCTCTTTTTGGTCAGCGTGGACGGTGTGTCCCTCTTGCCATAAAAATTCGCTCGTTCTAAGGAACGGACGGGTGGTTTTTTCCCAACGCATCACGTTGCACCATTGGTTGATCTTCATAGGCAAATCGCGATAGGATTGCAACCACTTGCCCATCATCGTACCGATAATTGTCTCGGACGTGGGTCGGATTGCCAAAGGCTCGGCGAGCGTTTCACCACCGCCGATCGTGACGATTGCAACCTCAGGCGCAAACCCCTCTACGTGTTCCGCTTCTTTGGCGAAATAACTCATCGGGATAAGCAAGGGGAAATACGCGTTTTCCACCCCTTGCGCCTTAAATCTTCTATCGAGTTCTTTCTGGATATTTTCCCAAATGGCGTACCCGTACGGACGAATGACCATCGTGCCCTTGACGGGACCGTAATCGACGAGTTTCGTCTTCAAGACGACGTCCGTGTACCACTTAGGGAAATCCTCGTTGATGTTGGCGATTTGTTCAACGAATTGCGTGTTGTTTGCCATACTATAAAACCTCGCTGTATACTCTTTTTCTTTCGTTATTCATTATACCGCAAGCGCGGTAAAATTTCAACTGTTTTCAAACGGTTTTTATTCTCTTTTTAGAAAAAAGGTCAATCGGAGAAAAACTCCGCAATCGCGCCCTCAATCTCACGATCTTCGTAGCTTCCAAAGGGCATTTGGCGCGCGCCGTCCGTCGTCGTCACCCCTACGCCGTGGATACAACGCTCGGATAACGGCCACACGATATAGGCGGTGGTGAGTTTGATCGTTTCCGATACGCCGAAAGGCTCTTTTGAATAATACGATTGCATAATCCCTTTTCCGTACGTCTTGCTTTCCCAGAAATATTCGATCCCCTCCTCCGTTTCCTTGGACGCCACTCGATCGTATAAAAAGACTTTCGAATATTCGGTCGCGCCGTAGTCGATCATACAACCGATCAAACATTCGGACGCGGACGCCGTACCGTTGTCGGCAAGCACGATAATCTCGCTATCGTCGGAGAAATAATCGTCGTACACGTTCTTTTTCGCGCGGAAAGAGACCTTTCTACCGTTTCGATAGTCGGCTCTTGCAATCACGGGGTTGGCTTCGGTGGCGGTTTTACAAAAATATCCGGCGATCGAGCAAAGGATATCCATATATCCCCCGCCGTTCGAACGCAAATCGAGAACTAAATTCTTCTTGTTTTCTTGCTTAAACACGGACATGGCTTCGTCAAATTCCGTTGCCGCGCCACCGTTAAACTGCGAAAGACGGACGTACGCCGTATCGTTATCGAGGCACGCGAGCGTTTCTTCTTTCACGCGCGTTTCCTCGCCGACGAACGCATACGCCGTCGAATTGGAACGATAAGAAACGTTCCCCTCTAAAAAATTTTCCTTGGACAGTTCGACGGTATACTCCGTCGCGTCCTTTTCAAAGCGGAGGAAGAAAGGTTCTCCCTCTTCACGCGCCGTTAAAAAGTCGGAAAGTCGCTTAAATTCCAACGTTTCCACCATGGTTTCACGCGTCAATCCGAACGCCCGCAAAAAACTTCCCACCGTGACGCCTTTCTCTTCGGCGGGAGAGTTGATCGCCACGCGAGAGACGAGTATACGAGGATTGCCTTGCTCGTCGACGGTATTGAACTGCAAGCCGATTCCCGACCATCTGCCCGTCGACTCTTCCAAAACTTTCTCGTATTCTTCTTCCGTCATATACTTGGAGTAGGGGTCGAGAAGTCCGTTTACGCCGTCGAACACCGCATCGTAAAATTCTTCGTCGGTGATCGCATAGTTATATTCGTTTTGAATCATTTCTTTCGCCCAAATAAGCGATTTTATTTCGGCGTCGAGCTTTCCCGCATAGGTGAAATACCCCCCGAAAAAGCAAGCCGTGCCAAAAGCGAGCGCTCCTGCCACAGCCCCTATTTTCAACCAAATTTTCTTTTTCGGCTTTTTTGTCTTTTCTTCTTCCGATAAACTCAAAATCCCATCCTCCTAGCGGATATTCCGTCTCCGCCTTGCATATCATACTATCGTTAGCCTTTCAAAAGCTTATGTAAAATCGTCAATAAACGGAAAGAAACCGCCTCGGAAAATTCACGGAGGTTGAGTCCCGACGCCTTTTCGATTTTTTCCAAACGATATAAAAGGGTATTGCGGTGCATATATAACTTTTTCGCCGTTTCCGTCACGTTAAAACTATTGCGTAAAAATTCATCCGCCGTCGAAATCAGTTCTTCGTCGTCGAAAAGTTCCCCCAAACGCTCGTCCGTAAGCTCGCTAAAATATTCCGACAACTTGGCTTTTGGAATATCTTCCAGCATTTTGACGAGCATATATTCCTTGTAAGAATGTACGCCGTCTCCCCCCGAAAAAACTTCCGCATTTCGAATAGCGCTCGTCGCTTGCGTGAAAGAAAGGGGCAAATCTTTCATAGATTTCACGTACGATCCAACCCCCACCGTCACGATCGCGCCTATTTCCTCTTTGAGCGACTGCGCCAAAAAGTCTGCGTAATCGGTTGCGGAACGGTATTCCTTTTCCTCTTCGCCGACGTACTTTACCAAGGCGAAACGCTTTTCGTCGAGACGGACAGCCACGTCGTATTCGTTTCCGCCGTACTGCGTCGCCAAGGACATGGCGTCGTCCAAAAGCTCGTCTGCTTGCAAAACGATAACGTAGCAATGCTGGTTTTTAATCCCGTATTTAAGCACGTATTTATGCACGTCCGCGGAAACGCATTCACCGAGTAAAATTTTCTTCAAATACCCTTCTTTCGAAAGCTCTCCGTTCACGCTGAACGATTGGATATACGTAGGTAGCAATTGCGCGTAATTTTTCGACGCCTCGTCCGTACCCTCGACGGCACAAACGTAATCTTCGCCGTGAAAAGAGAAATGAAAGAAAGTATGCGTAAAACTTTCATCCGCGCTCGCTTTCCATTCCGACTGTTTTTGGCAAAAGCAAAGGGTAATCCCTAACTGCTCCGCCGTTTTGGAAAGAATTTTATCCAGTTCTTTCATCTCTTCTCCTTTTTCGTCCTTTACGGATCCTCTCCGTTTCATTATACTCTACTTTACGAAAAATTTCAAGGATTTTTCACCCTCTTCCCCTCTTCCGTCTCAAAAAAAAGAAAATTTTTCACATTTTTTTTGCGATATCGTTTCCGTTTCCTATTGACGAAAGGCATGCGAATGTGCTATACTATTAAAAAGGAAACGGCTTTCCTTATATTATATCCCGTTTCCTCTTAATTTTTAGTGACGAACACCTATATTTTACCAAAAAAATTAGATGTATTATATTTTTAGGAGATGCGTTATGAGCAAACAACAACCTTCGCTTTCTAAAACAGGGAAAAAGCACGTTATGAGCAGACTTTGGGCAGTCATTTTAACCGTTGCTCCCATCGTCGTGCTTTGCCTTCTCCCCACTTACTTGTTCTTGGGTGTCGGTTTTTCCACTGAACACACCTTATTGGAAGCTTTCGTAGAGCTTTTCGGTCAAATCTTCGGTAAAGATAAAGGGTTTGAAGAAATTTTCGGCGTATTGCCTCTTTTAACGAATTACCCTTTCTTTGGCGAGATTTATTCCGTCGCGCTTTACCTCCTTCCCGTAGCGATGCTCGTTTCCGTTATTTTGATGATCGTCGCGATCTTCTCGGGCAAAAAAGCGCCTACGCTCGCTCGCGCGATCGCCTTTATCAACGTATTCGTTTACGGCACGTACGCGCTTGGTATGTTGTTCCTTTCGAAATATCTCGTCTTGGACATTGATCTTACGACGACCGCCGGCTACGCCCTTGCAGGTATCATCGGCGCAAGCTTGCTCGTATACCTCGCTTACGCGTTTGCAAGAGTAAAGAAAGCTACTTTCGTCAATATCCTTTTGATGATTTTCTCGCTCGTTTTCGTAGGCGGTTTGGTATACTCCTACTTCTTCGTAGAAGAGGCGTTCTGGCTCTTCAACGTTATGAGAGTCGTGAAAGAAGATTCTTTCCTTCCTTTCCTTACGGTCAGTCAGCTCAGCACCTATCTCTTCTATGCAGTCGGCGCGTTCTCGGTTTTGCACCTTTTCGTTTCCGGCATTCGCCTTTCGACGAGAAAAGGGCTTGGGTTTGATATTTTCCGCAATATCGTCGCTCTGATCCTTGCAGGCGTGATCGTTGCAACCGCATTCTTGCAAGAAGGGGTTAAAGAACTTGCGTTTATGGACTTTGCTTTGTTCCCCATCCTTTCTTTGATCGTAGCGCTCCTTTCCATCATCGTTGCCTCAACCGCAAAATCCAAGAAGAAGAAAGCGATCCTTGCTTACAAGCAATCCGCAGAAAAAGAAGCTGTCCCCGCGGTGGAAGAATATGCCGTGGCGGAAGACCCCGAATGTATTTCCGAACTTCTTCCCTCTGAAGAAAACCTTATCGAAGAACAACCCGCGGTAAGCGAAGAACCCGTAGCAGAAACCGTAGCTCCCGCAGAAGAAAAGGTAGAACCTACCCCTTACAAGGAGTTCCATTACTTCGAAAACAAGAATTTCGATCCGTTCATGACTTTGCTTACCGATGCGGAACGCAAAGAATTTACCGAAGTGTTCCTTCTCAAATACAAGGGCGAAACGACCAATCTTCCCGACTACGTCGTCGGTGGCGATAACGCTTCGTTCTTCCGCAAGATCTTTATCTACGTCGGACAATACCGCGAAAAGATCTCTCCGGAACTTCTTGCGAAAATGTATAATTTCTTGATGAAGAAATAAAAACCGAAAAACGTATAAACAAAAAAACAGTTGTAGTCTCCTACAACTGTTTTTTTACTTTCATTATTCTTCTATCTTGATAAGCACTTGCACGGCGCCGTCTTTTGTGTAAGTTCTGCTAAAACAAAATTGATCGACGAGGAACAGCCCTCTACCGTGTTCGGAAAACACGTCCGAACAGAAGCTTTTTTCAGGAGTTGTGTTGCCCGTCGAAGAGCAGATTTCCAAGCAGATAAACCCGTCTTTCATTCTTCCTTGCACCGTTGCGATTCCCTGCTCGTGTTTGAGGATATTCCCCACGAGTTCGTCTAAAATAAGTTTGCTGTGAAACAAAGTATTTTCGGGAACGAGTTGTTCTCGCAAAAAGTTCGACCACTCTTGCAAAACCTCTTTCAAGGAGGTATAATTCTCAATGCGCCACGATTTCATACGCCCTCCTTATACGCTCTCCGAGAGTTTCGCGCGAAGTTTGGAAAGCAACTTCTTTTCGAGCCTTGAAACGGACATTTGCGAAACGCCGAGC
Source organism: Christensenellaceae bacterium (assembly GCA_045613545.1). Lineage (GTDB taxonomy): Bacteria > Bacillota > Clostridia > Christensenellales > Borkfalkiaceae > Scatosoma. The sequence continues at coordinate 148,388 of JAZLBD010000006.1, forward strand.
TGTTTTGCCGTTTCGCTTTGTGAAAAATTCTTCGCAAAGCGGTATTCGATAAATTTCCGTTCAACTTCCGATAACTCTTTCATCACCGATTGAATCGCGTCTTTCATTTCCATTCGCTCAATCGCCTCTTCGCTCGCCTTATCAGGCAAAAGAGAATACAAAGAATTTTCCGCGTCTTCTTTCACCGACGCGTCAAGGGAAGTCGTACCGCTAATTTCAAGGGCGCGAAGCACCCATTCTTCCGAAACCCCCAACCCCTCGGCAATCTCTTTTACTTTGGGATTTTCCCCGTATTTACCGTTCCATTCCGCAATAAAAGCCCGTACTTTTACGCTTATTTCAAAAAGTTTTCTCGGCAGTTTTATCAAGCGGGATTTATCTCTAAAATAGTTTTTTATCTCTCCCGTGATCGTCGAGGTGATAAAGGTGGTAAACTGAAATCCTTTATCGGGGTCAAACCGTTCAATACCGCGAAGCAACGACAAAGAGGCGACTTGTTTTAAGTCGTCGTATTCCACACCACGGAACGCGAATTTCTTCGCCAAAACATCCGCTATGTAGAGGTACTTTTCCGCGATTTTGTCGCGGATTTTTTTATCCCCCGTTTGTCTATACTGCAAGAACAGTTCGTTGATTTCTTCCACCATTTTTCTTACGCCTCAAAACGAATCTCGCAGACAATCCCGTCTTCTTTTTCATAATGCGCGCCACCCACGAGCGCGTCGAGCAAGGCGTAGGAAATATCCTCTTCCGCCCCGCTTTGAGCCTTTTCTATTCTTTCTTCCCCTCTCACTTTGCAATAGAGTAGATCTCCTAAAGAAACGGTCACCGTTCCTTTCGTAAACCCGTTTCGTTTCAAAATGAGCAAGCTTTCCGTCACGCAAACTTTCAAATCTTCCGCTTGTTCCACGTCAAATTCCGCAAGCGAACAAACCCCGCCTATCGTGAGGCGGACGGTGGTTAAGTATTCGTTTTTTAAGGGGATTTTTATCGTGATATCTTCCATATTACGCAATCTCCATAATAGAATCGAGGGAACAAATGAGGAAAAGTTTTTTGATTTTGGGTTGCAAATTATATAAGAATATACCGTGACCGTTCCCCTTTACTCGCTTCAAAATTTTTACGAACGTGCCGAGGGTAGTACTGTCGATGAAACTAAGCTCCGCGCAATCAAAGCGAATGGGAGCAGGGCTTTCTTCGTACCCTTGCATCACTTCCGCAAAAAACGCCTCCGCGTTCGCCGCATCAATCTCGCCACAAAGCGTGACCTCTACGTGGTCTTCTTTTCTTTGTAATTGTACTTCTTTCATAAACGCTCTCCTTTTTCATTCTTATCATTATATATAATGAAAATAAATCTATTCTAAACGATTTTTACCAAAATAACCTTCCCGTAACGTTGAGGAGATATCCAAACGCGACGGAAACGACGTAGCATACCCCTACGAGAATCAGGTTTCTCTTCCATTTTTTGGTGTTTTTTATAAGCACGACGAACCCGAGCCCCGCGTTCGCGCAAAGCCCTGCCACGCACGAACCGAACGAAATCGTGCCTTGCAAGAAACACTCGGTTAAAATCACACTCGACGAGCAGTTGGGAATAAGCCCTATCAAACTCGTTAAAAGGGGCTGTATCCACTTGCTTTTTTGTATGAAATTCGCAAACGTCTGCTCTCCGACCACGTGTATAATTCCACCCAACGCGAGGCTGACGAAAAAGATAAAAAACGCCACCGTAAGCGTATGCAAAAGAGGATCGACGAGATAGGTTTTCCACGGCTTTTGTTCGTCGTGATTTCGTCCGCACGAGGTGCAGGAAAATTCACTTTCTTCCCTTTCGAAAAACAAATCGAGCGTCGTCTTTTTTTCGGCGGATACGCGGTGTTTTTTCGCCAAGCGCATAACACCGTCCACGGCGTACCCTACCCCTATCCCAATCAAAAGCTTGCATACGATAAAGGGCAATAAATATACCGCGCCTATTTTGGAAGAGAGGAGTATTACGAACGCTTCGTCGCTCGTCGAAAGGAAAATGGCAAAGAGGGTTCCGAGCGTGATATATTTTTGCTCGAAAAGTTTCGCCGCCATCACGGAGAAACCGCATTGGGGAATAAGCCCCGTCGCAGAGCCGACGAGAGGCCCTAACTTGCCTTGTAATTTCCCTCGCGCCGATAAATCCGTTTTGTTTTCTAGTAGTTCAATGAGGATATAAATAACGACGAGCCACGGCAAAACGATCGCCGTTTCTTCTAAGGCGTGCAAAAAAACGTGTTTCATTCTCTCCCCTCGCTTTTTGTGGAGACAAGCGTTTTAGAGAGGGGTATGGACGCCTTTGCATTCAAAGACAACGACGCAAAATTCCCCAAATTATATTGAATAAGCCCCTCCGAGGCGATCATCACGGCGTTGTCCGTACAATACCTTTTTTCGGGCAATACGAGATGAAAACCCTCCCTCTTACAAGCGAGAGCAAGCTTTTCGCGTAAATACCCGTTCGCCACAACACCGCCTCCTGCGGTGATCGTAGAAACTCTCCTTTCTTTCGCCGCCAAAATCGTCTTTTCCACTAGCACGTCCACCGCCGCTTTTTGGAAAGACGCCGCCACTTCCCCCTTTTCATAGCGCTCGCCTTTTTGGTCTTTGGTGTGGCAATAGTTAATCACCGCGGTTTTGAGTCCGCTATACGAAAAATCGTATCCGCCCGCCCCTTTGAACATTTTCGGCATCGGAATCGTAGGCTCGTACCCCGTTGCGCACCGTTCAATGTGCGGACCACCAGGATAGGGTAGCCCTAAAACTCTCGCCACCTTATCAAAGGCTTCGCCGACGGCGTCGTCTTTCGTACCGCCGACAAGAACGAATTCCCCCTCCGATTGCGCGTGTAAAATCGCCGTATGTCCACCGCTGGCAAGGAGGGTGATAAACGGGGGGCGCAAGGTTTTTTCTACGAGGTAAGCCGCCGCCAAATGCCCGCGAATATGATTGACCGCAATCAGCGGTTTGGACAGGGAATAGGCAAACGCTTTGGCAAAGGAAACGCCCACGAGCAAAGCGCCCAAAAGCCCCGCGCCGTACGTGACGGCGACGGCGTCGATATCTTTGGGCTGGATACCCGCCTTTTCAATGGCGCGCATCACCACTTTTTCCACGGCGTCAGAGTGCGCTCTGGAGGCAATTTCGGGAACGACGCCCCCATATAGCGCTTGTACGCTTGCTGAAGAGGCGATCTCGTCCGACAAAATTTCCCTACCACGAATGACGGCGGCCGCCGTCTCGTCGCAAGAGCTTTCGATGCCGAGGATAATCGGTTGTTTGTTCGTTTGTTGCATACGTCTTACCTTTCCTAGAAAATACTCGGCGACGATCGTCGCCGAGAAGAATTACGTCTTTTTGAGATAGTCGATGATAAAGCCGTGGATATCGCCGTCCATAACCGCTTGGATATCCCCCTTTTCATAGCCCGTTCTGTGGTCTTTCGCCATCGTGTAAGGGCAGAATACGTAGGAGCGTATTTGCGAACCCCACTCGATTTTCTTCACGTCCCCTTTCATCGCATCCGCCTCGGCTTGGCGTTGCTCAATCTTCTTTTCAAGCAGTTTTGCGCGGAGCATATTAAAGCACATTTCCTTGTTTTGGAGTTGCGAACGCTCGTTTTGGCATTGCACCACGATCCCCGTGGGGAAGTGTGTGATACGAACAGCGGACGCCACTTTGTTGACGTTTTGACCGCCTGCACCGCCCGAATGGTAGATGTCGATACGAATATCGTCGTCGTTAATTTCCACTTCTTTATCGTCCTCGACTTCCGGCATCACTTCAAGCGAGCAGAAAGAAGTTTGACGGCGTTTGTTCGCGTCGAACGGAGAGATACGAACAAGCCGATGCACCCCCATTTCCGCTTTCAAAAATCCGTACACGTTCTCCCCTTCCACGCGGAAGTCCACGCTCTTAAACCCAGCGCCGTCCCCCGCCTCGCGGTCGAGTTCGTATACCTTAAAACCCATCTTTTCACAGTAGCGGTTATACATACGATAGAGCATTTGACACCAGTCGCAAGCCTCCGTTCCGCCCGCGCCCGCGTGCAAAGACAAGAGGGCGTTATGGCTATCGTACGGTCCTTTCAAAATCGCGCGGATACGCATATCTTCGATATCCTTTTCCGCCACGACGAGCATCGCGTCAAGCTCTGCAACGAGACTTTCATCCCCCGTCTCTTCCACGAGATCAATGACCTCTTCAGCGTCGGAAAGCGCCGTTTCACTCTTTTCATACGCGTCGATTTTGTTTTCGATCTGCGAAACTTCCCGCCCGATTTTTTTTGAGCGTTCCAAGTCTTGCCAAACTTCGGGGTCTTCTTGTTCCTTTTTGAGTTCCACGAGCTTGGAGCGTTGATTCTCTAAATCCAAAGCGTAGCCCGCTTCGTTGAGAATCGCACGCATTGCTTGTATTTTCAATCTGTAATCATCTGCTTTGAACATACTTTTTTATTAGACCTTTTTATCTATTTCTTTCGGGTGTTTTTGCGCCATTTCTAAAAACTTAGCTTGATTTTGCTTCGCTTTTTCTTGCGCTTCCTTATACGAGGACATCTCTTGAATAGGACTCGGCATAATACGGCGAACCGGCGGACGAGCCGGCGTCGGCTTATTTACCGTAGGAGAAGGAGGAGGCGCTTGTCTGAATTCGATCTTGACTTTCAAAAGTACCCCGATCGTCGTGCGTTGGATCCGTTCCACCATTTCGTCGAACATATCGAACCCTTCTTTCTTATAGGAAATAACGGGATCGACTTGCCCGAATGCGCGCAGGCTAATCCCTTTACGAAGTTGATCCATCGCGTCGATGTGGTCGATCCAGTTGCGGTCCACCGTCATCAAAAGCACGCGACGTTCGACGTCGTAGAAATCCACGCCCATCGTTTTGAGCTCTTCAATCTTCTTCTCGTATTCCTTAACGACTTTCTTGGTGATTTTTTCAAGCGCAAGCGGATAGTCCCACTTATTCAAGCGCTCGCGCGTCACGTAGTTCGTACCCTCGGGAAGTACTTTCGCTTCAAGCGCCGCGTTGAGTTCTTCCTCGTTCCAAAGTTCGGGCATATCTTCCACGTTGACGGCGGAACGAACCACCTCTTCTACGAAATCGGGGATATATTTGAGCACTTGCTCGTGCACGTTTTCCCCTTTCAAAACCTTCAAACGCTCGGCGTACATAACCGTTCTTTGCGTGTTCATTACGTCGTCGTATTGAAGGACGTTTTTACGGATCCCGAAGTTTCTGCCCTCGATCGTTTTTTGCGCGTTTTCAATCCCGCGAGAGAGCATCTTCGATTGCAAACAAGTATCTTCGTCGATCTTGAAGAAAGAGTAAAGCGCTTTCATTCTTTCTCCGCCGAAACGCTTGACAAGATCGTCTTCGAGCGAAAGGAAGAACACCGACATACCCACGTCCCCTTGACGGCCGGCACGACCGCGGAGCTGGTTATCGATACGACGGGATTCGTGGCGTTCCGTACCGATGATACAAAGACCGCCAGCCGCAATAACTTCCGCTTTTTCTTTGTCCGTTTCCGCTTTGAAATGCGCGTATAATTTCTCGTAGCGCGCTCTCGCCTCTTGCGTCTTTTCGTCGATATCGGTGATATAAGTGCTGATGGCAAGGTCTATCGTATCCTTTTCATACCCCTCTTCGCGCATGCGCTTTTTCGCCAAATATTCGGGGTTACCACCGAGCAAGATGTCCGTACCACGCCCCGCCATGTTCGTGGAGATCGTCACCGCGCCAAGGCGTCCTGCTTGGGCGACGATTTCCGCTTCGCGTTCGTGGTTTTTCGCGTTCAAAATGTTGTGTTTTACCCCGTTCCGTTTCAAAAGACGGGAAATTTCTTCCGATTTATCGACGGACGACGTACCGACAAGTACCGGTTGACCGCTTTCGTGACGTTCCACGATTTCCGCGACGATCGCGCGTTTTTTACCGTCCACCGTCGAATACACCATATCGGGCAAATCAATTCTTTGCACGGGGCGGTTGGTCGGGATTTCAATAACGTCGAGGGCGTAAATCGTTCTGAATTCCGCCTCTTCCGTCTTAGCCGTACCCGTCATACCCGAAAGTTTTTTATACAAACGGAAATAGTTTTGGAAGGTGACCGTTGCGTACGTTTTGTTTTCGCTACGCACTTCCACCCCTTCCTTCGCTTCGATCGCTTGGTGCAAGCCGTCGGAATATCTTCTACCGATCATAAGACGACCGGTAAACTCGTCAACGATGACCACTTCCCCTTCGTTTACGATGTAGTCCTCGTCCAATTTGAAGAGTTGATGTGCCTTGAGCGCTTGTTGAATGTGGTGGTTCAAATCGGCGTGCGCGATTTCGGCAATCGAATCAATGCGGAAGAATCTTTCCGCCTTTCTCGCGCCAGAATCGGTAAGTTCCACCGTCTTTTCCTTACGGTTGATGATATAGTCCCAATCTCTGCTGGCCGCGATCGCCTTTTTACCCTCGGGTCGATTTCTCTCTGCAAGCTTGCGCTTTTCTTCTTGTTCCGCCTCGTAGTTCGCCTGTTCTTCCAGCGTCATTTTCGTGAAATCGACGATTTCTTCGTCCTCGTCGTCAATCACTTTCTTCTTTTTCTTTTTACCGCCACGGAGCTGTTGTTCCATCGCCACTTGCTCGTCTTTCAGTTCGTCGTCGAACCCACCAGAAAGGGTGCGCACGAACTTATCCACTTGCACGTACAAATCGGAGGATTTTTCCCCTTTTCCCGAAATAATAAGCGGTGTTCTCGCCTCGTCGATCAAAATGGAGTCGACTTCGTCGACGATCGCGAACGTCAAATCACGTTGCACCATTTGTTGCAAACTCGTTTTTAAGTTATCGCGCAAATAGTCAAAGCCGAATTCGTTGTTCGTTCCGTACACGATATCGCACTTATACGCTTCTCTCTTTTGATCGTCGTCCATACCGGGCACGACGACGCCGACCGTAAGTCCCATAAATTTATGCACTTTTCCCATCCATTCCGCGTCGCGCTTTGCAAGATAATCGTTGACGGTGACGATATGCACGCTCTTCCCCGTCAAGGCGTTCAAATAGGCGGGGAGGGTGGACACGAGCGTTTTTCCTTCGCCCGTCCGCATCTCGGCGATTCTGCCTTGGTGCAAACAAATCCCGCCGATAATTTGCACGCGGAAATGTTTCATCGAAAGGACGCGTGAAGCCGCTTCGCGAAGCGTCGCAAACGCGTCGGGCAAAATATCGTCGAGCGTTTCGCCCTTTTGCAAACGCTCTTTCAAAAGTCCCGTTTGGCTTTTGAGTTCCTCGTCGGACATTGCGGAATATTTTCCCTCGAGCGCTTCCACTTCGTCTGCAATCTTATTCAGCTTTTTAAGGCTTCTTCTACTGTCGCTTCCCATCAAATATTTGATCAATCCCATTTCGTTTTACTCCGAACGTTTTATTTTTTTATCCATAGCGAAAAATGAAATTTTTCCATTTTTTCGCCCATTATCTATTTTACAATATTTTCCTCAAAATTCAAAGCGTTTTGAGCCCGTTTTTCTTGATTTTTCTCTCTTTTTATCCGCGCGCGCACGAAAACGCCATTTTTCGTCTTCTTTTTTATACCCCTATCTCCCCCCTTTTTAATCCTTTTCCCCTTTTTTTGAAAATTTTTCATTTTTTTCTCCAAAAAATACTTGACAATCGTTTGTTGATATGATATCATTTTAATATCAAAAAAATTTCATATGGAGGTTTTATATATGGAAGAAATCATTTTAACAAACAAAAAGAACGGCATGAAAGTGTTGCTTGGGGTCTCCGCGCTACTCCTTGTCCTTTTAGGGGGGTCAATCTACTTAATCGTTTTAGGCGAGGACTATTGGGCGCTTGGCGTAATGGCTTTGGCGTGCGTGGCTTGGATTCCCCTTATGGGGCTTCGCGTTCTCAAACCGCAAGAGGCGCTCGTACTGACGTTGTTCGGTAAATATATCGGCACGATCAAGGGGGAGGGTTTTTACGCCGTCAATCCTTTCTGCATCGCCGTGAACCCTGCTTCAAAAACCAAACTTAGCCAAAGCGGAGACATTTCCACGCCCGAACCTCTTCCTGTCGGCTCTACCACGAGCGCTTTTATCAACAAAAAGCTTTCCCTTAAAATTATGACGCTCAACAACAGCCGTCAAAAAATCCACGACTGTCTCGGCAACCCCGTAGAAATCGGGATTGCGGTCACGTGGAAAATCGTGGACAGTGCGAAAGCGGTATTCAACGTCGATAACTACAAAGAGTATTTGTCCTTGCAATGCGACAGTTCCCTCCGCGACGTCGTCCGCACGTACCCTTACGACGTTGCGCCCGGCATAGACACGACGGGCGACGGAATCGCAGACGAGGGTAGCCTTAGAGGGTCGAGCGAGGTCGTGGCGGAAAAAATCCGCGATAAGATTCAATCGAAAGTACAAGACGCCGGCATTGAAATCGTAGAAGCGAGAATCACCTATCTTGCCTACGCGCCCGAAATTGCGGCGGTTATGCTCCAACGCCAACAAGCGTCCGCGATTATCGACGCAAGAAAAATGATCGTCGACGGCGCCGTCGGTATGGTAGAAATGGCGCTCGAAAGGTTAAATGAAAAACAAGTCGTCTGCTTAGACGAAGAGAGAAAAGCGGCGATGGTTTCCAACCTTTTGGTCGTGCTTTGCGGGAGCAAGGACGCGCAACCCATCGTCAATTCGGGGAGCTTATATTGAGATATGGACGACAACAAGAAAAAACAAGTTCCCTTGCGGATTTCCGCAAAACTTTTCGATCAGCTCGCTTCGTGGGCGGAAGACGATTTTCGATCGATTAACGGACAAATTGAATACCTTTTATCCGAATGTGTGCGCCAACGTAAGAAAAACGGCAAATACGTCGGAGAAGAGATCGACAAACCACTGGATTTGGACGTATAAAAAACGAGCCACGGCTTTCAAAGCCGTGGCTTTTTTTGAAAAAATATTCGTTTTATTGCAAGAAGAAGTGCTTTTCCATCTTCACCGTCACGTAGGCAGAAAAGAAAATCTTGATTAGATCGGGCAAAAAATAGGGCGCGACGCAAATGAGCAACGCGCTACCGACGGTCATATAGCGGTGCGCCTCTTGGCAATAGTAAACAAACCAGACCGTTCCGAAAAAGTAGCATACGAGCAACCCCAAAAAGTACCCAAACATAAGCCAGCGCATACGAGCTTTTCCGTCGCGATGCTTGGACAAATCCGAAAACGCGCCGGCAAAGAGGGCGGAGAATAAAAACCCTACGATATACCCCCCGCTCGGCGTCATAAACACCCCAGGACCACCCGAAAAACCGGTAAAAGCGGGCAAGCCGAAGAATCCGAGAAGAACGTAGGAAAATACGCATAAAAACCCCTTTCGAAGTCCTAAAACCCCACACGCCAAAAAGATAGAAAAGGTTTGTAGCGACACTGAAATTCCGCCGGGCATCTTAAAAGAAAGCCACGCACTTATGAATAAAATTGCCACGAACAGACCGATGTGACAAATATTTTTTGTGACGTTCTTCTTTTGCATATCGTCTCCCCTTGTTTCCTACCACTTTCATTATATCACATCTTCCTCTCCCTCGTCAAGCGTAAAACGCTTTTTGTTCGCTTGACAAAAAACGACAAGCTTTGTATACTAAAAGGTAGTTTTACGAAAGGAGCAAGATATGTATCCGCAAAATTTACATACTCACAGCCGTTTTAGCGACGGAAAAAACACTTGCGAGGAACTCGTCGAAGAGGCGCTCGAAAAAGGGCTTACTTCCCTCGGATTTTCCGACCACGCCCCTTTTTCTTCGTACGCTTGCAATATGAAAGAAGAGGTAGTTCCTCTTTACAGGCGGGAAATCTCCCGTTTGCAAGAAAAATACTCGGATAAAATCGAACTTTTTTGCGGTGCGGAAATCGACGCGCAATCTACGTTCGACTGCGCGAATTACGATTACGTGATCGGCTCCGTCCACGGCGTAGAGGTAAACGGCGAATTCGTCAATCTCGACGTCAAAACGCCCGAACAGCTCGAAGAAACAGCAAAAAAGCACTTTCAAGGCGACGGAAATCTTCTCGCCAAACATTACTTCCTTGCGATGGAGGGATATCTTTCCCACCCGAAAGTCGATATCATTGGGCATTTCGATATTATTGCAAAGCACGCCGAGAAAACGGCGATCGTCAATCAAGACGATCCGCGCTATCGCGCGTATGCGTTAGAGACGCTCGTAGCGCTCGTGGAAAAAATTCCCGTATTTGAACTCAACTGCGGAGGAATCGCAAGAGGCTATCGTTCCACGCCCTACCTCCACCCCTTTTTACTCAAAGAATTAAAAGCGCGGGGCGGAAAGGTTATTCTCTCGTCCGATTGCCACCGAAAAGAAAATCTCGGCGCGCATTTTGAAGAGGCGGAAAAGTATCTTATCTCCCTCGGATTTAGAGAGGTCGTCGTTTGGACGCGGGAGGGGTTCGCCCCCTACTTGCTCGAAAAATAAAATCCCCTTTCGAATACTCCGAATGATATGCACCCCAAAAGATAGAAAAACTTTTGGAGGTGCATAAATTTATGGCAAAAAAAGGACAAACATTCAAAAAGTACTCGCCAGAATTCAAAATATCTGTTATACAAGATATGCGAAACAATCATTTAAGCTATGCTAAAACGCTAAGAAAATATTGGTTAACAACCACTAAAAAAGAAAGCAATGGAGAACTTTTTCGGAAGATTAAAAGCAGAAATGTTTTATGGGGAGACTTTCCAAAGCACGGATGAATTTATCCGTGTTTTGGAAGAATACCTTTGGTATTACAACAATGAGAGAATTTCTCTCAAACGAAAAGGAATGAGCCCTGTACAGTACAGAACTCATTCAAAAATTTAATATTTTTTTCTAAACTTTGGGGGGGCACTTCAAAACGGTAAGTTTTTTTATAGATATTTTTGTAAGTCTTCCGTGCGATCGGTTTGTTCCCAAGGGAATCCCTTATACCCAAAATGCCCGTAAGCCGCCGTCTTTTTGAAGATAGGGTTGCGAAGTTTCAACTGTTGAATAATCGCGTAGGGGCGAAGATCGAACTCGGTTTTCACGATCGCTGCAAGGCGTTCGTCGTCCACTTTTCCCGTACCGTGGCTATCCACGAACACCGATACGGGGTTGGCGATCCCGATTGCGTACGCCACTTGAATTTCCACTTCGTCCGCAAGTCCCGCCGCCACTAAATTTTTGGCGATGTATCGACAATAATACGCCGCGCTTCTATCCACTTTCGTAGGGTCTTTCCCAGAGAACGCGCCGCCGCCGTGCGCGCATCTTCCGCCGTATGTATCGACGATGATCTTTCTGCCCGTAAGTCCCGAATCTCCCTCCGGTCCGCCGATTTCAAATCTGCCCGTAGGGTTGATATAAATCTTCGTTTTTTCGTCCATAAGGCTAGCTGGGATAATCGGCTCAATGACGTATTTTTTCATATCCTCGCGGATTTGTTCTTGGCTCACCTTCGCGTCGTGCTGGGTGGAAACGACGACGGTGTCCACTCTCTTTGCCACGCCGTCCTCGTATTCGACCGTCACCTGCGTTTTTCCGTCGGGGCGAAGATAAGGGAGAGTTTTGTCCTTTCTCACGTCCGTCAAGCGCTTAGCAAGGCGATGGGAAAGGGAAAGGGTGAGAGGCATCAATTCTTTCGTTTCACGACAAGCGTATCCGAACATCATTCCTTGATCCCCCGCACCGAGTTGATCGAAAATATCAAGTCCGTTCGCCTTACATTCCATCGACGCGTTTACGCCCATCGCGATATCGGGCGATTGCGTGTGAATGGCGACGATGACCTCGCATGTATCGTAGGAAAACGAGCCGAAATCATAGCCGATTTCACGAATGATTTTCCGTGCCACTTGTTCATAATCCACTTGCGCCGTCGTCGTCACTTCTCCCATAATAAGGAGCTTGTCAAACGCCGCCGCACATTCGATTGCCGCCCGAGCCTCGGAATCGACCGCTAAAATCGCGTCCAAAATACCGTCGGAGATATTGTCGCAAACCTTGTCGGGATGCCCTTCCGTGACGCTTTCACTGGTAAAAAACTTTTTCATGTAAAAAATCCTCTTTTTAACATAGTTGTTTCGTTCCCGCTTGCGTTTTGGGAACGAAAATCCAAAAAATTGCGCTTTCGCGCTTCTTAAGACAATTTATTATAGCCCATTTGTCGTCTTTTGTCAATGAATTACGCCCTCTTCCCTCGCCCTTGCTTGCATTTTTTTCTACAATATGTTATACTATCCTTGTTATGAGTGAAATCAACCGCCAAAACCGATTAGATATTACCCATTGCCTTGCTTGTCCCGTTCGATGCGGAGCGAATCGAGAAAAGGGAATGGGCGGATGCGGGAGCAATCTTGCTATCGCTAAATATTATTTGCACCCGTTTGAAGAGCCGTGCATATCCTTTGCAAAAGGGAGTGGTACGATCTTTTTTAGCGGTTGCAATTTGCGGTGTGTCTTTTGCCAAAACTACGAAGTTTCGAGGGCGAGTCGCGGTAAACAAATTACCGCGCAAGAGCTGGCGGATATTTTTAAGCAACTTGAAGAAATGGGAGCGGACAATATTTCCCTCGTCACTCCCTCCCACCTCATTCCGTTTATCCTTCCCGCCTTTTCCATCTACCGTCCCAAAATCCCCGTCGTGTATAATTCGAGCGGATACGACGACTTGGAAACGCTAAAAATGATCGACCCCTATGTGGATATCTATTTACCCGATCTAAAATTCGTCTCTTCCGACTTGTCGGCGCGCTATACGGGAAAGCCCGATTATTTCGCGCGCGCGAGCGAGGCGATCGCCTTCATGGCGAAAAAACCCGTTCGATTCGACGAAAACGGAAAAATGCTTTCGGGCGTCATCGTACGCCACCTCGTGATGCCCCTTTGCACGACGGATTCCATCGCCGTATTGCGCTGGTTCAAAAAGCATATGCCCAAGGACGCGTATTTGAGCCTAATGAGGCAGTACACCCCGTTTGGGAAAGTGGAAAACTATCCCGAACTCGCGCGAAAAATCACCGCGCGAGAATACCGCGCGGTTTTGGACGAAGCGCTTGCGCTCGGAATCGAAAATATTTTCACGCAGGAGCGCGCCGCCGCGGGGGAAGAGTATATCCCCTCTTGGGATTTTTAGGTTAATCGTCGTAAATCTCCCACATCTCTTTCGCCATTTTTCTAGCGATCTTGGCGGATAAAATAGGGTCGGCGTAGAGTAAAATCTCTTGCCACTTTCTAACTTGTTCTATTTTGTCTTGTTTGTTCATACTTGCAGTATGCCCCGTCTTGGGTAAAATTATTTGGAGGAAATCGTATGTTGGTTTCGATGCAAAACGCGTCTTTCGGGTTTAACGGCGAGCCACTTTTGGAAAATATAACCTTTCGTCTATCCGAAGAGGATAGAGTGGGGCTCGTCGGCGGAAACGGAGAGGGAAAAACCACCCTTCTTCGATTGATTTTAAGCGAGCTCGAAATCGAAAGCGGGGAAGTTTTCCGTAAGAACGGCTTGCAAATCGGCTACCTCGCCCAAACGGGCGGATACGACTCTTCCGCCACCGTCTTTGAAGAGATGCGCCTCATTTTTCAAAAAGAACTCGAGGCGATCTCCTCTCTTCGCGAAATAGAACAACAGCTTTCCCTCCTTTCCGAAACCGATCCTAAATACGCAATGCTTTCTTCCAAGTACGAAGCGCTGAATAAATTCGTTTCGGCAAAAGACGGATACCTAGTCGACGTAAAAATTCGCACCGTTTTGAACGGTATGGGATTTGAAGAGGTTTACGAGCAACCGATCTCCACGTTGTCGGGCGGAGAAAAGACCCGTCTTAAACTTGCACGGCTTTTGCTCGAACAACCCGACCTACTCATTTTGGACGAGCCGACCAACCACCTCGATATCAAAACCCTTTTTTGGCTCGAAGAATATTTATCGACGTATAAAGGCGCGCTTCTCATCGTGTCGCACGATCGGTATTTCCTCGACCGCACGGTGACGGAAATTTACGAGCTGGAAAACAAAAAACTTTCCTGCTTTAAGGGGAATTATTCGAAATATAAAATTCTAAAAGCGGAAAAGACAGCCTTTCTTTTGAAAGAATACGAAAAACAGCAAGAGGAAATCGCGCATCTCCAAGACTACGTCGATCGGAATTTGGTAAGGGCGAGCACAGCGAAATCGGCGCAAAGCCGAGTGAAAAAACTGGAAAAAATCGAACGCGTCGAAAAGCCCTCGCTCCCCCCTACGCCCCCGCGTTTTTCCTTTACCTATTCCACTCGTCCCTACGAGCGCGTGATAGAAGTTTCCGCCCTCCGCTTACAAGCGGGCGATAAAGTCTTGCTCGAAAACGCCTCTTTTTCGCTTATGCGCGGAGAAAAGTGCGCGATCATCGGGGATAACGGCACGGGAAAATCCACTTTGCTCAAAGAAATCGTATCGGAAAAAAATCCGAAAATTCAGCTCGGCAGGTTTGTGAAAATCGCCTATTACGACCAAGAAAACGCCAATCTCGATCCGCAAAACACCGTTCTTGGCGAGCTTTGGGGACGGCACGTTTTATGGGACCAAACGAAAGTGCGAGGGGTGTTGGCGTCCGTTCTCCTCAAAGAAGAGGACATCGATAAAAAGGTGTTTATGCTCTCGGGAGGCGAGAGAGCAAAGCTTGCCCTTGCCGTATTCGAAACGGAAAACGGGAACGTACTGCTCCTCGACGAGCCGACGAACCACCTCGATTTACAGGCGCGCGAAAGTTTGGAGGACGCCCTCCGCGCGTTCGACGGAACGATTTTATTCGTGTCGCACGACCGGTATTTCATAGAGGCGATCGCAGGCAAGATTATCGAGCTCGAAAACGGAAGATTGCAAATTTTTGAGGGAAGCTACGGCGAATACTGTCAAAAGAAAAAAATCGACGAGCCCACCGCCCCCGCCAAGAAAACGGCGACGACCAATAGCGGTTATAGAAGCAAGGAAGATCGCGCCAAAGAGACGAAAAAACGGGTGCGGGTTTCGGAAATTGAAAAGGAAATCTCCCGTTTAGAGGAAGAAAATAATAAACTGCTCGAAGAAATTTCCACCCCCGGCGTTGCCTCGAACTTTCCTCTTCTAGAGGAAAAATGCAAGAAAATGGACGAAATCAAAAGGAAAATAGATAGCCTCTACGAAGAATACGAAAGCTATCTTTGAAAAAAACGAATAACTCCCTCCGTTTCGTACATACTACAAGCAGGAGGGAAACAGTATGAAGATTGCTAATATCATCGCTTATATTCTCGTATTGGTCGGCGCGATCAACTGGGGCTTGTTTGGATTCTTCGGATTCAACCTCGTATCGTTCGTGTTTGCCGGCGCGAGAAGTATGGGCGCAATCGCCGTTTACACGTTGATTGCGCTTGCTGCAGTTTGGCTTATCATTTCCCCGTGTATTACACGCGGAAGACTCGTTATGGGCGACGAATAATAGCCCCCAACGGAAAAAAAGATACGCGCGGAAACGCCGTATCTTTTTTTATTATAACGCCACCTTATACTTCCCATAATCAATACGAAAAATCTTTCGCTTTTCACCGCTTGACAAAGACGGATATAAGGGGGTATAATAGTTTACAAAATGATAACAAGGATGGTAAATATTATGGCTTTTTCCCCGTATTTACAAGGAAAACGCGCGGATTGTAAGGCGCTTGTATCCGCCCTTAACCGCCATTTCCCTTACGTGAGCGTGCTTGGAACGGACGTGCGCGCTTCCGTTTATTTTGCCGATCGGAACACGGCAAACGCAAGAGACGGTCAAGGCGAATGTGGATTCGTCGTTAAAATGCACGATCACAAGGCGTTCTACGAATATTCTTTCTCCGATTTCACGGGCGATATCAACGCGCTTGCCGATCGGATCGTACAAAGCGTTAAAGTACACCCCTCTTACGCAAATAAAACGATCGAATGTCCGATCCCTTGCGAGGAAGAACTCGTGCAGTCCTTTTCTCGCTCGTCCGATTTCGAAAACTATTCGGACGAAGACTTGCTCGCATTTTGCGAAACGCTCAAAAACGAGCTTTTGGCATTAGACGATAAAATCGTCAACGCAATCGTTTCTCTGCAACCCTACACCGTGTCCAAGCTCTTTATTTCAAGCCGTAAAGAACTCGATCAACACTACGGCTGGGCGAACGGCTACGCGATGGTCGTCTATCGCGACGGCAAGATCGCCCAAGCGAGAGAGGGGGTACATTCCCATCTTCTCCAAGAGATTATCGAGGGACTTCCCAAAAAGAAAGAAAAACTTTTGGATAAAGCAAAACACCTCGCCAAGGCGAAACCGATTGAGCCGGGGGTTTACGACGTGATCACCGACAGTTCGATTTCGGGGCTTATCGCCCACGAAGCGTTCGGACACGGCGTGGAAATGGATCAATTCGTAAAGGATCGCGCGCTTGCGAAAAGTTACGTTGGAAAATACGTGGCGTCCCCTATTTCGAATATGCGCGACGGGGCGAAAAGCGCCCTTTCCGCCGCCTCCTATTTCTTCGACGACGACGGCGTGCTTGCTTCCGATACGCAAATTATTGAAAACGGCGTTTTAGTTTCAGGGATTTCCGACCTCGTTTCGGCGAGCCAGCTGAAAACGAAGCCCACAGGCAACGGCAGACGGGAATCGTACAAGCGAAAAGCGTACGCCAGAATGACGAATACTTTCTTCGACGCGGGAAAGGACAAACTCGAGGATATGATCGCCTCGATCGAACACGGGTATATGTTGTTCGAGACGAACAACGGTATGGAAGACCCGAAAAACTGGCAAATCCAATGCACCGCCGAATACGGCATTGAGATCGTAAACGGAAAACTGACGGATAACTACGTATCCCCCGTCGTCATGAGTGGATACGTCCCCGATCTTCTTAAATCCATCTCGATGATTTCGGACGGATTGGAAGTGATCGGCGCGGGCGGTTGCGGAAAAGGATATAAAGAATGGGTCAAGGTCGCCGACGGCGGTCCCGCGCTCAAAGTGAGGGTGAAATTAGCATGATAGACGTTATTCAATTATTAAAAGAAAATAAAAACGTGGAGGATTTCCGTGTGATATTCTCTTCCACCACCTCCCACGAAACCTTTTTCGTACATAAGAAGTTGGAAACGATACGCGCCACCGAAACGGAAGACTGCTCGGTCACCGTCTATGTGCAAGCCGACGGAAAAATGGGAGACTCCACTTTCGCCGTATATTCGTCGATGACGGAAGAGGAAGTAAAAAAGCGGATTGAAAGCGGAATCAAGCGCGCTTCGCTCGTGAAAAACAAGCCCTATTCCCTCGTGGAGGGCGGGGTGGAAAGCCACGAGCTCACGTCGAATTTCAGCGATTTTACACCCGAGGAACTGTCGGCTAAAATCGCCGACGCCGTGTTTTTTGCGGATTGCTATCAAAACGGCTCGATCAACGCACTAGAAATTTTCGTCTATGAAGAAAAAGTACGCGTCGTCAATAGCCGTGGCGTGGATAAGACGCAAATCAAACACCGCGCGATGATCGAAGCCATCCCCACTTGGAACACGGAAAACGAATCGGTGGAATTGTACGAAGCGCACCATTTCACCCACTTTGATCGGACGTCCGTCACGAAAGAAATCGACGCAAAAATGCAAGAAGTTCGCGATCGTATGCTCGCGAAAAAACTCGACGGCCCCGCAACGTTCGACGTACTTTTGAACGCGCCGGAAATCTCCTCGCTCCTTCGCGAAATTTTGTCCGATTGCAATTATTCCACCGTCTATTCCCACGCAAACGTACGTAAAATGGGCGATTTTATCCAAGAAAACGCCACAGGAGATTTACTCTCCGTCACGATGAAACGGGAGGTCAAGGGCAGTCGCTTCTCCGCCCACTTCGACGAGGACGGCGTCACTTTGCAAGACAAAAAAGTGGTCGATCAAGGCAAGATCGTAGGGCTTTACGGCTCCAACCGTTTCGGTCAATACCTCCAAGAAATCCCTACGGGTAATTTGCGTTGCATAGGGCTTGAAAAAGGAACGCTTTCTTCCGACGAGCTTGCTAAGAAAACCTATTTTGAATGCGTATCCCTTTCCGGATTGCAAGTGGATTTATACAACGATTATATCGGCGGAGAAATTCGGCTCGGCTATATCCACGAAAACGGGGAGAAAACGCCCGTCACGGGGATTTCGATGAGCGGAAGGCTCTCGGAAGCGCTGAAAACCATTCGCCTTGCCGACGTTTGCCTAGCAAAAGACGCTTACGATGGTCCTGCATTCGCCCTTTTAAAAGATATTTCCATCGTTTAACGCAAACGAACAAAAAAACGGTTGCCCGATTGGGCAACCGATTTTTTATTCGTTTAGATTTCGGAAAGTTGCGCTTCGCACTTCTTCTTCATATCGAGGTATTTTTCAAGTTTCGCGTGTTCTTCGTCTACAAGCTTTTTCGGCGCTTTGCTTACGAAATTTTGGTTGGAAAGTTTCCCTTTCGCCCGTTCGATTTCCGCCGTCAAGCGCTCGATTTCTGCCGTCAAGCGCGCGCGTTCCTTGTCCAAATCGACGAGTTCGCCAAGGGGTACGTAAATTTGCGCGATTTCCGTCACTTGCGAAACCGTTTTTTCGCCCACTTCCGAGGCGTTTTCGATAAAGCGCACGCCACTTGCGCCCGAAAGGCGCGTAATACAATCTTTGTTGAGGGAGATAAGGCGTTTGCTTTCCGTCACGAGGTTGAGTTCCACCTTTTTAGAGGGAGGGCAATCCACCGCTTTTTTCATGGCGCGAACGGCTTTGATAATTTCCATAACCCCCTCGAAACTCTTCGCCTCTTTGCGATACGCCATCTTCGAGTTATAACGAGGGAATTCCGCCGTCATGATCGAGCCTCTCTTCTTTCTACTACCGCCGATAGGAGGAAGATTCGAATAAATCTCTTCCGTCACGAACGGAATGAAAGGATGCAATAGCTTAAGCGCGTTTTCCAACACGAAGCAGAGTACGGAAAGAGCGCCGAGTTTTTTCTCTTCGTCCTCGCCGTAGAGCGCAGGCTTGGAAAGTTCGATATACCAATCACAGAAATCGTCCCAAACGAAACTGGTTGCAATATCGCTCGCCACCCCTAAATCGTATTTGTTCATATTCGTCGTCACTTCGCGAACACAATTTTGCAAACGCGCGATAATCCATTTATCCGCGGGCGCAAGTTTCACCGTTTCAATCGCGGGAATCTTCTTGCCTTCCGCGTTCATAAACACGAACCGAGACGCGTTCCAAAGCTTATTAATAAAGTTTCTCGACGCCTCCACTTTCGCATCCGAATAGCGGGTATCGTTCCCCGGCGCAATCCCCGTCATAAGGGAAAGGCGCAAGGAGTCGGCGCCGTATTTTTCAATGACTTCCAAAGGATCAATGCCGTTGCCGAGCGATTTACTCATCTTTCTGCCTTGCTCGTCGCGAACGATACCGTGAATGAGTACGTCGTGGAAAGGCACTTTTCCCGTGTGTTCGAGCCCCGAGAAGATCATTCTTGCCACCCAGAAGAAGATGATGTCGTATCCCGTCACGAGCACGTCGGTGGGATAAAAATATTTATAGTCCTCCGTCTCTTCAGGGAAGCCGAGCGTAGAGAACGGCCAAAGCGCAGAAGAGAACCACGTGTCCAAAACGTCCTCGTCTTGACGCAAGCGCGCGCTTTGACAAGTCGGGCAAACGGTAGGATCTTCCTTTTCACAAACGACTGCGCCACAATCTTCGCAATACCAAACGGGAATACGGTGTCCCCACCAAAGTTGACGAGAAATACACCAATCGCGGACGTTTTCCATCCAGTTATAATAAATTTTGGAGAACCGTTCGGGTACGAACTTCACGCGGTTTTTCATCACCGCTTGAATCGCCGGTTTTGCAAGCGGTTCCATCTTGACGAACCATTGCTTGGATACGAGCGGTTCCACTGTCGAATGACAACGATAGCAATGCCCTACGTTGTGGGGATGCTTTTCGATTTTTACCAAATATCCGCCCTTTTCCAAATCGGCAAGCGCGCTCTTTCTCGCTTCGTAGCGATCGAGCCCTTGGTATTTCCCCGCGTATTCGTTCATCGTTCCGTCGCCGTTCATCACGCAAATGGAGGGCAGGTTGTGGCGCTTACCCACTTCAAAGTCGTTGGGGTCGTGCGCGGGAGTGATCTTCACGCAACCCGTACCAAACTCTCTTTCTACGTACTCGTCGGCAATAACGGGGATTTCGCGATCAGTCAAGGGCAAACGCAAGGTTTTTCCGATGAGGGAAGCGTATCGTTCGTCCTCGGGGTGCACGGCTACCGCCGTGTCGCCGAACATCGTTTCAGGACGGGTGGTTGCAACGACGACTTTCGCGCTACCGTCCGAGGCGGGATAGGCAATATGCCACAAACGGCCGTCCTCTTCCACGTATTCCACTTCCGCGTCCGAAAGGGCAGTTTTACAGCAAGGACACCAATTGCTAATGCGGTTGCCTTGATAAATAAGCCCTTTGTTATACAAATTGACGAACACTTCCCTTACCGCTTTGGAACATTTTTCGTCCATCGTGAACGCTTGTCTCGACCAGTCGCAAGAGGTACCCATTTTGCGTTGTTGGGTCATGATTCGATTGCCGTACTGTTCTTTCCATTCCCAAGCACGCTTTAAGAACCCGTCTCTGCCCAAATCTGTTTTGGAAAGCCCCTCTGCCTGCATTTTTTCTACGATTTTCACTTCCGTAGCAATGGAAGCGTGGTCGCAACCAGGAAGCCACAACGCCGAAAATCCCTGCATTCTCTTAAACCGAATGAGGGTGTCTTGCAACGTCGCGTCCATTGCGTGTCCCATATGCAATTGCCCCGTGATATTGGGGGGAGGCATCATAATTGTGAACGGGACTTTGTTTTTATCCACTTCGGCGCGAAATACCCCCGAATCTTCCCATTCCTTATAAATTCTGTCTTCAAACTCTTTCGGATTGTACGTCTTTTGCATTTCCATAATTTTGCTTTTCCTTTCCTTTTTTCGACAATTCACCAGCGTATATCGTTGTTATTATACCCCCTTTTTTGGAAATTGTCAACAATTACGGCCCGTTCATATAATATATTATTCTATTTTTTATTATTGGAGCGTGCTATGAAAAAACTTTTCTCTTTTCTTCTAACAGCCTGTCTTTCTCTCCTTCCCCTCTCCGCTTGTGGGAAAAAGGACGACGACGGCTTGCAGAATATTACGATCAACGAAGTGACTCATTCCATTTTCTATGCGCCGTTATATCTCGCGGACGCGCTCGGATATTTCGAGCAGGAAGGGATTGAAATCGAACTCGTCAACGGCGGTGGCGCAGACAACGTGATGTCCGCCGTACTTTCGGGGGATAGCGATATCGGTTTTTGCGGTCCGGAAGCGGCGCTTTACGTCCTTGCCGGCGGATCGACGGACGCACCCGTCGTATTCGGTCAACTCACGCAAAAAGACGGATCTTTCCTCGTTTCCCGCGTCCCCGAGCCTAACTTTTTATGGACGGATCTTCGCGGAAAAGAAATTTTAGCAGGGCGAAAGGGCGGTGTTCCCGCTATGACTTTCGAATACGTCTTAAACCAACACGGGCTTGTAGACGGAACGGACGTCACCTTGAATTTCGACGTGGCTTTCAACCTGATGACGAGCGCTTTCGAGGGCGGAACCGCCGATTATTGCACGATGTTCGAGCCGGTCGCCTCCGAATACGAGGCGGCGGGAAAAGGCTACGTAGTAGCGTCGGTTGGCGAAGCGTCGGGCGACGTTCCCTACACTTGTTTTATGGCGAAAAATTCTTGGCTTAAAAAGAACGAAATCGCCACCTTGGGTCTACTCAAAGGGATTATCCGCGCCGTCAAATACATTCGCGAAAACACCGTGCAAACGGTTGCGCCGTATCTTCTCGACTACTTCGCTTCCACTCCCCTCTCGTCGATCGAGGTCTCTTTGGAAAGCTATAAATCCATTGACGCGTGGAGTCAAGATTTAATGATGAAAGAAGAAAGTTTCACCCGTTTGCAAGACATTATGGAAAACGCGGGAGAATTGCCCCGTAGAGTCGGCTTCGACGAACTCATTGACGTGACGAGGGCGAAAACGGCGTACGATACCGTTTACGGCATCTAATTTTTTCCTGTTTTTACAAAGGCGGATTCGTTATGAAAGAAGTTTTACGATTTGATCACGTATCTATGCACTACCATACGAGGCAGGGAGAAACGATCGCAATGGACGACGTGAGTTTTTCCGTTTCCGAGGGGGAATTTATCGCGTTTATCGGCCCTTCCGGATGCGGAAAAACCACTTTGTTATCCCTCGCCGCAGGTTTATTATCCCCCACCAAAGGCAGGATCGCAAGACACGATTCCACCTTTGGTTATATGCTACAAAAAGACGAACTTTTCCCGTGGCGGACAGTGGAAAAAAATATTTTCTTGCCTCTCGAAATCAAGAAAATTCATACGGCAAAAAACCGAGAACGGGCGCTACGCCTCGCGGAAAAATACGGTCTGAAAGATTTTTTGAAGAGTTATCCCTCCTCCCTTTCGGGCGGTATGAGGCAACGGGTTGCGCTCATTCGCACTCTCGCCACGAGCCCCGATATTCTGCTCCTCGACGAGCCGTTTTCCGCGCTCGATTATCAAACCCGCCTCACCGTTTGCGACGACGTGTATAAGATTATCCGCGAGGAAAAACGAACGGCGATTTTAATCACGCACGACATATCCGAGGCGATTTCCGTAGCGGATAAGGTCATCGTTTTATCCGCTCGTCCTGCAAAAATCAAAGAGGTTCACCCCCTCTCATTCCCCGAATCAGAGCCTCTCAAACGCCGTGAAAACAAAGAGTTCGGCGTTTGGTTCGAACGGCTTTGGAAGGAGTTAAACGAATGAAAAAACAAACGGAACGTTATTCAAGAGAACATCTCTTATATCTTCGCAAGCAAAAAAAACGGAGCTGGCTCATCACCCTTTTACGGTTGTCCGTTCTCGCGCTGTTTTTGTCCTTTTGGGAACTTGCCGCAACTTTGGAATGGGTAAACCCGTTCATTTCAAGCTCCCCCTCTCGCGTTGTCAAAGCGATCG
Source organism: Christensenellaceae bacterium (assembly GCA_045613545.1). GTDB lineage: Bacteria > Bacillota > Clostridia > Christensenellales > Borkfalkiaceae > Scatosoma. The sequence continues at coordinate 171,569 of JAZLBD010000006.1, forward strand.
GGAATTTGTACGAAAGCGGTGATTTGTTCTTGCACGTCGGCGTGACGTTGAAAGAGACCCTCGTCGGTTTTTTCCTCGCCGTCGTGCTTGGGTATTCGATCGCCCTCATCCTTTGGTGGAGCGAAACGGCGCGAAAAGTACTCGAGCCCTACTTCGTCGTTTTGAACGCACTGCCGAAAATCGCGCTTGGGCCTTTGATCATCATTTGGTTTGGTACGGGCGAAAAGGCGATCGTCACGATGACCGTTTTGATCGGTCTTATCGTCGCCATCTTGAATATGCTCGGCGGATTTTTGGAAACGGACCCGAGCAAACTGCTCTTACTTCGTTCGATGGGCGCGTCGAAATTGCAAGTTTTGACAAAGCTCGTCGTTCCCTCCTCTCTTCCCGCTTTCATTTCTATGCTCAAAATCAACGTGGGTATGGCGTGGATCGGCTCGATTATGGGGGAATACATCGTATCGAAAGCAGGAATCGGCTATTTGATCGTGTATGGCGGGCAGGTATTCAAACTCGACCTCGTGATGGCGTCGGTGATTATTTTGTGCGCACTCGCAGCCTCCATGTACGCGGTCATTGCACTTTTTGAAAAATGGGTTATGAAACGTTAACAAAAAAGGATAGCGAATTTTTTTCGCTATCCTTTCCTTTTTATAAAATTTTCTTTAACACTTCTTTTACCGCCTCTACAACGGCGTTGATCAATATTTGTTTTTGCATTTCATCTAACGTAATTTTGTTGATAAACACCA
>JAZLBD010000007.1:0-69495 GCA_045613545.1 Christensenellaceae bacterium
TAATAATGCGGTCGGCCTGCTTAAGGAAGAACTCAGGCTTTTGGACTCACTTATAATGGAGGCAGCGTACGCTACACAAGTCCCCGCAGGAAGTGCGTTAGCCGTTAACCGTGAGGAATTCAGCGACTATATTACCGATAAGGTAAGAAATCATCCGCTTATCAGCGTTATTCATGAAGAGGTTTGTGATATAGACGAGGACGTCATAACCGTTGTAGCGACCGGACCGCTTACATCTGACAGGATGGCGGAGCGAATATCCTCTATTACAGGAGGAGACGAGCTGCATTTCTATGATGCTGCCGCGCCTATAATTGATTTTTCATCGGTAGATACCTCTAAAGCCTTTTTCGCATCAAGATACGGTAAGGGAGATCCCACCGATTATCTCAACTGTCCGATGACGAAAGAGGAATACTACCGCTTTGTGGACGCCCTCCTTACCGCCGAAAAGGCGCGTTTGCACGAATTCGAAAAGGGGGAAATCTTCGAGGGGTGTATGCCGATCGAAGTGATGGCGTCGCGCGGAAAAGATACCCTCCGCTACGGCACGCTCAAACCTGTCGGACTCTTCGACGAAAACGGCAACCGCCCCTACGCCGTGTTGCAACTGAGAAAGGAAAACGAGCACGGAACGGCGTATAATTTGGTCGGTTTTCAAACGAATTTGAAGTTCCCCGAACAAAAACGGGTGTTCTCAATGATCCCCGCCCTCAAAAACGCGGAATTTTTGCGCTACGGCGTGATGCACCGCAACACGTTCATACACTCCCCTCTTGTTTTAAGCGGTGATTTTTCGTTTAAGAATAATCGTAATATCTATTTCGCAGGACAAATCACCGGCGTCGAGGGGTATGTGGAAAGCGCGATGAGCGGACTGCTTTGCGCCTACCATCTCGTCGAGAGATTAGAGGGAAAAGAGACCCTTCTCTTCCCTGAAACGACGATTTGCGGAGCGCTCGAACGGTATATTTCCACCCCGAATAAGAATTTTCAACCGATGAACGCGAACTACGGAATTTTACCCCCGCTTCCCACTCGGATAAAAGATAAAAAAGAACGCTATCACGCCTTGTCAAGTCGCGCGCTTGCCGATCTTGCCTCGCGTATAGCAAAGGAAGGATAAATTATGACAGAATTTAGAGGTACAACCATTTGCGCCGTCAAAAAGGACGGCGTGACGGCGATCGCCGGCGACGGACAAGTGACGATGGGCGAATCGGTTATTTTCAAAAATTCCGCCGTCAAAGTACGTCGTATCTACGGCGGAAAGGTGATTTTAGGCTTTGCAGGGTCGGTCACTGACGCCTTTTCTCTCTCCGAACGGTTTGAGGGAATGCTGAATAAATTTTCGGGCAACTTGATGCGCTCCGCCGTCGAGCTTGCCGATTTGTGGCGGTCGGATAAGATCGGTCGAAAACTCGACGCGATGATGATTACCGCCGACGAAAACACCCTACTCGTCCTTTCGGGTACGGGCGAAGTCATCGAACCGGACGGCGGTGTTTGCGCCATCGGTAGCGGTGGAAACTACGCCCTCGCAGCGGCAAGAGCGTTGCAAGCGGAAACGAACTACGACGCCGAAACGATCGCGGAAAAAGCGCTCCGCATCGCCTCGGAAATTTGCGTGTTCACCAACGACCATATCCGCGTGGAAACGGTCGGAAAACAAGCAACTGCCCCTAAGAAACGGGCAAAAAAGACGGATAAGGAGTAAGAAAAATGGATTTATCCCCTCGTCAAATCGTCGATAAACTCGACAAATATATCATCGGACAATCGGAGGCGAAAAAGGCGGTAGCCATCGCCCTTCGAAACCGCTATCGTAGGGCGCAACTTGCCCAAGAAGTGCGCGAAGAAATCACGCCGAAAAATATCATTATGAAAGGCCCTACGGGAGTGGGGAAAACGGAGATCGCGCGCCGTCTTGCCAAACTCGTCAAAGCGCCGTTCGTCAAAGTAGAGGCGACCAAATACACCGAAGTAGGATACGTGGGCAAGGACGTAGAAGGTATGATTCGCGATCTTGCGGAATGTTCCTATCGCCTCGTAAAAACGGAAAAGGAAGAAGAGGTTAAACAAAAAGCGACCTCCGCCGCCGAAAAACGCATTATGCGAATTTTGATCGATGCAAAAAAAGAGGAGCGTGGCGAAACTCCCAAAGAAGTGTTTGAAAAGAACCTTTTGGAGGATTTCAGAATGGGTAAATACGACCATTTTATTATCGAAATGGAAGTGCTCGACAATCCCCAACCGATGGAACTCGTCCCCGGTGGCGCGGCCATTTCGATCGGCAGTATTTTCGGCGACATGTTCCAAGGCAAGCGTAAAAAGAGAAAACTTGCCCTCCGCGACGCGTTTGAAATCGCGCTTGCGGAAGAATCGGATAAACTGCTCGACGACGACGCCGTCAAAGCGGAAGCTTTGTATCGCGCGGAAAACGACGGTATTATTTTCATCGACGAAATCGACAAGATCGCCGGCAAAGGCAACCAAAACGGCGCGGACGTTTCCCGAGAAGGGGTGCAACGGGATATTTTGCCCATCGTGGAAGGCTCGACGGTCGTCACCAAGTACGGACCGATTAAAACCGATTTCATTTTGTTTATCGCGGCGGGCGCGTTCCACGTGTCCTCGATCGCCGATTTAATTCCCGAATTGCAAGGCAGATTCCCCGTTTCGGTGGAACTACACAGCCTTAGCAAGGAAGATTTCGTCAAAATTTTAACGGAGACGGAAAATTCGCTCACTTTCCAATATTCCAAGCTCCTTGGCGTGGACAACATCGACCTTTCTTTCGATCAAAGCGCGATTGAAAAGATCGCCGAAATCGCCGTTGACCTCAATTTGACGAGCGAGGATATCGGGGCGAGAAGATTGCACACCGTTATGGAATATCTGCTCGAAGATATTTCCTTTAACGCGGGCGGAAACGATTATCCCGTCATACCTTTACGCATCACGGGCGAATATGTAAAAGAGCATTTGGATAAGCTCATTTCCGGCCGTGATCTCAAAAAATACGTACTCTAAAAGGAGAAAGTTATGATCAATATCCCTAAAGGCACCAAAGACGTTTTACCCTCCGAATCGCACAAGTGGCAATACGTAGAGGGAGTTGCCCGTGCGATTGCGAATAATTTCGGGTTTAAGGAAATCCGCACCCCCGTGTTCGAACACACGGAATTGTTCGCGCGCGGTGTGGGCGACACCACCGACGTCGTGACGAAAGAAATGTATACTTTCCTCGATAAGGGCAATCGCTCGATTACCCTCAAACCCGAGGGAACGGCTGGGGTTGCGCGCGCGTTCTTAGAAAACGGACTCCTGGGAGGCGCAATGCCCGTGAAAATGTATTATATTATCCCTGCGTTCCGCTACGAGCGTCCGCAGGCGGGTAGACTGCGTGAATTTCACCAGTTTGGCGTGGAAGCGTTCGGCTCGAAAGAGGCAAGCGCCGACGCCGAAGCGATTTTGCTCGCCGACTCTTTGCTTAAAAAACTTGGGATTTCCGTAAAGCTTTATATCAACTCGATCGGTTGTCCCACGTGCAGAGCAAACTATAACAAAGCGCTCAAAGAATTCTTTGCGCCCCACCTTGACAGCCTCTGCTACGACTGTAAAACCCGCTACGAGAAAAACCCTTTGCGATTGCTTGATTGCAAGGAAGAAGGTTGCAAAGCGATCAATCAAAACGCGCCGAAAATCCTCGACTATCTTTGCGAGGACTGCTCTAAGCACTTTGAAAAACTGAAAAACCATCTTGCCCTTGCGGGCGTTTCCTACGAAATCAACCCCCGTATCGTTCGTGGGCTTGACTACTACACGCGCACGGTATTCGAATTCGTTTCCACCTCGATCGGCGCGCAAGGAACGGTGTGCGGAGGAGGCAGATACGACGGACTCATCGCGCAACTGGGTGGTCCCAGCACCCCCGCCGTGGGCTTTGCCGTAGGTATCGAACGGCTCCTTATGGTGATGGAACAATCGGGCGCGAACATTCCCAGCCCCTCCACCCCCCTCGTATATTTCGTGGGTATGGACGAAAAATGCAGAGAAAAGGCGTTTGAACTTTGCGCCCTACTTCGCGGAAAGGGAATTTACGCGGAGACCGATCACATGGAACGCTCGATTAAGGCGCAATTTAAGTATGCGGACAAAATCGGCGCAAGTTTCGTTGCCGTCATCGGCTCGCAGGAACTTGACGAGGGGAAAATACAAGTGAAGAATATGCAGACTGGCGAGGCGGAATTTGTATCTTTTGAAAACGTCTTGGATTTTTTTGCCCGTTAAAAATATTACATAAAAAGGAGAAAAAAATTATGGTAAAACACGTAAACGGAACGGAACTGGAAGAACTTTTAGCTGCGGAAACAAAACCTGTGTTTTGTGATTTTTGGGCGACTTGGTGCGGACCTTGTAGAATGCTCGCCCCCGTCTATGAAGAGCTCGCAAACGACTTCGAAGGAAAAGCGACGTTCGTAAAAATCGACGTGGACGAAAATATTGAAACGGCGAAAAAATACGGCATCACGTCGATCCCGAATATCCTCGCTTTCAAGGGCGGACAAGTGGTGGATAACAGCCTTGGATTCTTACCCAAAGAAGCCCTCGCAAAGTTTGTTTCGAAAAATTTATAAGTCTAAAAGCGGACGAGCCTATCTCGTCCGCTTTTATTATAAAAAACCTCACGCGTCTAAACTTTAATAGACATAGGGATTTTTAAGCAATAACAAAAGTGTAGCCCACTATACTTCGCAAAAAGCGAAATATGGTGGGCTTTATCTTTACCACAAAAGATTAAGATAATTTAGTTTTATTTTTAGCCTTGTGGCTAAAAGTGATATGCAAGTTTCTTGCGTGATATTTTAACCTACGGTTAAAGTTATATTATATTTGCCACAACTTTCCCGAAAGGGAAAATAAAACTTTGCGTAGCAAAATATCACTGCTTTTAGCAATATAACTTGCCGTTAGGCAAATATAGTTGTGGCGTAGCGATAAATCTCTTTCGCTTCGCCACTAAACCGCGTGAGGTTTTTTCGTTATTCTTCTATTTCAACAACTTCCGTTTCTTCCGTTTGCGCAGCCGCTTCCGCTTTTGCCTCTTCGGAAAGTTCGGTTTCCTCGGGCACTTCCACTTCCGCTTCGTCGTCGCGTTCGGTGATATCTACGGTTGCCACTTCACTCTCTTTCACGTTCATCACTTTGACGCCACGCGTGTTTCTACCGATTTTGGAAATCGTGTCCGCGTGCATACGAATAATCGTACCTCCCGTCGTGATAATCATAATGTCGTCCTCGTCGGTGACGAGTTTAAGGCTCACGAGATACCCCGTCTTTTCGTTGAAGATACCCGCCTTGATACCTTTCCCTGCTCTGCCTTGTAAACGATAATCGTCGATGTTCGAACGCTTTCCGTAGCCTTTAGACGTCAACGTGAAGATATCTGCGCTCGGGTCGATGACGAGCATATCTACAAGAACGTCGTCTTCCGTAAGTTTCATCGCTTTCACACCTTGCGCCGTTCTGCCCATCGCGCGGATATTCGTTTCGTGGAAACGGATACATTTCCCCGAACGGGACGCTACGATGAGTTCGTTGTCCCCCGTCGTGAACTGCACGGAAATAATTTCGTCTTCCTCTTGCAAGTGAATGGCGATTTTACCGTTCCGCATAATTCTCGAATATTCGTCCGTCGTCGTCTTTTTGATCAAGCCGTGTTTGGTTGCAAGCACGATATACCCTTGTCCGTCCTCTTTCTTGGGAAGTACGGTCGCGATCTTTTCGCCGGGATCGAGTTGCACGATATTGACCACCGCTCTACCTCTCGCCGTTCTGTTCGCCTCGGGAATTTCATAGCCTTTGATCGAATACACTTTACCCTTGGACGAGAAGAGCAAGATATCGTCGTGCGTGGACGCGATAAACATCTTTTCGACGTAGTCCTCTTCTTTCGGTCTGTGTCCCGTAATACCCATACCGCCTCTACCTTGCGCTCTGTACTCCGCCACGGGCAAACGCTTGATATAGCCGGTATGCGTCAAGGAAATCACGACGTCTTCGCGGTCGATAAGGTCTGCGTCCTCGATCGAGCCGTAATCGACGGAAATTTCCGTTTTACGGGGGGACGGATAGCGATTTTTGATGTCGATGAGGTCTGCTCGGATAATCGCAAGCACTCTCTCTTCGTGCGTCAAGATATCGTTCAAATCTGCAATGAGCGCTTCGAGTTCGGCAAGTTCCGCGCGTAATTTTTCCACTTCGAGCGAGGTCAAGCGTTGGAGTTTCATTTCTAAAATAGCCCCAGCTTGCTTTTCGTCGAGGGTAAACGCTTCCGTCAAGTTCTTGATGGCAAGCGCTTTATCGGACGATTCTTTGATAATCTTGATCACTTCGTCGATATTCGCAAGCGCGAGCACGAGCCCTGCCACGATATGCGCTCTCTCTTCCGCTTTTTCCAGTTCAAACCGCGTTCTTCTTGCAATGACTTCCTTTTGGTGTTCCAAATAGTAATGCAAAATCTCGCGAAGATTGAGGGTTCTCGGCTCGGTCGCATTTTCGACGAGCGCGAGCATGATAATCCCGTCGGAAATTTGTAAATTCGTCTTTTTATAAAGGGTGTTCAAAACGACTTGCGCGTTTGCGTCCTTTTTACATTCAATAACGATACGCATACCGTCACGGTCGGATTCTTCACGGATATCGGAAATGCCCTCCAAACGCTTGTCGTTTACCATCGTCGCGATCGTCTTGATAAGCACCGCTTTATTCACTTGGTAGGGAATTTCCGTCACAACGATCCGTTGACGGGTGTTTCCGCCCGTACCGTAATCCTCGATTTCGCATTTCGAACGAATGATAATCTTCCCTTGTCCCGTTCTATACGCGTTCCGAATCCCGCTTCTGCCCATAATCACGCCACCCGTAGGGAAATCGGGCGCGGGAATGTATTCCATCAGCTCGTCCACCGTGATGTCGGGATTGTCGATCATCGCGATGGTACCGTCGATGACTTCCGCCAAATTGTGCGGAGGGATATTCGTTGCCATACCTACGGCGATCCCGTCCGAACCGTTTACGAGCAGGTTGGGATAGCGCGCAGGAAGAACGGTAGGTTCTTTTTCGCTGCCGTCGAAGTTGGGCACGAAATCCACCGTTTCTTTGTCGAGGTCTTTGAGCATTTCCGCCGCGAGCTTGGTAAGGCGGGCTTCGGTATAACGCATAGCGGCGGCGCTGTCTCCGTCCACGCTACCGAAGTTCCCGTGTCCGTCGACGAGCGGGAAGTTGATCGTGAAGTCTTGCGCAAGACGAACGAGAGCGTCGTATACGGAGCTGTCGCCGTGGGGGTGGAATTTACCCATACAATCCCCGACGATACGCGCGCATTTACGATACGCCTTGTCGTTATAAAGCCCCATTTCGTGCATAGAATAGAGAATTCTTCTGTGGACGGGTTTCATACCGTCGCGCACGTCGGGAATCGCTCTCGATTTATTTACCGCCATCGCGTATGCAATGAACGAACGCTTTAACTCTTCGTCCACTTCCACGTCGAGCATTTTCGTCATGGCGAGGGTTTTCTTAAATTCTTCCGTCAATTCGGGGCTGGTTTCTTTTTTAGCCATTTTTCATTCCCTCCCTTAAATATCCAAATCGGTCGCGAGCGACGCGTTCTCTTCGATAAACTTTCTTCTCAGTTCGGGATTTTCGCCCATCAGCATCGAGAACATTTGATCTGCTTCCGCCGCGTCTTTCATCGTCACACGGACGAGCGTTCTCGTTGCGGGGTTCATCGTCGTTTCCCAAAGTTGTTCCTTACTCATTTCCCCAAGCCCTTTATAGCGTTGGTATTCGACCTTACCCGTCGCTTGCGCGTCGTAGGCAAGCTTCTCTTCCTCGGAATAGAGATAATCTTCTTTCCCCTTGCTGGTTGCTTTATAGAGGGGCGGAAGCGCCGAATATACGTGTCCGTTTTCAATCAAAGGTCGCATATAACGGAAGAGGAAAGTAAACAACAAAATACGGATATGCGCGCCGTCGACGTCCGCGTCGGTCATCGAAATAATTCTGTCGTAGCGGAGCTTACTCTCGTCGAAATCGTCCAAAATACCGCAACCGAACGCCGTGATCATCGACTTAATTTCTTCGTTTTCCAAAACGCGGTTAAGCCGTACCTTTTCCACGTTCAAAATCTTACCGCGAAGAGGCAAAATCGCTTGGAAACGTCTGTCCCGTCCTTGCTTTGCCGTACCGCCTGCCGAGTCGCCCTCGACGATATAAATTTCGCAAAGTTCCGAACGCTTGTCCGAACAGTCGGCAAGTTTCCCAGGGAGCGTGGTGCTACCCAAAACCCCCTTTCTTCTCGTGAGTTCTCTTGCGCTTCTCGCCGCGTCTCTCGCTTTTTGCGCCGTGATACAGCGAAGCACGAGCTCTCTTGCCACGTTCGGGTTTTCTTCCAAGAACGTCCCCACGTGCTCGGTCACGCATTTATTGACGAACACGCGGATCGTACTGTTGTTGAGTTTATTCTTCGTTTGCGCTTCGAATTGCGCGTCTGTGAGCTTGACGGAAACGACCGCCGTAATCCCCTCGAGAACGTCCTCGCGGGAAAGCTTGTCGTTGTCTTTCAAGATGTTGAGTTTTCTCCCTGCGTCGTTCATGACCTTGGTAAGCGCCATTTTCATACCGTCCACGTGCGTACCGCCGTCCACCGTGCGGACGTTGTTCGCGTAGCTATACACCACTTCGCTATAACTGTCGTTATATTGAATGGCAATTTCACAAACGGTATCCCCCTCCGTTTCTTCAAAATAAACGGGGGTGGGGAATAAGAGTTCGTCTTTGCCTTTATTCAGCTCTTCCACGAACGAGCGAATACCGCCCTCGTAGCAGAAGGAATCCTTTCTTTCTTTCCCCTCGCGCAAATCTTCGAGAGTGATGCGAAGTCCTTTGTTGAGGAAGGCGAGTTCGCGGAGTCTTCCTTTTAACGTTTCATAGCTGAAAATCGTCGTTTCAAAAATCTCGGGATCGGGCAAGAATTTTACGCGCGTGCCCGTGATATCCGTCTCGCCTACGACCGCCACGCTTCTTTGCGGTACGCCACGGTTATACACTTGGCGATAGACCTTGCCGTTTTGGTAAACTTCCGCCTCGAGCCATTCGGATAAAGCGTTCACCGCTTTTACGCCGACGCCGTGAAGCCCCGCCGCCACCTTATAACCGGAATCACCGCCGAATTTACCGCCGGCGTTAACTTTCGTGAATACGACTTCGAGCGTAGAAACCCCCTCTTTCGGATGAATGTCCACGGGGATTCCACGACCGTTGTCTTGCACGGTACAACTACCGTCTTTGTCGATCGTCACTTCGATGTGGGTACAATACCCCGCAAGCGCTTCGTCGATGGAATTGTCCACGACTTCGTGCACGAGGTGGTGAAGCCCTTTTTCGTCCGTCGAAGAAATATACATCCCCGGACGTTTTCTGATGTGTTCAAGCCCGTCGAGAACCTGTATCTGTTCCGCGCCGTATTCACCCTCAACTCTTTCAGCCATTTTTTACTCCTTTTTTCTTCTTTCGCGTGCGCACGCACGCGTCATTATATTATACTGCTATCCACATTATACCACAAAAAAACAAAAAAGTATAGCGTTTGAAAGGGATTTTTGAAAACTTTCTTTTGCCCGTTCTCCACATATTTTTTCTTGCTTTTGCCATACTACGTTTACTATGATCTACGACACTTTTTGCTTTGGTTGTAAAGTTCCTCATTCCCGCTTTTCCTCCTATTCTTGCCCTACTTGTGGAAAGCAATTTTGTAAGACGTGCGCAAGGAAAGCGGGTGGAATTTGCCCCGATTGTTTGACGGATTTTGAACAATTCTGTTAAAAAACATCGCATCAATTATTGACAATCTTTTTTTATTGTGCTAAAATATAGGAAACGGCGCGACCGAACCCAAAAAACGGGCGTCGGCGTTTGCGCGCGCGGGCTCAAAAAAGACGAAAATGGTTCGGAATGCGACAAAAAAAGCTACGAACCTTATGGAGGAAATAGAAATATGCAAGACAAAATTTATACAGTAGCCATTATCGGCACGGGCGCGAGAGGCGCGGATACATACGGACGATTGATTGAAAAGTTCCCCGACCGCTTCAAGATCGTATCCCTTTGCGATTTGAAAGAGGATAGACTTGCTCGCTACGGAAAGGAATTCAACGTTCCCGAATGCGAAAGATTTACAGACGAAGACGTATTCTTCCAAAAGAAGAGAGCGGATTTAGTCGTCATCGCAACCCCCGATAACTGCCACGTTCGCCACGCGATTAAGGCGTTCAAAGTCGGCTACGATATGCTTCTTGAAAAACCGATTACGGACAAGAGAGAAGAATGTCTCGAAGTTTTGAAAGCGCAAGAAGAATCGGGCGGTAAAGCGATGGTTTGCCACGTGCTCCGCTACGCTCCCGCGTTCGTGAAAATGAAAGAACTCGTCGATCAAGGCAAGATCGGTAAACTCGTTGCCATCAACTCTACCGAACAAGTGGCGTATTGGCACCAAGCGCATAGCTACGTACGTGGAAATTGGCGCAACAGAGAAGTTTCCACCCCGATGATCCTCGCGAAATGTTGCCACGACCTCGATTTGTTGCAATACTACGCAGGTTCGCCTTGTAAGAGCATTTCCTCCGTCGGCGATCTTACCTATTTCCACGAAGGAAACGCACCCGAAGGCTCGGCGCTTCGTTGCAACGACTGTAAACTCGTCAACACCTGTCCTTACAGCGCAAAACGGGTGTATATCGAACGCTGGGAACAAGCAGGTAAGCCAGAAGACTGCTGGCCTTGGAACGTTCCCGTCGTCGCTCCCACCACTTATGAAAAGTTGGAAGAAGCAATTGCAAACGGCCCTTACGGCAGATGTGTATTCCACTGCGACAATAACGTAGTCGATCACCAAATCACGCAAATGACCTTCGAAAACGGCGTGAAAGCAACCCTCACCATGATGGGTTTCACGGATGGTATCGGCAGAAGAACGGTCTTCCACGGGACGGAAGGCGAACTCTTCCTCTTTGATGAAGAAAATATCATTCGTTATAAGAAGTTCGGCGGAGAAACGGAAGAATACGACGTAAAATCCCTCGCCGATAACGGCTACGGCCACGGCGGTGGCGACCTTTGCCTCATCGAAGAACTTTACGATATGCTCTCCGGCAACGCTAAGACCACCACTTCTTTGAAAGCGTCGGTGGAAAGCCACCTTATGGGGATTGCCGCGGAAGAATCCAGACTTGCAGGCGGAAAACTTATCCTCGTTCACGAATAATCTTACATGAAACAAAAACTCACCCTTAGTCGCTCTTCCCGTAGGAAATTGCGACTAAGGGTGTGTTTTTTATGAAAAGGATTGTGTTCAACGCAACTCTGCTCCCACTATTCTCTTTGTTTTACCACCTCTTTACCACCCCATAGGAACACCGCTTACCAATCGCGACTTCCCCCACTCGGCGCGCAAGATGTCCATTTTTTCCACGAAATATCACCGCGCGCCCCGTTATGGAATAGTCCTTGCCAAAAGGACGTCTCTATTTCTCTCTTTTTTAAGAGAAGATTCTTATAGCATATTTTACCAAGAATTTCTAACAAAAAACTCTCCCTCGGCAATTTTTGCCGAGGGAGAACTCTCTATTGCGCGTTCGCGCTTTTATTTAGCCGTTATTCTTTATACCATTCACAATCGTAATATACGGTCGTAAAGTAGATTGCGTTAACGGTAGGCATCGAAAGATCCATTTGCATTACCTCCGCTTGGTTTTCCTCGTGCGATTCACTCGCCGTTCTAACCCAATTCGACATATGCTTGAAGGTGATTTCCACCAAACGATCGCAACCACGGAAGGCACTCACGCCAATCGAAGTAACGTTCATACCAATCGTCGCGCTAACCATGTTCTTACAGCCGTAGAACGCGCCCGCACCAATTGAAGAAACACCGCTAGGGATCTCCACGTTCGTAAACGATTCGCAGTATGCGAACGTATAATTACCGATAGAACCCACGCTTCCGGGCAATTCTACGTTTGCCAACTTAATACAACCGTAGAACGCGCTGTTGCCGATTTCGGAAACGCTCGTGCCGATTCTCACGCTCGTCAAATTTTTACAACCGTAGAATGCGTTGTTTCCTATCTTCCTTACGCCGTCGCCAATGTGCGCGCTTGTCAAACTCAAACAACCAGAGAACACACGATCGCCAAGCGAAACCACGCTATTAGGAATTACGACGCTCGTTATACTCGTTCCATAGAACGCGCCTTTACCGATGGAAAGTACTCCGTCCCCAATCGTCAAGGTCTTCAATTTAGCACAACCATAGAACGCATTGTTTCCGATCGTCTTCACGCTGTCGGGAATCGTCACGCTCGTCAAATTCTTACAACCGTGGAACGCATAGTCGCCGATCAAAGATACGTTCTTGCCAATCGTCACACTCGCCAAATCCACGCAACCTTGGAATGCTTTCTTGCCAATCGTTTTCACGCTATCGCCAATCGTCACGCTCGGCAACTTGGAACACCCGTAGAACGCTTCCGCGCCAATGAAGGTCAAACTGCTAGGAAGAGAGATATTCATCAAATTCACACAATCCGCAAACCCTTTTTCCCCAATGGAGGTCACGCCGTTGGGAAGAATGATCTTCGTTAAACTATTGCAAGAGTAGAACGCTCGATAGCCAATACTCATCACAGTGTTAGGAACGGTAAACGACGTAGCAGTTTTACCGATCGCATACTGAATAAGCGTTTTCCCGTCTTTTGAATACAAATTCCCATTGATTGTTTTATAAACCGTATTGTTTTGATCAACCGAAATATTCGTCAAATTACCGCAACCATAGAACGATTCAAAGCCAATCGTCGTCACGTTTTCGCCAATTGTCACGCTTGTCAAATTCATACAACCAGAGAACACGTAATTACCGATCGTCGTCACGTTTTCGCCAATTGTCACGCTCGTCAAATTCATACAACCGAAGAACGCGCTATTGCCAATCGAAGCGACGTGTTCACCGATTCCTACGCTCGCCAAAGCGGTACAACCGAAGAACGCACCGTCTCCAATCGAATTCACACCGCTTCCCATAGATACGCTCGTCAAAGCGGTACAACCGGAGAACGCCGTCTCGCCGATCGTTTGTACGCTATTGGGAATTACGACGCTTAACAAACTCGCACAATGAGAGAACGCGTCGTTTTCAATCGTCGTCACTTTTTCGCCGATTTCCACGCCCGTCAAATTCGCACAACCGTAGAACGCATAGCCCCCAATCGCTTGTACGCTAGCTGGGATAACCACGTTCGTTAAACCGGAACAATTTGCAAACGCATACGCGCCAATCGTCGACACGTTTTCGCCAATCACGAGATCGGTCAAACCCGCGCAACCGTAGAAAGCGCCTTCCTCAATGGAAGTAATAGCGCTACCGATCACGACGCTCGTCAAGCTCGCACAACCAGAGAACGCTTCCGCAAGAATCGAGGTCACGTTTGCGGGAATCTCGACGCCAGTCAAGTTTTCACAACCGTAGAACGCTCTCTTGCCAATCGTTTGTACGCCTACGGGAATCTCGACGTCAGTCAAGTTCTTACATCCCTCGAACGTATAATCGCTAATCGAAGTTATACCGTTTCCAATCACGGCGCTCGTTAATTTTTCACAACCAAAGAAAGCGTTCGCCCCCAACCTTAAAACGTTTTCGGGGATTTCTACGCTCTTTAATTTTTTACAACCGTAGAATGCAAAATCGCCGATTGAGGTCACGTTTTCGCCGATATGCACCCCCCTCAAATTCGTGTAATTATAAAACGCGTAGGACGCGACTGCCGTGACCGGCAAACCGTTATACGTTTCAGGAATAACGACGAATCTATCGTCGCAAGAACCAACACCCTCAACGGTATACGACTGACCGTCATCATTCAACGCGTAATAAAATCCTTCGCTCGGGATCCACAATTTACAGCGTGCACATTGCCCGTTCACTCTCAAGTGTTCCATTGCAGGAAGCTCTACCGTATAGGTGCAACCGCAAAGACAAGTGTACGTCAAACTACCCGCTTCCGTACAAGAGTTCATTTCAGTCGTCCCGACGAAGTCGTGCGTGTGCACCGCATTACAACCTTCGCGAGAACAAATCACGTTGCTATTCGGATCACTTCCGACGAACAAGTGTCCGAGCGCGGATCCTTCTTCCGTACGGGTGTGCGTTTCATTACAAGCCTCGCCGGAACACGTAGCTGTTTCCGTGCCGTCCTCTTCGCAAGTTGCGTCGTCGTTCGACACGTAGTTTTCAAATCTATGGCTATGCGCGACGGATACGTCGAACGTGACGACTTGCGAACCGAGGGTGGAAACCGTAATCGTCGCTTTCCCTTCGCCCACCAAATGCAATTTTCCGTCTATGTATTGAGCAACTTCTTCGTTGTCGGATACTACGCTCAGCGTTGCGCCGTTTACACCCGTCACGGGTAGGTCGATCGTTTCGCCTTCCTTTACCCCGACAGGCGGTTCGGTGACCGCAAGTTCCGTCACGGAGTCAACGATCCCTTTCAAAACGTCTTCGTACACGCCTGCTTGATCCGCTGCAAGCAATTGTTCTGCTACTTCCAAAACGCTAGAATCAGCCCTGTTCGTATATTGCACGTAAGGCATTCCGTCGATTTCGTAAGAAACGTAGCCTCGAGCTTGGATTTCCGTTGCGTATTCTTCCGAACTAAAATCCGACCCCTCGGGTCCGACCAAAACGCCGTGATAGCGCGAATACGCTTCGTCCGCCCATTTTTGGGTGACGATGTTCAAAACAGTAGGAGTGTCGAGATTGAGTTCTCCGACTAAATATTGCGTAGGAATTACGAGAGTTCCAAATTCGACGTTGGTTGCGCCTGCTTCTTCCAAAGCAGTTTTCACGTTGCCCACAGCCGTCGTAAAACGGATCCCGTCCGTGCCTTCAATACGAATTTCAGCATCGCTCATCATCTCGAAACCACGAAAAGTGATTTCCTCCGCCCTTGCATTCACCGATGCAACTCCAAATCCTCCTGCGCACACAGCGCCAAGGACGAACAAGGAGAGCAAATTCTTTTTGAAGACTTTTCTCATACGCTTTTCCCTCCCCAATGCCAGCTTCCGTCGTTATCCCCAAAAGGCTCGACGCCAGAAGTTCTAATCACGTCCACTGGTATAAGTAAGATTTCCGCGATTGGTTTGTTGTATCTGCGACCCATACAACCCCTCCTTTTTTTTATACGATTTTATTATATCATATCTTTGTATTTTTTTCAAGGGTTTTTTATAAAAAATCTCCCTTTTTGAAGTTTTTCAAAAAGGGAGATTTTTCGTCAAGCAATTCCTTTTTTCGTCATTTTTACCAAAGCACGGGCGCGCCGTTTTGATAGTGCCAATAGAATTTCCCGTCCGTCGGAACGTCCTCGATTCTTTCCACGTAATAATAACGCGTAGCTTTCGTCAAATAATTATCGAATCCCACAAGCCCCAACCGATTCCAGTCTTCTTTTGTTCCTTTATAATACACGGTTGCCAAATTCGAACAAGTGTAGAACGCATCATCACTAATCGAAGTCACGTTTGCGCCGATCACGACGCTTCTTAACCCTCTACATTCCCAAAACGCATTGCCGATCGAAACCACGCTGTCGCCAAAGTCAATGCTGGTCAACCCATAGAACTTAAACGCGTCACCTGCAATTTCTTTTACGGGAAAACCGTTATGTGTTTCCGGGATCACCAATTCCAAATCCGTGCAACTCCCCAATCCCGTGACGGCGTAGGAAGTGCCGTCCGATCTGCGTGTCATCTTCAGCCCTTCGCTCGGAGATCTCTTCTTGCAACCCAAGCAAATTCCACCTTCGTAAGTATGCCCAAGCGCCGGCGTTTGCGCGCTTATATGGCTCTTTCCACACTCGCAAATGCTAGTGGTGTAGCCCCTTTGTGAACAAGTGGGCTGGGTGACGTGCGGAACGTATTCATGCACGTGCGGTTTTTCTTCGCAAGCGATAAGTCCCAAGGATAATCCAAGCGTAAACACGATGGCAAAAAAGCCAATCAAAATTTTTTTCATTTTTCTTGATTTTTCCCCTTATTTTTTTAGCATAAGATCATTATAACATACTCTACGTTTTTTTTCAAGGATTTTTTCAAAAATTTCTTCTAATTCTTCGTCGTCAGGCGTAATGATCACGTAGGAAGACGACGGGGGCGAAGCCCAGTCTTCGAGCGCTTGCTCGTCAATACCGCCGCCCGCGATTTGCCCGTTCGTTCCGCCCGTTGAACGCCTCGTCACAAGCAACTTGCGTTGCGCTTAACTGTTTATTATAGTTGGTGACACCCATTCTATACTCCATCCTCATTCGTATTACCGTAAAAAACGGTTCTTTATAGCATATGCGAGCGAAGTATGAGCGTCCGAGAGTCGAATTTTTTCGGCGACGTTAGCCGTTCCAAAAAAAACGTCCCCTACGGGACGTTTGTCTTTTTGGAGCAGGTGAAAGGGGGCATAGTCTGCACGCTACCACGGGTATCAAAACCCATATTTTAACGCAAAAAACGCCTAAAATTAGGCGTTTTTGTGTGATTTTCTATTCTTGTTGGGGCTGTTTATTAGCCCTTTATTTCGTACTCGCTTCCGCTTGGTTGGACGCTTGAAAGAGTATGTCTAAAATTTATACTCGCTTATAAAATTTCTTAACGGCGCCTAGGTTTACGGCGGTAATCAGTTTTCTTTGATGGCTTAGCTGGATAACGCTTTAAGTCACCTCTCGAAAACTGCTTTCTCATTGATTGGGCTTCAATAGGGTTGGGAGCAGCCCTTCGGATGTCTTTCGGATACTGTTTTTCCGGAGGATAAGTATCGTCGATTATTTGTTGTATTGAGATCCAACCCGTATTAACGCCATATTGTTGTAGAAAATTTTCCTGAAGAATATAAGTGTTTAATCCAAGAAACTTAAAATCTTTTGGAGTGAGTTCCGTGAGAAATAGTAAAATATCAAATTCTTTTCCGTTATATTCTTTTTGCGGTGTAGATACTGTTGTTTTATACTGTATGTATACATGAACGCCATCTTGAAAAATTGGCTTAAATTGTGACTTTGCTCTATTCCAACATAAGTCATCTTCTTTACATTTCTTCGGGTCGACGGAATCACTGTTGTTATTTTTGTTTTTGATTTTATATGATGGTGAATTTGCATCAAAAACCCAAACAACGGGGAATCCGCAAGAAAGATAAAATTTATTTCTTTCAAGGATTTCTTCGTGCGTGATAGGGCTGTGTTGAAATTCTATAACCGTATTGTTGATTAAAACATCTGCTCTATGTTTAATACCATTATTTTCAAGGACAATTTCTCTGCACTGCTTGGGGAATTTTTCTTGCCACGCTCTATGCCACTCGCTCATATCGTATTTCCAGTTGTCGGTACAAGGAGTGTTCGGTCTATGAGAAAAATATGGATCGACTGCATCAGAGTTTTTTGCTTTGATTATGAGAGGTTTTCCGCAGGTAGGACAAAAATATTCTTCTCCTGTTATTGTGTCGTCTATCAATATGCTTTCACCATTTTTATCATTTGCTCTAATCATAATTTCCCTCATTTTTTCAGTGATATATCTATATATAACCACATTATGCTAAAATAAAACACACTTCCAAACCCCTATAACTTCAAGGTGGTGGAAGTGTGCTTAGTTATTATTTATTGTTTTTTGCTGTATTTAAAGAAGATATTAACAAACGTTTAACTTCGATACACAAGTCTAAAATATCTTTTTTATCGTAAAATCCACTTTCAATTAAAAGCTCTAACCAGTATTCGCTTTCTGAACATTCTTTCAAGGCAATTTGCAGTTTTGCTATAAAATCTGCTTTTCCATGTGCATAAAACGCCTCACGAATATTTGCGCCAACACTTGTTCCCGAACGAATAAGCTGATTTGTCAGTACGCTTTCTTTTTTTGCATTTTTTATCTCATTACATACACGGATAATTTGCAGCGCAAATTCTTTTGACTTTGTTATTAACGGACTTTCTTGCACACCTTTCTCCTTTATAAAATTTTTCCACACTTTTTCACTATTCACTATTACTTCTTACTTTCAAAAATCGGCAAGCCTTTTTTAAGTGAAAAGTGAAGAGTGAATAGGTAATAAGTAAAATCGACAAGCCACTTATCGCGACTTGTCGATTTTTGGAGCAGGTGACGAGAGTCGAACTCGCCGGAATCAGCTTGGGAAGCTGACGCCATACCGCTAGGCGACACCTGCGTGGGAACTTGCTATTATTATATAGCTTTTTTTAGCCGTTGTCAACCGCTTTTCCCCTGCTTTTTTACTTTTTTTAATTTATCTTGTCCCTTTTACAGTCTTTGCAAACCCCCGTAAATTCTATCGTAAAATCCTCCACCGTAAAATTCTCCACTTCCTTGGCTTGCACTTTTGGTATCGCCGAACAAAGCCACACGTCCTCCACCTTTCCGCACTTTCTACAATGCGCGTGACAATGCCGTTCGGTAAAAAAGTCGTACCGCGTGTCGCTCCCCGCCATCTTCAATTCCAGCGCCTTTCCGCTTTCCGCAAACCCGCCAAGTACCCGAAATACCGTCGCGCGCGAAATTTGAGGCGCTCTTTCATGCACCCACTCGTAAACCTCCGTCGCCGTCGGATGATTGAGCGTTTTAAGCCCCTCATATATGATCGTCTTTTGTTTCGTTTGCCTTTCTTGCATAATTCCCTCTTAATGAGATTGAGTATTGATTTTCTTTAATTATAGCATAAAAAACGGAGGTTGTCAAGAAAAAACTCGACTTTTTTCAAGTCGAGTTTTGAATAATGAAACGGTAATTCCTACCAAAATTTTTTTATTTCAAGCGTTTGCCTTGAGCGGAATATTCGACGAGGTAGATAGCCTCTTCTTCGCCCGTCTGCGCGTTCACGTACACGTAAAATTCCTCTTCGTTATACGAGCAGATAAATTCATACGCCGAAATTTCTTTTCCACGGCTAGGCAAAACAACTTTTTTTGCGGAAAGCACGTTGAGTTTTTCATTTAATTTCCCTTGCGCTTGTTCCATCGAAATCGTACTCTTCCAATCCTCGCGAACGCGATGGAAAGAAATATAGCGAGAGGCGTTCATCGCGGTCACGATACCCCGCTCTTTACAAACTTTCACTTGGATTTTATCCGCTTTATATTCCACGCCGTTCGTTTCATAGACGAAGTCGAAATCGACGTTCGTTCCCTCTTCACTAGAAAAAACGAGAGTCATATCCTCATAACCGACGCTACTTAAAAATTCTTTTGCGATCACGAGGGCGTGTTCGTTATCGAAGTTAGATTTTTGACAAGATTTGTAATAATCAAACCCGACGAGTTTCCCATCGCTCGAAATTTCCGCAAACAAGCGCACGTCGTCTTTATCGTGCATTACGAAATTATACGCTTTATATCCCCTTGCAAGCGTTTCGCCGACGTATTCGATTTTTTTGATGGAATAGTCGTTGAAAAAGCTTCGGCAAAGCTCTTCCGCTTGATCGGTCGTAATCCCGCCCTCTCTTGTTTGCGGAGGCAATAACTCTTCGTACGGTTCTGCTTTCGTCACACCGTCCGCCCGTTCAAAGGCGTCGTACATACGGCATTTTTTGTCCTCTTTCATCCACGAACGCATATCTTTCTTATTCATCGTGTACGAAAGTTCGTCTAAAATAGCCCGCACCTCGTGGCTCTTTTCATAAAGCGTTTCGATCGTTTGCATATCTCTTTCGGAAAGGGGCGTCCCGCTCGACAATTTATCGAGCATATAGTTTGCCGTCATTGCCGTTCGGTTGATGAACGCCGTTAAATTGCCGTCTTGCGAATCGGAAAGGGGCAACTTTTCCAAAGCCGTTTCCGCCACTCTCGCCTCGACCAAAATATTCCGAAGTAAACGCCCTTGCTCTTCCTCGGATGCAGAAATGCGCGCTTTTGCCAATCCCTCATCCATGTCGTCCATCGACCCAACGAATTCATAGAGCGTCCCTCTATACCCCGCTTCCATTCCACGGGTCATTCCCGCAAGATTGACCGCGCCGTAGGTGACCACCGCGCTGAGGGTCAAACATACCGCGCCGAGCGAAATTACCGCGGCGAGCCAACCGCCGAACCCGGGCGTACGGTTCCCACGGTTCCGTTCCCTTTCTTGCAAGCGTTGTTCTCTCTTTTTAAGGCGCGCGTCACGGCGTTCGAGCTTTAACGCGTACGCCCGTTCTCTTTCCTTTTCCCGTTCGGCGCGACGCTTTGCGCGTTCTTTCGCCTTGCGCGCCTCCCGTTGCTTTTTCGTTTCTCCGCGTAAGACTTCTCGGCGTTCTCTGCGCGTCGCCTCGCGTTTTTCACGCTCTTCTTTTTGTTGTTGTTTGCGTACCTGCCTAGCCTCTCTCATTTTTTCACGGCGCTCTTCTCGTTCTTCTTTCATACGATCACGCGCCCATTTTCGAGCGGCTTTGCGCTCCTCTTTCACTTGTTTTCTCTTCTCTTTGGCAAGGGCAAGTTGCACTCTCTTTTCCGCACGCGCCTTTTCCTTTTCCGCTTTTTGACGAGCGATACTTTTCTTTTTTGCAACGTTCTTTTTCGCTACTTTCTTTTTCGTCGGCGTTTTTTTAACGGGTTGTTTCTTTTCCGTCTCTTTTGCGACGGCTTCTACTTTTTCCGCGCCCGACGACACGTTCTTTGCGATCGGTTCTTTCTTTTCCATAATTTCCTCCTTTATTTCCCCGTCAAATAGCAAACACATGCTTGCCTATGACCGTCACCGTCGTGCGGGTAAAAATCCAACTGCTCGTGGCGATCGCGGGATTATAATAATAGATAGCGCCACCCGTTGGATCCCAACCGTTGATGGCGTCTCTCGCCGCGCGCATCGCCGTATCGTTTGGGGAAAGATTGATTTGCCCGTCCGTGACCGCCGTAAACGCGTTCTTTTGATAGATAACGCCGGCGATGGTGTTGGGAAAAGAACGGCTTCTTACACGGTTCATAATCACGGCGCCGATCGCCACTTGTCCCGTATATGGTTCCCCCCTACCCTCTGCGTAGATCGCTTTCGCGAGCAAATATAAATCGGAATTCGTATAATTCGACGAATTGCCAGCTAAAACGTTATAGGAATTATTCATGCCGAGCGCTTGATAGGTCGCTCGACCCACGACGCCGTCCGCCACGAGTCCATTCTTCTTTTGAAAGGCGATTACGGCAGACTTCGTACCCGCTCCGAAAATTCCGTCCACAGCGCCTTTATAATAACCCCACTGTTTCAAACGGCGTTGCACTTCTTTCACTTCACCGCCCGTAGAACCTTGGCGAAGCACCGCCGCCGTCAGAACTGCTTCGGTTGCTTGTCCTTCTGCCCTATGATCACTGATCGTTTTGGGCAACGTGACGAGCGCGGTCGAAAGCGCGAGACCTGCCACCGCCATCGCCACCGCTCTTTTTTTGTTCCTAATTTTCATTCCGTATCCTCCTGTATGTATCAATCAAAGCGTTCACACCAATCCTTGATTTTTTCCACGATGATACTCTTATAATAGGCGTTTTGCCCCTCTCCGCAAAAGCACAGAGGCGGATATACCACACACCACCAATTATCCCCCTCGCCACTGCCCAAATCGAGAATGAGGGCGTCGTAATATCCGCTCGGCAAGGTCAAGGAATCGTATTTTCGCGTCGGGAAGTATTCTTCCTCCAACCGAGCCGAACAGCGGTAGGTAAAACCCGAGGCGTATAGCGTTTGGTTGGATACCTGCTCCACCCCTTTTAAGGAATTTCGGATTAGATATAACGCCTCTTCTTTATCGTTGGCTTGCGCCACGAGAGGTGTTAAATATTCCACGACGGCGTCGCGAACGGAGTATTTCACCGTTTGCTCGGCTTGCGCGTTGGAATTGGCGCGAATGTGAATACGCAAAAAGTCCTTTGCGCAGGGTTCTTCGTTTAAGCCCATACAGACAACCGTTAAAATTATTATGCCTGACAATAAAAAAGTTATGCAACGTTTTTTCATAAAAAAATCTCCCTACCTATTCCCTTTTTGGAAACGGGTAGAGAGTGTATTGACCATTTAGACGAAATTTATACCTTCATTTTTTTAGTTCCGACCATTTATGCTCGTGTAGTTCCCCCTCTTCGAGCAAGTTTTGAAAATCGGTTTGGCGAAGCGCCTCGTATAAGGCAATCGCCACGGAATTGCTTAAATTGAGCGACCGCGCCTTAGAAAACATCGGAATACGTAAACAAAACGGTTCGTTTTCCATCAAAAGTTCTTCTGGAAGCCCTCTTGTTTCCTTGCCGAACACGAGGAAATCTCCCTCCTTAAAAGAAACGTCGCAGTGGCGCTTTCTCGCTTTCGTCGTGAAAAAATAAAAGTTCGCTTGCGGATTTTTTTCTTTCAGCTCGGCAAAGCTGTCGTAATAGCGCACGTCTACGAGATGCCAATAATCGAGCCCTGCCCTCTTCAAATATTTATCGGAAACCTCAAACCCAAGCGGGCGGACCATATGCAAAACCGTCCCCGTCGCGCCACAAGTTCTTGCGATATTCCCCGCATTTTGCGGAATTTCTGGTTCTATCAATACGATATGAAACATCTCTTTCTCCTTATAATACGTGTTCGAGCAAAATTTTAAAGCCCATACCAATCAAAATCAGACCGCCAAACGCTTGCGCTTTCTTTTCGAATCTATCGCCGAATAGACTCCCGATCTTCACGCCGGCCGCCGAAAATACGCCCGTGACAACGCCGATTAGCGCCACCGAAAGCCAAATATTCACCCCGCCTGCCATCGCAAGCGAAATCCCAACGGCGAGCGCGTCGATGGAGGTTGCGATCGCCATAACGAGCATCGTCTTAAAGCAAAAATCCCCTTGCCTTTCGCAATCGCACCCCTCTTTTTTTACCAGCGCCTCTTTGAGCATATTTGCGCCGAGCAGAAAAAGAAGTCCAAATGCTACCCAGTGATCAACCGACTCGATATAGCTGGCAAAAAGGCTCCCCACCCAAAAACCGATAAACGGCATTAAGGCTTGGAACCCACCAAACCAAAGTCCGCAACTTACCATCGCTTTGGCGTTTGCTTTTTTGACGGATAAACCCTTGCATATGGACACGGCGAACGCGTCCATACTCACGCCCACGGCAAGAAGGAGCAATTCATAAAAAGGCATACCTTTTCTCCTTTTTTCTTTTCAAACGAATGTTATTGTAGCATGTTTTCCGTACGCTGTCAATCAATTCGCCCACGATCCGCCATTTTTTCCAACGATTGACAACCCCTAAAAAGGATAAAAGAAAAAACACCCGTGCATACTAACGGTACGAAGCACAGGAGGATTATATGCAATTTACAAAAACGGAAACATTTCTAAACCTTGCGCGCTCTTTTGCAGGCGAATGTCAAGCCGGTATGCGGTATCAGCTGATCGCAAAAACGGCGATGCAAGAGGGGTATAAAACACTTTCAGACGAAATTAAGAAAATTGCCAAGAATGAAACCAACCACGCACGCCGGTTTTTCGAATGTTTACAAACGTACGGCGGAAGCAAGGAGAATATTCATTTGGACTCAGGGTATCCATTTCACGCGGGAACGCTCGTAGAGGGGCTTAAGTTTGCGGCAATGGACGAAAATAGTGAATCGACGGAGATTTATCCGACTTTTGCTAAAATTGCAAAAGAAGAAGGCTTTAACGACGTTGCCTCTCTTTATAAAATGATCGCAAAAGTGGAAGAAACCCACAAGATCGTTTTCGAATATTTGTATGAAAGTGTGAAAAACGGTACTTTATACAAATCGGACAAAGCCATGATTTGGATTTGTAGCGAATGTGGTCATATGCATTCGAGCAAGGAAGCTTGGAAAGTTTGTCCGCTTTGCAACCACGAACAAGGGTACGTGGAATTACACCTTCCGTTTGAAGGCATTAAACTCTAACGCTTTATAAAATAAGGAGAAAATTATGAAAAACAAGAATCAAAAAACCAACAACAAACAAAACAAGACGCAAAAAAATTGTGGTAGACACAGCGACAAGTCGTATGGCAGTGAAAAAGAAAGCGACTAACAAAACGATGCGCCCGACGAAAAAAGCATTGGAGCTGGTCTCTATGACCTCGCGGGCGGACGTTGCAGGCAGTTATACGGGAAACCCCGTTCGTAAAGGGGAAAAACCCTCGCAAGACGCGGACGACCTTTAAAAACACCCCCCGACCGTTCAAGGTCGGGGGGCGCTTTTTACTTTCCTAAAAGTATTTTCTTTCGCTTTTTTGCAAATTTTCCTAAAACGAACCCCGTCAGCATAATCGCGCCGACGAACGCAAGCCCTATAAAGTTCACTTGATCGTATCCACCAAGCATAAAAATAAACAACAGCTCGGAAAAGACGTAATAATACAAATTATTAAGACGGTTCATTTTTAACTGCTTTAAAATCTCTTGCGCTTGATCGTTCACCCTGCTCTTGCGCATTTCCGAAACATAATATCCGTCGAATTTTACAATCCAACCGATTTTTTTGCATAAGTCTTTCACAGTGATATACACAAGCGCAACCGACCACACGGCAATCAAAAGCCTGAACGCGATTATATACGACTCAGAATAATCTCCTTTTACAAGATCTTTAATCGTTTCGTAGCAGAGAGTAAACAAGGAAAAATTTTCCTTACGGACGATTCGCTCTCCGTTTACCGTCTGCGAATACACGTTGACGAACACGGGCAAAAAAATCAATAAGATCATTGCCAACAGGGCAAGTCCTGACGATACCGCTTCCAAAAGAGTATAATTACGGAATTTTTCTTTTTTTTCCGTATCTTGATCAACTTCCACAACTCTTTCAGTTCCGTCTTTTAAAGGCACGGAAAAATCCGCCTTTGCCTGCGCAATAGACTTTGCTACGGGAACGGGATTCTTCTCCGTCGGCTTTTGAAAGCTTCTAATTTCTTTTCCGCAAGTCGGGCAAAAACACATTCCGTCCGCCGTCTTGTTTCCACAATAAGGACAATACATATTTTTTCTCTCCTATATAATTTTTTTATATCCGTTTATCGTATTCTTCGCGATCGTAATCGCGCCCGCCGCAAACGGAAAAAACTAGCTCCGTCGTTTTCTCCGTTTGCTTATAGACGTATCCTTTCGTTGCATATTCATAAAATTCGTATCTCGTACCGATCTTTTTTTCTTTGCTTGCCCCATACTTCATTGTATTGATCAAGCCGCACGAAGAACATTTTCTTACACCAAAACATTTATGATACCAAAGCCAACGTACGGCGAGCGGATACGCGCAACTTAAAGACAAACAAACCGTTCTTAAAAAGCCGTAAGAAACGCCTACTTGATTGTAAAAAAAGATCACACCCAAAAACGCAAACGGTATTGATAAACCGGTAAAATCCTCTTCCTCGGTAAATCTTCCCCGATTTATACCCTAAAATATACGTAGGTAAAAAATGTACGCTCAAAAAAACCGCAGTCCCTGCCAGCATAATCAAAACCCGCAAAAAACCGTCAAAAAAGCCGAGTCCAAGAGAACGACCGCTCAAAAATTCCGTTAAAATCCATATACTAGCCACCCCGATTCCACACCCTGCAAAATAACCGAGCACAAGCACGATCGGAGATGAGTAGCTTGCATATTCCGTTTTCGAAAGTTCCATACTTTTTATCCTTTAAAAAGAAAATGCGCCAACCGAAGTTGACGCACCCAAAGACGCAAACTCCGATTGCCGCTAAACAAATTGAACCAGAGCGGGATAAATCCTGCATACTGAAAAGTTGGAATTTGCGTTTTTGACAAATCTCTATCCTTTTCAGTATGGCGGAAAGAAGAGTATATACTCCCTAAAAAGAAAAATACCCCAAACTCTGTTTATTCAATTTGTTTAGCATACACAGTATAACACATTTTTGTTGGCATTGCAAGTGTTTTCGCCGTGCAACCTAAAAAATACCGCTACGCTTTTTTAAAGCGTAGCGGTAAGCATAGTTTATTTTTATTTAGAAATCGACGTCGTCGTCTTCGTCGTCGTCTTCCTCGTCGTCATCGTCGAGAGAGTAATCGTCTGCGGAAACGTATTCGAAATCGTCTTCGTAAGTCGTTTCCTCTTCTTCCTCCTCTTCCTCTTCTTCGAGTTCTTCGTCTTCGAATTCCGTTTCGGGAATATCCACGTCTAAATCTTCCGCGTCTTCGTCGAGGTAGCTACGCCAAGCGTCGTCCTTTTCGGGGTCTTCCGTTTCTTCCTCTTCGTATTGCGTTTTCTTTTTACAACTATCGCACATCTTTTCGCCGAGCTTCATATAATTCTCACCGCAGATCGGACAAATTTCCGTTTCGAGCGCTGCTTCATCTTCGTCGAGATCGTCTGCAAACGTTTTTGCCCCCGACATCTCTTTGATACATACGTCACAGTATTCTTGTGTTTCCTCGTCGATGTAGTTGAGCTCACATCTCGGGCATAAAATATATTTTGCCATCTTATTCCCCTCGTTTAATTGATTTGACGTCACCGTCATTTTGCTATATTATATTGATATTTTTCATTTTTGTAAACTGTTTTTCAATCCTTTTTCATAAATAATGAAAAAATTTTTTATGGAAAAGCTAAAAAAAGGCGCGTTCCACTCAGGAATGCGCCTTTCGTTTTTAATCTTTCGTTTCTTCCGACTCTTCCTCGGTCGCGTATACGTCGATCGATTTGTCGTCGCGCACGTCGATCTTGGAGCGTTTTTTCACTCTCGTTGCTTCGAGATCTGCTTTGAGCTTCGCCTTCTTTTTCAAGGTCTTCACAACGGGAATCCCGACGGCTACCCCGATAGCGACGAGTCCTACAATAATCCCAACCGTCGTCCAAATAATCTTCGCCACGTTGTTTTCCGTTCCGTCAAGAACGGGCAACGGTTCGATGAAATCCGCCGAATTCCAAACGTCGTCCATCGCTTCCAAATCCTCGCTCTTTACCACGCCGAGAATTTGATAGTAATAACTTTCCACGTTGTAATAGTTTTCGCCGTCTTTGAACTTATCATGGGTGGTGAACGCCGTAAACTCTTCCAATTGCGCTTTGCTATAACGGTAGTAATCGCTATACCCAGCCTCTTTCGCCTCTGCAAGGAACTCGTCGAACGCTTTCGTCTCGCCGGTGCGGAAGTAGTAGCGGAGCAATTTTGCAAAGCGGGATTCGTCTGCGTCAAACTCTGCGATAAATTCTTCCACTTCTTGCTTCTTTTCGTTCAAGTTTTTCAGTTCTTCGTAGGTCATAAGCCCATCCGCGCCCGAACCGCTCATATCCACGACGTTGATATAGTTGAATGCGACCGAACCGTAGGATTGCGCGTTGCAATAAAGGAGGGTATCTCCTGCGACGATTTCGGGATTATACCACGCTTTATTCCAGTCGATATCGAGGATTTGCAAAGGCTTGTAATCGTCGCTCGTCGTAAGCCCCGTATAATCGTCTTTCCCGCCCGTGTAGTCCACTCTATAAAGCGAGTTCCCGTTCGTACCCGTGCCGTAGTAATACAAATAATTCCCTTGGATATAGAGAAGGGACGTGGACGTTGCGGAGGGAACGAGCAACATAGATTCCTTTTCCGTTCCGTCAAAGTTCGCGATCGTCTTATAAATCTTGCCGTCCGTCACATGCAAATAGAAACGGTTTCCGTTTTCCGTTCCGTAGATCGCGCCTGCCGACGCTTTCGTCGTAGAGAGGGCGAGCAAGGGAATGGATTGATTGTTTTGCGAGGACATCCACGTAGGAGCACCGTCGCGTTTTTCGTCCGTCAAATAGTAGAGGGAACTGCCGTCGCCGTCCGACGAGGACGCGTTCACTTCCTTTCTCGTGAAGAGAAGCTCGTTATCCGAGTAGCTTTGAATCGCGTACGTATAGCCGTTGGGCGTTGCGGGAGCGACTTCCGTATCTTGGTTGTATTGCGTGACGGGGGAAGACGTGGGGTTATATCCTCTTCCGTCGAGCACGAGCGTCCCCAGATTGACGTAGGGGAAGGTCGTGTAATCGTCCGCTTGATAACCTTTTAAGTTATCCGACAAATAGTCGTGATCAAACGAGTAAGTATAGCCGTTGCTTACCGTGTAGGAAACGACGTCGCCGTCCTTATCCACTTCTGCCGTAGCGTCTGCTCTAACCGAATAAATTTGGTTATATTTCGCCGTCACGGGCGTATCGCTATCGATCCCCTCAGTCACGCTCATCATATAGTAGACGGAAGGATTTTCTAAATCAAATTTATCAAAATAGAAAGCGTTGCTCGTAGCGCCTTTTACGAGCGCCGTCTTCGTTCTCGTTTCCGTGTTGAAAGAATAGAGAGTGTTGTCGGTGGTATCTACGTACACGCAATATACGACGTCGTCCACTTCCACGAAACGGTATTTCGTCGTGTTGTTTTCCAAACGGAAATAGTAATCTTTGATTGCTTTTTCGGAAGAAGAGCCGTCGATTTTTGCGCTATGAAAACTCAAATAGGAGTTTGCAATCGAGCCGTCGCGTTCTTTTTCCGTCGTAGGAGACGCAAAGTACACGGAGTCGCCGTAGAGGAACACTCCCGCCGTTTTGTCTTGCGCGACGAAAAGGGAAGGAACGACCGTTTCCACTTCGTCGTATGCGTGAGCGTCCAAGTTCGCCTTGGAAATTCTCATGAGCGCGCCTTTTTCCACGTCGCCGAGGGTGTTGTCCGCGGTGTACTCTTCACTTCCGTTAATAAAATAGACGTAGTCCCCTTTTTCCACCGCAAAACCGCCGTTGGAGACGACTTCTCCCTCTACTCCCGTCAAATGTTTCGGGACGTACGAAGAAGAGGAACAGCCCACGAGGGACGTTGCCGTCGCGCAAACGAGCGCCGCGATGAGTAAACTCGTCGTTTTTTTGCCTATATTTCGCATTGTTTACAGCTCCTTGCTTATTTCGTATTAAAAAAGAAAACACTCTTCCGCATTTTCTATCGCTTTTACGCATATTCTATTATATATCAATTTCAAAATCAACGCAACCAAAAACAAAGCGTTTTTTGCTTTTTAATGGAATTTTCTTAAAAAATCGGGGGTTTTTTGTCTATGGAAACGTTTGGAATTCTCAATCTTTTGAAATCCGTCCTTGAAAAAGGGCAAGAAACTTCCTCCTCGCCTACGGCGGAAGAAGAAAAAACACCGCCGATCGAGCCCGTTGAAAAGGAGCATAACGCGTTTTTGGAGCTCATGGAAAAACACGATAAAATCTCTCGACAAATCAAGCGTAAATAGAAAAGCGTAGCCGTCAAAAGCTACGCTTTTTTTATTTTTCCGACAGAGAAAGTTGCATATCCCCCTCTTTGATCCACCCCCACTTTTTCATCGGCAGATAAAAAGCATAGCTCAAAACCGCCGGTAATACGAGGGTGATCAAAGGCACGCCGATCCACTGCAGAGGGGTAGCGGATCCGCTTGCCAAAAGGTCGGATATAATCCCGATAGGTCCGACAAACCCGCATGTTCCCATACCCGCCGAAACGCCCGTACAAGGCAACTTGAAAAGGGAGGCGGAAAGAGATCCGCCCACCGCGGAGGCGAGGATTGGAGGCAACCAGATACGAGGATTTTTCACGATATTCCCCATTTGGAGCATAGACGTTCCAAGACCTTGAGCGATCAGTCCGCCCAGCTTGTTTTCACGGTAGGAAATCACGGCAAACCCAATCATTTGCGCGCAACAGCCAGCCGCCGCCGCGCCACCTGCCACCCCTTGAATGGAAATCATCGCGCAAAGAGCCGCCGAAGAAATCGGGAGGGTCAACACGACGCCGACGACGACGCCGACGATCGCGCCCATAAAAATCGGGTAGAGCGCCGTTGCGACGTTGACGAAATCTCCAATGATATACATCAGCCAAGCAATCGGGAAACAGAGCAGTTTTACCGCCCCAAACCCAACGAGCAAGGTGACTAAGGGAGTGACTAAAATATCCACGGGCGTTTCTTTAGAAACGAGTTTCCCTATCTCCGTGGCAACGAGGGCGCACAAAAACGCGCCTGCGGGCCCCGCCGTCACGGGAGAGGTTAAATCTCCCCAAGTAAAACCCATACCGTTCCCCATCGCGCCCACGACTCCTACGCTAAATAGGACGAGGGGCGGGGCTTGCAATTTATAGGCGACGGCAATCCCAAGCGCCACGCCCGTCGCCGATATTGCAAAACTTGCAAGATCGAAAAGAAAATCCAGCTTGGCGTACGTGGCAACCGTTTCCAAAATCGTCCCCATCAAAAGGGTGGCGAAAAGCCCCAACGCCATCGCGCCCATTACGTCCACGAAATAAAATTTCGCCGACAAGCGAACCCCCTTTTTTTGGAGGAATCTTCTAAATTTTCCGCTTTGTTTCTTTTGCTCTACTTCTTCTTCCATCGCCGTATCCTCTTTGGTTTGCTTTTGTTTGGTAGTATAGCACAAGGGTAATAAAAAAGTCAAACGCTCGACGGCTTTGGAGAAAGATTTTCTTATAAATAGGAATAAAAAAACGGCGTATCTTAGCGCAAGACACACCGCTTTTCTTATTTTTCTTGTTTTTTCGTTTTTTTCGGGTGGCAAGATCCGCTATGCGGACAACCTTGGCAACCGCAACCACACCCGCCTTTGCCCTGTTTTTTGCGGATGATCACTCCCACGCAGACCCCTATCACGACGAGGACGGCGCACGAGACGATAATAATTTCTATTGGACTCATAACGCCTCCTTTTAACGCTTCGCTTCCTTTTTGTTGAGGTGCGCGATCCACCCTATCACGAGCGCGAGCGCGATCGTCCAAGGGAATACCGTCCACCACCAAGTCCCTATCGTATAGATCGCCGACGACACCGCAAAGGACGTGAAGAGCCAAAATGCGATCGTGTTGATGAGTTTGCCTTTGGGAAGTTCCGCCTTTGCCGTCGCTACCGCCGCAAAGCAAGGGATCGTGGTCATATTAAAGGCGATAAACGAGAGCAGCGCGGGCACTTTTATCCCTGTCGCTTGTATGATCGCGATCGCTTCCAAAACGCCGTTTTCACTGCCTTCCCCGCTTTCGATAAGCGCCATGATCTCTTCTGCCAAAGCGGGATCAAGTCCGACCAGCGATCCGCTTCCCGCAAGCGCAACGATACAGCTTGCGAGCGTGAAGAAGGTCGCAACGACGTTCTCTTTTGCGATAAGTCCCGTCACCGCCGCCACCGCGAACACCCAACCGTAGCCAGAAAGTTGACTGCCGAACCCAAGCGGGGTAAAGAGGGGCAATATCAGTTTGCCGATCGAGGCGAGAATAGATTGATCCATATCCCCTCCGACGTACTTCCAGTCGAACGAGAAGGAAGAAAGGAACCAAATGACGATGGTCGAAGCTAAAATAATCGTGAACGCCTTTTCAATAAAGTGTTTTGCTTTATCCCAAAGGTGCAACAATAAATTTTTCACACCGGGTGCGCGGTAGGCGGGCAATTCCATAATAAACGGAGGAATTTCTCCACGCATCGTCGTTCCGCGCATAATAAGGAGGGAAAGCACCGCTACCACCATGCCGAGCAAATACATACCGTACGTGATGAGATCGGCGTTCGCAACGCCAAACCGCGCCACGATCCCCCCTGCAATCGCCGTTAAAATGGGCAATTTTGCACCGCAAGAAAAGAACGGTATGACGCGGATCGTCGCTTGACGTTCTTTATCGTCGGCGAGGGTGCGCGTGTTGATCATAGCAGGCACGCTACAACCAAACCCCATAATCATAGGAAGAAACGCTCTGCCCGATACGCCGAAACGACGGAAAAGTTTATCTAAAATAAACGCTACGCGCGCCATATATCCGCTGTCTTCCAAAATGGAGAACAAGAGGAACAATACGAGGATTTGAGGCAAGAAAGAAAGGACGGAAAAAAGCCCAGCCAAAACGCCGTCGCAAACGAGTCCGATCGCCCATTCACTCGCCCCTGCCGAGGTAAGCGCGCTTGACGCAAGCTCCGATAACGTGTCCGTGAGTAAGCATAATGCGTTCATAAATATAACGCCGGGGGAATTCAAACCGCCCGTGAAGAAAATACTCCCTACGCTCGTTTCCGCCATACTCTCCGCCCACGATCCAAACGCAGGAATGAGAGTTCCTAAATAGAGCAAGTCCTCCGAAAAGGTCAAATGGAAAATGGAGAACAAAACGACGAGCAGTAAGGGAAGTCCCAACCATTTATTCGTCAAAATCTTATCCGCTTTATCCGATTTGGTAAGGAAGGTAGCCTCTTTCTTTTTCGCCCTCGTCAAACAGGGCGAGAAGTGCTCCGTAATATACTTGTATCTGTGATCGGCAATAAACGCCTCCGTGTCCTTGCCAAAGATCCCAAAATCGGGGGCGCTAACCATCATTTCTTCGCATCTTTCAGCAAGATCGGGGTGGTTTTTGCGTTCTTCTTCGTCTTTTTCCACCAATTTGATCGCGTGGAATAAGGGGGAAGGCACCCTTTTCTCTTCGCAAAGTTTCTCCGCTTTTTGGATAATTTTATATAAATCGGACGTCGCCAGCACCGAAACGCCGTGACGGGGCTTTTTGCTCTCCTCAACCGCGCGAGCGATGAGTTCGTCGACGTTCACGCCTCGAAGGGCGGAAATTTCCACGACGGGCACGCCCATTTCCTTTTCCAAGCGCGCTACGTCGATGCTGTCCCCCTCTTTTTTCAAAACGTCGCTCATATTCAAAGCGATGACGAGGGGAATATCCGCTTCCATAAGCTGGGTCGCGAGATATAAATTCCGCTCTAAATTCGTCGCGTCCACCACGTCGATCACGCAATTGGGACCGCCTTTTAGAATGTATTCTCTGGAAATCACCTCTTCCGGCGTGTAGGGCGAAAGAGAATAAATGCCCGGAAGATCAACGATCGTGACGGGTTCTTTTCCTTTTTTATAAACCCCCTCTCTCCGATCAACCGTGACGCCCGGCCAGTTCCCTACGTGCGCCGTCGAACCGGTGAGCGTGTTAAAAAGGGTCGTCTTCCCCGAATTAGGATTTCCGGCAAGCGCTATACTAATCATACTCTTTGCCCTCTCAATTCTTTTTCTTCTACTTCCATTTCCACTTGACTCGCTTCCACCTTGCGAAGGGTCAACTCATAGCCTCGAATATGTACTTCCAAAGGATCGCCAAGCGGAGCTCTCTTTTTCAAATACACCTCCGCGCCCGGCGTTACGCCCATATCGAATAGGCGTCTTCTCGTCATGCCTTCTCCTCCAACGAGGACGATCTTGCCTTTTTCCCCAATGGAAAATTCCGATAGTTTCTTACGCATCTCTAATTCTTACTCTCCTTGCTTATTTCTTAACTTCGGTTAAATTTAATATCAAAAAAGAAAAGAGGTATTCCCTCTATCCTTTTCGTGATTATTATACGCTTCGTTTTTCCGTTTGTCAACTCAAATTAAACCAAAGTTAAAAAATTTTTAATCTTTTTTTAATTTTTTTTCAATCGCTAAAAAGGTAGCGTCGGAAATGACGTGTTCCATATTGCACGCGTCTCGTTCGGCGGTTGTTTTATCGACGCCGAGGGAAGAGAGGAAATCGTAAAGCACGCAATGTCTATGATAAATTTTTTCCGCCTCGTTTTTGCCTTGTTCGGTGAGGCATAAATGCTTTCCCTCTTCAAACACGAGTCCCCGTTGAATGAGCAAATTGACCGCCTTATTGACCGCCGCGCTCGATACCAGCAGGCGTTTAGATACGTCGATTCGATGGACGGCGGGAAGTTGCGAGGACAATAAATAGATGCTTTCTAAATAATCTTCGCTCGATTGATTGTGATTGCTATAAGCCATAGAAACCTCTTTTTTATTATAGTATAAAGGAAAAAAAATCTGTGAAAAAACAGAAATTTACGGGAAACAGGATAGCGCGATAATGTTTGGTTTTAGAACCGAGCAGTTCAAGGCGTGGCGAGGGCGCATACCGATAGTATGTAACCGAGCCACAACGCAGAAATGCGATGCGTTATAAAATCAAACACGCGTCGCCGAAGCTGAAAAACCGATACCCCTTCCCCACTGCGTATTCGTAAACGGATAAAATTTCCTCCCGTCCCGTCAAACACGCCACGAGCATGATCAGAGTGCTTTCGGGCAAGTGGAAGTTGGTAATGAGCGCGTCCACGCATTTCATTTTATAAGGGGGATAGAGGAAAATTTCCGTGTTACCTTTTTGAGGACGAAGAAAACCTTTTTCGTCCGCCACGCTTTCCAGCGTTCGGACGGAGGTCGTGCCTACGGCGATAACTCTTCTGCCCTCCGCTTTGGCGCGGTTGACGATTTGCGCCGTTTGCTCGCTCACTTCGTAATATTCCGAGTGCATTTTGTGGTCTGTGATAATCTCTTCGCTGACCGGTCTAAACGTGCCGAGTCCCACGTGGAGCAACACCTCCGCCACTTCCACCCCTTTTTGCTTGACTTTTTCTAAAAGTTCGGGAGTAAAATGGAGCCCTGCGGTCGGCGCCGCCGCCGAGCCGTCTATTTTCGAATACACGGTGTTGTACCGAGACCCATCTTCTAATTTTTGCTTAATATACGGGGGAAGAGGCATCGTGCCGACCTCTTGTAAGACGTCCTCGAACACGCCGTCAAAGGAAAATTCCACCACCCGCTCCCCGCTTTCCGTCACGTCTTTGACGGTGAGGGACAAGCGATCGGAAATCGTCATTTTCGCGCCGATTTTACCCTTTTTTCCGGGGCGCATCAACACTTCCCACGTCGACAGATCGTAGCGTTTCAAAAGCAAAACTTCCACCGTACCGCCGTGCACCGTTTTGGCGTACATTCTCGCCGGCAACACCTTGGTGTTGTTTACGACGAGCACGTCCCCTTTTTGTAAATAGTCTACCACGTCGTAAAACCGTTTATCCTCGATCGTTTTCTCGTCCTTTTTATAGACGAGTAAGCGAGAATGGTCGCGCGGTTCTACCGGAGTTTGCGCGATTCGTTCCTCGGGCAGATCGTAATAAAAATCACTTTTTTTGTATTGTACTTTCTCTTCCATACAATCATTCCTCGTCAAAGACGGAGAGTTGGTTTTTTGCCTTGACACTCATTTTTAAGCCCATATGCTCGTAGCCCGCTTTGAGGCAAATTCTGCCACGAGGGGTTCTTGCGATAAACCCAAGTTGCAACAAATACGGCTCGTAGACGTCCTCGATCGTATTGACATCCTCCCCCGTCGTCGCGGCGAGGGTATCGAGCCCCGCAGGCCCACCGCCGAATTTTTCGATGAGGGCGGAAAGGATGTTGCGGTCGGTTTCGTCGAGCCCCAGCTCGTCGATTTCCAATTTTTTAAGGGCGTATTTCGCGTCGGCGAGGGAAATGATGGAATTCCCGCTAACGAGCGCGAAATCGCGCACTCGTTTTAGAAGGCGGTTGGCGATTCTCGGCGTGCCTCTACTTCTTCTTGCGATCTCGTTTGCCGCAATCGGATCAATGGCGATCCCGAGCGCGTTTGCCGAGTTGGAAACGATCGTTTGCAAGTGTTCGGGCGCGTACATATCCAGTCTATGAATGATGCCGAACCGATCCCGAAGCGGGGGCGCAAGCATACCTGCCTTGGTCGTTGCGCCAACGAGAGTGAATTTTTTGAGCGCGAAACGAATGTTTCTTGCCGACGGGCCTTTCCCTACGATGATATCGAGGGCGTAATCCTCCATCGCGGAATATAAAATCTCTTCCACCGAACGACTCAAGCGATGAATTTCGTCGATAAAAAGGACGTCCCCCTCGTTCAAGTTGGTCAAAATGGCGGCCAAATCCCCCGACCGTTCGATCGCGGGACCGCTCGTAAGTTTTAAGGACACCCCCATCTCGTTTGCGATAATGTGCGCAAGGGTGGTTTTCCCAAGCCCCGGCGGGCCGTATAAAAGGACGTGGTCGAGCGCCTCTCCCCGCGCTTTCGCCGCGGAAATATAGACTTCCAAGTTTTCCTTGACTTTCTCTTGTCCGACGTAGTCTTTCATCGTCTTGGGACGAAGGACGTTTTCTTCCGTGTCGTATTCCGTTTTCGTGCTGACGATTAAATTGTCGCTATATTCTTCTTCGAACACCGCTTACACAC
Source organism: Christensenellaceae bacterium (assembly GCA_045613545.1). Taxonomy (GTDB): domain Bacteria; phylum Bacillota; class Clostridia; order Christensenellales; family Borkfalkiaceae; genus Scatosoma. The sequence continues at coordinate 36,194 of JAZLBD010000007.1, forward strand.
CCCCTTGCAAGGCTTTCATAATCATTTCTTCCACCGTTTTCGCGCCGGCTTCTTTGGCGCGCTTGATCGCTTGCACGCTCTCCGCCCGCTTATAACCAAAACCCATAAGCGCTCCGATCGCGTCCTCTTCCTCCGCGGAGAGGACGGTAGCGGATACGGGGATTTTCTCCGCGGTTTCGCCGATAATTTCCGCAGCGGAAATTTTTCCGTGCAGTTCCAAAATAACTTTTTCCGCCGTCTTTTTGCCAAACCCTTTGACGGAAGAGAGGCGTTTTACGTCGGCGGTGGCTATCGCCGTCATAAGCTCGTCCGCACGCATCGAAGAGAGTACGGCGATCCCCATTTTCGGCCCTACGCCGGAAACGGAAGTGAGTTTTAAGAACAAGGATTTTTCTTGGAGAGAGGAAAACCCGAACAACGTCACGCCGTCCTCTTTACACTGCATATAGGTGTAAATTTCCGCCGTTTCCCCCCGTTGCATTTTCGAAAAGGCGCTCCCCGAAGCATATACCTCGTAGCCCACGCCGTTCACGTCTAAAATCACCGTTTCTTCGGTCAAGGCGACCACCCGCCCTCTCAAATATCCTATCATAATTTTCTCCTTCTTTGTTCAAGTTCTTGCGCCGACTTAAAATATGCGCCGGTCACCGCGTTCTTCCCCGTCGTCCGCGTGGAATTCTCCACTTGGAATAGGGTGGAAAACCGACTGGTAAACGCGTGGCAAAGCGCCACGCCGAGCGCGTCGGCGGCGTCGTCGGGACGAGGGACGGATTTGAGGCGCAAAAGGGACGCGACCACTTGTTGTACTTGTTTTTTATCCGCCTTTCCATAGCCTGTCAGCGCTTGTTTGATTTGCATCGGCGTGTATTCGAAGAGCTTTCCGCAATGTTTCACGCACGTGAGCATCGCCACCCCTCTCGCCTCGGCAACGGCGATCCCCGTCGTGATGTTCTTCGAGAAAAACAGCTCTTCAAAAGCCACTTCGTCCGGTTTGTATTTTTCGAGGACTTGCAACACCCCTTGTTCTAAAATCGCAAGGCGGACGGGCAAAGATTCTTCTTTGGGTGTGAGCACGACGCCGTAATCGACGGCGCGACAATTCCCGCTTGCATCCTTTTCAATTATCCCAAATCCCATCGTTGCAAGACCGGGGTCAACGCCGAGTATAATCATCGCTCCATCCTCAAAACAAAATCTTGCATTTATTATACACCAACGCCCCGAAAAAGTCAACTTTTTTTCAGCAAAGAAACGGGGGGACCAAACGCGCGCCAAAAAAAGTGGCAGTCCTCCCTTGACAAACGAGAAAAACGTGGTATAATCCACTTGCGACGGTGCAAAAGGAAGGGCAAAGCGACGGGGCATTTCCGATTTTTGTGTATAGACATAAAAAGGAGGGAGAAGAATGAAAAAGAAATTCGTTCGTTTGTTGCAACTTTTACGCTCTTACGGGGTCGCCGTACTTTCGCTCGCTTTGATCGAGCGAATCGTATCCGCACTTTCAAAAAAACTGGACGCGCTTTCAAGTCGCGTTGCAGTCTTGAAACAACGGGTTTTTATGAAGCGAGTCGATAAAGCCAAATAATCGAGAACCGCTCCCCCCCTCGGCTTCTGCCGAGGGGGTTTTTTGTATATTTTCCGCTGGAAAGAACATACTTCCTATATGGATAAACTTTGCGAAAATCACGAGCAGAACGTCAAACTCATCAAAGACATGCTCCCCTCGAAAGATATTTTAACGTTTTCCTTTTCCGATCGGTCGGGACAACAATACACCCTCGTTTACGCCGACGGACTCGTACAAAAACAATGGCTTGGCGAGCTCGTCGTAGATCCGCTTTCTAAAAATGATAAACCGTTGCGTCAAAAGGATTTTTCCAACTTTCTTCTTTTCCCCGAACTAAAGGAGGAAACCGACCCGCGCGCCCTCTGTACGGCAATTTTAGACGGCAACCCCATCCTTTTATCTTCGCTTAACGTAGCCTTTATCGTCGGCGTGAAAGCGCCTCCCGCTCGAACGATTACCGAGCCCCCCACTTCCGTCACCGTCAAAGGCCCTAGAGAGGGGTTCGTGGAAGACGTCAAACTCAACGTCGCCTTGCTTCGCAAACGGATTAAGTCGCGAAATCTTATGGTGGAAACGGTACAAAAAGGACGGCAGAGCAAAACGCATATCGCCGTTTGCTATTTAGAGGGAATCGCAAAAGAGGAAACGGTGCAAAACATACGAAAAAAAATCGACGGAATTTCCATCGACCTCTTCCCCGACTCTTCCTACGTTGCCGATCTCCTGTCCCCTCGCAAGCACTCGATCTTCGCGCAAGTAGGCACGACGGAAAAACCGGACGTATTCGCCGCGAAAATCGCCGAGGGGCGGGTGGGTATTTTGGTGGACGGCTCGCCGATCGGTCTTACCCTACCCTTTCTTTTGGTGGAAAACTTCCAAGCGCCCGACGATTATTTCACCTCTCCCTTTTTCGCCTCGATCACGCGAACGCTCCGCTTTTTATCCGTCATCGTCGCGATTCTGCTCCCTGCGCTATACGTGTCGTCGCAACTATTCAAACTGCAACTGCTCCCCCTCAACCTAACCCTAACAATCGCAAGCAGTATTCAAGGAATCCCTCTCTCGCCAAGCCTCGAAATGTTTTTGGTGCTATTCGTTTTGGAAGTTATCAAAGAGGCGAGTATCCGTATGCCGAAATACGTCGGTATGGCGCTCTCCGTCGTCGGCGCGCTCGTTTTAGGGGAAACCGCCGTCTCGGCTGGGTTCGTTTCCACCCCTGCGATCATCATCGTCGCTTTTTCGGGGCTATGCCTCTACACTGTGCCGGATTTCGTGGAAACGGGTACGATTTTACGCTGGCTTTTCTTGATCGTATCGGGGAGTTTCGGCCCGTTCGGCATCGTCACTCTCCTTGCCTTTTTTCTTTATTACCTCGCCTCGTGCGACAGTTTCGGCGCGCCGATTTTATACCCGTTCTCGCCCTTGCAAAAAGCGGATATGAAAGATTCGCTTATGAAGTATAACTTGGAAAGTTTGCAAAACCGTCCCGCCCTCTTGCGCGGAAAAAATAAAAAACGAATGAATATGGGAGGTCAACCTTGAAAGGATTATCCACGAGACAACTGTGCTTTTTCTTCGCCTTTTTACTGCCCATTTCCAAACTTTTGGAAACCCCCTCTCTTCTCGCCTATTACACGGCGGGAGATTTGCTGTTGCCCGCTATCATACAATTGCTTTTACAAGGGGGTATGGTCGCGTTCATTCTATTTTTAACCCAAAAAATAGGCGTCCCTTTCTTCACTTTTACGGAGAAAAACCTCGGACGATTTTGGGGGAAATTTCTCCTCGTTTCCCTTGCCGTATTTTATCTGTTTTTTACGATTTTACCCGTTTTGGAGCTCGAACGGTTCGTGTACGGCGCATTTTTCGACACCGCGCCGTCGATCGCCGTATTCTTCCCCTTTTTCCTGCTTTCCGCCTATATTTCTTCCAATCCGTTGCATTGCTTTTCAAGGATTTTAGATCTCTGTATGCCACTGTTTTTGGTCTCTTTCTTCCCTCTGCTTGCAATGTCCGTCGGGCAAGCGAAATTCACCTCCCTTTTACCTCTATTCTCCGCCCCGCCAAGATCGGTTTCTTTGGGGGTTTTGCGCTCGTCGTTGCACTTTTCCGACACCGCCTTTTTACTGCCTCTTTTAGGGAATTACACACCGCGTAAAGGCGAGATAAAAAAACTACTCGCCTCGTACACGGTAGGGGCGTTTTTCCTTCTTATCTTCCTTGCGACGTTCTACGGCGTGTTCGGCGCGCTCTCTCCACAACGCCCCTTTGCCTTTGACAACATCGCGCAATACTTCGGGGGGCTTGCCGTTATTGGACGGATTGATTTACTACTCGTATACGTTATGACGATTTTGCTTTTGTTTTACTATTCTTTACCCCTACTTTTATGCGTGCAATGTTTCTCGAAAGCGACGAACGCGCCAACCCTTCCCGTCGCCCTTATCACGAGCGGTGGGCTTATGCTCTTTACCCTCTACGGAGGAAGATTGTACCCTTCGTACTATTCGCTCGTGACGACGAAACTTATTTGGACGTATCCCTTGTTCGCCTACGCCGTTCCCTTTATTACCCTTTTGTGGGAAAAGCGGAAAACGGGACGGGAAAGGAGGCTTGCATGAAAGGAGCTTTTCGAGAAAAATGGGCGGTGCGCGTCGCACTCCTTTTCGTCGCGTTTTTGCTTTTTTTCTTCTTTTCCAACGACTTTGGACTCATTGATATTCAAAAGACCGCCATCGTCATTTCCGTCGGCGTGGACAGAGAAGAGGAAGAATTCGTTCTGTCCTTACAGATCGCCGTTCCGCAAGCGTCCAAGCAGGGAGAACAGGTTTCTCCTACCCAAATCGTGACGAAAGGAAAAACGATCGCCGACGCCTTTTCCACCGTCAACGCAAAAACGGGGTGGTATCCGAAACTCATCTTTTGCAATCTCATCGTATTCGGAAAGGAAGCGACGAACAAAAACCTTTTCGAGGCTCTGGGCTTTTTCTTGCGCGACGATTACGCCACCGACGCTTGCAACGTCGCCGTTTACGACGGGAAAGCGAGCGAAATACTAAGCAGTAAAACCCCAATCGAAAAGATTTCGGGGTTGGCGATCTCAAAAGTCCTTTCCTCGCACGCCGAGCGGGTGGGGAGCGTGCTTCCCTCCACCCTCCGCACCTTTGCAATCGACTACTATTCCGACGGTAGAAGCGGAATGCTTCCCTTCCTTGAAAAACAAAGCCCGTCAAAAACGGAAGAGCAACCGAGCGGAGAGGGAGAAAGCAAAACGCAACCTCAAGACGCGAGCGAAGGACAAAGCGAAGGACAAAGCGAAGGACAGACGCAACAAGAAGAGTCCTTATTCACCGCCGGGAAAACCGCTCTCTTTTACGACGGGATTATGCGCGGCCTTTTGACGAAAGAAGAAACGTTTGCCGTCGCGCTCGTCACCAAAAAATTACGCCTTGCCGACTTGTCGGTGGAAAGCGAGGGAAGCGTCTATTCCTTGCTCGTTCGGAAAAACGACGGAAACGTGCATTTTTCCATCGACAAAAACAACGTCGTCCGTTTAGATATCGACATCACGCTCGTCTTATCGGTACAGGACGTCTCCACCCCCTCCACTGTCGTCGAACTCGACGGCAAAAAAATCTCCGCCACGTTAAAAAAGGATATCGCCGATAAAGTAAAAAAAGACATTCTTTCCGCTTTTGAAAAAGGACGGGCGGGGAACGTAGATATCTTCCAAGCCAAACAAGCCTTAAAACGAAAAGAACCCCGCTTCGTTTCCGCCTATCTTGACGACCTCCTCGATCGCGTCGTTTTAGATGTGAACGTAAAAATCAAAGAAACGTAAAAAATCTAAAAAAATAAAAAAAATTTTTCAAAAACCTATTGACAAACGGAAAAACTATGCTATAATAAAGGTACAAAAAGAAAGAACGAAACAAAAAATGTTTGTTTTTATCAATAAAAGGAAGGTTAGACCGATGAACTAAGTAATATAAGCGAGGCGCAAGAACAGAAAACAAGAACCAAACAAGAACAAGACCTCGCATTCAAAAAAATAGGCGGAGATCCGCCAAAAAGAAATGTTAGGAGGTGGTTACGAAATGATTCGTAAAACGATCAAACCCCTTGCACTTCACAAAAAATTCAAATAAGGAGATACTCCATTGTACCATCTTTCTTGGGGACTATAAAAGGGTGCGCTTCGATCAAACGTAAGCGCGGCAAAAATACAGCCGTCATAGAAATTGGATAGGTCAAGGAGTCGAAATAACACTCCAATCAGTCCCCCCTACAACTAAATAATAAATATCGCACCTTGGCCACCCAAGGTGCGATATTTATTTTCGTTTTTTATTGTTGGTTTTTATTTTCGATCCTTGTCGTCGATATTTATTTTTGATGTTTGCTACCCGTTCTCCACAGAGATTTTGTCAAACGCGAGAGGTTTTTGTCGAATCCACTCAAACGAGGATCGCAAAAACACTTCTCGCTCTTTTTTCTTCCACATTTTTCCAAGTTATCCCCGTGGAAAACTCAATCTTGCGCAATTCTTTCCAAAAGGATTTTATCTCGTATTACCGCCCCTCCACCGCTGACTACGGCAAATTGAGGCTCTTCACAAACGTGCGTGCGCATTTCGAGTTTTTGCGAGATATATTCGGGCAAAAAGGCAAGTTTCGTCACGCCCCCCGAAAGATAAATCCCGTTCTTATTGACGGTTGCCGCCACTTCCGCCGGCAACTTACGAAGAACGATCGAAGCGTATTCAATGATCTTATCCACGTATACGCGAATACAGTCGTACACGTCCGCGCTTTGTACCGCAAGCGAAGCGGGGCGCGCGTACGCCACCGAACTCCCCTCCGCCACGCACGAGCCTCTCGAAGAGAGCGAGAGAGATCCCACTTCGTTTTTGATGCGTTCCGCCGTGAGCGAGCCGATCCGAAGCCCTTTTTCTTTTTCCAAACGAACGGCGATATTTTCATCCATATTATTCCCGCCGATATTCATCGAAAGACCTGCAACGATGCCGTAAAGGGATACGACGGCGATATTCGTCACCCCTCCGCCGATGTCGATTGTAAACACGGGGTCTGCCTCGGAGAGAACCCCGTCCGAGCCGAGCGCGGAAAGGTAGGGCACTTCCACGAACTTCACTCGTTTCAGTCCGCAGTCCTCCGCCACCGTTCGATAAACGCTTTTCGCCTCTTCCCCCATTCCGCAAGGAATAGAAAACAAGATTTCCGAACGCTTCCAAAGCGACGCGCCCCCAACTCTTGCCAAGAACTGTTTGAGCATTACGGCGGCGATCCATTCGTTTATAATTTCGCCCTCGTAAACGGGATAGATAATCTCGGTGAATTCCGCCGTTTTCCCGACGAGTTTCTTCGCCTCTTTCCCCACGGCGCACACCTCTCTACTGTTTCCTCTCACTGCCACGCAAGACGGCTCGGCAAGGACGATCCCGTTCCCAGCATCCGCGCGGTAAATTTTCGTCATAGACGAACCCATATCAATCGCAAGTTTAATCATATTTTTTTCCTTCTTCGATTTCTTCTATCATACTTCTACAAAGTCCCAAAGGCAATCCCACAACGTTAGAGTAGCTCCCTTCAATGCGTTCGACGAGACCGCCGTCTTGAATACCGTACGCGCCCGCCTTATCCATCGGCGAACCGCTTTTTACGTACTCTTCCACGAACGATTCCGTAAGGGAACGGAAAAAGACCGACGTCTTTTCGGCGCGAGCGTACCGTTTTTTTTCTCCCTCTTGCATAAAACAAAAGCAAACGCCGGTAAGGACGGTATGTTCTTTACCCGAAAGGGCGAAAAGCATCCGCTTTGCCTCCTCTTCCGATCGCGGTTTTCCAAGCACTTTTCCGTCCAACACCACTACCGTGTCCGCGCCGAGCACGAATGCGGTGGGATCTTGCAAACGATCGAACACCTCTTCCGCCTTTGCCGTGGCAAGCGATTTTACAAACGATTCTACGTCCCCCTCTTCCGCCTTTTCCTCTTTCGTGGCGGGAAGGATTTCAAAACGATCCCAAATCTCCCCCAGCAGTTCTTTTCTGCGAGGCGACGCGCTCGCTAATATTCGTCTCATACAAACCTCTTAAAAAAGCCGTTCTTCGACGCGATCGCGGAAGGACGGCTTTCCTTTGATTACAAAATTTCCAAATTTTTCTTGAACGCTTTTCTGAATTCTCCGCTTGCGCCCTCTGCGTTTCGAATTTCCAAAGTGGCGTCCCCCGTAAGCTCCGTCTTCATAATCACCGAGTCGCCAAGCACGTCGCAGTTTACCCCTGCTACGACGCCTACCCCACTTCGATCCAAGCTTTCGGCAAGGCGCAACAACACGCCGAGTTTTTTCACCGCGTCAAAATCTTCTTCCGTCACGATGGATTTATATTTTTGCCATTCCATAAGAGACAAATCTTCCCCGTTATGGCAATCCGCGACGAACGCCGCGAGCACTATCTCGCGATGGGTCGCGCCGTACAACACCGAATTCAAAATGATATAACGGCTATGCTTTGCGTGGCCGTAATATTTCATACGCATCCCGACGTCGTGCAAACTTGCGGCAATCTTCAAAACCTTCAAATATTGACGAGGGAATTTATGCAAAACGCGAAGTTGTTTGAACAGTTGAATGGCAAGACGAACGACGTGTTCCACGTGCGCTTGGTTGCAATCGCTATACTTCACGACGGTGGCAAGCGAATAGCCCAGTACGTCGGAAATAGGTTTTTCCAACGTAAGCGGGAGCGCTTGATTGAACATAAGTCCCTCGCGAAGCCCTGCCCCTCCTAAGGCAAACCGTTCGAATCCCATATAGGATATAAACGCTTTCATGATACCCATGGCGGCGGGCATAATGTCCGCTCTCGTGGGCGAAAGCCCTTTGATTTTTTTCCGTTTGTCCTCGTCAAGCGATTTCAAGGTAGTGTAAATTTGCTCGAAATCGGACGTCTCAAAATCGTAATTATGCACCGTGTCGAGGGGGTATTTTTTGACGAGTTTGCTAATTCTAAACAGACTCCTAAACGAACCTCCCACGCCGATCATACGCGTTTCGGGATCGACTTCTTTTAGCCAAGGCAGTTGCTTGAGTTGTTCAGTAAAGAACTCTTCGACGTTCGCCGTCGTCTCTTCGGCGCTACGTCCGTCGGCGAACAAATCGGTCAAAGTGACCGCGCCGAACGGCAGGCACGCCGACCCCAACATATTCCGACGATTGTAGTAGATAATCTTCGTGCTACCGCCTCCGATTTCCAAGATGATCCCCTTGGGAATATCCATAGAGTTGATGACGCCACGATAGACGAGCAAGGTTTCTTCCTCTTCCGTAAGAACGCGGATTTTTATATTGCAAGTCGCTTGAATTTCGTCGAGGAAAGAGCGTTGATTTTTCGCTCTTCTCACCGCCGCCGTCGCCACCGCAATAATTCGTTCCACGCCACTCGTATCGCAAAGGCGTTTGAACATTTTCAACGTCTTGATCGTTTCGGCAACCCGTTGCGGTTTCAAGAACCCGTCACGGTCCATATCTTGCCCCAAACGGACGTTTTCTTTAAGCTCGTCCGTCACCATAAAATGCCCGTCGCCAAACAGTTCCACGATGACGAGTCTTGCCGAATTCGATCCCAAATCAATAATACCAATTTTTTCCACTCTATACCTCTTTTTCTACGCCGTTTCGACTTTTTCCGTGCTCTTTTACTTTCTCTTTTTTCGCGTAGTTTTTTGCGTTTTTCTTAGAAAAAAACGACAGACTGCCCCATCGTTTTTCTTTCTTTTTCTATTATTTTACCATACAATTTTCGTTTTGTCTATACCCTTTTGAAAAATTTTTTCCGTTTTTTTGATTTTTTTTCAAGTTTTGAACGATTTTACACGACTTTATGCGTTTTTTATGAATTCTCCGCTTTTTAACGAAAAAACGCGGAGGGTTTACCCAACCGCGCTTTCGCTTTTCTTATCTTCCAATAAGCGTTTTTCAAGTTCTACTAAATCGTCATAGATATACTTTGGGTTCGCGTTCTCCAGCTCCCCCTCTTCCGCGTAACCGCAACGAACGACGGCGCAATCGACGCCGTTTTCTCGCGCCCCTAAAACATCGTCCTGCCGATCGCCGATCATCAAGCACTCGCAAGGCTTTGCGCCGAGCAATCTCATACACTCTTGCACCACTTGGCTCTTTGTGGAAATCCCTTTAAGCTCCGCCACGGCAAGCACCGTGAAATAGGGGGTAAAACCGTATTCCTCCGCAATCCGGTCGGCGAACACTTTCGGTTTCGCGGTGGCGAGCGCCATTCGATAACCGACGCTATGCATCGCTTCCAAAAAAGCCTTGGCGTGGGGCATCGGTTCGTTCTCGAAAAGCCCTTTTTCGCGGTAGCGTTCCCGATAAAAACGCACCCCTTCTTCCGCCTCCTTAGCAGTAAAACCGAATAGGTTGGTAAAAGAATCAAAAAGGGGCGGTCCTATCACCTTTTTAAGGCTTTCTTCGGTGGGAATCGGCTTGCCCATTTTCGCGAGGGCGTAGCGAATGCAGTTGTAGATGCCGAAATGGGAAAGGGTCAGCGTTCCGTCCAAGTCGACGAGTAAATATTTATATGCCATACGTTTCATTCTCCGCTAGGATAAGTATAGCATATTTCCCCTCTTTTTTCAACTGTTTTGACCTGAAAAAGCGCTTCGAAAGGTAAAAACGGATAACGCCGATAGAAAAACCCCGAACGCTTTTCGCAAGATATCGGAGGGAAGAATACTTGCAAGCAAGCTCCCTATCGCAGACAGAACGAGCGCGGACAAAACGACGGGCAAGATCCCTTTGCTCTGCAAAAGCCCGTTCTTTTTGTGGATATTTAGCGCGAAAAGCCCCATCGGCAAAAATGCAAACAAGTTCGCAGACTGCGCGATTTTTTGCGGAACGTCAAGAAAAAGTACGAGCAGAGGAATCGTCACCGTACCGCCACCCATACCCATTCCGCCTGGGATACCGCCTAAAAAACCAAGCAACGCGTATAAATAAAAAATCATCCTAGCACCATCCAAACGCCTGCGACGAGCTGTAAAACCGCAAACACGATCGCGGTCGTTTTTTTGGGCAACACCGCAAGTAATTTCGCCCCTAAAAACCCGCCTATAAGCCCGCCGAACGCGACGGGAATCAGCACGGAAAAATCGTATAAACCTTTGAAAAAATAGAGCAAAAACGACAAAACAGATACGGGTAAAATCACCAAAATGGCGGTGGCGTGCGACTGTTTTTCCGCCATTCCCATCTTCGATAAAAGGGGGACGGCTATCATACCTCCGCCTCCGCCGAACAAACTGTTGGCACTACCGATCAAACTTCCGATCCCCGCTTTGGGGAGCCAAGCTCCGCTTTTTTGCTCTTCCATCCCCTTCCTCCAACGGTAGTTTGGGTAATTTTTTCAAAATTATCAAACTTTTTCTTGTATTTTGCGTGAGAATTGCTTGCTTATAAATCGAATTTATATTACAATATTATATGCGTAAGATTTTACGGCTCAAAACGTCTCCCAATCGGCGAGGCGAAAGAATTCTTAATTGAAGGTGTTATAATGACGAACAACAAAAAATTCAGCAAAAGAAAATCCTTTGCTCTGATTTGCGCAACGCTCATGCTTTCCACGACGGTAGCAGGGCTCGTTTCTTGCGGAACGACGACTCCCGAAGTCGACGGCTCTGAAATCTCTACGGTGAAAAAAGACGACGCGCGCATCAGAAATAGCAAGTTTGAAATTTTCGACGATAACGACGGAAAAAATTTGATCATCACCGCTCCCTCCGGCTGGGCGAAAGCAAACGGCTCTTCCTCGGCAGGAAACGCCGTCTCTTCCAAAGCCGCTAGCGGGATCGTAAATACTTCCGTCGAAAACTGGGACACGTACACCGTTTCCAGCGGATTGCCTCACGCAACCGAAGAAGAAGCGGAAGAAAATTGGGACGAGCTTACTACGAGAGACAAGCTCGAATTCATCTTCAACTGGAAGAAAGAGAGTAGCGATAACGTCGTATACGATCTTCCTTTCTACGACAAAGAAGACGACTTTTTCCAATACAACGTCGACTTTGAGGATCTTCCCGACTGCGAAAACCCGTTGACCCACAACGGTGCAGACTACGACGGCGACGACACGAACGTGCTCATGATCCACAACACCTATTCGGACGCTTGGGGCACGGCACAAAAATATACGTCCTCTTCGACGATTACCTTGCAACCTGGTACGACTGCAAAATTCTCCGTTTGGGTAAAAACCACAAACCTCACGTACGGTACGGTCTCCGGCGAATCGCAACCCGTCGTGGCGGACAGAGGCGCTTATATCGGCGTCACCAACACCATCGGCGATAAGACGCTTGAACAAGTACAAGTAAAAAATATCATCAGCGACGAATGGCGTCAATACACTTTCTACTTGACGGCAAGCGATTACGTGGAATCCTCGTTCAACCTCGTCCTCGGCTTAGGGCAAGGCGGGGGAAATAAGTGGGAATACGTAGACGGCTACGCTTTCTTCGACGACGTAGAATGTTCGGTGTACGATTCCAAGGACATAGACGTCTCTAGCGCAAACGAAACGTTGACCGTGGGCATGTCGGACGACGAAAAGAAACTTTACGCCGACCAACACGACTACGCAACTTTCAAAACTTTCCACATCGACCATTCGAACACGAGCTTGCTTTCTTCGTTGAATCCTTCTTTCGACGTTAAGCAAACGGAAGAAGAAAAGAACGGTATGGTCTTCACCTCCGGTATCGACGGAACGGAAGACTTGGCGCTCAGCGGGGTTTACAACAAGACGCAATTCCTCGCTATCCAAGACGAAAAAGTGGCGCATTTTGCCGAGGAAGAATTGACGAAATACCCGTTTGACAACGCAAAATTCCTCGCTTTGGTAAGCAAATCGGGCGCGCCCTATACGGCGGATCTTCAAACGACCTTTACGATTGAGTCCGATTCCTACGTCTTCCTTTCGTTCTGGCTGAAAACCTCCGACCTTTCGGGCGGATTTACCGGCGTGGGCGTCAACTTGATCTGCGACAAGGGTCAAGATACGGAAGAAACGTTTACGATCTTTAATAACGTCACTTCGGACGCCGCCCCGGAAATCGAAGTAGATTTGCCCAACGGCGAAAAGGAAGAGGATTTGTTCGACGGTTGGCAACGTTGTTGCTTGCTCATCAAGAACGAATCGGACGACGCGAGAAATTACCAGCTCTCGTTCACCTACGGCCCTACGGCGATCGCTACGACGACGAAAGACGGCTATCGTGACGGTATCGCGCTTTTTGCAAACTTCCAGAAAGCTGAACTTAACAAAGAACAATTTGAATACGTGGTGGCGTCCAACTTCGTGTACGTTTTGGACCTCTCCTCCGGGAACGTGAAAACTTCGGCAGAATTCGACTCCCCCGCATCCGTTCCCACGGACGCGATTGAAACGCAATTTGCTAACCTTAAAAACTACACCGGCGTGTACGGCGGTAGCAACTACGTCGTTTGGGGTGGAGACTCTTGCGCGAAGAACGATTACGAATATGCAGGGCTTATTAACAGCGACTACGCTTCCGCTTATGCAACGACCTACGCGCAAAACCCCGGTCTTACCACCGCGATCTCCGACGTGCTTTCCACGGCAAAACAACCCCTCCTTATTTATAATAACGAGGATTTGTCTTACGGATACTTTGGCGCAAAACAAACGATTGCCGTGAACTCCTACGCTACCGTTGCGGTTCGCGTAAAAGCGAGCGCCGGCGCGATTGCAAACATTTATCTCATTGAAAACTCGGAAACGGGCTATAACGATCCCCTTTCGATTTCCGCGCCCAAGTACGTTTACTGGTACGATGAAAACGGCAACGTCTGTGCGGAAGACCCCACCTCCTCTTCGTTCGATAAGAAATTCGACGTAGCTTTCAAGCGCAACGCGCAAGGGCTTTACGAAGTAAACAAGAACTGGAAAGGGTACACGGCGGACATGGACGGTAAGCTGTATGCGAACCTCGATAACTACGAAGTAGACCCCGAAACGGGCAACTTGCTCGTCGGCAAAAACGGCGTGACGTACAACTACGATTCTTCCGTTTGGGAACACGCTGGAAACAACGGCATTGCGTTCTACGCGAAAGAAGTGAACGGAGAATACGAATACTACGCGTACGAATCGAAAGAGGCGAAAGACCGCGTGTATAGTCTTTCTTCCGTATCGGCTTTGACCCCTCGCCACGACAACAGCGCAAAAACGAGCGTTCCGCTCGTCAAGACGATCGTAGGAACGGGCGAATGGACGGACGTTTACTTCTATATCCACACCGGCAACCAAGAAAAGAATTACCGCTTGGAATTCTGGAGCGGAAACCGTGAAGGAACGGAAAAATCCACAGCGGGAAGCTACGTGGCGTTTGAAATGATTTCTTGGTCGGTGGACGAGACCTCTTTCAACAACTTGCTCGCTGAAACGATAGAAACGTTGAAAGATCAAAACGGTTGGGTGACCGACGAGGCGTTCAAGGAAAACTACGCAAACTGCGCGTACTCCACCTTCTCGTTCTTCGATAGCAACAAATTCCTCCGCTACGACGAAACGATCGACAAAGAAGACGTAGGCAACTCCTACGACGATTACGATCCTACGATCCATACGGAAGGGCTCGTATACCTCGCTTACGGCGATTCCTTGTTCGTCGATTACAGCAACGTCGAAGTGACGGTTGCCGTTGACGCGGACGTATCGGTAGACGTCGAAGACGATGATCACGAACACGAAACCACGACGGAAGACGGCATGAACGTTTTGCTTTTCGCAACCTCCATCATCTTGGCAGGCGCATTGCTGCTTGCGGTCGTTAGCTTGATCGTGCAAAAGATCGTAAGAAAGAAACACAAAGCAAAAGCAGGCGTAAGAACCTACCGTAGACGCCCGCAAAAGAAAGATTAAGAGTTTTTAGGCTAAATCTTATCCCCCGTCCTACGCGGTAGGACGGGGGATTTTTTCAACGGATAAGGAGATTTTATGAACGCTATATTTACCATTCGCGGAAAAACGATCGAAACCGATCGCCTCGTCTTGCGCCCCTTTTCCCCGTCCGATTTAGACGACTTTTACGCCTACGCATCCGTCGAGGGAGTTGGCGAGCGAGCGGGTTGGCGCCACCACGAAAACAAAGAAAAGAGCCAAGAAATTTTGGACAAGTTCATTCAAGAGGACAAAACGTTCGCCTTGTGTTTGAAAGAAAACCAAAAAGTAATCGGGTCGCTCGGCGTGGAACGGTACGGTTTGGAAAACGCTTTGACGGAGTTTATCCCCTATAAAGGTAGAGAGCTTGGGTTCGTGCTTTCCAAGGAGTATTGGGGACAAGGGCTTATGACGGATGCGGTCAGGGCGGTGATGGAATACCTCTTTGAAACCCTCAATTTCGATTTCTTGCTTTGCGGACATTACGCGTTCAACGAAGCATCCAAGCGGGTGCAAGAAAAATGTGGATTCAAACCCTATCGAAAGCTCGTATTCGACACACGCATGGGAACGAAAGAACCGGGAATCCTTAGCCTTGCGACCCACCCCGCAAAAAACATTTCCTTTCACTTTTCCCATCCGGAAACGTTGATTTACGAAAAATAAGCACCCTCCCTAGGCCTTAGAAAAAGTTCCTAAGCGCTTTTAGTCGCAAAATCGTTGACGTTCAACAAAAAAAAGATAGCGAGAAATTCACTATCTTTTTTTTATTGTTTTTTATAAGCGTATCCCTTTGGGCAGGTGATTTTTCAGCGTTCCGTTTACCGCTTTTCCCCAACCGACGGGGAAAGAATCCACCAAAACGAGCGTCCAGCCGTTTTCGCCGTCACATTCTATCGTTTCGCCGTGTAGATATTTTTCCACTCTTTTGTCCTCCGCTTGCAATCGAAGAACACGGCTACACTCCCCGTCTTTGAGCGCCATCGCAAGGGCGTGGCTTGGCGTTAGCCTACCGTTTTTTACTTCCCCCACCTTACAGCCGGCGCGGAGAATATGCAAGTTCTTCCAGTCGAATACTCTCTCTGGCAAAGCGTACACTACGCCGTCCTTTTCGAAGAGGCGCTCAAGGGAGATTTGCAAGCAGTTCTTTTCAAACGCGCGTACGCACCGCAAGGTTGCCTCGTCGATTTTGCAAACTTTTTCTTTTATGTGACAATCCTCTTCGCTCGATTTTTCAAGTACGGCGACGAAATGCCCCTCCCCCTCTTCTTTATGGGGATAGATTTTATGCTGATGCACTAAGGTTGCATCCTCGTGCGAAAGCAAGAATTTTTCGATTTGATCTTCGTCCTCTTCCTTAGCGAACGTGCAAGTGGAATAGACGAGCCGACCGCCACGGCGGAGCATTTTCCAACCGCACTCTAAAATCTCTTTCCCTCTCTCGGCGCAAAGGGCGATATTTTCTTCGCTCCATTCCTCGATCGCTTCCTTTTCGTTCTTGCGGAACATCCCCTCGCCCGAACAGGGCGCGTCGATTAAAATTTTATCAAAATACCCGTTTAGCCATTTGGCAAGTTCTTGGGGATATTCGTTCACGACGACGGCGTTCTTGATCCCCATTCGCTCGACGTTCGAGGACAAAATTTGCGCGCGCGGAAAAATCGGTTCGTTGAGTACGAGAAGTCCTTCGCCCTGTAAATCGCTCGCCATTTGCGTGCCTTTCCCTCCGGGCGCGGAGCAAAGATCAAGCACTTTTTCCCCCGGTTTGATTTCTAAAAAGGGAACGGCGGACATCGCGGACGGCTCTTGCGAATAGATAAGCCCCGCCACGTGGTGCAAACGTTTGCCCACCTTTTCCGCGCTCGTATAAAACCCGTCTTTCGCCCAAGGGATTTGCCGAAGGAGCAACGGGGAAATCTTTTTGTACTCGTCCACCGAAATTTTGAGCCGATTAACGCGGAGTCCCTTATGAGGCGGAGCGTCGTACACAGCGAAAAATTCCTCCCATTCCTCTTTGGGAAGCTGTTTTTTCATTCTTTCGATAAACCCGCTCGGTAGTTGCATATTTTTATCCTTTTAGCATTTTTTCAAACTCGGCGAGGGTCACGATGGTCGCGCCCACCTCTTGCGCTTTAACAAGCCGTCCGCCTTTTTCGTTCTCGCTTTGCACGTACAAATTACAAGTCTCCACCCGATAGGCAAAAAAACCGCCCTCTAAAAACATACGCTCGATTAACGGACGGATATTGGCTTCCATCTCGACTCCTCTGGACACGCTGACCATTTTCCCTTGCATCTTGCCGTATTTTCGTCTGTTTTTTCGCGCTTTTTCGACAAAAGCGTGAAACTGCGCGTGCGCTCGTTCCTTTTCCTCTTTTCTTCGCGCCGATTCCATGATCGCGTTTTTGAGCGCCGTAGAAGTAAGTCCCGTGATCTCGTAATTCTCGATTTTCCCAAGCTCGATCTCGTAGCGTTTTAACAATTCCTCAAGGCTACACCCCGCCTCGGCGCACATCGCCTCGGCGACTTTCATCGTCGCATACGCGTCGTCCACGGCACGATGCGCCGTAAACTCTACGCCCAGTTCTTCAGCAATCGAAGAAAGTCCGTATTGACGGGCGAACGAGCCTATTTTATTCATATACAAAAACTGCGTGTCCGCGAACGAAAACCGAAGCGAGGGCAGAGAAAAACGCTTGCTCTCTAAATTCAAATACTTCACGTCGTTCATGACGGCATGCCCCACGACGAGCGTTTCGGGGTCCTGTAAAAGAGCGTAAATCTCTTTTGCTTTTTGGGGAAAGGTGGGATAATTTTTGAACGCCTCGTAGGAATAGGGCAACACGAGCCCCTGCGTGCCTTTGCGGTCGGTCAAATGGAATCGGCCTTGCGGATTGAGTAAGATATCCTCTTTTTTAAGCACGCGAAAACGTTCGTCCGTCAGGCAATAGCCAAACGCACAAATTTTTGCCGTCGTCTTAAAAACGCTTGCACACTCGATGTCAAAAAATAAATACTGCATACCTTTCATATAAAAGACCGCACGAGCAGGTGCGGTCTTACGTGTTTTACTTACTCGGGGAAATGACTTTCTTCCCACCCATATACGGCCAAAGCACTTCGGGGATACGTACGCTTCCGTCTGCTTGTAAATGGTTCTCTACGAACGCAATGAGCATGCGAGGAGGCGCGACCACCGTGTTGTTTAAGGTGTGGGCAAGCTTGGTTTTGCCGTCGGTATCCTTGTAGCGGATAGCAAGACGGCGGGCTTGCGCATCCGTCAAATTGGAGCAAGACCCCACTTCGAAATATTTCTTTTGACGAGGGCTCCAAGCCTCCACGTCGCAACTTTTGTATTTGAGGTCGGCAAGATCCCCCGAACAGCAACCGAGCTGGCGAACGGGGATTTCCATCGAACGGAAAAGCTCGACGGTATACGACCACAATTTTTCATACCACTCGTCGCTCTCTTCGGGACGACAAATGACGATCATTTCTTGCTTTTCAAATTGGTGGATACGATAAATCCCTCTCTCTTCAAGTCCGTGCGCCCCCTTTTCCTTTCTAAAGCAAGGGGAATAGCTCGTCATCGTAAGCGGAAGTTTGTTTCCGTCGATAATTTGTCCCATAAACCGACCGATCATAGAGTGTTCGCTCGTACCGATGAGATACAAATCCTCCCCCTCGATCTTATACATCATATTTTCCATCTCGTCAAAGCTCATAACCCCGGACACGACGTCGCCGTGGATCATATAGGGAGGAATGACGTAGGTAAACCCTTTGTCGATCATAAAATCGCGCGCGTAGGAAAGCACGGCAGAGTGTAATCTTGCGATATCGCCCGTCAAATAATAAAAACCTTGCCCGGACGTTCTTCTTGCAGCGTCTACGTCCACGCCATCTAATTTTTCCAAAATATCGAGATGGTAAGGGATTTCAAAATCGGGGATTTTAGCCTCGCCAAAGCGAGCGAGCTCTACGTTTTCGCTATCGTCCTTGCCAACGGGAACGTCGTCGGCGATGATATTGGGAATCGCCATCATCTTTTTCTTGAGTAGCTTCTCGACTTCCGCGTTTTCCGTTTCAATCGCACTCAAACGTTCGGCGTTTGCCACGACTTTTGCTTTAATTTCTTCCGCCTCGTCTTTTTTGCCCGCTTTCATAAGCATACCCACTTCCTTGGAAAGGGTGTTTCTGCTCGCGCGGAGCGCGTCGCCCTCTGCGATCAGCGCGCGACGTTTGTTGTCAAGTTCCAATACTTCTTCCACGAGCGGAAGTTTATGGTCTTGGAATTTTTTTCGAATATTATCCTTTACGAGTGCAGGGTTGTTTCTCAAAAGGTTGATATCAATCATTTCTTGCCTCCCACGAATGACTTTGAATCTTCCTTATTATACTACTTTCCCTATCAAAAAGCAACTTTTTCGTGGGAAAGCTTTAATTTTCTTTTGAAAAACTTGTACTTTTTGTTCGTTTATGCTATAATAGTCTTACATTTTTCTCCACGGAGGTGAAATCGTGGCGCGCAACGCTAAAAAACAAACCGAAGAGCAATTAGACGTCGTTCGTTTCAACGCGGACGCCGATAAAGGGCTTTCCTCCGAACAAGTGCAACAACGCGTTCGTTTAGGGCTTGTCAATACCGAACAAAAAAAATATTCTAAGACTTATCGCAGTATTTTCATTGGAAATATTTGCACTTTTTTCAACCTGCTTTGCTTACTTGCGGCGTTCGCGCTTTTGATCGCGCACGCTCCTCTTTCTCAATTTTCTTTCGTCTTTATTTTCGCCATCAATATTTTGATGGGGATTATTCAAGAAATCCGTGCGAAAAGAAAAATCGACAAACTTTCCATTCTTTCCTCCCCCACGGCAAAGGTCGTGCGGAACGGAAAAACGGTGGAAATCCCCGTAAACGGGCTGGTCGTGGACGATATTTTGCTCCTTTCCGCAGGGCAACAAGTCCCTGCCGACTGTATTATGCTCGAGGGGGCGGCGGAGCTCAACGAAGCGCTTTTAACTGGGGAATCGGTGCCTATTAAAAAGGAATACGGCGACAATCTATTTGCGGGGTCTTTCGTTGCCAGCGGGCATCTTGCTTGTAGAGTGGATAAAATCGGTGCGGATACGTATATCAGCAAACTTACCGCGCGCGCTAAAAAATATAAACGCCCCAACTCGGAAATTATCAATTCCATCAACGCGTTTATCAAATTTATCGGGCTTATGATCGTGCCTATCGCCGTTTTGATGTTCCTCAACAACTTCAAAAACCTCGGCGGAACGACGGAATTTTTAGAGGCGGAAGGCGGATTCTTCCGCGCCCTTTTCAGCGGGCATCCGTTGATGAACGAAACGATCCAAAAAACCTGCTCCGTCGTGATCGGTATGATCCCCTCCGGGCTACTTCTCCTCACCACGGTCGCGCTCTCCGTCGGTATGATCCGACTTGCGCGCTATAACACCCTCGTGCAAGATATGTATTCCCTCGAAATGCTCGCGCGCGTCAACGTGCTTTGCCTTGACAAGACGGGAACGATCACCGACGGTAGAATGCGGGTGAGCGACTGCGTGCTTTTGAACAATACGACGGAATTCACGATCGACGATATTTTAGGCTCGATGCTCGCCTCTTTGCAAGACAACAACCAAACCTCGATCGCGCTCTACGAACGGTTTGGACATTCGTCCGCCTTACAACCTACCGCGACCTTGCCTTTCTCGTCCGCGAGAAAGCTTTCGGCGGTTTCCTTTGCGGAAGTCGGAACGTACGTGATGGGCGCGCCCGAATTCGTATTAAAACCGATGCCTCAACGGGTGGAAAAAATCGTCAAACAATACGCGCAAATGGGACTTCGGGTCATGGTACTCGCCCACTCCCCCGCGCAAATTTCGGGAGACAAACTTCCCGCCGTCCTTCGGCCGGTTGCCGTCATTACCCTTTCCGACAATATTCGCCCCGACGCGATCGACACGATTAAGTGGTTTAAGGAAAACGACGTAGCGGTCAAGGTGATTTCGGGCGACAACCCCGTGACCGTTTCGGAAGTGGCGCGCAGAGCAGGAATTAAAAACGCGTCGCAGTTCATTTCCCTCGAGGGGCTTTCCGAACGGGAAGTGGAAGAATCCGCCAATATCTATACGGTGTTTGGCAGAGTCACCCCCGAACAAAAAGCGATTCTCATTCGCGCCATCAAAAAAGCAGGCAACACCGTCGCTATGACGGGGGACGGCGTCAACGATATCCTCGCTATGAAAGAGGCGGACTGCGCCGTATCCGTGGCTTCTGGTAGCGATGCGGCGAGAAACGTTTCCAACCTCGTGCTCCAAGACAACAATTTCGCTTCGATGCCCAAGATCGTCAACGAGGGCAGACGGGTTATCAATAACATCAAAGATTCCGCGTCCCTTTACATTATGAAGACGTTTTTGACGGTATTCCTTGCCGTCACTTGTATCCTTTCGGGGAGCGTATACTTCTTCACTACGAACAATATGATGATGTACGAGTTCTTGATTTCGGCAATCCCCTCGTTCGTCATTTCCTTGCAACCGAACACCGAACGGGTCAAGGGCAAATTTATCCCGTTCGTCATCAGCAGGGCTTTACCGGGCGCGCTCACGATGTTGCTCGCGATTCTATCCCTTTATATCATCAATCTGTCCGACCTTTCGCACGTATATAACTTCACCACGGCAAGCGGAGAAACGCAAAGTTTATACGGTGCGATGCTGATGCTTTGCCTGACCTTTACGGGACTTGTGATGCTTATGCAAATTTGTAAACCGATGAACCTTTTACGGGCGATTCTGTTTCTCTCGATGACCGTGCTCGTGGTCGTCGTCATATCCGTCCCGTTCCTTGGGAACATCGTCTACGACGGTTGGAGCGCACTCTCGTTCGACACGACGCAAATCCTACTGCTCGTCGTCGTCGTGCAAGCGTCGATTCCCCTTTCGGGTTGGTTGATCAAATTCTTCGATATGTTTAACCCAGCCGATGATTAAACGAGAATAAAAAAATCCCTAAGGCGTGAGCCTTAGGGAGTTTTTTATTCTCAATAGTTTTCCGCTTTGATTTCAAAATAGCTTTGGGGGTGATCGCAAACGGGACAAACTTCGGGCGCTTTCTTGCCCACGTGGATATGTCCACAGTTGCCACACTTCCAAATCACGTCGCCGTCTTTCGAGAATACGACGCCCTCTTCTACGTTTGCAAGGAGCTTTCTATACCGTTCTTCGTGTTCTTTTTCGATTTTTGCTACGCCGTCAAACAAAGCGGCGATACGGTTAAAGCCCTCTTCTCTTGCCACTTTCGCGAACTCGGCGTACATATCCGTCCATTCGTAATTTTCGCCTTCCGCAGCCTCCAAGAGGTTTTCCGCCGTAGAATGAATCGACCCACCGCACAAAATCTTAAACCAGATTTTCGCGTGTTCTTGTTCGTTCTTCGCCGTCTCTTCGAATAAGTTAGCGATTTGCACGAACCCGTCTTTCTTGGCTTTGCTTGCGAAATACGTGTATTTGTTTCTCGCTTGGGACTCCCCTGCAAAAGCCGTCCACAAGTTCTGTTCCGTTCTCGTTCCTTTGAGTTGCTTTTCTTCTGCCATTCTAACATTCTCCTTTTTGATAAATTAAACCTTTAACGTTTTGCAACGTTCAATCAGTTTCATAAATAATCCGCCCTGCACCGTCCTGTTGAGGAAGTGGATATAACAGGAAGATTTCGTGTCGTACCAATCGGTGAGCGGTACGCGCGAGGGTGATTCGTTATACGCTTTCCAAAGCGGGTCGATAAATCTTTCAAAATCTTCTTTCGTTTCCGCCATCGTCGCCACCCAAACCAGCCAGTCGGATTTGGTGTATTCGGCTCTCGAATCGAGCGGAGGTCCGTATTCGTTGAATTGATGGAAATAACTTTGCACTTCGCTTTCCATAACCTCGGACGGAAAAAGTTCCGTCCCCCAAAGTTTATCCCAAACCATATTATATTTCAAGGAAAAACTACCCGCTTGGTCGAACGCAAGTTTATAACTCCCGTCTCCGTTCGACGCGCGACAAACCCAGCCGTTTGCCATATCGCGCGCGATCTTGTCATAGCGCGCGATATCTTCCTTTTTGCCGAGCATATTTGCAAGAATCGACATCCCCTCGATTCCGCAAATCGCTTTGAGTGAGAGGTTGCAGTTGTGCGCCAAATGCCCAGCAAAATCGTCCGTGCAGAGCTGGTTTTCGGGGTCTGCGCCATACTTTATGAGATATTCCGCCCAAGCTTTGAGCTGTTCGTAGTGTTCTTTTGCCGAGGAAAGGTCCTTGCCCGCAAGCGCTAAGCAAGTTTCCATAATAATCATATTCCCCGATTCTTCGACGGGCATTTGTTTATCGAACAAAAGTTCTCCGCTTTCCTCTTCAAGCCCGTAAATTTGTCCTGTGACGAGAGGATAAAGCCCCGCGTCGTGGGGCGCAAAATTATATTTCCACGCACCTTTCTTTTCCGCAAATTTATAAATGGGCCGCATCATCGCGCGAATGAGCTCGGGATTATACCGCAAAAACATCGGAATTGACGGATAGGATACGTCGACCGTCGCCGCGCAACCGCAAGACCCACATTCCTTGGAGATAAACAGCGCTTCGCCGTCTTCGTCTGCCACCAACTTATGCGCGGAAACGACCTGCCGATAAGAAAGAGAAAGGATCTCCGCATACTTTTTCCCGCCGGCGTTTTCCGCCTCCGCGTAAAGTTCTTCCGCAAATCGATCGCATTTTTCACAAAGCGAATCAAAATCTTTCGACGCCTCTACGATCGCTTGTTCGATCGTCTTTCCGTTTCTCGCCCAATACCCTTTTACCTTTTCGCCAAAATAGTCGAGCGAAAAGATATCGTCGTAAGCAAACAAAACGAGTTCTTCTTTCTTTTCTTCCATCGGGAGGCTCACGCGGATACAAGTCCCCGTCGTTCCGCCCTCGTCCGTTTTTACGGTCGTTTTCTCGTTTTTTGCCATAAGATAGGCGTACCCCCATTCGATACGGATCAAATCCCCTTTATGGCATAAGGGAGTTTGCTCTTTCGCGCCGATTCTCATTCCGCGAATATCGCCGAGCGAAACCTCTTCCACCTCGACGGGTTTTTGTCGAACGTCGTTAAGGCAGAGCGACTCGCCGAGTGCTACGTAGAGACGAACGGCGTGGCAACCCCCGTCCATCGACTCGTAGGATACGGACATATAGGAAACGGGACGAGACGTCACGTCAAAATCTTCTAAAAGCAAGGGCGTCATCCATCTAACGCGCAGTCTAATCCCCGCCCCCTCGAACACTGCTTTCGTAGAAAGCGCGTCGATGGAAAGGGAGGTTTGTTTGAGTTTTAACGCGTCACGGTCGTAGCCGAGAAACGCATACCGCTTGCCGTCGATTTCGACGGTTGCGAAGATATAATTGACGGCGCCCGTCCAATGGACGAGGTCTTCATAAGCGAGCTTGCAGTTCTTTGCCCAAACCGAAAAGTAAGGGTCGACGGTGATAATCGGCACCGCAGGAGCGCGAAGGGTAAAATCCGACATAATGGTTTCTCCGATCGAAATGTTTTTTGCTAGAAGCGACCGTAAATCCAAGCAGTTTTATTATACACGAATTATGCGGAAAAATCAAGGAAAATGAAAAATATTTTTTCGTTAAATGAAAAAGTTGTGAAATTTCATTTTTGCGCCTTTTTTTCAAGCGTTTCGGTTTGACACTCTCTCAAAAAAAGACTATACTAAAAGCACTTAAAACTGTTCAATGCTTGGAATTTTACAAGAGAAAAGCGACAAGGGGAGGTGAAAACTGTCAAAGATGAAAAAGGATAAGCGAATGAAACAAATGACGTCGGAAAAGCAGAAAAAATTCGAACGGAAGATGCTCAAAAGCCAACGCCACAAACGAATCGTGTACAATCGGTTTTTTATCACCCTTTTGCTCGTGCTTTTGCAATTTTATCTTTGGGGGTTGTTCATTTTCCGTCTTTACGGTTCCCTTTCGCAAATCATACTGCTTGGCATCGAGCTGTTTGGGATTTTGTGCGTCGTTTACATTTTAGGCCATAACGATCGCCCCTCCTCGAAACTAAACTGGGTGATCATTATCCTGCTCTTCCCGTTTGTCGGCGTGCTTTTATATATGCTCTTCGGCGACGGAAAACCGACGACGGGAATGGCGAAAAAGCTCAGAAAGGCAAAGCGGGAGCATACTCCCGTCCTACAAAGCTACGAAACGGCGGAAGCGAAAGCGCTCCTGCAAGATCACGGCGCAGGCACTTGCCGATATTTGCACGATTACGCAGGCTACCCCGCCTATACGGATAGCGCCGTTTCCTACTATCCCTCGGGAGAGGAAATGTTCCCCGATATGCTCCAATCCCTCGAAGAGGCGAAAGAGTTTATTTTGATGGAATATTTCATCATCGCCGACGGTAAAATGTGGCAAACGATACGACGCTTGCTCGTCAAAAAAGCGGAAGAAGGGGTGCAAATTCGTCTGATTTTCGACGATTTCGGGTGTATTTTAACCCTACCGCCCAAGTTTGAACAATATATGCAAGGGCTTCACGAGAATATCCGCTGTTTACCGTTTAATAGCATTATGCCCATCTTCTCGATGCGCGTAAACAACCGTGACCATAGAAAACTTCTTATCGTCGATGGGAAAGTCGGTTTTACGGGCGGTGTGAATATCGCAGACGAATACATCAACCAAAAAATGCGGTTTGGATATTGGAAAGATTCGGGCGTTCGCATCGTCGGTTCCGCCGTCAACTCCCTCACCGCTATGTTCCTCAATATTTGGAACGCTTTTTACCCCGAAAAAGAGCCGATAGAACGCTATCTTCGCCACGCGACCCCCTCGCAACGTCCAAGCGCCTCTATCGTGCAACCGTACGACGATTGTCCTTTAGACGGGGAAAGCGTAGGGGAAACGGTGTATCTCGACGTGATCAACCGCGCGACGAAATATTTATACATCGCCACCCCCTACTTGATTTTAGACGACTTTATGCGCAACGCTTTGTGCCTTGCCGCCAAACGCGGAGTGGACGTACGCATTTTAACGCCGGGCGTCCCCGACAAAAAGACGGTGTTCCGCCTCACGAGAGCCAACTACGCTCCCCTTTTGAAAGCGGGCGTGAAAATTTACGAATACACCCCTGGCTTCCTCCACGCCAAACATATGGTCGCGGACGACGAATGCGCGGTGGTAGGCACGATCAACCTCGATTATCGAAGCTTATATCTACACTTTGAAAACGCCGTGTTTTTCACCGAAGAGACGGCGGTACAAGCCGTGAAAACCGACTGTGAAAAATCTTTCGTCGATTCCAGGCAAGTGTGCGAGCCTCCGAAAAGACGTATGATCGGACGAGCTTTCGATTCCATTTTACGCGTGTTTGAAACGCTCGTATAAGAAAAAACCTACCCTCGACGGGTAGGTTTTCGTTTTGTTTGATTTTATAAAATCGAGAAAGAAGGCATCACGGCGCCATTGTACGTTGCGTTTATGAAATCGTACACTTCTTGGCTTTTCAATGCGTTGAGGAGGGCGACGATCTTTTCATTCTCTTCGTTCCCCTCTTTTACGGCGATAATGTTTGCATACAAGATCGCAGCTTCCCCGCTTGCATTTTCCGTAGCGAGCGCGTCTGCAATCGAGAGACTCGCGGCGAGCGCGTAGTTGCCGTTGATAACGGCGATCGTGCCACTCGTTGCATTTTCGAGTTGCGCAGGGATCGTGGACGCTTCCACGAGCTCGATTTCATTTCCGTGATTGTCGGCAATATCCAAATCGGACAACGTATCGTTTGCCGAAACCCCTTCGCGCAAGGTGATATATCCCTCGTCTTGCAACACGAAAAGCGCTCTCGTGCAATTGCTACCGTCGTTGGGAATCAAAATCGTTCTGCCCGTTTTAATCGAGTCGAAATCCGATTGCGAAACGTTTTTCCCATACACGCCGAACGGCTCGTAGTGAATCGCGCCTGCGGAAACGAGTTGGGTGTTGTTGTTCGCGTTAAAGTCCAAAAGGTAGGGAAGATGTTGGAAATAATTCGCGTCGAGTTCCCCCTCTTGCAGAGCAATATTCGGGGTCACGTAATCGTCCATCACTTGAATTTTAAGCGTGTAGCCGACTTCTTTCAGGTCGTCTTTCACTTGTTCCAAAATTTCCGCGTGGGGGGTAGAGCTTGCGCCCACCTTAATCACGTTCGCAGCGTCTCCGCACCCTATAAGCGAAGAGAGAGAGAGGGAAAACGTTAAAATCGCCAACGTTTTTGCAATGATTTTTTTCATATATATTTCTCCTAAAAAATTTTTCTTTATTCGTCCAACGGTTTGTCCGTTTTTTCTTTAATTTTTTTGCCTTTACCG
Organism: Christensenellaceae bacterium; assembly: GCA_045613545.1. Lineage (GTDB taxonomy): Bacteria > Bacillota > Clostridia > Christensenellales > Borkfalkiaceae > Scatosoma. Next base: position 63,163 of record JAZLBD010000007.1, read on the forward strand.
GAAAGCCTTTTGTCCACTTTTCTTGCCAGCAACATACCGAGTTCTTGGATCACTTGCACGATGACAACGATAAGGATTACACACGCCCAAATGACGTCGTCCGTGAAGCGTTGATAGCCGTAAGTGATGGCTATTTTACCAAGCCCCCCGCCACCGATCGTTCCTGCCATTGCGGAATACCCAAGCACCGTCACCGTCGAAATTACCGCGCCGACGATAAGAGCGGGTTTTGCCTCGGGCAATAACACTTTCCACACGATTTCAAAGGTGTTTGCGCCCATTGATTTCGCTGCTTCAATCACCCCTTTATCAATTTCCTTGACGGAGGATTCGACCATACGCGCGATATAGGGCGTTGCCGCGATCACTAGCATCACGATCATCGCCTCGTTGCCAAGACTTGTCCCCACGATCGCCTTTGCTACCGGCAAAAACGCGACCATCAAAATGATAAACGGAATGCTTCTAAAAATATTGACGACGACGCTCATCGTCTTATTGAGAATGGGCATTGGCTTGATGCCGTCCTTGTCCGTGATGCAAAGCAAAATCCCAAGGGGCAAGCCCAAAACGTAGGCGATTGTCGTCGAAAGCAGAGTCATATACACCGTTTCCCAAATCCCGATTTGAATGACGCTCGTTGCAAAGAGTTTTTTCAAAAGTTCGCTCATTATAATTCCTCCTTGAACGTCACGTTCTTCTCTTTCAAGAATTTCGTCACCTTTTCAATCGTGCCGGGATCGGACGGAAGAGCGATGACCATATGTCCAAACGGCTTGCCGTCCATATCTTTTGTATCGGCAAACAAAATATTCACCGCCACCTTAAGTTCCAACGCAAGCGCGGATATAATCGGTTCGTCGGACACTTCCCCGTTAAAAATCAAACGAAGTTTCGTTTGCCCCTCCGCGCTTTGCACCGCGCGAATAAGATCGGGTAAAATAAGCTCTTTGGCGATTGACGATTGAGGATCAGCGAACACGTCCGACACCTTTCCACACTCGACGATATTACTGTTGTCGATAACCGCCACCTTCGTGCAAATGCTTTCAATCACTTTCATCTCGTGCGTGATCACGATCACCGTCACCCCAAGCGTTTTGTTGATTTCTTTAAGAAGCTCCAAAATCGAACGAGTCGTATTGGGATCAAGCGCGCTCGTCGCCTCGTCGCAAAGCAAGTATTTAGGGCTGGTGGCAAGCGCTCTTGCAATCGCCACCCGTTGCTTTTGTCCGCCCGAAAGTTGGGAAGGGTAGGACTTTTCGCGATCGGAAAGCCCAACGAGGGCAAGCAACTCTTTCACCCTTTTTTCCGCCTCTTCTTTGGGGGTTTTGGAAAGCTCTAAGGGGAAACGGACGTTTTCAAACACCGTGCGCTGTTCTAAAAGGTTAAAGCTTTGGAAAATCATACCGATATTTTGTCGGATTTCCAAAAGCCGTTTGTTTTTGACTTGCATCAAGTTTTCCCCATCGACGACGACTTCCCCCGCCGTGGGGCGTTCGAGCAAGTTAATACAGCGAACGAGGGTGGATTTCCCTGCCCCCGAAAGTCCGATAATTCCAAAAATATCGCCGTCCTCGATGGTGAGATTGATATTTTTAAGCGCTGTGATCGGACCGCTTTTCGAGGGATAGGTTTTTTCTAAATCAACGAGTTGAATCATTTCTCTCTCCGTAAAATTTCACAAAAAAAGCTCGGGCGCTTTCGACCCGAGCAACAACGTTTCGGCTTTGCCTTAAAAGAGCACGGCAATCGCCCCACGCATTTCTGCCCGGGAGATGAACATTCGCATCATTTTATCGCGTTTCATCATTGCCAAAACTCCTTTTTTTGATTTATGCCATCATTTTACACCTTTTTTCTATATTTGTCAACGAATTCCCTATCCCTAAACGTTTTTTTTGCATTTTTTTACAAATTTTTATCTCCATTCGCTACAAAGTTGCACGAACAACGCGTAGTTTACCACGCCGTGCTCGGTGATATAGTATTCGTTGCTATCCTCCAAACGAAGGGCAATCGCGCCTTCTTCGCGCACGCTAATCGTGTACGCCGTCCCTTGACAAACGATCGCAAACTCGATTGCATTCACCGTAATGGGAACGACCGTCGTTTTGCGGAAGCGTTGCCCGTCCGTCAAGCGCAACGCCGCCAACACCATTTCCTTTTTGAACGGGGCGTTGATGGACGCTTTCACGCTGTCCGCCCCTCTACCCATATCCCCAAACGAAATCGACTCTAAAGCAATGCTTGCGCTCGCGTCTTGGCTATCGTTTGAAAAAACAAGATGCGTTTCCGTTTGTCGCAAAAGATAGAAATAGTCTCGTTGCCAATCGGTGCAATACTCGGCGATTTCTTCTACGTCGGCAACGCCCGTTTCGGAAAGGTAATATTCGTTTCCGCTACGGCACAAAAATCTTCCCTCGCTCGTAATCCAAGCGGTCTCTTTTGCACCGTATTTATCGTAGGCGGTAAGCGTTATGCTCCCGTCTTTCATTTCATCCGTTTTTTGCAAGGTCAAACTCTCGCCGAGTATTCCATCGTAGAGCGTTTGGATTTTATCCACGTCGTCTTTATAAAGGTATAAAGGAGAAGCGTCTTCCTGCGGATACGCAAAGTTCGTTTCTACGACCACCGCTTCGATCGAAGCTAAATCCAAGATAGTCTTCTCGTCCTCTCCCCTTTCAAAAACCCATTCGTTTTCCGAAAAACAAATTTTCGCAGAGGTGTTTCCCTTATCGCTATCGCACCCTGCAAGAGGAGTTGTCAAGAAAAACATTCCTAAAACAACCGACACAATTTTTTTCATATTTAACTCCTTTTCTTTTTTATTTTTCAAGGCGAAACGCCCCTTTTCCTATATTATTTCACACGATCCCCGCTTTGTCAATACCTTTTTTTATTTTTTCTTTTAATTGTTTTTGGCGAAAAACGTTTTTTTGCATTTTTTTACAAAAAAACCTCGCCGTGACTTTGGGCGAGGTTTTACCGTTTTTATCTTTTTTGTTTTTTCGTTAGATCTTTTCCTTGACCTTGGCGGCCTTACCCGTCAAGTCACGAAGATAATAGAGTTTCGCTCTTCTTACTTTACCCTTTCTAACAACCGTGATGTACGCGATTTTCGGGGAGTGAAGGGGATACGTCTTTTCTACGCCTACGCCGTAGGAAATATGACGAACGGTGAAACTTTCTTGAATACCGCCGTTTCTCTTTGCGATTACGACGCCTTCAAAGTTTTGCACTCTTTCCTTGCCACCTTCGATGATCTTATAGCCGACCTTAACCGTGTCGCCTACGTTGAATACGGGAAGTTCCGATTTTAAGGACTCCGCTTCGATGGCTTGCATTAAACCTTTCATGTTGGACTCTACCTCCTTGGTGTTTACGATACGTTCTTATCCCGCTGTTTCAACCTTTGCCGAAACCCGTTTCCTAAAAGAACAGTGGAACGTTCGAAGTCAACGACTATTATATATTATTTTCTTCCCCTTGGCAAGCATTTTTGCCTATATTTTGCCTATATTTTCCGTCTTTTTTATTCTTTTTCCTCTTTTTTCACGCGCGCGCCCGCTCTCTTTTATATATTTGTTTCCCTACTCCCTCGCATTTTATTGACATATTTTTCCCTTTCGCCTATAATATACTTATAAAAAACGATACGCAAACGGGAATTTACCTATGACCAACGCACTCATTCGCCTATTCATTGGCAAAAACGCAGATGCATCGGACGAAAAAGTCCGCAAAAAGTACGCCCTTCTCGCAAGCGGAACGGGGATCGTCGTCAATTTTATCCTCTTTGCCGTCAAACTTTGTTTGGGGCTTTGGATCGCCTCCGTCGCGCTCATCGCCGACGGTTTTAACAACGTTTCCGATGCGGGAAGTGCCGTTTTAACCCTCATTGGGTTCCACCTCGCCTCTAAACCCGTCGATAAAGAACACCCCTTGGGACACGGCAGAATGGAATATATCACCGGCTTTATCGTCGATCTTTTGATTTTACTCGTCGGGTTTGATTTGCTTCAGCGCTCGTTCGACAAAATTTTACACCCCTCTCTCCCCGAGGCGAACTTGCTCACGTTTATCTTGCTCGGCGTTGCCGTGCTAGTCAAATTATGGTTGTTCTTCTTTTATAGAAAAATAGCGAAACGCATTTCTTCCCCTGCCCTCAAAGGTGCGGCGGCGGACAGTATTTCCGACTGTTTTGCAACCTCGCTCGTTCTTATCTCCGCGCTCGTATCCAAACTCTTTTCGGTGTCGATCGACGGGTATGCAGGGATCGGGATTTCTCTTTTTATTATCTTCACGGGGGTAAAAGAGGCAAAGGGAACGATTGATCTTCTGCTCGGCACTCCCCCCTCTCCCCAATTTATCGAAGAGATTTATTCTTACGCCCTCGCTTTCCCCGAAGTGGTCGGCGTACACGACGTTCTCGTGCACGACTACGGTCCCGGTAGACAATTCGTGTCTTTCCACGCGGAAATCCCCGCCGATTCGGATATCACCAAAGCGCACGACGTTATCGACCAAATCGAACGGGAAATGGAGGAAAAATTCCACGCGATCGTCACAATACATATGGACCCGATCGAAACGAACGACGAGCGAGTGACAAAGATGCGCGCCTTTGCCGTCAAAGTCGTACAATCGGTGGACGAGGCGTTCACCTTGCACGATTTTAGAATGACCTACGGCGGTATCCACACGAATTTGATCTTCGATTTGCTTATCCCTACGGACAGTAAATGGTCAAAAGACGAGGCGAGCAAAACGGTCGCAAAAAAAATCAACGAACTCCGCCCCGATTGTTATGCCGTCATTAAAGCGGAACACCCGTTCGTATAAAACTAGAACACTAAAAAGCGTAGCACAAAGGAGCTCTTCTCTTAGGGATTTTTTATCCATAACAAAAGTATAGCACACTATACTTCACTAAAAGTGAAATGTAGTGTGCTTTTCTTGTCCACAAAAAATTGAAACATAATCGCTCTTCTCTTAGGGATTTTTTATAAACAATAAAAGGATAGCAAAATTTTTACCATCCTTTTTCTTTTTGCTTAGCAAAAACACACGACTTTGCAGAGCAAAGTATATTGTGCTACGCTTATTTATTAAAATACAAATTAACATTTGCCTATGTAATACTAATATTTCGGTCTATAATATTACATAGGCAGAAAATTAATCTTTTATATAGCCAATATTTTTGTTCTTGTTGGGGTCAAATGTTAAGTTACATATCGATGCTACAAGTCCATAAATTCCAAATGTAATCATCGTAAGAAAGAAATACGCCAAACTTCTAGATGTAAAGCCAGCAGGCTTCAAAGAGGTATGGTTAATTATTATACTACCAATAAAACCCAAGAAGAAGGTAAGTAAAAAGCGTACTAAATTGTTGTTGTCATTCATTTTAATAATCTCCTTTGTTTAAAATAAAAAGTGCGCCAACCGAAGTTAACGCACCGAAAAACGCAAACTCCGATTGTCGCCAAACAAATCGAAAATAGAAGAGGGATAAATCCTTTGTGCCCTAATCCGTAGAATTTGCGCTTTTACCAAATTCATATTAGATTAGGTTGCACGAAAAAAAGATAGAATATCTATTTAAAGAAAAATATCCTCTCTCAAAATATTCGATTCGTTTGGCATAATTAGTATATCATAAACAAAAAGATTTATCAAGTAGTTTTGCGTGGAAAAAAGTAAACTCGACTTGTTAAAAGTCGAGTTTTATAAGTTATTCAATTTAATTCCCTATGTGAAGAGCACATATTCGTTTTATTTTTAGCCTTGTGGCTAAAAGTTATATTGCTTGTTTTACAAGCAGTTATATTTTTCGAGAGAAAAATTCAAGGTTCTGCTTTAGCAGGTTCTTATACTTCTCTCGAAGAAGTTATATTAAATAAATCCTTAACTTGCCATAGGCAAATATAACTGCCGTAGGCAATATCACTCGTCGTTAGACGAATATCACAAATCCGCAAGGATTTATTTAGTTGTCGCTTTTCCCTACGGGAAGAGCGACTTTGTTCCCCTCTTTTATTTTATAAATAAAGCCATGCTTTTATAAGGCGTTGTAAAATTGCTCCATACGGACGATTTTTTCCAGCAAATTCCGTTCGGTGTAGAAGTAATGGTTGGATGCCTCAAAGGCGATTCTGCCGTCTTCGCGGAGCAGGGCAAGCAACCCCTTCGCGTTCTCTTGTTCCGCTTTCACGCAAGCGCGCATTTTTGCAAACTCCCCTTCACGCTTGTACTTTGCAAACTGTGTTTGCAATAAATCCGCGTAGAAGTGCTTTTGCGCCACCTTGGCGTAACGGACAAGCTCTA
>JAZLBD010000008.1:0-61037 GCA_045613545.1 Christensenellaceae bacterium
CCTATTGTTATAGCTCGATCTATTTAGAATACTCACAAAACCACTTTTTGAAGCGCCTTTTGTTGAAAATAATGAATTTGTACGATTCTCCGTTTTTCATAAAGACAGTTGCCACAGGGAAGATTATCCACTTCCAATCAATTTCCTTTATTTCGTTCAATGGTAAAACTAAATTTCTGTATTTCTTATCAACTGTAAGCTTGTTTGTCTTATAGGTGAGCGAAGTGTTATCGAGGTATAAACCTCCACCGAGTATGCCGTTATGACACAAGCTGCAAACAAAAGACTTCATAAGTACCTCTCAGATAAATTGGAAATTACCGTTATAACTCAATATTGATTTCGTACTTATCGTTAATGAGTATGTAGTTCACATTATACTTTTTTGCAGATTCTAACATCTGTGTATTTTCTGACAATACATTCTCCATGGTGCACCATTCATCATCCAAACGATTTTCAATGACATTTGCATATTTCTTTATGTCTGCAAAATGATTTCTTATATAGTTCTCACTCAGTACCAAACAATAGTATTTAATCTGTTCAAGATATTGCCGCTCAAAGTCCTTCTGCCAATCGAATGGAATATAGCAACCTTCGACAATTAGGTTCTGATTGTTCTCAACAGCAGTTTTTATCATTTCCCGAACAATCGGCCATAAATATTCGGTCAATTCATTATCATCCATAGGAGTAAGCTCTGTATTACCGCTACGAATTAAGCCCATTTTCAGATGGTCTATCGATAGATATGGATATTTATAATTTTCAAGCAATTTTTGTGCAAGCGCCGTTTTGCCTGTATGCGATGCTCCCGTAATTAAAATAATCATTATCTCACCTACAAATTCTTATTTATCGGTGAGCTTATTATAAACTAAAATCAACTTTAATGCAATCTGTTTTGCGTGGTAAAAGAAAACTCGACTTATCAAAAGTTGTGTTTTATAAATAACTCAATTAAAATCTCTATGGAAAGAGCCCTTAGGGTGCTTTTTTTTGAAAAATAGGCAGTGTTTTTCATAACACTGCCGTATTTGATTCATATTTCCAAAGCGTTTATTTAGAGAAGAATGCAACGCCGATTGCCCCCGGACCTACGTGCGTCCCAATCGTTGCGCCGATACAATTTTTTCGAACTTTTTCTACTCCGCAATCCCAAAGCGAGGCGTTTTCTTGGATATAGCTATCAATTTTCGATGGATCGTTGCCCGAGTAAAGAGCGTAGAAGGGCATATCGAAATCTATCCCGCCTACCTTGTCGATTTCCGCGTTGATAAAAGAAACTGCCTTTTTCAAGCCTATCGCCTTTCCGATTACTTCCACCTTGCCGTCCACGACGGATAACATGGGCTTAATTCCCATCAATTCGCCGGCAAAAGCGACGAGAGGGGAAACTCTTCCGCCTTTTTTAAGGTATTTTAACGTATCTACCATTGCTCGAATTTGGACTTTTCCTTTCTTTTCTTCTAAGAGGGTAAAAATTTCTTTGGCGGTTTTACCCTCTTCGATCAATCTAAGGGCGTATTCGATCAAAATTTTAATCCCCATCGTTGCGCTTAAACTATCCACGACGAATACTCTGTCGGGAAAGTTTTCCGCGGCTCTTTTCGCCGCCCCGCAAGTCCCCGAAAGCGCGGAAGAAAGTACGATTGCAACTACGTCGTCGCCGTTTTTTACGTGCGCCTCAAACGCCGTTTCAAATTGAAAGGAATTGAGCATACTCGTTTTCGGCAAGCTTTCAGCTGTTGCCAGTTTTTCATAAAACTGTTCGCGGGTAATATTCACACCGTCCAAAAATTCCTCTTCGCCAAAGGTAATGGGAATGGAGAGCATCGTCACGCCCAGTTTTTGCGCTTCCACGCTATTGATATCGCTAGAAGATTCTATCACTAATTTTATTGCCATTTTATTCTTTTCCTTCGTATTTTTTACAAAATTTATCTAATTTATCGCTAATGGAGAACAACGACTTATATAAAACTTCCCGATCGCTTTCTCGTATGTCCGCGCTTGCATATTCTAAAATCTCGTCGATTTTTCCCGCGATGCTCTTTGCCACGGCAAGCCCTTTTTCCGTCAATGTGAAATAACTGTTATATCGTTTCTTTTGGTTGCTATCGCACGCGATAAGACCCTTTGTTTCTAGATGCACGGACGCTTTGGATAAAATTGCTTTATCTTCCAAGCAAATATCCACGAGCTCCTTTAAGGTGAGGGATTTCTCCTTGTATAAGTAATACAAACAGGATACGTGCGAGTTGCTTAACCCGTATTCCTCGGTTTCTTCGCTTTTTATTTTACGAATCGCTCGATACAACTTCGTGATAAGCACCGTAAAAGTCCTAAACCGTTCTTCCATAAGTTCTCCCTTGTTGAAAAGTCAACAAGTGTATTATATAGACATCTTATGAAAAAGTCAACATATTTTCGCTCTTTTTTGAAAAAATTCGTCAAGATTTCTTCGAGCGTGTATTCTTTTCATAAAACAGCAGGCAAAAAGAGGGAGAGTAAGGGGGAATGGGGTTGCGGTAGGAGGAGGGTGTTTATCAAAAAAAGTTATATTTTTTTTTATTTTTTGCCATAATGAATTGACAAACGTATGGGATTGATTTATAATACCTATGGTGAAAAAATCAAAAAAAAGGACGATTAAAAAAATGGATTATCAAGGAACTATTTCACGCGGTCTTCGAGCACCTATTATTAAGAAAGGGGACGATCTTGTCAAGATTACGGCGGATTGCGTTGTAAACGCTTCCAAAGAACATGGATTCCCTTTGCAAGATAAGGACGTCGTTGCCGTCACGGAGGCGGTTCTCGCTCGCGCGCAAGGCAACTATGCAACCATCGATCATATCGCAAAGGACGTCTCTGAAAAGTTTGGCGAGCATACGGTAGGATTAATTCTTCCGATTTTTTCAAGAAATCGTTTCTCTATGGTCTTGAAAGGGATCGCAAAGGGAGTTAAGGAGCTCGTCATTCAGCTTGCTTATCCTAGCGACGAAGTCGGCAACAGTTTCGTCACGCCCGAGCAAATTATAGAAAAGAACGTAAATCCCTATACGGACGTGTTTACGGCGGAAGAGTTCAAGGCGACCTTCGGCGACGTTCGTCACACCTTCACGGGCGTGGACTATATCGAATACTATCAAAAAGCAGGCGGAAACTGTAAAGTTATTTTGGCAAACAACCCTTGCGAAATTTTGAAATACACGAAGTACGTCATTAACGCGGATATTCATTCTCGTTTTAGAACGAAAAACGCCCTTTTGAAAGCGGGCGCGGAAAAGGTGGTGAGCCTTCACGAGATTTTGAACCGTCCGGTAGACGGGAGTGGCTACAATGCGGAATACGGCGTTTTGGGTAGCAACCTTGCAACGGAGGATAGTATCAAGCTTTTCCCGAGAGACGGACAAGCGTTCGTGGACGCTTTGCAACAAGAACTCCTTGCTCGCACGGGAAAGCGTTTGGAATGTATGGTTTACGGCGACGGCGCGTTTAAGGATCCCGTCGGCGGTATTTGGGAGCTTGCAGACCCCGTTTGCTCGCCCGCGTACACCTCTCTTCTCGAGGGGAAACCCAACGAAGTCAAACTCAAATATATCGCGGACAACGAGCTTGCAAACCTTTCGGGCGAAGAGGCGATTGTCGCGATGAAAAAGATCATCAAAAACAAGGAGCAAGACCTTACCAATAATATGAAGAGTCAAGGAACGACCCCCCGTCAAATCACCGATCTTTTGGGTTCGCTTTCCGACCTTACGAGTGGTAGCGGAGATAAGGGTACGCCGATCATTTTGATCCAAAACTACTTCAAAAACTTCTCGATGTAAACAAAAAAAAGAAAAAAGCGGACGCAACGAAGCGTCCGCTTTTTATTTTCCGAGCGTTGCGGACAAAGGTAGATGGAAAAATAGGGAACGGGGGGCGCTTTTTTTCGGAAAATACTTTACATAAAGTCTTTTTTGTAGTATAATAATAACAAAGGAAAGGGTGTTCGCGTGTTGGCGCCCATTCCGCACGATAGAGGAAAAAAATATGAAATACACCAAACAAGCTTTACAATATTTTTTCAAAAACATACTGTACGTATTACCGCTTGTGATTTTTCCTGCGTTCTTGTTCGCTATTTCTATGGATATGGACGCGTTGGACATTATAGCAAAAGCGTTTTTAGGTGGACAACCCCAAAATTTATCGTTCGTCGTAGTTTTTCATGCCGTTTCCGTTTTTAACTTCCATTCCCTCGGCGCGTTTTTCTCGTGCGTGGGCGTGTTTGTCTTGATGGCAATTTGCGGTTCAATTTTAATGGCGTTGATGGAAAAACATATGCGAATCGGTAAACGAACGTTCAACGGCGTGCTTTCCAAAATCAACGATAATTTGATTTCGACGATTGGTATTTGCGTTCTGTTTGCCCTTTTGTATCAAGTATGGGCGTTGATTATTTCCGCGATTATAAGCTTGATTACGCAGTTGAATAGCCTTGCTTTGATTTACATCCTTTCGGCGATTTTGTTTTTGGGCTCGCAGTTCGTGCTCACCCTCGTTTTAAGCGTCTTCTATTTATGGCTACCCTGTCTTCAAATTACGGGGTTTCGGGCGTTTGAAGCGCTTCGTTATTCCAATCAACTCGTATCGCCCGAGGTGGGGAAGTTGGCGTTCGGTCAATTTATTAGTTTGACGTTTGCAGAAGTCGTATTTTTACTCGTCGCCTACTTCGCAACCACCGGCGCGGTGGTTTTGGTGGCGACTGTCGTCTATGCTTTTATGATAGCAATCTTTTGTATTCGTATGCAAATCACCTATTTTGATCTTGCGCAAATGGATCGAATGGATCTTAAAAAATATTATACCCCTTAATTTGCGTGGTTGTTAAACGGGAGGAAGAATTTATGCGATTTAGAAACAGTCTTCGGTTGCTTATGGGCAACTTCAAGAATAGTTATAAAATTTTACTTTATCATTTAATCGTCGGTTTATTATCGGTGGCGCTTGCGTTGGCTTTGGTCTATCCCGGGCTTCGGCACGTTATAAACAGCGAAGAGCTTTCGCAGTTTTTTCAGGACATCAAAGACTTTTTACACGCGATCGTCACGGGCAACACCGCTTATTTGGAAGGATTTAACGAATCCTTTTTAGGGGATGGCGGAACGGTCAGATCCCTTTTACGGTTGTTGCGTTTGCAACTTGGGAATATCATTTTATCTACCATAGGTATGGCGGTGATTTATCTCGTGCAACGTATTTTGAATACCGTCTGCTATTTTACAATCGGTGGAATTTTAGACAACCGTATGGCGACTTATAGCGAAGGGCATTTCTTCGACGAGTACGTTCGAAATTTCGGAAAGGCGATTGTTTACAGTATCGTTTACGTTCCGATCGTATTTTTGTTTGATCTTCTCGTCATCGTACTTTGCTATTTCCTTTTCTTTTATTTATTCTCGTTCTTCTCGCTTTTGCTTTGCTTGTTCTTGTCGATTACGTTCATCGTGTTTACGCAAGCGTTCAAATTGACCTTGACGTGTATGTGGCTTCCCGCGATGGTGGCGGACGGTCAAACGATTGGGAAAGCGATGTCGATGAAAGACAAGGGTACGAAAGGGCAACGCCGAAGTATTTTCCTCACCTACGTGACGACCGTTTACTTAGTGATTATCATCAACGTGGTGACGGCGCTTACGACGGTAGGTAGCGGATTGCTCGTGTCCGTTCCCGCTTCGTATTTCTTCTTTATTTGCCAACAGTTCGTCAATTATTACACGGTAAAAGGTAAGAAATATTTCATTACCTACGAAAGCGTGGTGGTAAACCCGAGCAAGGGTCAAAAAGACGGATTCTTTGCCGCAATGGAGAACGCGACGCTCGAACAAGCGGAAACTAGTCAAAATCCGACGAGGGTGGAATAAAAACTTCGTCGGCGAATAATATATAACGGCGCGCCTGAAACGGCTCGCCGTTTGAATCAAAAAAGGAGTAGGAATATGGAAAGACAAGCGTTGTATCAAAGTTGGTTAAACGACCGAAGAATTTGTACAGAGGGTAGGGAGGAATTGCAGTCGATTCTTTCCGATGAGAAAGAACAAACGTACCGTTTTGGTCGCGCGCTTGAATTTGGTACGGCAGGTATGCGCGGATTGATCGGATACGGTACGAATATGATGAATATCTACACCGTTATGCGCGCAACGCAAGGTCTTGCAAAATGGATCATCGACAGCGGTAAGGTGGATCGAGGTGTGGTCATTTCGTACGACACGCGCAGAAAGTCCAGAGAGTTCGCCCTCGTTTCGGCTGGCGTTCTTGCAAAAAACGGGATAAAAGCGTATTTATTCGATGAAGTGCACCCCGTTCCGATGCTTTCGTTCGCCGTTCGATATTTAGAGACGGCGGTAGGGATTATGATTACGGCAAGCCATAACCCCAAGGAATACAACGGCTATAAAGTCTACGGTGAGGACGGCGCGCAAATGTCTCCGACCGATACGGCGAAAATCGTGGCGTATATGGATCAAATAGACGATTATTTATCGTTGGAAGCGGACACGGATAGTCCCTTGATCGTACCCGTTCCTAAAAAGCTTGACGAGGACTATATCGACGCGTTGCTCGCTCTTTCCCTTTCTCCGGAAGCGGTTGAAAAGTGCGGAAAGGATTTGAAACTCGTCTATACCCCGATCCACGGTAGTGGCTACGTACCTGTGACCTCCATCTTACGTAAAATGGGGATTTGCGCGACGGTCGTCGAAGAACAAGTCAAAGAAGATACGGAATTTTCTACGGTGAAATTACCCAACCCCGAATTTAAGGAAACCCTTTCGATGGGGATTGCGCTTGCGAAAAAAATCGGCGCTACAGTCGTGTTCGGAACAGACCCCGACGCCGATCGTTTAGGCGTTGCCCTCCAAACGAAAGAGGGCGATTTCGTATCCCTTTCGGGCAACCAAGTGGGGGTATTGCTCCTGGATTATATTTTAAGTCGTTTACACGAAAGCGGAAAAATGCCGAAGAACCCCGCCGTGGTAAAATCTTTCGTTTCCACGGGTCTTGCAAACCCGCTTTGCGAGGAGTTTGGCGTAGCCCTCTACGAAACGCCCGTAGGCTTTAAGTTTATCGGCGAAAAAATCAAAGAATGGGAGCAAAATTGTCAGCATAGCTACGTGTTCGGGTTCGAGGAATCGTGCGGTTATCTTCGAGGAACGCACGCAAGAGATAAGGACGCCGTCGTGGCTTCTATGCTCTTTGCGGAAATGGTTTGCTACTACGAATCGATCGGTAAAACGGTGTACGATCGATTGCAAGAAATTTATCAAAAATACGGATACGTGCTCGATCAAGGGGAGTCCATACAGTACGCGGGGCTCAACGCGATGCAAGAGATGAACGACGTGGTGAACGCTTTGAAAAATCTACGCTTGACGACCCTCGGCGGTATGACGGTGGATGCCATTCGCGATTACAGTCGCTCGGTTCGCGTCGTAGGGGATAGGGAAGAGAGGTTATCCATTCCTGCTTGCGATTGCTTATATTACGAGCTTTCCGGCGGATCGTTCGTGTGCGTGCGCCCGTCCGGGACGGAACCGAAACTTAAAATTTATTATTCCTTGCGCGCCAAAACGCCCGCGGAGGCGAAAGAAAAGCTCTCCGTTATGAAAGACGCGGTGCAGAATTTGTTGGAGAAAGTGAAAAACTAACAGTAGAGCGAACGGCAAAACAGCTCGTTCGCTCTTTTTTGAAAGGAGAAGGTATGTTAGATTGTTTAATCATCGGATGTGGTCCTGCGGGAATTTCCGCCGCGCTTACCTTAAAAGCGAACGGCGTGCATTTCCATATGGTCGGACTGCAAAAGGTTAGTCATAAAGTGGAAAAAGCGGAGCGAATTTCCAATTATCCCGCCCTTATTTCCGTATCCGGAGAGGAGTTTACCCGCGCTCTTAGAACGCAAATGGAACGGGAGGAGATTCCCTTTACCAAAGACCGCGTGACGGGTGTTTACGCGATGGGCAAGTCGTTTGTCACCTTGACGGAAAGCGGAAAAAACTACGAGAGTAAAACGGTGATTTTGGCGGTTGGCGTAGAATCGGCGGGGAAAATCGACGGGGAAGAGAGGTTTTTAGGAAGAGGTGTGAGCTATTGCGCCACTTGCGACGGAATGCTTTATAAAGAGAAAACAATCGCGGTCGTAGCCACGGCAAAACACTTTGAAGAGGAAGTGAAATTTCTTGCCACGCTTGCGGACAAGCTCTATTATATACCGCTTTATAAAGGGTGTGAAATTCAAGAAAAAAACGTGCAGATCTTGAAAAAAATCCCTCGCGAGATACGTGGAGAACAAAAGGTGACCTCCCTCGTGTTTGCGGACGAATCGTTGCCCATCGACGGTATGTTTATGCTGAAAGATAGCGTGCCTCCAATGGCGCTCGTCGGCGGACTTTCGATGGAAGACAGTGGGCATGTACGCGTTGAAAGGGACGGCAGTACGAATTTGAAAGGATTGTATTGCGCGGGAGACTGTACGGGTAGACCCTACCAATACGCCAAGGCAGTGGGCGAGGGGAACGTCGCGGCGCATAGCGTGAGCGCATATTTACGAAAAAAAGACTGATTAGGGGAAACAATGCGGGAACGGGTGATTTTACATTCCGACTTGAATAATTTTTTTGCTTCGGTTGAAATGGTT
The DNA here is from genome assembly GCA_045613545.1 of Christensenellaceae bacterium. GTDB lineage: Bacteria > Bacillota > Clostridia > Christensenellales > Borkfalkiaceae > Scatosoma. The sequence continues at coordinate 8,690 of JAZLBD010000008.1, forward strand.
TTGAATCCCGATCTTCGAGGAAAACCGCTCATCGTTTGCGGTGATCCTAAAGAGAGAAAAGGGGTGGTGCTTGCCAAAAATTACGAGGCGAAAGCGTTTGGCATACAAACGGCGGAAACGGTCGTTTCCGCCTTAAAAAAATGCCCGCACGTGCTACGGTGTCCTCCACATCAAAGGGAATACGCGCGTTATTCTAAGCAGGTGCAGGAAATTTACGCTCGTTTTACCGACCGAATAGAGGTTTGTAGCATCGACGAGTGTGCCCTCGACGTGACGGAAAGCGTTCGGTTATTTGGTTCGGGGGAGGAGATCGCGGAGAAAATCCGCGTCGCCGTCAAAGAGGAAACGGGGCTTACCGTGTCGATCGGCGTGAGTTTTAATCGCATTTTCGCAAAGCTCGCCTCCGAGATAAAAAAGCCCGATGCGGTCACCGTTTTAACGCGGGGAAATTATCAAAAAATCATCTATCCTTTGCCTGCGAGCGATTTATTGTACGTGGGGAAACGCTCCGCCGAGCTTTTGGCTCGCCACAACATAAAAACCATCGGAGATATCGCCAGGATAAACGTGGAAACGCTCGTTTCTTTGCTTGGGAAACGGGGAAAAGAACTACATGCACAGGTGCACGGCGAAGGGGAGACGTTCGTGCGGAAATACGGCGAAAAGGAAGAGGTAAAATCCATTGGGAATTCGATGACTTTGCCCAAAGACGTCCGTACCAGGGACGAGTTGAAGCGGAGCTTTTATATTTTGGCGGAAAGCGTATCGGCAAGGTTGAGGGAGGCGAACGTAGGCAAGTGCAACACCGTGCATATCATGGTAAAAGACGCCTTTTTACAAGAGAGTACGAAGCAAAGAAAAATCTCACCGACCACCCTTTGTTCGGATATCGCCAAAAGCGCTTTCGAGCTTTATTGCGAACATTATCCAGAGGGGGTTTCCGTACATGCATTGGGAATTAGTCTCTCTGGCTTTGATAATCACGTCGAACAATTATTTCTCGGCGGAGACGAGAAAACGGCGAGTTATGAAAAACGGGAAAGAGCCGAAGACGCGATTGCAAAAATCAGAAAAAAATACGGCTTTGCAAAAATAAAGCGCGGAGTTATTTTAGAGGAGGAGCCGTTAAACAGCGACGAGGATTAAATCTTTGTTCGAAGGGAAAAATATAGAAAAAAGACGCCACGCAAATCGTGACGTCTTTTTTGGTGCAACGTAAGAGACTCGAACTCCTTTCTCGCGCAAAGTGCGGGTTGCTTTGCGCTCGGTCACCGCTCGCGCTCTGCATATGCGCTCGCTCATCTCGCCCCTAAAAAGCATTATCAATGCTTTTCTTAACGGGTAGCTCGTCCTTCCGTTCCGTAGGACAAAACCATCGTTGCATAGCAGTTCGAACCTCTTGCACATAGCAAAAACCCACAGCGTTGTCGCCGTGGGTTTTGCTGGTGCAACGTAAGAGACTCGAACTCCTAACCTTTGGTTCCGTAGACCAACGCTCTATCCAATTGAGCTAACGATGCGCTCTTTTAGAGTGCTTTCACATTATAATCTTTTTCCGCTCGCTTGTCAACTGTTTTTTGTGTTCTTTTTAAGAAAAAAATAACTTCTTTTCAAAAAGGTTGCGCAAAATCTTGCATTTTTTATACGGGTATGCTATAATACCCTCAAAGAAAATAAAAAGGAGAAAACGAATATGGCTAAAATTACGGCGGATACTTTGATTGCCGATTGCTTAGAAATCAATCCCAACGCGCCCGAAATTTTGATGGCGGCTGGCATGCACTGCTTCGGTTGCGCTCTTGCGCACGGCGAAACGGTTGCAGAGGCCGTTGCAGTTCACGGCGAAGATTTGGATACGCTTTTGGCGAAACTCAACGAAGGATTGGAATACTAAGCGTTATCATACGGAAAGAAGCGGTGCAAAATGCATCGCTTTTTTTATTTTTATAACCGTCCCTACGCGCGCGCGTGCGCGCATGCATTATTTATACATACGCGCGTAGGTATATTTTTGTTTCTATAGGGGAATAAAAGAGCGTGAAAAAAAATTAAAAAAAATTCAAAAAAGTTTGTTGAAACGCTTGACTTATGCTTGACTATTTGATATTATTAATAAGCTGTGTAAGTATGCGTAGTATGGGTTGATGCGGGAAGTTACTGTAAATCCAAGGCAAAAAGCCGCTTTGGCAGATAATTTCCGTTGACAAAAGTGGGACAAGATTCCTGCGACTAACCGAGGCTTTGCGTGAAAACGCTCGGCTAAAACAGAGTGTTTTTAATTTTGCAGACCACCTCGATACACACGGATGGGTTGACACAGCGAAATAAAATGTTAGTATAAAAGGTAAAAGGAGTAAACAAAAATGGCAGTTCAAAAGATTAGAATTAAGTTAGCGGCTTACGATCACGAACTCGTAGACGAAGCGGCAAGTCGCATCGTTGAAACGATGAAAAAGAGCGGGGCAAAGATCTCCGGTCCCATTCCTCTTCCCACGGAAAGAGAAGTGGTGACGATTCTTCGTTCCCCCCACAAGTATAAGGATTCTCGCGAACAATTCGAGATGAGAACGTACAAGAGAATTATCGACATCTATTCCCCCAACGCAAAATTGCTTGACTCGATCCACTTGCCCGCTGGCGTGGACATTAAAATCAAGCTCTAATCGGGAAACGTAACCAAGTCATTTGAAATACTTTGTGAAAAGGCAAGGTATTCGCAAAATAAAAAATTTTTTAAGGAGTGAACTTTATCTATGAATAAAGCAATCATCGGACGCAAAGTTGGCATGACGCAAATCTTTGCGCAAGACGGGAAGATGATCCCCGTCACGGTAGTGGAAGCTGGTCCCTGCCCCGTCGTTCAAGTGAAGACGGTAGCAAACGACGGCTATGCGGCTTTGAAACTCGGTTTCATCGAAACGAGCGAAAAAGCACTCAACAAGCCTCTTCTTGGTCAATTCAAGAAAGCTGGCGTGAAACCCCACAAGGTTTTGAAAGAAATCAGAGTGGACGGCGCTGAATCCTACGAAGTGGGTACGGAGCTTAAAGCGGACGTATTTGCGGTAGGCGATAAGGTAGACGTTTCGGGCGTTTCCAAAGGTCACGGTTTCACGGGTGTTATCAAGAGATGGAATCAACACAGATTGAAAGAAACGCACGGTGTGGGCCCTGTGCATAGAGAACCCGGTTCTATGGGCTCTATCAGTGACCCCTCCCGCGTATTCAAGCACAAGCACCTCGCAGGTCATTACGGTGTGGACAACGTGACCGTACAAAACCTCGAAGTTGTGAAAGTGGACGTAGAAAAGAACGTCTTGCTCATCAAAGGCGCTATCCCCGGACCGAAAGGCAGTGTTGTGACGGTCAAAAATAGTGTTAAGAGCAAATAAGGAGAATGGACATGAGCGAAATTAAAGTATATAATATGAAAGGCTCTGAAGTCGGAACGATGGAACTCAACGAATCGGTGTTCGGCGTAGAGTACAGAGAAGCTTTGATTCACCAAGCAATCGTCACTCGTCTTGCAAACGAAAGACAAGGCACGAAGTCCACGCTTACCCGCTCGGAAGTGAGAGGGGGCGGTATTAAACCTTGGAGACAAAAAGGTACGGGTAGAGCACGTCAAGGTTCCATCCGCGCACCGCAATGGATCAAGGGTGGCGTAGTGTTCGCACCGAAGTCTCGCGACTTCTCGAAGAAGATGAACGTTTCCGCTAAGCGCGCGGCTCTCTTGTCCGCACTTTCCAAGAAAGTGGCAGACGGCGAATTCATCGTTGTGGACGAACTCAAAGTGGTAGAACCCAAAACGAAAGAAATGGCGGCCTTCCAAAAGGCGCTCGGCCTTAACAAAACCGCGCTCGTGGTTATGGATACGGACGACGTAAACGTCATTCGCGCGGCGAAGAACATTGTTTCGTTGCACACCTTGCCCTTGGCGCAACTTAGCACGTACGAAGTTGTTGCAAACGCAAAGGTCGTTATGACGAAAGCCGCTGTTGAGAAATTCCAGGAGGTGAACGCATAATGTTTGCTGAAGATATCATTTTACAACCCGTTCTCACGGAAAAAGGCTACGACGGTATTGCAGATAAGAAATACGCTTTCTACGTAAAGAAAGACGCGAACAAAACGGAGATCAAACTTGCAGTTGAAAAGTTGTTCGACGTGAAAGTCGCAAGCGTAAACACCGTATCTTGCAAAGGTAAGCTCAAGAGAATGGGCAGAAACCAAGGCTACACCCCCGATCGTAAAAAGGCGATCGTCACCTTGAAAGAGGATAGCAAAGCTATCGAATTCTTCAATTCGTTGGCATAAGCGTAGGAGGAACACAAAATGGCAGTCAAAACATATAAACCGACTTCTGCGGCACGTCGTTTCGTAACGACTTCTGCCTATGAAGAATTGACGAAAGGGGATAAGCCCGTTAAGTCTTTGATGCACGATCAACGCCACTCTGGTGGTAGAAACAATCAAGGTAAGATCACGACGAGACATATCGGTGGCGGTAACCGCAAGAAATATCGTATCATCGATTTCAAGAGAAATAAGGACGATATTCCTGCAACCGTCAAGAGTATTCAATACGATCCTAACAGAACGGCAAACATCGCACTCATCGTTTATGCGGACGGCGTAAAAGCGTATATCCTTTGCCCAGTAGGGTTGAACGTCGGCGACAAGATCATGAGCGGTGCAAAAGCGGACATTAAAGTCGGCAACGCGCTTCCCTTGGAAAATATCCCCGTCGGTACGATGGTGCACAACGTAGAACTTACCCCCGGTAAGGGCGGACAAATTGCAAGAAGCGCTGGTATCTCCGCACAAATCATGGCAAACGAAGGAAAATATGCAACCCTCCGTATGCCCAGCGGTGAAATGAGATATGTCTTGCTCAAGTGTCGTGCAACGATCGGACAAGTAGGGAACGTAGATCACGAAATCATTTCCCTTGGTAAGGCAGGTAAGGCAAGACACCTTGGTCAACGCCCTGAAGTCCGCGGTGCGGTCATGAACCCCGTGGATCACCCTCACGGCGGTGGTGAAGGTAAAGCGCCCGTCGGCCACGCAGGCCCTATGACCCCTTGGGGCAAGCCTGCTCTCGGCTATAAGACGAGAAAGAAGAAGAATGTGACGAACAAGTTCATTCTCAAGAGAATTAACTAATCGGAGGAGTCAAGAAAATGTCAAGAAGCGTTAAAAAAGGACCTTATGTCGAAGCAAAGCTCTTGAGCCGTATCCAAGCGATGAACGCTGCGAACGAAAAGAAAGTTATTAAAACTTGGTCGAGAGCATCCACGATTTTCCCCGATTTCGTAGGCCACACGATCGCGGTATACGATGGGCGTAAGCACGTTCCCGTATACGTGACGGAAGATATGATCGGTTGCAAGCTCGGTGAATTCGCGCCGACGAGAACGTTCCACGGTCACGCAGCGAAAACCACCAGCCCTGGTAAATAAGGAGAAGAGATTATGGCAACGAATATGAAAAAGAAGACGGAAAGGGTTGAACAAAACAGAGAAAAACGCCCTCACGCCGTCGCTAAATATGTTAGAGTTTCCCCTTACAAGACGAGAACCGTTCTTGCCTTGATCCGCGGAAAAGATTACAGAGAAGCAAAAGCAATCCTCGAACACAGCACGAACGGAAGCGCGCTTGCAATTAAGAAAGTTCTTATGTCGGCAGCAGCAAACGCTGAGCACAATATGGGAATGGACAAAGCAGACCTCTACGTTGCGGAATGTTTCGCGGACGGTGGACAAATGCTTAAGAGAATGCAACCCGTATCGAAAGGTAGAGGCCATGCAATCTTGAAGAGAACGAGCCACATCACGGTGATTCTCGACGTTAAAAAGTTGGAAGGAGAAGTATAATGGGACAAAAAGTAAATCCTCATGGTTTGAGAGTCGGCGTTATCAGCGGTTGGAATACCCAATGGTATGCAGACAAGAAAGAATTTTCTAAATTGCTCAAAGAAGACAACGTAATTCGTACCTTCCTCAAAAAGAAGTATTATCAAGCAGCGATCAGCAAGATTTTGATCGAACGTGCAGCTGCGAGAATCGTAGTGACGGTTTACACCGCTCGTCCTGGCGTTATCATTGGTAAAGCCGGCGCAGAAGTGGAAACGATTAAGAAAGATCTTGCAAAGCTTACGAACGGTAAAGTGGTTAGCATCAACATCACGGAAGTGAGAAAGCCCGACTGCGACGCGCAACTCGTTGCAGAAGGCGTTGCTGCACAACTTGAAAAACGTATGTCTTTCAGACGTGCTATGAAACAAGCAATCGGTCGTTCGATGAGAGCTGGTTGCAAGGGTATCAAAATGATGGTTAGCGGTCGTTTGGACGGCGCTGAAATCGCAAGAAGCGAAAACTATCATGAAGGTTCTATTCCCCTTCAAACCCTTCGCGCAGACATCGACTACGGCTTTGCAGAAGCGCATACGACTTTCGGTATGATCGGCGTAAAATGCTGGATCTACAAGGGCGAAGTGATCGGTAGCGTGAAGAAATCTGCTCGCGCAGAAGGAGGAGAACAGTAATGTTAATTCCTAAGAGAGTTAAAAGAAGAAGACAACACCGCGGTAAGGTGAAGGGCACTGCTCAAAAGGGCAACGTAATCGCATACGGCGAATACGGTCTCGTTTCCGAAGAATGCGGATGGATCAAATCCAACCAAATCGAAGCAGCGCGTATCGCAATGACGAGATTCATCAAGCGTGGTGGTAAAGTTTGGATCGACATCTTTCCCCACAAGCCGATCACGAAGAAACCCGCAGAAACGCGTATGGGTTCTGGTAAAGGTTCGGTTGAATACTGGGTAGCAGTCGTAAAACCCGGCAGAGTCATGTTTGAAATGGCAGGCGTTGACGAAGCAACGGCAAGAGAAGCTATGCGTCTTGCAGGACACAAACTTCCCGTTAAGTGCAAGTTTGTCAAGAAAGAAGCGGTTGAAACCGTAGAAGGCGGTGAACAGAAATGAGAGCAAATGAAGTGAAACAAATGACGAACGCTGAACTTACGGCGAAGCTTGCAGAGCTTAAGAGCGAACTGTTCAACCTTCGTTTCCGTTTAGCATCCGGTCAGCTTGAAAACCCTGTATCTATCAGAACGTGCAAAAGAGACATCGCACGCGTGAACACGGAACTCCGTTCCAGAGAGCTTAAGGCGTAAGCACGGAGGTGAATAAAATGGAAAGAAATTTGAGAAAAGAAAGAATCGGACTTGTGGTATCCGATAAAATGGATAAGACGGTAGTCGTAGAAATTACCGATAAGAGCAAGCACCCCCTTTACAAAAAGACCATTACCAAAACCAAGCGCTTGAAGGCACACGACGAAGAAAATACGTGTGGCGTAGGCGACAAGGTTAGAATCGTCGAGACGAGAAAGCTCAGCAAGGATAAAAACTGGAGAGTTGCGGAAATCGTCGAGAAGGCTAAATAATTAAAGGAGAGAAAAGACTTATGATACAACCTCAAACAAGACTCAAAGTTGCGGATAACTCCGGGGCAAAAGAGATCATGTGTATTAGAGTATTAGGTGGCTCCTTCCGTAGATCGGGCAATATCGGCGACGTGATCGTAGCTTCCGTTAAAACGGCAACCCCCGGCGGTGCAGTAAAGAAAGGCGACGTTGTGAAAGCAGTCATCGTCAGAAGCGCAAAGGGGATCAGAAGAGCAGACGGCACGTTCGTTAGATTCGACGACAATGCGGCAGTAATCATCGATAACCAAAAACAACCCAAAGGTACGCGTATTTTTGGGCCGATTGCGAGAGAATTGAGAGATAAAGACTACATGAAGATTATCTCCCTTGCTCCAGAAGTACTGTAAGGACAGGAGGACGAAACAATGAACGTAAAAATTAATGATAACGTACTTGTTATTGCCGGTAAAGATAAAGGCAAACAGGGAAAAGTCCTTGCCACATCCCCCAAAGCGAATACGGTAACGGTAGAGGGAGTAAGAGTGCAACATAAGCACGAAAAAGCAAGAAAGGCAAACGAAACGAGCAAGATCGTATCGGCAGAAGGCCCCATCGACGCATCGAACGTTATGGTGGTTTGCCCTGTTTGCGGTAAGGCAGTAAAAGTAAAGCACTCCGTTGTAGACGGCAAGAAGGTAAGAATTTGCGGAAAATGCGAAGCGGTTCTTGACAAAGCTTACACGAAGAAAGTAGCGAAGGTAGAAGCGCAAGCAGAAGCTCCCAAGAAGAGAACGAGAAAGAGAGTTCAAAAAGTGGAAGAGCCGAAAGCAGAAGTAGAAGCGCCTGCTGAAAGCAACGAATAAGAGGTGGACGAACATGGCAGAAAAAGTATATAAGAACAGAGTAAAAGAAAAGTACGAAAAAGAAGTCGTGCCTTTCCTCATGAAGAAATTTGGTTATACGAGCGTTATGCAATGCCCCAGAATCGAAAAGATCGTAATCAACACCGGTCTTGGCGACATCAAGGATAACGCAAAGTCCATTCAAACCACCGAAAACGAAATCGCACTTATTTCCGGACAAAAACCCGTTTTGACGAAAGCGAAGAAATCCGTCGCAAACTTCAAAGTAAGAGAAGGTCAAACGGTCGGGATTAAAGTGACCCTTCGTGGAGAGAGAATGTTCAACTTCTACGATAAATTCGTTTCGATCGCACTTCCTCGTCTTCGTGACTTCAGAGGGATTTCCGATAAGGCGTTCGATGGAAGAGGGAACTTTTCCGTCGGTCTTAAAGAACAACTCATCTTCCCTGAAATCACGTACGATCAAGTAGAGAAGATCAGAGGCATGGACGTGGCAATCGTCACGACCGCGAATACGGACGAAGAGGCAAGAGAGCTTTTGAGAGCGCTCGGTATGCCGTTCAAGAAGTAAGGAGAAAAGAAGATGGCAAAAAAGTCAATGATTAATAAACAGCAGAAAGCGCCCAAATTTTCCACGAGAGCATACACGAGATGCTCGATCTGTGGAAGACCCCACGCAGTCCTTAGAAAGTATGGCGTTTGCCGTATTTGCTTTAGAGAACTTGCGTACAAGGGAGAAATCCCCGGCGTAAAGAAATCGAGCTGGTAATAGGAGGTAATAAAAATGACAGATCCTATCGCAGATATGCTTACTAGAATCAGAAACGCAATCACCGCGCATAAGGAAAGCGTGGAAATCCCCGCTTCCAAAATGAAGAAATCCATCGCAGACATCCTTCTTTCCGAAGGGTACGTTTCGGACGTTAAAATCGTAGAAGACGGATACAATGGTAAGATTGCAATCACGCTTAAATATTGCGACAAGAAATCGGTTATCACCGGTTTGGAAAGAGCGTCGAAGCCCGGTCTTCGTAGCTATTCCGGCGTCGCAAATATGCCGAAAGTGCTCGGTGGTTTGGGTACGGTTATCCTTTCCACGAATAAGGGCGTTTTGACGGGCAAGCAAGCAAAAGCACAAAACGTCGGTGGCGAAGTGCTTTGCTACATTTGGTAATCGGGAGGGTATGAACAATGTCGAGAATTGGTAAAATGCCCATCGCGGTTCCCGCAGGCGTGACAATGGAATACAAGAACAAAGTGGTCACCGTAAAAGGACCTAAAGGCACTCTTTCGAGAGAGGTCGTTGGGAACATTGACGTGGTGATCGAAGAAGGAAACATCGTCGTTAAAGCGCTCGATACCTTGAATGAAACGAATGCAAAACACGGTCTTTACAGAGCGCTCATTGCAGGCATGGTGAAAGGCGTTACGGATGGGTTCCAAAAGATCCTTGACGTAAAAGGCGTCGGTTGGAAAGTACAGGCACAAGGAAACAAGCTCGTGATGAACGTAGGTTTCTCCCACCCTGTGGAAATCGTAGCACCCGAAGGCATCACGTTTGCATGCCCTTCGCTTGTTGAAATTTCCGTTTCCGGTATTAGCAAAGAACTCGTTGGTCAAACGGCAGCAAACATCCGCAAGGTAAGATTGCCCGAACCTTATCATGGATACGGTATTCGTTATCGTGACGAAGTCGTAGAACATAAGGAAGGTAAGACCTCCGGTAAATCGAAGAAATAAGGAGCGTTAAAGTATGATTTCTAAAATTGATAAAAACACAGTCAGACAAAGACGCCACGCAAGAGTTAGAAAGACGATTACGGGTACGGCGGAAGCGCCCCGTTTGAACGTTTACAGAAGCTTGAACCACATCTACGCGCAAGTAATTGACGATAGAGCAGGGGACGCAAAGGGCGGTATTACTTTGGCCGCAGCGTCCACGATGGAAAAAGCCGTAAAGGAAAAAATCGTAGGATTGAGCAAGACGGATGCAGCGAAAGTCGTTGGCGCAGTCGTTGCAGAAAGAGCGAAAGAGAAGGGTGTTGAAGCGGTCGTATTCGATCGTGGCGGATACCTTTACACCGGTCGTGTAAAAGCGGTTGCAGACGGCGCGAGAGAAGCCGGACTTAAATTCTGAGAGGAGATACGAACATGGCAGACGAAAAGAGAGAAAGAAGACCTCAGAGAAGACAAGCAGAAGACGACGGGCTCATCAAAAAGCTCATCGAAGTAAATCGCGTGACAAAGGTTGTTAAAGGCGGTAAGAACATGCGCTTTGCAGCGCTCGTGATCGTTGGCGACGGGAAAGGCAAGATCGGTATCGGTACCGGTAAGGCAAAAGAAGTTCCCGAAGCAATCGAAAAGGCAACGCTTCGCGCAAAGAAAGGTATGATTCCCGTTGCAATCGTTGATTCGACGATCCCCCACCAAGTCATTGGTAAATTCGGCAGAGGCGCCGTTCTTATGATGCCCGCTAGCGAAGGTACCGGTGTTATCGCAGGTGGTCCCGTACGTGCGGTAATGGAAGCAGTAGGGATTAAGAACATCAGAACGAAATCTCACGGAACGCAAACCCCCAGCAACTGCGTAAAAGCAGCGATCGCAGGGCTTGCAGAACTTAGAACGGCTGAACAAGTGGCTGCTCTTCGTGGCAAATCCGTGGAAGAAATTCTCGGCTAAAATGGAGGAATAGAAAGATGGCTAAAATTAAAGTGACGCTCGTAAAGAGCACGATCGGGCAAGTCGTATCGGTAAAAGAAACGGTAAAAGCGCTCGGTTTGAAGAAAATCCGTTCTTCCAAAGAACTTGAGGACTCCCCCGCCGTACAAGGCATGATTAAAAAGGTGAGCCACCTCATCAAAGTAGAAAACGTTTAAGGAGATTATCATGAGAATAGATACTCTTTCTCCCGCAGAGGGAGCAACGAAGTCGAAGAAAAGACTTGGCCGTGGCATCGGTTCCGGACTTGGTAAAACGTCCGGTAAAGGGCATAAAGGTCAATGGGCTCGTTCCGGCGGTGGCGTAAGACCCGGTTTTGAAGGTGGTCAAATGCCTATCTCCAGACGCGTACCTAAGAGAGGTTTCAACCATAACGGCAAGAAAGAATACGTGATCGTAAACCTTGGACAACTTGCAGATCTTCCCGCTAATACGGTGGTTGATTACGGTTTCGTTATGGCAAACGGTCTTGCAAAAGCAGTTAAGAACAACTGCGGACTTAAAGTCCTTGGCGCAGGCGAACTTGCGGTAGCTCTTCACGTAAAAGCAGCGAAGTTCTCCGAATCCGCAAAAGCGGCGATCGAAGCAGCAAAAGGAACTGTAGAAGTATTGTAAAAAGTGTGACGGAAGACTGTTTTGCCAAAAAACGGTTTTCCGTACTCGCATTTTTATTTCTCGGTATCTTAGGCTACTATTGAAACAAAAAAACCATATCGGAGAAAAAGATGTTACAAACAATCATTAACGCATTCAAAGTAAAGGAAATCCGTCGCAAAGTATATATGATGCTTTTGCTGTTGTTGGTTTTCCGTATCGGTTGTTATATTCCCGTACCGGGATTGGACAGATCCGTTTTCGGCGATGAGATTGCAGGAAACGACTTCTTGACGCTTATGAACAGCATCACGGGTGGCTCGCTTGCTCAAGGTACGCTCTTTGCGCTCGGTATCGGACCTTATATCAATGCGTCCATCATTATGCAACTTTTAAGCGTGGGTATTCCTGCACTCGAGCATCTTTCCAAACAAGGCGAAGAAGGACAAAAGAAAATTGCGCAATACACGAGAATTTGCACGATTTTCCTTGCAGTCGTTCAATCGATCGGTATCATTTTGAACTTTGCTAATACGAGCGGTGCCGTGCAAAAGGAATTGTTCTTTAACAGCACGTTCTTGGCGGGACTTTTCATGACGGTCGCTTATACGGCTGGCGCAATGCTCGTAATGTGGATCGGCGAAAGAATCACCGACTACGGTGTGGGCAACGGACAATCGATGATCATTTTCACGGGCTTGCTTGCAACGGCAGGTCAATCCATTTGGGCAAAGGTTTCTCAAATCCCTTCCGATCCCGGCAAGTATATTTGGGAGCTTATCGCATTCGTGCTCGTTTGCGCAGTGATCTTTTTTGCCGTCGTATACGTGGACCTTTCTGAAAGAAAAGTTCCCGTTCAATACGCAAAACAAATCAAAGGCAGAAAGATGTACGGCGGTCAATCTTCCGTAATTCCTATCCGAATTGCAGGAAGCGGTGTTATGCCCCTCATCTTTGCGTTCTCGATTATTAGCTTCCCGCAAATGATCGCAGGACTCTTCTGGCCGAATTCCGGTTTCTATGCATGGTGGACGAAGTGGATGACGGGATCTTCCGTGATCGCGGGCGGTAGAATTATCTATTCGGTACTTCTTTGCCTTTTGATCTTCGCGTTCTCGTTCTTCTACGCGCAAATGCAATTCAATCCCGAAGACGTATCCAAGAGCATTCAACAAAACGGTGGATTCATTCAAGGGATTCGTCCGGGGAAAGCAACGGAAAACTATTTGAAAAAGATTTCCAACCGTATCACGTTGTTTGGGGCGATTTACCTCTCCCTCGTAGCGTTTATTCCCTCCCTCGCATTCGCTTGGGCTTCGATGGACCTCGTCAACGTGTTCTCGACGACGGGAATCCTCATCGTCGTTTCCGTGGGTATGGAATTCGAGAAACAATTGCAAGCGCAAATGATGATGAAGAACTATAAAGGGTTCTTGAAATAATAGCAACGATGCCCTTCCGCAAGGCAACGCGCGGAAGGGGAATCAAACGAAAAGGGAGCTATCGTATATGAATATTATTTTACTTGGAGCGCCCGGCGCGGGAAAAGGAACGCAAGCTACGCGTGTTTCCGATCGCTACGGTATCCCTCATATTTCTACCGGCGATATTTTTAGAGAAAATATAAAAAATCAAACTCCCATTGGTTTGTTGGCTAAATCCTACACAGACAAAGGTCAACTCGTCCCCGACGAAGTGACGTGCAAGATCGTGGAAGAAAGACTTTCGAGAGAAGACTGTAAAAACGGTTATCTTCTCGACGGTTTCCCTCGTACGATCGCGCAAGCGGAAGCGCTTGAAACCTTTGCAAAGATCGACGCGGTGGTAAACATCAACATCGACTTCTCTTTGCTTATGGATCGTTTGTGCGGAAGACGTGTTTGTAAGGATTGTGGCGAAAGCTATCACGTAAAAACGTTGAACGGCGAAACGAAATGTTCCCGTTGTGGTGGCGAGTTGTATCAAAGAAAAGACGACAATCCCGAAACGGTGCAAAAACGTTTGGACGTATATTCGGAACAAACGGCGCCTCTCATTCAATATTATACGGATAAGGGACTTATCATCAACTTCCTCGGAACGGATGATCCCCCCGAAGTGTTGTTTAACGAGATCGTGGAGAAACTTGATTCTTTGAAATAAGGTAGCAAGATGATCGTCAAAAATGAAAAAGAAATTCTCTGTATGAAAGAATCTTGTAAAATCGTGCGAGATACACTCCTTTTCGTGGAGAGTAAAATCGTGGCGGGAATGTCAACCAAAGAGGTGGACGAACTCGTAGATCGCTACGTGCGTTCGTACGGCGCTTATCCCTCTTGTCTTGGGTACGGTGGGTTTCCTGCGTCCTCTTGCATTTCGGTGAACGAAACGGTGGTGCACGGTATTCCCGACGACGACACGATTTTGAAAGACGGCGATATCGTAAGCGTGGACTTAGTGGCATATAAAAACGGATTTCACGGCGACGCGGCAAGAACGTTTTGTATCGGAAACGTCTCCCCCGAAAAGCGTAAACTCGTTCAAGTGACGGAAGAATGTTTTTTCAAAGCAATCGAAGGCTTGAAAGCGGGAACGCCTTTATACGACATCGGATATCGCGTACAAACGCATGCGGAATCCCACGGGTACGGGGTAATCCGTTCCTATACGGGACACGCGATCGGCAGAGAGATGCACGAAGACCCGTCCGTTCCGAATTTCGGAAGAAAGGGCACGGGGATCCGCTTAAAAAGCGGTATGACGATTTGTATAGAACCCATGATTTCTATGGGGAATTGGCGCGTGAAAGTTCTCGACGACGGTTGGGGAGCAGTCACGATAGATGGTAGCCCGACGGCCCATTACGAAAATACGGTGCTCATACAAGAGGATGGGGTGGAAATACTCACTCTTTGAGCCCTGAAAAAACAAAAAAATCGGAGGAAAATTCTGTGTCCAAAGACGATGTAATTGAAGCGGAAGGCAAAGTGATAGAAGCGTTGCCGAACGCAACGTTCAAAGTGCAACTTTCCAACGGTCACGTGATCACCGCCTATATTTCAGGTAAACTTCGTATGAACTATATTCGTATCATCGAAGGAGACACGGTTAAGTTGGAAATGAGTCCTTACGATCTTACCAAAGGCAGAATCACATGGCGAAGCAAATCTTAATAGCACGCCCATAAGAAAAGCATTTTTATAAAACAAGGAGAAAACAAAATGAAAGTCAGACCTTCTGTAAAACCCATGTGCGACAAGTGCAAAGTAATCAAAAGAAACGGCAGAGTAATGGTTATTTGTTCGAAAAACAAGAGCCATAAACAAAGACAAGGCTAAAAAAGTTATAAAAAACGCTTGACAGTCCTTGACAATAGTGATATAATGATATATACGCCGTTATGTTGCAATTGTTAAAAATTGCCAACAAAAAGCGTCAAAAAAATGCAATTTGAGCTGAATTTCCGTAGGAAAAATACGGAAACTCAGTTTTGTTGCGTGTAAAAGAGCAGTAAAGAAATTTTCCAACTTTTTGGAAACGGCTGTAAAAACAATGCGATTGGCAAAAAGGGGTATTTTCCACTACCTTCTTTAGCAAATTCGTTAAAAATAAACCAAAAATAAAAAATCCAACGGAGGAATAATCAATGGCACGTATTGCCGGTGTAGATTTACCCAGAGAAAAAAGAGTAGAAATCGGTCTTACTTATATCTATGGTATCGGTTTGACGACATCCAAAAAAATTCTCGCAGAAACGGGCATCAATCCTGACGTCAGAGTGAAAGACCTCGACGAAAGCGACGTTTCTAAATTGAGAGAATATATTGATCACAACATTCGCGTGGAAGGTGAACTTCGCAGTGAAGTATCCCTCAACATCAAGCGACTTATGGAAATTGGTTGCTATCGTGGTATTCGCCACAGAAAAGGTTTGCCTGTAAGAGGTCAAAGCACGAAGAGAAACGCTCGTACCCGTAAAGGTCCCGCACGTGCGATCGCAGGCAAGAAGAAGTAATAGAGGAGGCGATAGAAAATGGCAGAAGTAAAAAAGAAAGTCGTTTCCCGTAAACGCAAAGAAATTAAGAAAGTTGATAAAGGACAAGTCCACATTCAATCTACGTTCAACAACACCCTCGTGACGATCACGGACATGAATGGGAACGCTATTTCTTGGTCGAGCGCAGGTTCGCTCGGTTATAAGGGTAGCCGTAAGGGCACGCCGTTTGCGGCGCAAATGGCAGCGGAAACTGCAGCGAAGGCAGCAAAAGAACACGGTCTTCGTACCGTAGAAGTGTACGTGAAAGGCCCTGGCGCAGGTAGAGAATCCGCTATTCGCGCGCTTTCCACTTGCGAGCTTGAAATCACCTTGATTTCGGACGTATCCCCCATTCCCCACAACGGTTGCAGACCGCCGAAACGTCGTAGAGTTTAATAGGAGGCAATAGTAAATTATGGCAACGTATAGAGAAGCAAAATGTAAACTTTGCAGAAGAGAAGGCGCGAAACTTTTCCTCAAAGGGGATAAGTGCTATATGGAAAAATGCCCGTTCAATAAGCGTCCGGTAGCTCCCGGCCAACACGGTGCAGACAGAAAGAAAGTGTCCGAATATGGCTTGCAACTTCGTGAAAAACAAAAGACCAAGAGAATTTACGGCGTTCAAGAAGGTCAATTCAGAAAGTATTATGAACTTGCTGATAGAATGAAGGGCGTCACCGGTGAAAACATGCTTTCCCTCTTGGAGAGAAGACTTGACAACGTCGTGTTCAGAATGGGCATAGCTCCTGCCCGTACCCTCGCTCGTCAAATTGTAAATCACGCGCACATTTCCGTCAACGGAAAGACGGTGACCATACCTTCCTACATCGTGAAGGCAGGCGACGTGATTGCAGTGAAAGAAAACCGCAAAGGCAACAAGTACTTTACGGCTCTTAAAGAAACGGCTTCTAGCACAGTATGCCCGAAATGGGTTGAATTTGATAGAGAAAAACTCGAAGGAAAAGTGTTGGCGCTTCCGGCAAGAGAGGACGTTGATAGCCAAATCGCTGAACACATGATTGTCGAATTGTACTCCAAATAATGAAACGGTTAAGGAGGTAGTATATGATCGAAATGGATATGCCTAAACTCGAAGTGGTTGAAAACGATGATTTTTATGCGAAAGTTGTTTGCGAACCGCTCGAAAAAGGTTTCGGTCTTACAATAGGGAACTGCCTTCGTAGAATTTTGCTTTCCGCTTTGCCCGGCGCGGCTGTGGAAGGGATTAAATTCACGGATGGTAGTGTAAAACACGAATTCTCCGCTGTTGCGGGGATTAAAGAGGATGTCACGGAAATCATTCTCAACTTGAAATCGCTCGCGATTAAAACGAAGGTTATTGATAAGAACTACGAAAAGGTGCTCCACATCGTAAAAGAAGGTCCTGCCGTTGTGACGGGATGCGACCTTAACGTGGACGCGGAAATCGAAGTGATCAACGGTGATCAATACATTTGTACGATTGACGAAGGCGGGAAGTTAGACGTCGAACTTACCATCGGTAGAGGGAGAGGCTATAAACCTGCTAAGGAAAACAAACAAAACGTCGTGGATCACATCGCAATCGATTCCATCTACACCCCCGTACAAAAAGTGAACTACTCGGTAGAACCCACGCGTGTTGGTCAAGCAGTGGACTACGACAAGCTCACGCTTGAGGTTTGGACGGACGGGACGTTCTCCGGAAAGGAAATCATTTCTCTCGCGGCTAAGATTATGCAAGATCACATCAGATTGTTCGTGAACTTGAGCGAGTCGATCAGAGGCATGGGCGACATCCTTTTGAAAACGGAAGACGACAAGCAACAACAAATTCTGAAAATGGTTATCGAGGACATGGACTTGTCCGTGCGTTCTTACAACTGTTTGAAGAGAGCAAACATTCATACGGTAGAAGATTTAACCAAGAAGACGGAAGACGATATGTTAAAGGTGAGAAACCTCGGCAGAAAATCTTTGGATGAGGTCATTCAAAAATTGGAGTCTTACGGCTTAGCATTAAGTAAACAGGAGGATTAAAATTATGCCCGGTAAATTGGGAAGACCCGCTAAAGAAAGAATCGCTCTTTTGAGAAACCAAGCGTCTCAACTTCTTTGGTACGGCAAGATCGAAACGACGGCCGCTAAAGCAAAAGAGCTTAAATCTTACGTAGAAAAACTCATCACGAAGGCCGTTAACACTTACGACGACAACATCGAATTCGAAGTGGTTAAGACGGATAAAAAGGGAAAGCAAGTTACGGCTACCAGCGTAAAAGACGGTCCCAAGAAGCTCGCTGCTCGCAGAGCGATCATGGCTAAGACCTATGATTTGCAAGAAATCAAGGCTTTCCACGAAAAGAAGAGCGACTTCAAAGCAAGAACGGCTGACGTGCAACATCCCTTGATGGATAAACTCTTCAATGAAATTGCGCCTAAATACGCAGCAAGAAAGGAAGAGCTTGGTCAAGGCGGTGGCTACACGAGAATTTATCTTCTCGGCGCTCGTCGTGGTGACGGCGCTGAAACGGCGATCATCGAATTGGTCTAAGCTTGAGCGAATTATAAAAACCAACCCCATCCGCAAAAGTTTGCGAATGGGGTTGGTTTTTATTACTTTGTAAAAAGCTTAACTTCCCGAATAAAATAATCGTTATTCGATTGCAAAACTCCTTTCTTTGTGATATAATAAAAGAAAGAAAAAATTGCGTCGTTTTAGCGCGTATAGGAGATTCGTATGCATCCTAATCCCATAAAAGAAAGAAAAAATTACGTGGAATTATTGGACGGTTGGTCGTTCAGTTTTGATCAAAAATCTTGGCGAGACATTCGTGTTCCGTTTTGCCCGCAAAGCAAGCTCTCGGGCATTGAATACACCGATTTTATTCCCATATGCTATTACAAAAAGAATTTCGAGGGGAAGAAATCTTCCCTCCGCACGATCTTGCATTTCGGCGCAGTCGATTACCGCGCGTCGCTCTATATCAACGGTCAATACGTCGGTGGCCACGTTGGAGGTTATACCCCTTTTTCCTTTGATATTACCCCTTACCTCGTAGAGGGGGAAAACGAGCTTGCCCTTACGGTGTTCGATGAGGAATACCCTCCTCATTCGACCGGAAAACAATCGCACAAGAAACAATCGTACGGTTGTTTCTATACGCGAACGACGGGGATTTGGCAACCCGTTTGGCTCGAATTCGTTCCCGAAACGAGAGTGCGCGACTTTTACTTCTATACCAGCGACGTCGATTGCTCGCTTACGGTCGATTTGCTTTCCACTTTGCCTAGCAATTACGATATTCGCGTGTCGTACGAGGGGAGAGAGGTTGGACGCGCGAGCGGAGAAGTTCCTTACCGCACGAAAGTGACGATTCCTCTTTGCGAAAAGCATTTGTGGACGGTCGGCGAGGGGAATTTATATCAAGTAGAAATTACCGTCGGCGAGGACGTGGTATATTCCTATTTCGGACTTCGTAGCGTTTGCTACGAGGGGACGAAGTTCCTCATCAACGGTCAAGAAGTGTTCCAAAAACTCGTGCTCGACCAAGGTTATTATCCTGACGGCGTTTACACGGCGCCTTCTTACGAAGCGATGGAAAAGGATATCGAGCTTGCGCTTCGCCTTGGCTTTAACGGCGCAAGACTCCACGAAAAAGTCTTCGATCCCCGTTTCTTATACGCGTGCGACAAAAAAGGCTATATCGTTTGGGGAGAATAT
This sequence comes from Christensenellaceae bacterium, assembly GCA_045613545.1. Taxonomy (GTDB): domain Bacteria; phylum Bacillota; class Clostridia; order Christensenellales; family Borkfalkiaceae; genus Scatosoma. The sequence goes on from JAZLBD010000008.1 coordinate 28,009, forward strand.
CCGAGCTGGGGGATCGACTATTCCACCCTTTCGGGCTTTGGTCAATTTATTTCCGAATGGGAAGAGGAGCTCACCCGTGACTTCAACCATCCGTCGATTATTACCTGGTGTCCCTTAAACGAGGTTTGGGGGGATTGGAACGATTCCAAAAAACGTCCCGATCTTCGATTCGTCGATAGTGTGTACGCGTTCACGAAATCGTTCGACGCAACCCGCCCTTGCGTGGACGTAAGCGGTGGTATACACGGGAAACAAACGGATATCTACGATTTCCATTGCTACGATAACGCGGACAAACTCAAAGAACAGTTAGATATTTTGCAAAACGAGAACCGCGTGGTCGTGTTGATGGCGAACGAAGATAGTCCCGAATCGGCGCAATATAAACAAGGTCAACCGGCGAATTTAAGCGAATACGGCGGGATCGCCTTGGCGAAAGAACTCGATATGGAGACGGATACTCCCGTCGGGGAGCAAGCCATTCAAAGCGAAACGGCTTGGGGATACGGAAAAGGGGAAAATAGCGCCGACGCGTTTATCGAAAGATATCGCGCCATTACCGATTTGCTGTTCGATTATCCCGTGCTTTCGGGGTATTGCTACACCCAACTGTACGACGTGGAGCAAGAACAAAACGGGCTCTATTGCTACGACCGTAGCGACAAGCTCACCGAAGCGCAAAAGGACGAAATCAAAAAAATTCAATCGAAGAGATAAAAAAACACCCTTGAACGGAAGCGTTCAAGGGTTTTGATTTAGTGGATGCTATCTTTATATTCGCCCGGCGTCATTTTGGCGAATTTTTTGAATACCGCGTTGAAATGGGACAGAGAATCGAAACAGAGCAAATCGGTGATTTCGGCAAACGAACGTTTTTTGCGTATGAGTCGTTTTGCCTCGTCGATTTTTAGTTTTAGATAAGTTTGATAAATGCTTGTTCCCGTATGTTTGACAAAAAAGGAACACAGATGGGTCTTGCCGTAGTGCAGTTCGGCGCACAGCTCGTCAAGGCTCATCGTACCGTAGATTTTCGAAGTCAAAAACCGCACGATCTCATCTTGCAAATCGGTGGACGCGTCGATCTTGGAAATGAAGAACTCTTGCGAATGGGAACGGTTGGTGGCGTGGCGCAATAGATAAATAAGCAACAACTCAAGTGAGTTTTTTATCACTTGTTCTCCCCCTAAATTTGCGTTTTCCTTGCGCTTTAATTCGTTGAGGGTGGGGTCGAATTCGGGGATATAAAAGGTTTCCGTCGCCTCCGACATAATGTTTTGCAATAAATATCTCGCCGAGTTTGGTACGGAGAGTTTTTTGTTTGTGAAATATTCCATGCTTTCCGACTTGCAAGTAAAGGAAATAATGAAAATATTCGGCTCGACGTCTCCGTTTTGTACGTAGTGCGTTGCGTTCGGCTCAATGAAAATCATTTCCCCCGTGCGCAAGGGAGTGGAAACGCCCGCGATGACAACGTCGATATCCGCCTTGTCCGCATAAATCACCTCCCAAAAGTCGTGCGCCTCTTCTTGTGCAACGTATCCGCGCGTCAACGATTGATAGTGAATAGTGACGATGCGTTGTACGCTTAAAAGATTGTCGATTTTATGGGTATAAAACTGTTTTTTCGTCGTTCTTTTCATAAAAGTATTATACCATATCTTTTACGGATTGTAAAATGTTTCGCTGTAATATTTTGTGAAAGATTTTATAATGATTGAGAAATAATATCACTTGTAAATTCACAAAAAAAATAGTATAATGAAAACAAGAACGAAAATAGGAGGCGGCAAAAAATGATTGCACCTAAATTAGACAAAAACTTTTATCCTATGATCAAAGCGTTAGAAGACTTTGAAAAAATAGTGGAAAGCGAGGCGAAAGAAAATCGGCAAGAGATTACCTTGGTGGTGGAGCGCAACGGAGGATATAACTACGTATACACCTATCAGGCACTCAAAGACGGCGTGAACGACGCGCTCAACTATCGCATTGCAGAACGCCTCGTAAAAACGATTTTGTGGGTTTGCGGAGGGTATAAAATTGCCGTTTGCGGAAGCGCGTATATTTACGAAAACCTCAAAAAAGCCTATTCCAAAACGGGCGCGCGCGCGTTCGACGAAGATTTTATGAGCGGAGTTTACGAAAAGCCGTTCGAAGTGGTGGCTTTAAGCAAGGACGAAGTACCTGCACAAAAGAACGCGTCCGTGAAAGTGGGCGGTTTCCTCAAGGGGTGCCGTATCGGTTTCGACGCGGGTGGGAGCGATCGTAAAGTTTCCGCCGTGATCGACGGGGAGGTGGTATATTCGGAAGAGGTTGTTTGGAATCCCAAGACGACGGAAGATCCGCACTATCACTATAACGAAATTTTGACGGCGATGAAAACGGCGGCGAGCAAAATGCCGAGAGTGGACGCGATCGGCGTTTCCTCTGCAGGCGTGTACGTCGACAACAAGATTATGGTGGCGTCGCTGTTTATTAAAGTGGATAAAACGGTCTACGGCGATTACGTGAAGAATATGTATATTAACGTGGCGAACGAAATGGGCGCACCTCTTGAAGTTGCCAATGACGGCGACGTGACGGCGCTTGCAGGGAGTATTGATTTGCAAGACAACAACGTTTTAGGGATTGCAATGGGTACGAGCGAAGCGGTTGGTTATATCAATAGCGAGGGCTGTATCAACGGTTGGCTTTCCGAACTTGCGTTTGCGCCCGTGGATTTCAATGAAGGCGCTATGCAAGACGAATGGAGCGGTGATTTTGGCGTGGGTTGTAAATACTTCTCCCAAGACGCCGTTATCAAGCTTGCCGAGGCGGGCGGGTACGTGTTTGAAGACGGTTTGACCCCCGCGCAAAAATTGAAAGTCGTGCAAGCGATGATGGAAAAGGACGATCCGCTTGCAAAACAAATCTATGAAGATATCGGCGTGTATCTTGCCTACACCCTTCCCTTCTATGCGAAATTTTACGAGCTGAAGCACGTGCTTTTGCTCGGTAGAGTGATGGGTGGAAAAGGTGGCGATACGGTGCTTGCAACTTGCAAAAAGGTGCTTGCGCAAGAATATTCCGCTTTTGCAGACCTCGACATTTCTCTTCCCGACGAGAATAGCCGTCGCGTAGGGCAAAGCATTGCGGCGGCGTCGTTGCCTGCAGATCGCGAATAAGGAGAGAGAAAAATGAAAGTTATTATCGTAAAAAATTATGAAGAAATGAGCCAAAGAGCAGGCGAAGTGATGCTCGGCGTGGTTAAATCCAACCCCCAAGCGGTACTCGGTCTTGCGACGGGCTCTACCCCTATAGGACTCTATCAAGAAATGATCCGCGATCATAAAGAAAACGGAACGAGCTATAAGTCCATTCAAACGGTGAACTTGGACGAATACGTAGGACTCGACGAGACGAGCGATCAAAGCTACGTCTACTTTATGCGCCATAACCTATTCAACTACGTCGACGTAGATCTTGCAAACACGCATATCGAGAACGGAAAAGCGACGGATAAAGAGGCGGAATGCGCGAGATACAACGCGTTGCTCGACACCCTCGTACCCGATATCCAAGTGCTTGGAATCGGCTCGAACGGACATATCGCGTTCAACGAACCGGGGACTCCATTTGATTCGGTCACCCATATCGTCGACCTTGCGGAAAGCACGATAAAAGACAATTCCAGAATGTTTGCAAGTATAGACGAAGTGCCTCGCCAAGCGTTTACGATGGGACTTAAAAACATTATGAACGCCAAGAAAATTTTGATTTTGGCAAACGGCGCAAACAAAGCGAAAGCGGTGTTTGGGCTTGTCAAAGGCGAAATTACGGAAAATTTGCCTGCAAGTATTTTACAAAACCACCCCGATTGTATTTTGATTTGCGACGAGGCGGCGGCTTCTTTGCTCGGCGAATAAAAGGGGAAAAAAGAATGAAACTTATTAAAAACGCACTCGTTTACGTAGAAAACGAAGGTCTCGTTCGTACGAACGTGGCTTTTGATGAAAGAATCGTATCCATCGGCAAGCCCGCTTTCGGAGAAGAAATCGTTTTGCCCGACGACGCGATCGTGTTGCCCGGGTTTATCGACGAACATATCCACGGCGCTGGTGGCTCGGATGCGATGGACGGCACGAAAGAAGATTTGTCAATCATTGCCAACACCTTAGCAAAAGAGGGGACAACCTCTTTCCTTGCTACGACGATGACGCAAAGTCCTGCAAACATCAAAAAGGCGCTGAAAGCGGTCAAAGAATACAGAGAATCGGGCACAAAAGACGGCGCACGGGTTTTGGGCGTGCATCTGGAGGGACCGTTTATCGCGGCGGGTTATAAGGGCGCGCAACCGCTCGAATACGTCGTAGTCCCCTCGGTGGAGGCATTCGACGAATACAATGCGAAAAGCGGAAATTCCATCAAAATTGTCACCCTCGCTCCCGAAGTAGAGGGAGCAAGCGAGTTGATCGCGCACCTGCACGCAAACGGCGTAGTACCCTCGATCGGGCATACGGGCGCGAAAATCCAACACGTTTGTAGCGCTATCGAACTTGGAGCAAAGAATATCACGCATACCTACAACGCGCAATCCCCCTTGCATCATAGGGAAATCGGCGTGGTGGGGAGCGCGTTATTACTCGACGACGTCGCGACGGAAGTTATTTGCGACACGATTCACGTATCCGTTCCTGCGATGCAACTTTTAATCAAGTGCAAACCGCAAGACAAAGTGATTTTGGTGACCGACGCGATGCGCGCGAAAGGGATTCCCGACGGCGTGAGCGAGCTCGGTGGACAAGTCGTTATCGTGAAAAATGGCGAGGCGCGTTTGGAAGACGGAACGCTTGCAGGGAGCGTTTTGCAAATGAATCGCGCGGTGCAAAATATGGTGGAAAAGGTAGGAGTCCCTCTTTTGATCGCTGTGGATTACGCGACGATCAATCCCGCAAAAGCGCTTGGAGTCGACCACGAAATGGGCAGTATAAAGGTAGGCAAGAAAGCGGACTTCGTTGTCCTCGATCGCCACTATAACGTGCTTTATACCATTCGTGACGGCGAAATCGTTTATCAAGGATAAGAAAATGCGCTATACGATACAAAGTAATCGCTTAAAAGTAAAGATAGCCAAAAAAGGTGCGGAGCTTGTCAGCGTGAAAAAGGACGGAAAGGAAAAGCTTTGGCAAAACCCGACGAGAGAATGGAAACGCCACGCGCCGTTGCTCTTCCCCGTATGCGGACGGTTTGGCGTGACGGTGGACGGAAAGAAATACCCGATGAAATCGCACGGCTTTGCGCGTAATTCCACCTTCCGATTGGTGGAAAAAGCGAAAAATAGGATTCGTTTTTTGCTCTCTGCAAACAAGAAAACGAAAAAAATGTACCCCTTCGACTTCCATTTTTACGTCGAATACGAAGTGAAAGAAAACGCTTTGCTCGTGCGCTACGAGGTGGAAAATCCTACGGATAAGGTTTTGGGTTTTTCTACGGGTGGACACGAATCGTTCGCGCTGGATGGCGACGTAGACGGATATAAGCTCGTTTTTGACGAGGTAGAACGCTTGGTGCATTTGCCCCACGATGAAGACGGATTTTTAATCGGTAGCGAGGTGGATTTTGGAGAGAGCAAGGAACTCTATTTGCCCGTTCGCTATTTGTCGAATTCGGATACGATGATTTTTTCTTCCTTACGCTCGCGAGCGTTAGAGCTTTGTAGACGTGACGGCGAAAAACTGGCGAGGATTACCTTCGACGGATTTTCCAATCTTCTTTTGTGGCGACCGAGTAGACGCGCGCATATGATTTGCATAGAGCCATGGCTTACCCTTCCAAGCGTTTTTGGAGAGATGGAAAAAGAATTTTTGGAAAAGAAAGGAATACGAAAAGTCGCTCCCCATTCCAAAGAAACGATCGAGCGAACGATCACCTATTATTAAGGAACCCCCCTCTTGCTAACACAAGAGGGGGTATTTTTACGCCGTGTAAATGCGCACCGTCAACACCGTCATATCGTCCTTGGCGACGTTTCCATAGCCTTTGAGGGCTTGTTCCATAATCGAATCGGCAAGCTTTTGCGGGTTGGAAATGGATACCGTTTTCATATACTCGAACAGTTCCGCCGTGGAGGGAAAAGCTCCCGTAATGCCGTCACTCAAAAAGACGAGTACGTCGTTTTCTTGTAGTAAATAGGAGGCAGTGTCGGGATGAACGGCGTCTAAAATACCAAGCGGTAGGGAGCTGGAATGCAACAGTTTCAGGGTGTTTCCCGAGAGAATAAATCCCATAGGCGAGCCGATTTTTACGACGTCCGCGCGCCCCGAATCCAAATCGACGACGGCGATATCCACGCAAGCAAAACTCTCTTCTTTCCCAAGCGTCAACAGTTTGTTGATGGTGGACAAAACGAGGGGGGAGGACATTTTGGCGCGGTAGAAACTTTCGAGTAGGGAAATCGTACTTTCCGATATCTTTTGGGCGTATTCACCGCTCCCCATACCGTCCGAGAGGGCAAGCATAAATCGTCCCTCGTCGATACGTATGACGGAGTGGGTGTCGCCACTAGACGTTTCGCCGTCTTTGGTGCGCGTCGCCACGCCGAAAATAGCGTCGTAGCGGGGTTTCTTTCGTAAGATATAGCAATAGCGATCAGACCCGATAGTCAATTTTTCCGACAAGGTCATAGGCACGTTCAAGGCGGAGGATACGACGGAGAGTAGTTTTGGAATTTTTATCTCTCCCACCGAAAGCAAGGTAAGACAAGGGGATTCTTCCCCGATGAGTAAGATTTCCGAGCAGACGATACCGGCGCGAAGAAGGAGTAGGTCGAGCTGTTTTTCCTTTTTGGATTGAAAGGGAATGGGCGCGCTTTGTTCCATCGCTAAATTTTTCAAAACCTCGCTCACCCCGAGCGCTTGACTGGATAAAAGCGCTCGACCCTCGCGCGCGTTTTCCGCTTCGAGCATATATTTGTGATATTCCGCGAGTTGTCCGTTCAAGGCGTATAAAACCCCGCTTTGGTCTAAACACCGTTCGGAGAGATCTTGCGGAACGTCGATGAGGCTTGCCCGACCTTTTGCAACGCCGATTTTAACGAGTTGGCGCAGATCCTCTTCCCGTCCTTTCTTCGCGCAACTCCGATCGCTCGGACACTTCTTGCATACGTTTGCCTGCACGTGCGATAGAATAAATTCCATCGCGCTCTCTTCCGCTTCGTTTCCGCCGAGCGAGGAAAAAGTCGCGGAAATTTCTCGAAATACGCCGGAAATTTCAAACAGCTTTTCTCCGATTGCGGTGCGGTTGCGGTTGATGGCGACTTTCGGCAAATGCTTTTCTTTATAAAAGACGAGCTTGCTCTCCAAATAAGAAAGCAGTCGGCAGGGAAGTAGTAAAAACAACAAGTCGGGAACGAGCGCGGAAAGAATATAAAAAGCAAGGTGCGAAGAGGCGAAAACGCCGTTTACGTAAGCGAAGAGGAAAAAGGTGCAAAGGTGCGCAAGGACGGTGAGAAACCGACCGTAAGGGGTAAAGAGGACAATTACCGTTCCGTAGAGGAAAAACACGCCCAGCGGTTGATTGGCGCAAAGCAGAGGCGGAACGGCAAGAACGAACGAGGCGATAAGGGCGCTGGCGTCCTTAGTCAAGGCGGAAAAAGATAAAAGGAGGAAAAAGGCGATACCCGTGTATACGGTCACAGACATCGAACGGCATACGCCTATTCCACAAAGGACGAAGAAAAGCGCGATAAAAATCACCTCTTCCCCTTTCATACGGCATTGCAATAATTTTTTCGTCAATGCGTTTAGCGCCACGCTCGTGGTGGCGGAAAACAAGAATACGAAGCAACTAAGTAGCGTTTTGAATACGTACGGATTGCTCAAAAATTGCAAGGCGGTAGGGTACGAAAAAGAGGGTGCGGGCGCAAATACGGTAAAAAGCGCCAGCGCGAAAGCAAGCGCAAAAAAGGGTACGACGAGATGGGTTTGCCGATAGCGTGCGCGGAGGAAAAATCCGATAAGAAGGATAAGCGCTTGTCCTAGAAAAATAGGTAAAAGGGTGAACGAATGAAAAAGGGGAACGGTTATGTAAAGCAAACAAACGGGTATGGCTGGGATATGCACGTACAACGCGGAGAATAGGATCGCGAGCGGAAAGGGTGTTCCTACGAACGAGAGGGAAAAGAAAGCGAAGAATAAAAGAGCGTAGCGGGAAAAGGGGGATAAGAAAAAAGTATTTTTCATAAAAAACCTCCGTGTCATTCGCTTTTCATTATACAAAAGCAAGACGGAGGATTGCGGGTAAGTTTTGTAGGAAAATAAGAATTTTTGTCAAAAAAAAGCTCTCTTGCGAGGGCTTTTTATAGGTTTTCGGAAAAACCAAGACTAATTAAAATGGCTTTGTTGACCTTGGTCATCGTAGCAGGTGGAAGCTGACCGATTCTCTCTTTGAGTCTGCGTTTGTCGAGAGTGCGGATTTGTTCTAATAAAATCACGCTGTTTTTCGCAAGCCCGTAAGAGGGTGGAAGCTCGATGTGGGTGGGAAGTTTCGCCTTGCTAAGTTTACTCGTTACCGCCGCCGCAATAATCGTGGGGGAATATTTATTTCCTATATCGTTTTGCACGACGAGGACGGGGCGGATTCCACCTTGTTCACTGCCGATGACGGGGGACAAGTCAGCGTAGTATAATTCACCTCGTTTGACGTTCATAAAATACCTCTCTCGTAAGAACCCCCTCCACTAAACAGTATATGTAGAAGTTGCAAGGTTCCGTGTCGAAAAAAAGTATTGCCCAAAAAGGCGTGGCTTATACATAACGAAAAACACGGCTTTTTTATCGCCGTGTTTTTTAGATAGTTTTTTCGTTTAGATGATAAATTTAGGATCTTTTTTCGGCTGAGAATTGAGTTCTTCTCTCTTTGCGTCGTAGCCCGCCTTCCCAAGAAGCGCGTAGGTGGCTTTTTTGCCCTCTTCCACGCCCGGTTGATTGAAGGTGTTGATATTCAGCATTGCCCCAGCGTACGCCGTTTGTAATTCGAATAAGAATAAGAGTTGCCCCAGCGTGAACGCGTTGAGTTCGGGGAGATAGAACGTGTAGTTCATTCTTCCCGCTTTCGTCAAAGCGTAAGCGGTTGCCTCGTTTTCCGCTTGAATGAGTTCTTCCATCGTGTGTCCGCCGAGGAATGATACGTCGGGGATGTTTTTACAGCCGTGGGGAATGGGGAATTCGCAAGCGTATTTATCGAGGGAGAGGAAGGTCACGACCTTGTCGAAAGGTCCTTCGGTATACAGTTGCACTTGCGAGTGTTGATCGGTCGCGCCGAGCGATTTTATAGGCGTTTGACCTACATTGCAAGGCTTTCCGTCGAGTGTCACGTTTTTTCCAAGCGATTCCGCCCAAAGTTGGCAATACCAGTCCGCCAAATATTTCAAGTTATCGGAGTAAGGCATCATAACGCCGATATTTTTACCGTTTTCCATAGCGGCCACTTGTAAAACGGCGCTCATTAGAGCGGGGTTTTTGTAGGGGGAAGAGAAACGGCAAAGGCGATCCATATATTCTGCGCCCGCGAGGAGTCCTACGATATCAATTCCAACCACGGCGGCGGGTAAAAGCCCCACGGGGCAAAGCTCGGAAAATCTTCCGCCGACGCCGTCGGGTAAAATATAGCTCTTAATACCGCCGAGCTCGTCAGAAATCTTTTTGAGGTTGCCTTTTTTTGCGTCGGTCGTGAAGATAACGTTGTCTTTCACGTTCACGCCACGCTTTTTAAGTTCGTCTAAAACGACGAGGTATTGCGTCATCGTTTCGCTAGTCGCACCTGATTTGGAAATGACGTTAAAGCAGGTGTGTTCAGGCTCAATGACGTCGAGAAGATCGCGCATGCGAACGGGGTCCACGTTGTCCTCCACGTAGAATTTAGGGCCTTTTCTCTTTGCTTTGGGAAGGTCGTTGTAATGCAAATGGCAAAGGGCGTTAAACGCCATAATAGGGCCGAGCGCGCTTCCGCCGATTCCTAAAACGACGAAATACTTAAACTTTCTACGAATATTTTTTGCCGTGGAGAGAATATCCGCGACGATTTCCTTTTGGTTATAAGGAAGCTCCGTCCAACCCATAAAGAGTTCGTCCTTACCTCTGTTTTCTTTCACGAAACGGTATGCGTTGACGGCGCGGGAATGATAAGAGGCAAGTTTCTTTTGAGAAAAGCCTTTGTCTCCTAAAAACGTATCGGTCATATTATTAAAATCTAAGCGAACTTTCATAGACTCTCGCCAAGCTTTAGTCTTATAGCCCATAGTAAAGTGCTCCTTTGGTATAATATAAATAATATTGTAAAGGAAAAATAGAAAACTGTCAAGAAAATGAAAGGGAAAACTACTTATTTTTCAAAAAACTTTTGATTTTTTTTGCGGGGAAAACATTGAAGAATAAGTAGAAAAGGAGTGTGACCACCGTCATGCCGAGAATGGTGAAAAATAGGGAGAGCAAACTTCCGAAATAGATCGAGCAAGGCTCGTGTAAAAAGGCGCCGAAAAGAGAGATTGGCAAAAGTAAAGCGAGTAAGACGCCCGCGCGTCGGAAGAGGTGGGCTGGGAGTAGGGCGTGCTTGTGAAGAAAGGATAGATTGCAAATCGCCGTGAGAAGATAGCTCGCGAAAAGTCCGACGGGATAGGCGTACGCGCCGAGAGAGGCGGTGAAAAAGAGAATGGCAAGTAGCATCGCCCCCGAACCGATAAGGAAGAATAGGAGGGTTTGTTTTTCGAAGCCCATCGCGTTCAAAATTCCCGTCGTGATCATCGTAAGGCTCATCGGCAAAAGGATAAAACAGCTATAACGGAGCATTTCTCCTGCGAGCATATTCGAGTATACGATCTGCCCGACGTCTTCGCCTAGAACGAAGAAAAAGGGAATCAAAAAACAAGAGATGAGAATGGCTGAGAAAATTCCCCGCTCGATATTTTGCGATAGTTTTTTTTGGTTGTTTTTATAAAAGGATTCGGAAAGCTCTGGTACGAGCACGAGCGAAATCGAGCCGATAATCGTCGAGGGCATAGAGAGTATGGGCAAAACCATACCCGATACCACGCCGAAAGAAGCGAGCGCGTCTTGCCTTGACATACCGCTTCGAATGAGGAGCGCGGGCAATACGATCGCCACCGTCGAGGTTAGAAGCGAACTGATCGTGCGGACGGCAGTGATGGGTATGGCTGAGGAGAAAAGCGGTTTGACGATTCCTTTCGGCGAGCGTATTTTTCCCTTGTGCAGAAAATATCCTAAAGTCGCCAAAGAAAAAGAAAGAAGGTAGGATATAACCACGGCGAGCGACGCCTTTTTTGCGCCGTCAAAAGGGGAGGATATCCGTTGCAATAGGAGTACCCCTACGATCACCATAACCGCCTCTTCGATGAGTTCGATGAGGGAGGGGAGGAGAAAGGATTTTTCGCCCCAAAACCGCCCTCGAATCACGGCGTATAAACAGCTGAAAACCAGTCCGATAAGGAGAATGGAAAAGAGCGGAACACATCTTTTGTCGGTAAATAAAAAGGAGAATTGGTCTTGGAAGAACAAAAAGAGAAGTAAAACGGGAAGCGTGAGGATAAGACTTGCCCAAAACCCCGCCGTCGTGACGGCGTTTTCGTCGCTTTTCCCTTCCGCTTTCCCTTTTTGTATAAAACGGGAAACGGTGATGGGGATACCGCCCGAACCGATGGTCAAAAACACGGCGAACACAGAAAGGGCGATTTGGTAAAGTCCCACCCCCTCCGCGCCCAAAAGACGAGAGAGTGCGACGCGATAGAAAAAACCTAATCCACGTTCTAAAATGGAAAGAACGGTGATGAGGGTGGCGACTTGAAAGAGATTTCGTTTCATACTTTATTCTATGAAAAAAAAGTGCTCGGTTATGATGCTATAAGGCATTTTTTTTGCATAGAATAAAAGTATGTTAAACCTTCAAATTCCGAAATACTACAAAGTCAAACGAGGGGATACCGTTCGCAAAGTCGCCTCCCTTTTTTCGTTGCCTCCTAGTTTAATCGTCTACCAAAACGGGCTTACGAAAGAGGTAAGAGAGGGGCAAATTTTGCGCCTTTTTCAAGAGGGAGGAAACCTATACACGGTCAAGTTGGGAGACAGTAAAAAACTCCTTTGCGGAAGCGAGGAAAACTTTCTAAAACGGAACGGGACGACTGTTTTTTATCCAGGACAATCGGTGTTTTTATAAAAGCTACACAAAAAGAAAACCGTTTTGCATAGGATAAAGTAAGAACGCCTATACGACTTTGCCCCAGCGCGGGCAAAGTGTCAATTCAAAGGAGGTAATTATGTCTTTTTATTCCAATTTCCAGTCGGATAAATGCCCCGGTCCTATGACGGGCAATCCGCTGAATGGGTTGACGGAAAAGGTTTGTATCCAAGCGGAAAAGATCTTCGACGCTTGTATCCAAAAGACGCAACTCGAAAATTATACCCTCACTTTAACCGACCTTACGCCAGCGAATCCTACATACCCTCTCACTTTCGTTAGCGCGCGATCGGTTGGCGGTGAAGCTACGGTTACGAACGTTTCCATCGACCGCCAAACGGACAGAAATTGCGCGAGAGTCCAAGCGACGCTCACCGTTCCCTTGGAAGTCGTCTACGTGGACGCGGCGGGAGTGGACGGTACGGCTACGGCGTCCGTTTCCGTGACGCAAGACGTCTTACTCAACGTGCCTTGTCCCTCCATTATGCCGTTCGGCGTGCGAGGGGTTGTGAGCGCCGTTGCGCCTGAGGGTACGTTTAATGCGGAAGCGCAAACGTTTACCGTTTCGCTTTGCCTCACGGTAATTTTGAAGATTTCTATGCCGGTGGAAATTCTCGTTCCGTCGTATGGATATTGCGCGATCCCCCCTGCGCAAGAATACTCGCAAGAGATTTGTTCTGGCTTTTTCGAATTGCCGTTGTATCCGAAGTCGAATCCGGGCGCTTGCAAGGGTCGTTGTTAATCGTTTTAGAGCAGTCCTCTCCGTCGCGAGGGGACTGTTTTTTTGCAAAAAGAGGAAAAAGCCGAGGGAAAGTCGCTAAAAATCTTGATTTTTGTAAGGGGAAATGGTATAATAAGCGTATGAATATTTTTGCGATTGCCGATTTGCACCTTTCCGCCTCCGGCGAAAAGCCGATGGACGTGTTTGGCGGAAACTGGGAAGGGCATTTTGAGAAAATTAAACGGGACTGGCTAGAAAAGGTGAAAAGCGAGGACGTCGTTCTTATTGCCGGCGATATCAGTTGGGCAATGAAACTCGACGACGCCTTGCGCGATCTTGCTTTGCTCGCCGATCTCCCCGGCAAAAAAGTGTTCGTTCGTGGCAATCACGATTATTGGTGGAACGGGATCACCAAACTGCGCGATCGCGCCCCCAACGATAGCTTTTATTTCTTGCAAACGGACAGCGTGAAAATTGGAAACTATCTTTTCGTCGGCTCGCGCGGTTGGACTTGTCCCGGCTCGCCCGATTTTACCGCGGAAGACGAAAAAATCTATCTTCGCGAGGGGGAACGCTTTCGTTTGGCGCTTCAATCGGCAAAAAAAGACGCTGGAGAGGAAGAACTCGTCGCTCTCATACACTTCCCGCCGTTTAACGGGAAAGGGGAAAGCAGTGTTTTTACCGATTTATTCGAGCAATACGGCGTAAAGAAAGTGGTGTTTGGGCATTTGCACGGCGCGTCTTATTGTCCGTATAAGACCGAAAAAGCGGGCGTTTCCTACTTTTTAACTTCGTGCGACAAAGTTGGGTTTTCGCTCGTTAAAATCGTCTAAAACAGAGAGAGAAAGGGCAGTTTTTTGAAAACGGGTAGCGCTTTGAGCGACAGGTTTGGAAAAACGAGCACGGAAAAGGCAAACACGAAAAATACGGCGCATAAAAACAAAACGGCAAGACAGGGCAAAAAATTCTTTTTCATACAAATATTTTGCGTAAAGAACGCCTTGGATATTTACAAATGAAAAAAGTTATGATATAATAAAAAAAATCGCAACGAAAAAGGAGAAAATGGATATGACGACAATCACCAAGACGCTGTTTGACAAACTTCCCGACGGGAGAGAGGTGCACGCGTACCGTTTCGAGGACGGGAACGCGAGCGCGACCGTTCTTTCCTACGGCGGTATTTTGCAAAGCATCGTCGTTCCCGATAAAGACGGCAACCCGACCGACGTATTGCTCGGCTACGACAATATAGCGGGGTATATCAACAACGACGGCTACATCGGCGCACTCATCGGTCGCTTCGGCAACCGTATCGAAAAGGGACGTTTCGTGATCGACGGCGTGGAATACAACCTCTACAACAACGACCGTGGCAACCATTTGCACGGCGGGAAAGAGGGGTTTGACTCTAAAATTTGGGACGTGACGATCGATGGCGATCGACTCGTTTTGCGGTATCTTTCCAAGGACGGCGAGGAAAATTACCCGGGGAATTTGGACGTGACGGTCGTTTATACCTTCCGCAACCAAACGCTCACGATCGACTATACGGCGGTATCCGATAAGAAGACGGTGATCAACCTCACCAATCACGCGTATTTCAATATGAACGGAGCAGGGAGCGGTTCGATTTTGGATCACACCCTCTACTTCGACGCGCCCTATATCACGCCGACGGATGAAAATTTGATTCCGCACGGGCAGTTCCGTCCCGTAGAAAATACCTACTTTGATTTCACGAAGCCTACGACGCTTCGTAAAGGGGACGAGCATAAAGAGGAAGATATCGACTTGAAACAAGGCGGGGGCTACGATCATTGCTTCGTCTTGCGTGAGGGCAGAGACCAAACGACTCCTTGTTGTACCCTCGTTGGCGATAAGAGTGGGATCGTGATGGATTGCTATACCGATCTTCCCGCGATTCAACTCTATGCAGGAAACGGGCTTAATCAAGACGGCAAGGGAGGTCATTACGGCCGTTGCGGTGCGCTTTGCTTGGAAACGGAAGATATCCCCAACAACGTAAACGTGCCTGCGTATGCTAAGTACGGCTCTTCGATTTACGAGGCGGGGAAAGTGTATCACACCGTGACTTCCTACGCCTTCTCAACGAAAAAATAAGAAGGAAATTCTATGAAAAACATTATTTTGACGGGCGATAGACCGTCTGGGAAATTGCATATTGGACATTACGTCGGCTCGCTCAAGCGTAGAGTAGAACTGCAAAATAGCGGAAACTACGATAAGATTTATATTATGATCGCCGACGCGCAAGCGCTCACCGACAACTTCGATAACCCCGAAAAAGTACGCGCGAATATCACGGAAGTGGCGCTCGATTATTTGGCTTGCGGATTAGATCCCCAAAAATCGACGATTTTCGTGCAATCGCACGTGGCGGAGCTTACCGAACTTACGTTCTACTATATGAATTTGGTCACTCTTTCCCGTTTGGAACGCAATCCGACCGTCAAAGCGGAAATTAAGCAAAAGAATTTCGAGCTTTCCTTGCCGATGGGATTTTTGACTTACCCCGTGTCGCAGGCGGCGGATATTACCGCGTTTAAGGCAAATACCGTGCCCGTTGGGGAAGATCAACTTCCTATGATCGAACAAACGCGCGAAATTGTGCGCAGTTTTAACGGATTGTACGGCGAAACGCTCGTAGAACCCAAAGCGGTGTTGCCCACGAACAAGTCTTGCTTGCGCCTCCCTGGTACGGACGGTATGGCTAAGATGAGCAAATCGCTCGGAAACTGCATCTATTTGTCCGACCCTCCCGAAGTCATCCAACAAAAGGTTATGGGAATGTATACCGACCCCAACCATATCAAGGTGACAGATCCCGGCAACACGAAAGACAACCCGACGTTTATTTATTTGGAAGCGTTTGCTTCAGACGAGCATTTTGCGAAATATTTGCCCGAATATAAGAATTTGGACGAATTGAAAGCGCATTACGAACGCGGAGGTCTCGGCGATATGAAAGTCAAGCGGTTCTTAAACGTCGTGATGCAAGAAACGTTAGAGCCGATCCGCGCGAGAAGAGAGGAGCTCGCCAAGGATATCCCTGCGATTTGGGAAATGCTTAAAAAGGGGAGCGAAGAGGCGAAAACGGTCGCCGCACAAACCCTTTTGGAAGTGAAAAAGGCAATGAAAATCAATTATTTCGAATGAGGAAAAATCCTACCGAGAAGGTAGGATTTTTTTTGCAAAAAGAATCGCCTGCCGTTTTCCCGACAGGCGATAAGCATCTATTCAAAAATTACTTCTTGAAATATCTGTTTAAGAGACCCTCGAACCCTTTTCCGTGACGAGCTTCGTCGCGCGCCATTTCGTGAACGGTGTCGTGAATAGCGTCAAGTCCAAGTTCTTTTGCTTTTTTAGCAATATCCACTTTGCCTTGCGTTGCGCCGAATTCCGCGTCTACGCGAAGCTCTAAATTCTTCTTAGTGGAAGGGGTGACCACTTCGCCCAAAAGTTCCGCAAATTTGCAAGCGTGTTCCGCTTCTTCCCAAGCGGCGAGCTTATAGAATTCGCCGATTTCAGGATAGCCCTCGCGGATTGCTACTCTCGCCATCGCAAGATACATACCCACTTCCGTGCATTCGCCCGTGAAGTTCATTCTAAGCCCTTCTTTGATCTCTTCGGGGACGGAAGGATCTTGCGCCACGCCGATTACGTGTTCCGCCGCCCAAGTTCTCTCCGTCATTTCTTCAAACTTCGAAGCGGGAGCTTTACAAATAGGGCAAGTTTCGGGCGCGTTGTCGCCTTCGTGAACGTATCCGCATAATTTACATACAAATTTCATTTTTTTTACCTCTTTCAAATATATTTTTCGGGTCATTCGACCTTTCTTATTGATATTATATCCTAATAAAGAGCATTTGTCAAGAGAAAAAAGGTATATTTTTATAAATTTTTTGAAGGAAATATAAATTTTTTAATGGAAAGGATAAGAATGATCGGGGTTGCTTTCAAATTTTCCGTACACCTCGTTGACGTGGCAAGAATAGGCGAAGAAAGCGTTATATTTTTTGAGGATTTTCAAAAACTCGCCGATTTGCCGTTTGCGGACGATACAAAGGAGCAAGGTTTTATCGCTATGGGTATACATACCTTCCGCGCGGACGGTGGTCACCCCTCTGCCGAGCGTATACATCAAATCTTTTGCAAGTTCCTCCGCTTGCGTGGTGATAATTTCAAATTTATAACCGCTTTTAATCCCTCGGAGCATAAAATCGACTACGATATCGGAAATGAAGATATTGCAAAGGGTGGAAAATACGGGATTGATGCCCGAGCGATAGACGAAGAAACTCAAACCGACGACGGAAGCGTCTAAGATAAAGGTAAACCACGCGAGGTGCGTTGCGGGTTTGAATTTTTTAATGAGGGCGGTGATGGCAAAAGTTCCTCCCGACGCGCCGAAACGGCGGAGCATAAGAGAAAAGCCGAATCCTGAAATCGCGCCCACGCCGAGGGCGGCAAAAACGAGGTTGTTTCCCTGCTCGTAGCAAGGGTCGCCAGGGAGAGCGCCGTAATAATCCAAGACGCCGTTGGAATGAAGCTCTTTTAATATAAAGAGAATAAGGGCTTGTAAAACGAGATAAAGGGAAAGCATAATTCCCGTTTTTCGGCTAACGAATATAGCGACGAGAAGGAAAATAGGAAGATTTAAGAGGAGCATAAAAAAACTCATAACTCCCGTGATATCACTATCGCCGGAAAAGAGAAACGCGCCCATAGACGCCAAACCGGAAACGCCACCGGGGGCGAAGTGGTTGTAGTTTGCAAAGTAGTAAAGGGGGATAGCGACGAGACAAGCGGACAAAAAACAGGTGAGAACGTCCACGAAAATGGTGGAAAAACGCACATCGTCTTTGCACGGTTGCGGTTTGGGAATAGAAAAGGGGTCAGATGATTTCGTTGACATAATCGCCTCTTAAAATAAATAATATATTTGCTACGATTCTATGATAATACTTTTTTTGTGAAAACACAAGTAAATCAGAGCAAAAAATCGTTGGATTTTTTCGTTTATAAGAAAAATATAAATCAAAAAAATAAATACAAAAAGCGGAAAAATACACGCTAAAAAAGTTTGACAAAGAACAATAAAAGTGCTATACTTTAGCCATATCGTTGAAACGGTCTCGTAGCTCAGTTGGTTAGAGCGCATGCTTCACATGCATGAGGTCCAGAGTTCGAGTCTCTGCGAGACCACCAAAAGCACCCCTTTTGCGGGTGCTTATTTTTGTAGGAAACGGAGGCGAGGGAAAAATTCTCACTCTTTCTTTTTTTTACTTGCTTTTTCTCCGTTTTTTTGTTATACTATAAAAAGCAAAATAAAAGGGTTTTTGCCCGAAAGAGGATAAGCATATGATAAAAGTTTCCGTAAAGAAATTAAGCGAAAAAGCGGTTTTGCCCAAATACGGCTCTGCTTACGCCGCAGGAGCGGATTTATACGCGATTGAAGAGGGCGAAGTGACGATTATGCCGGGGGAAACGAAACTTATTCACACCGGTCTTTCGATGGAGATCCCCGAGGGTTACGCAGGCCTTATTTACGCGAGAAGCGGACTTGCTTCCAAGCGTGGGCTTGCACCAGCAAACAAAGTCGGGGTTGTTGACGCGGATTATCGCGGGGAAATTATGGTCGCTTTGCATAATCATTCCAATCTTCCGCAAACGATCGAGGAGGGCGAACGGATCGCGCAACTCGTCATCGCGCCCTTTTTACAAGTGGAATACGAAGAGACGGACGAGCTTTCGGACACCGTCCGTGGCGTAGGCGGTTTTGGTAGTACGGGGAAGGTATAATGTATGTCGATGCGAATGAGGAAGAAGCGCAACTTTGACGAGCGCATGCTCGCTTGCCAAGACTTGTTGCTAGCGCGTGGGACGAACGGGATTTTGAATATGCGAGAGGCGGCGGAAAGTTTTCGCGCGCTCGTGGATTTTTCGGAAATTTTTGGGAACGAGAATCCCGTGTATTTGGAAATCGGTTGCGGGAAAGGCGGATTTATATGCGAGCTTGCAAAGGCGCACCCCAACCTCAATTTTATCGCGCTTGAAAAAATGAGCAACGTCGTTTTAACGGCGCTCGAGAGGGTAAGAGCGGAAAAGATCCCCAACGTACGGTTTTTGAATATTCGCGCGGAATGTTTGGCGTGCTATATTCCCGAAAATTCGCTTTCGGGAATCTATTTGAATTTCTCGACCCCGCTTCCCAAACTCGGCTACGCGAACCAACGCCTCACGCATAGGAGTTTTTTGACGGTGTATAAAACCCTCCTTAAAAACGGTGGAAAAATTATCCAAAAGACGGATAACCGTGATTTCTTTGACTTTTCGTTGGAAGAATATAAGACGTGCGGTTTCGGTCTTGAAAACGTCGATTACGACCTCCATAAAGACGGAAATCCCGCTTGGAATATCGTCACGGAATACGAGCAAAAGTGGGTAGAGGGCGGATTGCCGATTCATCGCGTGGAGGCGGTTTGTAAAAAAGAATAAAAAACCGTTGACTTTTAGGCGGTGTTGTGATAAACTATGCAAGGAAATGAGTCCAAAGCAAGGAACGATGAAAAATCGATTCTTGCTTTGGATATAAAAAAGGAGTAACTTATGAAAGAATTTTTGAAAAAGATTTTGGCAAGCGTGTTGGCGTGTATGACCGTTTTCGCGTTGGCTTCGTGCAACAGCGGAAAGGACGACGGCGATTTTACCGCTAGAATTTACGTGCCGGACGGTGCGCCCGCGCTCTCTCTTGCAAAACTTATGCACGACGAAGAGGAACATTGCGATTTCAACGTGGTTTCCGCGGAAGTCATCACTTCCAAAGTGACGGGAACAAAACCCGACGCGGATCTTTGCGTGCTTCCTTTGAACATTGCAAGCAAAGTGATCGGCGACGGCGAAAATTATACGATGCTCGGCACGGTCACGCACGGGAATTTGTATTTGATTTCCACGAACCCCAAACAATACACTTCGGCTAGCCAAATCGCCACTCTTAGCCAAACGGGGGCGATCGGGACGATTCAACTCAATAACGTGCCCGGGCTTGTACTTCGTTCGCTTTTGTACGATAACGATCGTGGGGTGAACTTGGATTATAGGTATCCTAGCACGAATAACGAAATTTTCGTGGGAGAAGTTTCCCCCGCGGAGATAAGCCCGACCCTTACGTTAGCAAACGGAACTCTTCCTGCACACTTCTTCTTAGTGGCAGAACCGCTTGCAAGCGCAAAAGTGAAAGCGACGGCTAACACGGCGAATCCTTTCCATATCGTAGGCGATATGCAAGCATTGTACGGCGACGGAACGGGCTTCCCGCAAGCCGTACTCGTGGTGAAAAACGACTTCTTGCAAGAACACGAAGACTGGGTTCAAACGTTTATGACGAAAGTACAAGACTCCGCAACTTGGGTGAAAACGGCGGATATTCAAACGGTTTGCACTGCGATTGCCGTAAACTTGTTGGACGGCGCAGAGCCCGTGTTTAAGGTTGCAAACTTGACGAGCGACGTGATCGAAAGATGCAACGTTCGTTTCGTGGACGCGCAAACGGATAAGGCGAGAATTCAAGCATTTTTGGAAAAGATGGCGATCATTGACTCAAACGCCGTTGGAACGCTCGCAGATAAATTCTTCTACGATGCAAACTGATGTAATATGACGCAAACAACCAAACAAATGATACAAAAAGCAGGCAAACGTGCGGTGTTTTTCATCGCATACGCTTGCTTTTTCGTCTTTTTTTGGTGGGTACTTGCTTCGTCGATTGCAAACGAATACGTATTTCCGTCTTTTTCCGACGTATGGAAGGATACGGGAACGCTCCTATTGGAAAGGGAATTTTACTTGTCTTTTGCAAGCACTTTGTTGCGATGCGTAAGGGTATGTGCCGTTTCTTTTCTCTTGGCTTGCGTGGTGGCGGTGCTTGCGTTTTTGTATCCGCTATTCCAAAAAATCGTCGCGCCGATCGTCACGATCGTGCGCTCCCTTCCCACGATGGCGATTATGGTGATGATCCTTATTTGGTCGAATCCCTCCGACGCGCCCGTGGTCATCGGTTTTTTGGCGCTATTTCCCATGCTTTACACGGGGATCTATTCGGCGCTTTGCACGGTAAACCCCAAACTTATCGAAATGTGTAAGGTGTACAACGTTCCTTTGAAAAAACGTATTTTTAGTATGTTTTTGCCCCTTTCCTTACCTACGATTTTGCGTACGGTGGGGGCGTCTTGCGCCTTTTCCGTCAAGCTTATCGTATCGGCGGAGGTGATGGCGCGCACCTATATTTCCATCGGTGGAATGGTGAATTATGCTCAGTCGTATTTGATGATTCCGCGTATGTTTTCTATTACCATTCTCGTGGTGCTGGTGGGGGTATTGACGGAACTTTTGTTTATCTTCCTCGCCTCGCTTGCGGAAAGGAGAATGCGATGAATTTGCGACAAATTAAAAAAGCATACGAAAAGCAGGTGGTTTTCGACGGCTTGGATTTGGAGATTCAAGAAGGGGAAATCTTGTGCGTTTTAGGGGAGTCCGGCGGTGGAAAAACCACGCTACTTCATATTTTAGCAGGATTGATCCCTTTTGAGGGGAGCAAAGAAAACGTACCGAAAGATATTTCGTATATTTTCCAAGAAACTCGAATTTTGCCCCATATGACCGTACGTCAAAACTTGCAGTTTATCGGTGGCTCGGAAGAAAAGATAGAGGAAGTATTGACGTCGGTGGAGATGGCGGATAAAAGCCATAAAAGACCGCCCGAACTTTCGGGGGGCGAAAAACAAAGGGTCGCGATTGCGCGCGCCTTTTGCGTGGGTTTTTCTTTGATTTTAATGGACGAACCGTTCTCTTCCCTCGATACGGCGCTCAAGATTCGCTTAATCCAAGCGTTTGCGTCGTTATGGGAGCAAAAAAAGAGCGAGGGGGAAAGACCCACTGCGGTATTCGTCACGCACGACGTAGAAGAGGCGCTTGCGATCGCCGATCGGATTGTCGTGTTGAAAAAAGGGGAAATTTGCTTTGATCGAAGAGTGGAACGTTCGACGTTCCCCTCGGCGTATCTCGCGCCCACCCCGTTACGGGAAGAAATCTTAAAAGCGTTAGACGTAAAATAAAAAGGAGAAAAAATTATGAAAAAGAAAGATCAATGGATCACGGCTATCGGATACATCGCGATCGGCGTTATGTGCCTTGTATTCCGCGCGGCTTTACTCAACTGGCTTATGACGGTGGCAGGCATCGTACTTATCGTGCTCGGCGTGATGAATATCCTCAAAAAGGACTATCCGCAAGCGGTGGGTCAACTTGTCGTCGGGCTTTTAATCATTCTTGGCGGATGGTTGTTTGTTGAGCTTATGTTGATTGTTTTGGGTGTGCTCGTGCTTGTGAGCGGATTGCAAACCCTGTTTACGTCAAAAAGGAAATTGACGCCGAAAGAATGGGCGACGACCATCGTCACGATCGTGTTCGGCGCGTTCCTTATCGTCAGTAAATGGGTTATGCTCGACTGGATATTTATTATCATCGGCGTATTGATCATCGCCGAGGGCGTTTTGCGACTCGTAGAGAAAAAGAAATAAAATATCACCAAAACAAAAAGGAATGGCGCGCCATTCCTTTTTTCGTTTGCTATTTTTTGATACGATTGAATTTTTTATACTGCAACGGGGTGCAACCGACTTGTTTTTTGAAACACTCCAAACTCGATTTTTCCGTCGTTGAAAACGTTAAAAAGGAAACTGGATTGCCCCTCGTTATGCACGGCGGTAGCGGTGTGAGTGAAGAGGGATTCCAAAAGGCGATCGAAAAGGGGATTCGAAAAATCAATTATTATTCCTATATGTCGAAAGCAGGGTATATGGCGGCGAAAGCTTGCATCGAAGAGGGTAAAACCAATTACTTGCACGATATCGAATACGCGGCTATGCACGCGATGAAAGAGGATGTCAAAAAGGCGATTAAAACGTTCTCGGGAAAATAAGCGATCCATAAAAATAGGTAGGCTCTTTTACGGGGCCTTCCTTTTTTTTTGCGCTTTGGGGTAAAAAAAGAAAAATACCGCATACTATCCAAAGAGGTGACGTATGCAGACGAAATTTTTCAAAAAACAGCCGAGAATTATAGCGACGGGAACGATCGCAGGCCCCAAAGAATGTCAAGGGGTGGTCGGGAAAGTAGTGGATAAGGCTCTTACAGACGATCGGTTTGGGGAAACTACCTACGAAAAAGCGGAATGCAAAATGCTCTCGTACGCGATTTCCAAGGCAATCGAAAATGCGGGGCTACAAGAAAAAGACGTTGATTTACTCGTTTCGGGGGATTTGCTCAACCAAATTATATCCGCAAGCTTTGCCGCGCGCGATTTTGATTTCCCTTTTTTAGGGGTGTATAGCGCGTGCGCGACGATGTCGGAAAGCTTGGCTCTTTCCGCCTTTATGATAGAGAGTGGATTTTGCAATCGCGTCGTGGCTGCGACGGGCAGTCATTTTTCTTCGGCGGAAAGGCAATACCGCTATCCCTTAGAACTCGGCAACACTCGGCCTCCACAAGCGCAATGGACGGTGACGGGCGCAGGAGCGACGCTCGTGGCAAAGGAGGGGGGCAGGTGCGCGATCACTTCGGCTACTTTTGGGAAAGTGGTGGATTTTGGGGTGTGCGACGTCAACAATATGGGGGCGGCGATGGCGCCTGCCGCTTGCGATACGATTTTGACGCACCTACGAGAAACGGGTAGGGACGCCGATGATTACGACTTGATCATCACGGGGGATTTGGGCGCGCTTGGGAGTCGAATTTTGAAAGATTTGACTTGGGAAAAAGGGGTGGATATACAAAAAAACCACGTCGATTGTGGCGAAGTGGTGTATAAAGTGATAGAGGACGAATTTCAAGGGGGAAGCGGTGCGGGTTGTAGCGCCGTCGTATTCAATTCCTATATTATGGACAAACTGAAAAAAGGGGAGCTAAATCGCGTGCTTCTTGCGGCGACGGGCGCGCTCCTTTCTACGGTATCGAGCGGGCAAGGGGAGAGTATACCCTGTATTTGTCACGCCGTATCCGTTGAAAACGTTTAAGGAGGGTGTTATGAAAGAAGAAATTTTTTCGATTGTGTTTATGTTCTTGAAAGCCTTTGCGGTGGGCGGACTCATTTGCACGATTGCGCAAGTCATCATCAATTACACCGACTGGACGAGCGGTAAAATTTTGGTATATTTTATGATCGCAGGGGTCGTGTTGCAAGGATTGGGGCTTTATCAATACCTCGTCGATTTTGCGGGCGCGGGGGCGACCGTGCCGATTAGTGGGTTTGGATATTTGCTTGCCAACGGCGCGATTCGTGGGGCACAAAAGGGACTGTTCGGCGCGTTTACGGGCGCGCTTTCGGCGGCGAGCGCGGGTATTTCCGCCGCCGTAATTTTCTCTTGCGTAATGGCGTTTATTTTCAAATCGCGCAGTAAAAAAAATTAAGGGGAAAGCCCCGACTTGTTTCCGAATAAATCCGATTGCAAAAAAGTGTCGGGGATTTTTCCGACAAGCACGCATTCGGCGATGAGAATTTGCGTGGTGACGGCAAAGTTTTCCGTTTTCGACGGCATAACGATGCTAATATCCGTGACGACGTGCAAATAAATAGAGTGCCGAGTTTGGTTGATGCCTACGCTTTCGAAATAGGATGTGAACGTACAAGAAACGCTACTCACGGGAATGATACGAATATGTATCCGCGGACCAAGACCGGCAAACGCTTCGATTCCCGTCAAAGCGCCCAAGGGAATGGGAATACCGTTAAGACTTAAATTTTTTAGGTTGGATTGTGAAATCGAGGCGGTGTCACGCGCAATTTGGTTAATTTTAAGCGGGTTTGCGGAAACGGCGACGATATCCCCTTGTTGATTTTTCTCAATTTCCACAAGATCTTCGTAGCGAACGCCCCCTTTTAAGGTGTAATAGACGGCGTCGTTGACGGCGATGGTGGTGGAGGCGCGCATCGTCGCCTCGCTCACGGAAATTAAAACGTTCGTCACGTTGCGCTGGAAATAGAAAAAAAGAGCGACGAAAACAGAAAGGATAAAAAAGACGACAAGAAGAATTTTCCTCTTTCGTCTTTTTCTTTTGGCGGTTTTTAGGCAGGGACGGTTATACATTTTTTTGAATCTCAGTCAAGACGTTTTCCGTTCCGTAAGCGTAGTGAGAGAGCGAGAGATCCTGTCGAAGTTTTTGATCGGCGAGAAGAGAGTCGATCGACTCTTCTAAACGGGAGAGATTCCTCTCTTCCAAAAGATGAATCAGCCCTCTTTCTTGGAAGTAGCGCGCATTTTTGATTTGATCCCCCCTCGACGCTTTGGCTAGAGGAACGGAAAGCAGAGGTTTTTGAAGAGCCAAACACTCGAAAAGGGTGTTGCTTCCAGCTCTTGCCACAACGGCGTCCGCTACGGCGTACGCGCCACCCATGTCCGCTTCGAATTCGATTTGACGGTAGTTTTGCACGCGGTCGTGGGTGGCGTTTCCCTTTCCGCAAATATGCAAGACGTTGTATTTTTTGCAAAGGCTGGGGAGGGCTTTTCTAAGCGCGGTATTGAGCGTCAAACTTCCACTTCCACCGCCAAAGACGAGCACGGTCAGTTTTTGGGGATGTAGGCGGTATTTTTCCATATTCGAGGTTTTGTCGCAATCAAACAACCGTTTCCGCAAAGGGGCTCCGACGTATTTTCCGTTTTTGAAACGGTTTGCCGTTTCCATAAAGGCGGTTAGAACGTTTTTGCATCGTTTTGCCATTAATCGATTGGCAAGACCGGGGGATAAATCGCTCTCGTGCGTAAGGCAGGGTATTTTTAGTTTATGCGCCGCCCAAACGACGGGTAAAGCAACGAATCCGCCTTTGGAAAAGACGAGATCGGGCGAGTAAGAAAGTAGTCCTTTCGTCGCCTCTTTGACCGCGCGTTTGAAATCGAGAGGGATTCGCGCGTTCTTCAAGGAAAAAGAACGGGAAAATTTCGGTGGATGGATGGTGAAATAGGGGATTTTTAAGGGCGTGATCATACTCTTTTCTATCCCCTCCGATCCCATATAGCAAACGTCGATATTGCCCTGTTTGAGCATTTCCTCTATGATGGCGATATTCGGCGTGACGTGTCCGGCGCTCCCCCCGCCTGTAAACAGAACTTTTTTCATAAAAAATCCCCCCTAAGCTTTTCTTTACAGTATAGTGCAAAAAGGGGGAGAAATATGCTTATATCAGTAATTTTTCAAAATACTCTCGGCGAGTTTTTTCACTTTCTTTTGCAAGGAAATCGGCTCGATGACCTTAATCTCTTTCCCGAAACTTGCGATTTTCTTCACGAGGGAGTCGTCCATAGGGAGGGTCGCCTCTGCAAACCATTCTCCGTCGATCTGTTTTAAGCTCTCTCTGCCTAGCCATTCGAGGGCGTCGGAAAATCCGTTTTCCGTGACGGCGAGCTTGACGACCTCGCTCGTTTCGTCCGACCAATAATGCAAGGGGATATCTTTGCGTTCAAGAGGTTTTCTGTTGAATTTTTCCTCCGTGACGAGCGCGGAAACGATCCGCCCCAAATGGAATAATCTAAAAGCGCGCTGTTTTCTACAAAAGGCAAAAATATACCAAACCCCCTGCTTAAAAACGAGTACGTGCGGTTCGATTTTTCGCAAAGAAACCTCGCCTTTTCGGGAATTGTATTCGATGTCCACGACCATAGAGTTTTGCACACAGTCTTCAAACAGGTGCATCTTGTCGGAGAATTTTCTCGTATCCCCCCAACCGTCGCCGTCCACCAAAATCGTGCCGATGTTTCCCGTCAAGGTTAAATCCCGCGTTTCCGTTTTCATTTGCGCGGACAGTTTTTTCTTGGCTTGCATAAACTTCTCGTCGGCGAACTGTCCGTAGGCTATTTCCAAAGCGGAGATCGCCGCGTCGTATTCCTCCTTTTTCATAAACCCGACGGGGAGCTTGTAGGTGTCGGAAATACAAATCCCCCCGTTCCTACCCCGTTGGACTTGCACGGGGAGGGATAAAGATAAAATATCGACGTATCGGTAGACACTGCGTTCGGAAAACCCGTATTTTTCCGCCCAATACTTGGCGGTGATCTTTCGCTTCGTCAAAAGGTCGAATAGCATATCAAGGAGTATATCGTATTTCATAATAGCCTCTTAAAACTTTTTTTCTTCTATTTTATAATATATGCAACCGTTTGTCAAGTTTTTGGGGGTATACTAAAGAAAAAGAATGAAAAAAGAGGTGAAAATTATGCAAAACGAACGGGAATGGAAAAACGCGTTATGGAACGCGGAAATTGAGCGGAGACTTCGTACAAGGACGGAAGAGGAAACGATCGAGGCGCTCCTTCAATGCGGATTTCCCAAAGAAGAGCCGAGCGAGAAAAAGCAACGTATCGTGGCGTAAAAGGGAAAAACCTATCGCTTTCCCCTTGTTTTTCGTTGCCAAAAAGGGAAAAAAGTGGTATAATGATGGGGATTTAGCCAAAAAAGGAGAATGATTATGGCAACGAACGTTATGGACGTCCTCAAAGAGAGAGGTTTTATCAAGCAAACGATCTACGAAGAGGATTTATACAAAAAGCTGGGCGAAGAGAAAGTGACTTTCTACGTCGGGTTCGATCCCACGGCGGACAGCTTGCACATCGGACATTATATCCCTATTATGGCGATGGCTTGGATGCAAAAATTCGGGCATCGTCCGATCGCGCTTTTTGGTGGTGGTACGGGTATGATCGGCGACCCGTCGGGCAGATCGGATATGCGTTCTATGTTGACGGTGGAAACCATTGATCATAACGTACAATGTTTCAAAAAGCAAATGTCCCGCTTTATCCGATTCGATGGGGAGGACGGCGCGATTATCGCCAACAATAAGGACTGGTTGCTTTCCATCAACTACGTGGAATTTTTGCGTGACATCGGCGTGCATTTCTCCGTCAATAAAATGCTTACGGCAGAGTGCTATAAGCAACGCTTGGAAAAGGGGCTTACTTTCCTTGAGTTTAACTATATGTTGATGCAAGGCTACGATTTCTTGAAACTCCACGACACGTATCATTGCACCCTCGAACTCGGTGGCGACGACCAATGGTCGAATATGCTCGCCGGCGTCGATTTGATTCGCAGAAAGAAACAAAAAGAGGCGTACTGTATGACGTGTACCCTGCTTTTGAATAGCGAAGGCAAGAAGATGGGCAAAACGCAAAAGGGCGCTTTGTGGCTCGACGAAGAAAAATGCTCGGTGTACGATTTCTATCAATATTTCAGAAACGTGGAAGATTGCAAGGTTGCGGAATGTATGCGACTTTTGACCTTTATGGATTTGCAAGAAATTGAAGCTCTCACCTGCCATCAAGACGAAAGAATTAACGTAGCGAAAGAACGCCTTGCCTTTGAAGTGACCAAACTCGTGCACGGCGAAGAAAAGGCGACGAAAGCAAGAGAACAAGCGCGCGCAGCGTTCGGTGGCGGCGGTTCGGAATTGCTTACGAAGGAGGTTTCCTCCGTGCAAACGGTGGTGGACGTTATGGTTTCCTCTGGGATTGCCAAGTCGAAAGGGGAGGCAAGACGGCTCATCGAACAAGGCGGTGTTTCCGTGGACGATACGAAACTCACCGACCCGAACGCTCCTATCCCGAGCAACGAATTCGTGCTCCATAAAGGCAAAAAAGTACACGTAAAAATCGTGGTAAAATGATAAAAAGCGGGGCGTTCGCCCCGTTTTTTGACCAGGAAAAGGTATGTCGGAAAAGAAAATTCTCACCGTAATAGGCGAAAACACGTACGAAAAAATCATAGAAAAATCACGCTTTATCGCCTACGTAAAACACGTGGAGAGCGAGGAAGATGCGCGCGGTTTTTTGGCGTGCGTGCGAAAAGAACATTCTCTTGCCACCCACGTCTGCTTTGCGTTTATAGCCGATAAAGCGGGGAATCTTTGCCGTTTTTCGGACGACGGAGAACCGCAGGGGACTGCTGGGTTGCCGATTTTAGAAGTGATCAAAAACAAAAATCTAACGGAAACGGCGGTAGCCGTCGTGCGGTATTTCGGCGGTATTAAGCTGGGGGCAGGAGGACTCGTCCGCGCCTACTCTTCCACTACGTCCGAGGCGCTTTCGAACGCTTCGATTCATAGCGTGGAATTGTGTGAGGAGTGGTCGGTTTTCGTCGATTATACGGGAGTGGACGGCTTGCAAAAATATCTCTCTTCCGCGCGGTGCGTTCCGCTTTCGAGCGAGTACGGAGAAAGAGTGGAAATAAGAATCGCCGTCAAAAAAGCGGAGGTGGAACGGGTGATTTCCGCCCTCGTCGATTATATGCAAGGGCGGGTACAAACGAAAAAAGAAAGGGAATATTATAACGCGTTCCCCCTTTGATATTTCCATTTTAGTAAAGAAAAAAAGCGGTGAAAATTCACCGCTTTTCGTTTTAATTTTTTCCGTAAATTTTGATAAGATTGACGATGACTTCCACCGCTTTTTCCATCGAGGGAATAGGGATACACTCGAGGACGGAATGGGCGTTATAGCCACCCGTGAAAAGGTTGGGGCAAGGCAATCCCATAAAGGAAAGGGTACAGCCGTCCGTACCGCCTCGAACGGGGGCTTCCATCGCGGTAATCCTTGCCATGGTATATGCCTTTCGCGCGTTTTCGACGAGGTGGAAGTGCTCTTTAATCTTCTCTAAACAGTTGAAGTATTGGTCGCGAACGCTCACGCTGGCGCAACCGTCGCCGTAGAGCAGGTTGATTTTTTGGGCGCAGTCTTGTACGAACGCTTTTCTTTTTTGGAAAAGCTCCATGCTATGGTCGCGGATAATCAGTTTTACTTCCGCGGTTTCCACTTCCGCGCGCACGCTCTCCACATGATAGAATCCCTCTTTCCCCTCCGTTGTAGAAGGACGCTCGGAAGAGGGGAGCATTGCAACGAATTCGCTGGCGAGAAGAGTGCAGTTGATCATTTTCCCTTTCGCCGCGCCGGGGTGGATGTTTTTGCCGACGAAACGAACCGTCGCCTCGGCGGCGTTGAAGGTTTCGTATCCGAGTTCGCCGACCGCCTCGCCGTCGACGGTGTAAGCAAAATCGCAACCGAACCCTTTCACGTCGAAGAGGGAAGCCCCCTCGCCGATCTCTTCGTCGGGGGTGAAAGCGACGCCGATCTTTCCGTGTTTGATTTCGGGGCGGGAAAGGACGTATTCCACCGCCGTCATAATTTCCGCAATCCCCGCCTTATCGTCCGCGCCGAGCAAGGTGTCTCCGCCCGTGACGATAATCGTTTGACCGATATGGTCTTTAAGGAAAGGGAATTCGCGTTCGGAAATGACCTTTCCGTGACCCAAAACGATGTCGCCACCGGTGTATTCCACGAGGGTGGGTTGGACGTTTTTCCCCGAGCAAACGGGTTCGGTGTCCATATGCGCGATAAACCCGATCGCGGGCAAATTTTCGGCATTTGCGGGGATTTCTGCGTATACGTAGCAATGCTCGTCTAAACGCACGTTCGATAAACCGAGCTGTTCAAGCTCCGTTTTGAGGAGCTTTGCAAGGTCGAACTGCTTTTGGGTGCTGGGGTGCGTTCCCGTTTCGGGGTTTGATTGGGTGTCGATTTTTGCGTAGCGGATGAAACGCTCTTGAACGGACATAAAAAGCCTCCTTGTTTTTGCCTATCGAATTTGTTTATTATTATAGCTCTTTTCCATAAAAAAGGCAAGTCTTTGCGGATAAAAAAAGAGAGATTTGAGCAAAATAACCGAAAAGGGGATCGTATGAAAAAAGCAGTAGCGTGCCTATTGGGCGTGTGTCTTGTGACGGCGGGTTGCGGAGGACAGCAACCGGTGGAAGAGCGTTCGCGCTTGACGATTAGCGAGCATTATCTGGAGCTTCGGGTAGGGGAAGAAAAAAGTCTATACGCGATATTGGAGGACTCGCCCGTCACCCCGCGGTTTTTTTGGCGCTCGTCAAACGAGGAGGTCGCTCTCGTTTTTGACGGCGTCGTCAAAGGCGTTGGGGAGGGGGTCGCCCACGTGAGCGTGCAGACTAAGGAGAGTACCGCAACTTGTAAGGTGGTAGTTGCTGATTCGTAAGAAAAAAAAGCTCTTTCGTTGTGCAAAGTATATAATCTCACCAACGAACTTTGTCGAAAATGA
Organism: Christensenellaceae bacterium; assembly: GCA_045613545.1. Taxonomy (GTDB): domain Bacteria; phylum Bacillota; class Clostridia; order Christensenellales; family Borkfalkiaceae; genus Scatosoma. Next base: position 59,141 of record JAZLBD010000008.1, read on the forward strand.
CCATTGTATTTTTGAAAAAAATATAGTAGAATAGTAATATCGAAAAAATTTGTCCGAACGGAGGAAAAAATAATGTCAGGCCTTTTGCTTAATGGCATCAATAAAGTGTATCCCTCGGGCGTACAAGCAGTGTTTAACTTTACTCTCGATATCAGAGATAAAGAGTTCATCGTGCTTGTAGGTCCTTCTGGCTGTGGTAAGTCTACCACACTTCGTATGATTGCAGGACTCGAAGAAATCTCTTCGGGTGAATTGTATATCGACGGTAAGTACGTCAACGACATCGTTCCCAAGGATAGAGATATCGCGATGGTTTTCCAAAACTATGCGCTTTATCCTCACATGTCCGTTTACGACAACATGGCGTTCGGTTTGAAACTTCGTAAAGTGCCGAAAGAAATCATCGACCAAAAGGTGAAAGCTGCCGCTGAGATTCTTGGTATCACGGACTATTTGACCCGTAAACCCAAGGCATTATCTGGTGGTCAACGTCAACGTGTTGCGCTCGGTAGAACGATCGTTCGTGAACCGAAAGTATTCCTTCTCGACGAACCTTTGTCCAACTTGGACGCAAAGCTTCGCGCTTCGATGAGAACGGAAATTTCCAAACTCCACGCAAGACTTGCAACGACTTTCATCTACGTCACGCACGACCAAATCGAAGCTATGACGATGGGTACGCGTATCGTCGTTATGAAAGACGGCTTTATGCAACAAGTGGATACCCCGCAAAACTTGTACGATTATCCCGTAAACCTCTTCGTTGCTGGATTTATCGGTACGCCTCAAATGGACTTCTTCAAGGGCGCGCACCTCGTATCCTCCGACAAGAAAGTGTACGTGGCTTTCTCCAACAATAAAATTTTGTTGCCTAAAACGGTGGTTGCAAGAATTAAGAATTTGAACGATTATTTGGATACCGATCGTGAAGTGACGCTCGGCGTTCGTCCCGAAGATATCCACCACGACCAAATGTTTATTTCCAACTCGCCCGACACGGTGGTTAAATCGCGCGTTGAAGTTATCGAAAAACTTGGTGCAGAAACGCAAATCTATTGCGAACTCGATTACGCAGAAAAAGAATCTTCCATCGTCGACGACTCTACGCAAATGATCGCGAAGATTTCTTCCCGTGCTGTCGTAAGCTTGAACGAAGTGGTAGAACTTGCGTTCGACGCGCACCACGTCCACCTTTTCGACGGAATCACCGAAGCTACGATGCTTGAAAGAGACGAAGGCTACGAAATTGTTCCCGAAAACGCAGAAGGGTCGGCGTTCGTACCTCCTACACCGCAAGAAATGCGCGCGCAAATCGACGCGGCTCGCGCGACGTCTAAGTCAATGAAAGCGCAAATGAAAAAGAACGCTAAGTTGTTCAAAAAAGCGAACGTAGAAGAAATCATCGTCGAAGATGATATTGAAGAGGTTTCTGAAGAGGTTTCTGAAGACGAGATCGTAGAAGAATAACACTCCTTGTTTTTATCTTTTACGAAAAGAAAAAGAGGGCGGATTATTGCTGTCACAAAACGGCTCCACGGTTAAATCCTCTTCTATAATCCTTATATAACAAAAAAGAACGGATCGAAATCCGTTCTTTTTTTTGGCGCAGAGAAGAGGATTTTCGCCTTTAGCGGCGCGCCCCGCTCCGACGCTTGCAACGTCGTCCTTTGCCTTTGGGGGATACGACAAATCGAGCGAACAAGGCAAAGCGTTTTGCTTTCGCAAAACGGCTCCACAGTCAAATCCTCTTCTATAATCCTTATACAACAAAAAAAGAACGGATCGAAATCCGTTCTTTTTTTTGGCGCAGAGAAGAGGATTTTCGCCTTTAGCGGCGCGCCCCGCTCCGACGCTTGCAACGTCGTCCTTTGCCTTTGGGGGATACGACAAATCGAGC